>NZ_JADYVZ010000002.1:0-954280 GCF_020194195.1 Bradyrhizobium sp. BRP19 | reverse complement strand
GGGCGGGGGAGGTGGCGGCGCCGGCGGAGGTGGTTCGCGCGGCGGCTCTCTTGTCGCCGTCACCGGCGCGCGGTCGTAGGTCGTGCGCTGCTGCGCCGGCGCAGCGGGCCGGCTGCGCGAATCCGTCGGTGTTGGCGGGATCACGGCGCGGCTGCCGCCGCCGTCCTTGCGCGAGGAGGCGCGCTTAAACTCGTCGCGGATCGGCCATTTGGCCTTCTCGGCGGCAACCTGGACGCACTCGATCAGCGCGGTGTTCTTGGCCTCGCGCCGGTGCGCCTTCATGTCGCCGTCGCGATAGGCGTTCAGAATCCGGAACTCCATGGGGTCCATGCCGACGAGGTTTGCGAGCTTGTCCATCTGACATTCGATGGCGAAGTCCATCGCAGTGACGCCGAAGCCGCGCATGGCGGTCGCCGGCGTGCGGTTCGTGAAGACGCAATAGACGTCGCCATAGACGTTCGGGATGGTGTAGGGGCCCGGCAGGTGCGCGGCGCATTTCACGGCGGCATAGCTCGACAGCCGCGTATAGGCGCCGCTGTCGAAATAGGCGCGGATCTTGCGCGCGACGATGCGGCCGTCGCGCATCACGCCGTCCTTGATGTAGATGCGCTCGGCGCCGCGCGGCGGGCCGTACTGCATCTCCTCCTCGCGGCCGAACACGTAGCGGACGGGGCGCCCCGTCAACATGGCGCCGAGGATCGCGAGCGGCTCGGTCAAGGTGTCGACCTTGCCGCCAAAGCCGCCGCCGACGGTGCCGCCGATGAAGTGGAAGGTGTTGGAGGGCACGTCGAGGATCTTGGCGCAGGTGTCGACCGAGAAGAACAGTGCCTGCGTCGAGGTATAGACGACGTAGCGGCCGTTGGTATCGGGCGCGGCGATCGCGCCGTTGGTCTCGGTCGGCGCGTGCTCGATCGGCGACATCTGGTAGCGCTGCTCGAGCACGTGGTCGGCGGTTGCGAGCGCGGCATCGGCATCGCCAAAGCGCAGGCGCTGGTGGTCGTAGACGTCATGATAGATGAAGGCGTTCTTCGGATAGGTCTCGTTGACGACGGGCGCACCCGGCTTCAGCGCATCCTCGACGTCGAACACGGCCGGCAGCGGCTCGTAATCGATCCTGACTTTTGCGATCGCCTCGAACGCCTCGCGCTCGCTGTCGGCGACGATAGCGAGGATCGGTTCGCCCTTGTAGCGGACCTTGTCGACCGCCAGCGACGGCTCGTCGTCCTTGCCGAAGTTGATCAGGCTGAGCAGCGTGTTGAGGTTGCGTGGCACGTCCGCGCCACGGATGATCCGGCGCACGCCGGCCGAGCGCTCGGCCTCGGTGGTATCGATGCGGCGCAGCCTTGCATGGGCCTGGGTCGAACGAACGACCTTCAGGTGCAGCATGCCCTGCAGCTTGTGGTCGTTGAAATAGCTGGACGTGCCCGTGATGTGGCCGAGCATGTCCTGCCGCTGCGTGCCCTTGCCGATCTCCTTGAGATTGTCGTCGCGCTCGTCGGCGAAGATGTCCTTGCGCAGTTCCAGCATGGTCTGACCTCAGGCGCTTGCCCGGCCGCCCGCGGCGGCGAGGATGGCATTGATGATCGGCTCGTAGCCGGTGCAGCGGCAGATATTGCCGGAAATCGCCTCGATCACGTCGGCGCGGCTTGGGGCGGGATTGCGGTCGAGCAGCGCCTTTGCGGCCATCAGCATGCCCGGCGTGCAATAGCCGCACTGGGCGGCGAAATTGTCGGCAAAGGCGCGCTGCAGCGGATGCAGGTTCGGGCCTTGCTTCATGCCGTCGAGCGTCTCGACCGAGCGGCCCGCGACGGTCTCGGCGAGCGTCAGGCAGGAGAGGTGAAGCTCGCCATCGATCAGCACGCTGCATGTGCCGCAGCCACCCTGGCCGCAGCCGAATTTCGGCGTCATGTCGCCGATCAGCTCGCGCAGCGCGACGAGCAGGTTGGTGCCGCCGTCGACGAAGATCGCGACGTCGCGGCCGTTGTGGCGAAACTGCAGGGGGATTTTTGTCATGGCGAGCTATTCCTGTCCCGACAGCAGGCGCCGCAGATGCACGCCGACGATCTCGCGGCGATACCAGGCGCTGCCGAGCGCGTTGTCTGAGGGCGATGTTCCTTCTGTGGCGGCAGAGGCCGCAGCTGCGATGGTCGCCGCATCCAGCGAGCGGCCCTCCAGCGCGCGCTCGGCGGCGCGAGCGCGGATCTGGGTCGGCGCCATCGAGCCTAGCGCAATCCGTGCACCCGCGATCCGTCCGCCGCTGACCGGCAGATGCGCGGCAAGCGTGATCACCGAGCCGCCCTTCGGCTTGATGCGCGCGATCTTGCGATATCGGAACGCCTCGCTGCTTGCCGGCCGCGTGCAGGACACCGACAGCACCAACGTCCCGGCCTGGCGCTCACGCCCCTGCAGGAACTCCTCAATCGGAATATCGCGCGAGCCGAAGCCGCCTTGAACCGCAATGGTGGCGTCGAGCGCCAGCAGCGCCACGGTGAAATCGCCGTAAGGGTTCGGCGCGAACAGATTGCCGCCGACCGTGCCCATGTTGCGGACGGCGGGACCGCCGATCGAGCGGGCGGGCGCATGCAGGAAGGTGAGGTCGCGCTCGGCGAGCACGCGCGCGAAGGTGACGCCGGCGCCCAGCGTGATGCGTGGACTTGAGGCGTCGATCCGGGTCAGCGCCTGGTCCTGCGCCCGGACGATCGTCGAGATCGAGACGTCTCCTTCGTTCAGCGCGCGCATCACCAGCGTGCCGCCGCCGAGATAGCGCGCGCTCCGGTCCGACGACAGCGCGCCAGCCGCCTCGCTCGCATTCGTAAAGGTCTTTACCGTCACGGCCATGGCTTAAGCGGCCTCCTTCAGATGGCGGCGGATCGCTTCGAATCCGGCCTGATAGATGCCTTCGGCCACCATGTGGCTGACGCGGTCCTTGTCCTCCGGCTTCGTCGTGAATCGCGACTCCCAGTGCCAGAAGGTGCGGTCGCCGTCGGTGACCGGCAGCAGCCGGACATGGGCGACGTAGTTGAACATCGGGACCGGCGTATCGAGCAGGCAATAGCTGAAGGTCTGCTCGAGGTCGGACAGCGCCAGCAGCTGCTCGCGCAGCTCCGAGCCGTCCTTCAGCTTGAACCGCCTGACGCAGCCGATCTTGTCGGCGGATTGCGCGCGTTCGATGGAGGAGGTCGCAACCGCCGGGTGCCAGCGGTCGTGCCCGTTGAAATCGCGCAGCACGTCCCACACCGCGTCCGTCGGTGCGTTCAGGATCGTGCTCTTGACGATATGCGGCACGGCTAGCCTCCGAACACGCGCTTCAACGCGTCGAAGCCGCCCTGGAACACTCCGCCGCCGATATTGTTGACGAGCTCGGTCTCCCGTTCCGGCGCGCAGTCGAATTCCGCGGTCCATTCCATAAACGTCTGGTCGCCGTCGGTGACGGGCGTCAGGCGCAGGGTGGCGACGTAGTTCTCGACGCCCATCGGCGATTCCAGGATCGAGTAGGTGCAGAACATGTCGTAGTCGGAGAGGCCGAGCAGCTTCTCGCGGATGCGGTCGCCGTTGCGCAGCCGGAAATCCCTGACGCAACCGATCTTGTCGGCGGGCTCGCCGCCCTCGATCCGGCTTTCGGCTATGGCCGGATGCCAGTTCGGCAGGCCATTGAAATCGCGCACCCGCGCCCAGACGCGGTCGTTGCGGGCGTTGACGACGGTGGAGACGTAGACGCGGGCCATTGCTTAAGACCTCAGCTCTTCTTCCGCGGCCCGCGCTCGGCCGGCGGCTCGCCGCCCTCAGTCGCAGGCGGAGCGGCAGCCGGCTTGTCACCACCGCCACCACCTCCGCCGCCACCCTTGCGCGCGGCCTCCTTGATGCCCTGCATGTCGCGGGCCTCGCGGATCAGCCCCGGCATCTTGGCCAGGCTGCCGCCTTCGACGCCGATATCCGACAGGATCGAGTCGATCAGCGGCGCCTGGACTCGGTAGCGTAGCGCCGAGTCGATCACCTCGTCGGTGGCGCTGCGGCCGCCATTGCCGTTGCCGTGGCCGTTGCCGTTGAGGCCGTCGACCTGGAGGATGCGGATGCCTTCGATCTTCTCCATCGGCTTGACGCTCTCGCGCACGATGCCCTCGATGCGGTCGAGCAGCTTTCTGCGGAACAGCGAATAGCGTGCCTGGTCGGTCAGCACGTTCTCGGCTTCGTTCAGCATGCGTTGCGCTTCGGCTTCGACCGCGGCGCGCACGCGCTCGGCTTCGGCGGCGATGCGGGTCTCTTCGGCCTGCTTCTCCGCCAGCAGAACCTCGACGGTCTTGCGCCGTTTGGCGATCTCGCTCTCGCGGGCGGTGACGACGCGCTCGGCGGCTTCGGTCGCCCGGATCCGCGCCTCCTCGGCGGCCGCGCGCGCGGCCGACTCCTCCAGCGACTTCTGATGGATCGCGATCGCCTTCTCCATCAGCACCGTCTCGACGTCCTTCTCACGATTGACCTCGAGCTTGCGCAGCTCGCGCTCGCGGCCGATGCGGGCCTCGTCGAGGCCGCGGTCGGAGGCGATGCGGGCACGCTCGACTTCCTCGCGCGCAGCAATCTCGGCCTCCTGGAGCGACTGGACGCGGGCGACCTCGAGCTGCTCGATGGCGCGGCGCCGCTCGATGCGGGCGGCCTCCAGCGCCTGCTCGCGCGAAACGTCGGTGGTCTCGACCTCCTTGCGCGCCACGATCTCGGCCTGCCGGACCTGGCGGTCGGCGTCGATCCGCTCGGACTTCTTGGTCGACAGCGCGATGACGCGGTCCTCGTCCGCGATCTCGATCGCCTTCTTCTGCTCGATGTTGAGCACTTCGCGCTTCTTGGAGGAATTGATGCGCTCGGCCTCGAGCGCCAGGTCGACCGTGATGCGCTGCCGCTCGATGGCGTCGCGCCGCTTCAGCTCGGCCGCCTCGAGGACGCCGGTCCGCTCGATTTCGAGCGCGCGCGTCTCCCGTTCGGCCTGGATGCGCTCGGCCGCAACCGCCTTTTCCTGGGCGATGCGGGCCGCCTCGATCGCCTCGCGCGAGGCGATGTCAGCTTCCTCGACGGCGCGGTTGCGGGCGATCTCCAGGGAGCGCACGCGCTCCTCCTGGGCGATGCGCGAGGCTTCCGTGGTCTCGCGCGCGGCGATGCCGGCGACGTCCAGCGCCTGGTTGCGCTCGATCTCCAGCTGCCGTGTGTTCTGCTCGGCAGCGATGCGCTCGGCAGCCAGCGTCCGCTCCCGGGCAATGCGGGCGGCCTCGACCGCGCGCTGCGCTTCGATCTCGGCCTCCTGGATGGTCCGCACCTGCTGGATTTCCAGCGCGCGGGTGCGCTCGTCCGAGGAGATGCGCTCGACATTGACGATCAGCGTCTGGGCGATGCGCGCCTTTTCGGTGGCCTCGCGTGCGGCAATCTCGGCCTCGTCGACCGCGCGCGTCCGCTCGATCTCGCGGCGCCGCGTCTCTTCCTCGTTGGCGATGCGGGCGTCGGTGACGACGCGGTCCTGCTGGATGCGGGCTTTCTCGATTGCCTCGCGCGCGGCGATCTCGGCTTCCTCGACTGTGCGCATCCGCTCGATCTCGCGCTGGCGGACTTCGCGTTCCGAGGCGATGCGTGTGGTGTCGATCGAGCGCTGGTTGGCGATCCGGGTCTTCTCGATCTCCTCGCGCGCCAGCAGCTCCTTTTCCTCGATGGTGCGGGTTCGCTCGATCTCTTTCTGGCGGGTCTCGCGCTCGGAGGCGATGCGGGCCTCGGCGATCGCCTGCTCATTGGCGATGCGGGCGCGCTCGATGGCCTCACGGGCGGAAATCTGCGCCTGTTCGGCCTCGGTCTCGCGCAGGGCCCGCTCTCGCGCGACTTCGGTGCGCTGAAGCGCGCGGCGCATCTCGATGTCGCGTTCCTGCTCCAGGCGCGCGGTCTCGCTCTCGCGCTCGATCTCGAGCGCCTGCCGCTCGGCTTCCAGGTTGCGGGAGCGGATCTTGATCATCGAATCCTGCTCGATGTCGTTGCGCAGCTTCCGCCTGGCCTCGATGTCCTCCATCAAGCGGGTCAGGCCTTCGGCGTCGAACCGGTTCGAGGGGTTGAAGAATTCGAGGTCAGTCTGGTCAAGATCGGTGATCGCGACCGACTCCAGCTCGAGGCCGTTCTGGGCGAGAGCTTCCGCCGCTTCGGTCTTGACCCGCGCGACGTAGTCGCCGCGACGTTCGTGCATCTCCTCCATGGTCATCTCGGAGGCGACCGAGCGGATCGCGGAGATGAACTTGCCGGCCAGCAGTGCGTGGAGCTGCCCGGGTTCCAAGGTTCGGCGGCCGAGTGTCGCCGCGGCAATCGAGACGGCCTCCCGAGTCGGCTGAACGCGGACGTAGAAGTCGGCCTCGATGTCGACGCGCATGCGGTCGCGGGTGATCACGGCATCCTGCTTCGAACGCACGATGCCCATCGGCAGCACGTTCATGTTGACGGGCGTGTAGTCGTGGATGAACGGCAGCACGAAGGCGCCGCCATTGATCACCACGCGTTCGCCGAGGAAGCCGGTGCGGACGAACGAGGTCTCCTTGGAGGAGCGGTGGTACAGCCAGTTCACGATATAGACGCCAACCACGATCACGATGATCGCGACGATCAGCCAGAGGATCAATTCACCGACCAACATCCCTGACATCTTTCCCTCCCTCGAACCTATCAGGCGTTATCGCGCGCCGATCGCCTTGAATTGCCTCACTTGTTCCGTCAGCGCCCGCTCCACCGGCAGCCGCTCCATCGAGGACGCCCCGTAGAAGCCGTGGCAATGACGGGTGTTCTTCATGATGAAATCGGCGTCCGCGGGATCGGCGATCGGGCCGCCATGCGCCAGCACCAGGATGTCCGGATTGACGCTGAGCGCGGCGCTGGCCCAGGTGTCGATCCGCGCCGGGCAGTCCTTGAGCCTCAAGGCGGTTTGCGCACCGATCGTGCCGCCGGTCGTCAGGCCCATGTGGCAGACGATGATGTCAGCGCCGGCGATCGCCATCGCCGCGGCTTCCTTCTCGCTGAACACGTAGGGCGTGGTCAGCATGTCCTTGTCGTGTGCCTTGGCGATCATGTCGATCTCGAGCGCGTAGGACATGCCGGTCTCTTCGAGATTGGCGCGGAAGGTACCGTCGATCAGGCCGACGGTCGGAAAGTTCTGGACGCCTGCGAAGCCAAGTGCCTTCAGCTGGTCGAGAAAGACGTCCATGTCGCGGAAGGGATCGGTGCCGTTGACGCCCGCCAGCACCGGGGTCTGGTCGACCACGGGGAGCACCTCGCTCGCCATTTCCAGCACGATGGCGTTGGCATCGCCATACGCCATCAGGCCCGCGAGCGAGCCACGCCCGGCCATGCGGTAGCGGCCGGAATTGTAGATGACGATGAGGTCGACGCCGCCGGCTTCCTCGCATTTGGCTGACAGCCCCGTGCCGGCGCCGCCGCCGACGATCGGCTCGCCGCGCCTTGCCATGTCGCGAAACCTCTTCAGCAGCGCCGCGCGTTCAAACCTGGCCATCGGTCACCTCGCGAGTCTCCGCCGCACACCGGTCCGCCCGAACAGGTTTCGGAACGCACTGACGATGGCGGCGGCGAAATCGGGATCGTTGATGTTCTTGGGGATGCGAATGAGCTGGCGGTTGCCGGTCTGCCGCACGGTCCGCTCCAATGTGCGGAACAGCGCGGCGTCGGCATCCGGATCCCAGAACGGCTGACCTCGCGCGTCGAGGGCCGAGACGCCGCCCTCGGGCAGGAAGAAACGCACCGGGCCATCCATCTGGTTGAGCCGCTCGCCGATCCAGCGGCCCATGCGCTCGTTCTCTTCCGCCGTCGTCCGCATCAACGTCACCTGTGGATTGTGGACGTGGAATTTGCGGCCGCGATAGCGCTCGGGAATGGTGTCAGGCGCGCCGAAATTGACCATGTCGAGCGCGCCCACCGAGCCGACATAGGGCAGGCGGCTGCGGATGATCGCGCCAAAGCGGTCCTCGGCGGCGGGAAATACGCCGCCCATCATGAGGTCACAGATCTCGGTCGTGGTGAGGTCGATGACGCCGGCGAGCTGACCGGATTCGACGAGCTTCTCCATGGACCGGCCGCCGATGCCGGTGGCGTGAAAGACCAGGCATTCGAAATGATCGCGCAGCTCGGCCGCGATCTTCTGCACGGCCGGCGTGGTAACGCCGAACATGGTGATGCCGACTGAAGGCAGCCCGGCGCCGGCGGTTCGCTCTTTTGCCTCGCGGTCCTCGAGCCGCGCCTTGACCATGCCGGCGAGCGCGTTGGCGCCGTTGGCCAGCACCGCGCGTGAGATCGAATTGAGCCCCTGAACGTCGGTGACGGAGTACATCATGGTGATGTCGGCCGGGCCGACATAGGGGCCGACATCGCCCGAGGCGACGGATGAGATGATCAGCTTGGGAACGCCGACGGGCAGGGCCCGCATCCCCGGGGCGACCAGCGAGGCCGCGCCGGAACCGCCTGCCGAGATCACGCCGGCGACATTGCCTTGGCGCCGCAGCCAATTGGCAAACGCATCTGCCATCGCGGTCACGGCGGCTCCGCGATCGGTGCCGAACACGGCGGAGCCGCCGCGGCCGTGGTTCAGGGCGATCTCCTGCGCGGAGACATCGCAGGAGGAATGCTTGCCGCTGGTCGAGACGTCGACCAACCGCGTGCGCAGGCCGCTTTCGGCTATGATGTCGCGGATGTAGCGCAGCTCCTGGCCCTTGGTATCGAGCGTGCCGACGACCAGCACCACCGGCGGGCCCGAAGCCTGCGCCGCCACCGGTTCGTGCTTGCGCCGCGCCGTCTCGTCGAGCCGGGCGACCTGCGTCGAGAGCGTCCGCGCCGCGGCCTCGATGCGGGCGATCGGCACCGGTTGCGACCATCGCGTCGGCAGCGTCGGATTGGAGATGTAGATGCGCACCGGCCCGTCGCGCCGTGGCGCCGGCGCCGGCTTCGTTTCGGCGCCGGATGCGGCGATTTCGATATCCGGTTCGAGCTCCGCATGAAGCCCGACGCCGAGCAGGCGCTGCTGCAGCTCGCGGTCCGCGGCAAGGCGCGCGGAGTCGATAATGCGGTTGATGCGGCCGTTGACCATGATCGCGACGTTGCGCGAGATCGCGGTGGCGACGCCGATGTTCTGCTCGATCACGAGCACGGACATGTCACCGTCTTCGCCCAGCTGCAGCAGCATCTCCTCGACCTGCGCGACGATGACGGGCGCGAGGCCTTCGGTCGGCTCGTCCATAATGAGCAAGTGAGGGTTGGTGAGCAGCGCGCGCGAGATCGCCAGCATCTGCTGCTCGCCGCCGGAGAGCTGGCCGCCGCCGTGGCCCTTGCGCTCGGCGAGGCGCGGGAATGTGTCGTAGATTCGCTCGACGGTCCAGGCGCCCGAGCGCAGGCCGCCGGCGAGCTGCAGATGCTCGTCGACGCTGAGCGAGCGCCAGAGGCGGCGTCCCTGCGGCACGTAGCCGACGCCGAGCCGGGCGATCTGGGCCGGCGGCCGCCGCGTGACATCCTCGCCGCGGACGCGGATCGAGCCGCCGCTCACGCCGACCAGCCCCATGATCGCCTTGCACAGCGTGGTCTTGCCCATGCCGTTGCGGCCGACGACGGAGAACACGCCGCTATCAAGCACGAGATCGACGCCTTGCAGCGCGTGCGAGTGGCCGTAATAGACGTCGAGGCCGCGAACCTCGAGCGCCGGATTGCTGCGGCGGACCTCATTCATGGCCGCCTCCGAGATAGAGCTCCTGCACCTCGGGGTCGGACTGGATCTCTTCCGGCAGGCCTTCCTTGAAGACGCGGCCGTTGTGCATCATCGTGACGCTCTCGACGACCCGCAGCGCAACGTCCATGTCGTGCTCGATGATGATGTAGCCGATGTGCGCGGGCAGGGAGGTCAGGATCTCAATCAGCTCGGCCCGTTCCGTCGGCGACAAGCCCGCGGCCGGCTCGTCGAACAGCACGAAGCGCGGCGCGCCCGCGAGCGCCAGCGCGATCTCGAGCTGGCGCTGCTGGCCGTGGGCGAGCTCGGCCACGCGCTGGTCCTTCACGGCGGATAGATGGACGGCCTGCACGAGATTGTCGGCCGCGTGCATCAGGCCATCGTTCTGCCCCGGTCGTAGGAACGAGAAGCGTCCGCGCGACACGCCGCGGCAGGCGAGATAGACGTTGTCCTGCACGGTGAGGCCGGGGAACAGCGCCGAAATCTGGTAGGTGCGGCGCAGCCCGCGGCGGATGCGCTCATAGGGCGGGAAGTGCGTGACGTCCTCGCCGAAGAAGCGGATGGTGCCGGAGGAGGGTGGGAAGTCGCCCGTGATGCAGTTGAACAGCGTGGTCTTGCCGGCACCGTTGGAGCCGAGCACGGCACGCCGCTCGCCCGGTCGCACGGTGATGGTGACGTCGGTCAGCGCGGCGAGCGCGCCGAACAGCCGCGTCACGCCGCGCAGCTCCAGCGCAGCGCCGGCACCGACTGCGGAGAGGCGTTGGGCGACGCTATCCATGGCCGCGCCCTCCACTGGTGCGGCTCACCTCGCGCCGTTGATGCTGGCGCCAGCGCTGCCAGAGGCCGATGACGCCGTCCGAGGACCAGAACACGATGGCGAGGAAGCCGAGCCCGATCAGCAGGCGGAAGCGGTTGCCGTCGAGTCCGAGTCGGACCAGGAAGTCGAGCGCGAAGGTGCGCAGCAGCACGAAGATCAGCGCGCCGATGAAGGGCCCGATCGGGCGCGTGATGCCGCCGACGACGGCGATGATCAGCACGTCGATGCAGGCGCCGACGCTGACCGAACCCGGCGAGATCTGGCGATAGTTCCAGACCTGGAGCACGCCGGCCAGCGCGGCGACGAAAGACGCGAAAGCATAGGCCGCGACGCGGTGCGCATTGACGTTGAAGCCGAGCGCCGCCATGCGCCGCGGATTGTCGCGCACACCCTGGAGCGCCAGGCCGAACGGCGCGCGCGAGAGGTATTCGACCGCGAAATAGCAGAGCGCGGCGACCGCCAGCACGATGTAATAGAAGGGAATGTCGGCGCGCCAGTTCACGCCCCAGAAGTGTGGCGTGGCCACGGTGTTGATGCCGGTATGACCGTTGAAGATCGCCCAGTTCTGGTTGGTGAAATAGTAGAAGGCCGCTCCGATCGCGAGCGTGATCATGATGGTGTAGATGCCTTCGGTGCGCACCGCGAGCGCGCCGCCGAGCGTGCCGAAGGCGGTCGCCAGCGCGAGCGCCATCGGCACCGCGAGCCACCACGGCCAGCCCAGGCTGATATTGGGGTTGCCGCTGACGCCGAACACCGCGACCATGTAGGCCGAGAAGCCCGCGATGGTGAGCTGCATCAGGCTGACCATGCCGCCATAGCCGGCAAGAAACATCAGGCTCAGCGCCACGGTGCCGAGGATCAGCGTGCTCGCGAATATCTCGATCAGAAAAAAGCTGCTCGCGATCAGCGGCATGATCAGGAGAATGGCCGCGACGGCCCAGGCAGCGGGGTTGTTGATCTCCGGCCATGTCCGGGCGGGGGGCTGCGCCTTGGTGGCGCGGCCTACGGCAACTGGGGCATCGTGGGCGAGCGACATCTCAGCGCCTCGCCAACAGGCCTTGCGGCCGGATAGCCAGCACCAGCACCATGATCAGGAAGGTCACGACGATGGCGTAGGTCGGGATGTAGACCGAGCCGAGCTGCTCGGCGAGGCCGATGATCAGCGCGCCGAGCGCGGCGCCCGGAATCGAGCCCATGCCGCCCACGATCACGACGACGAGGGACGCCAGCAGGAAACGGATGTCTTCGCCGGGCGACAATGACTGGAAGGTGCCGCCGACGACGCCAGCGATGCCGGCAAGCCCCGCGCCGAAGGCGAACACCCCGACGAAGACGAGCTGGATGCGCACGCCCGTCGCGGCGAGAATATCGCGGTCGTCGACGCCGGCGCGGATGATCATGCCGATCCGGGTGCGGTTGAGCGCGAGCCACATCGCGACGCCGATCACCACGGAGGCCACGAAGATCACGAGCCTGACGAGTGGATATCTGAGGTAGACCGGATCGCCCGAGGATTTGATCGCAGTCACCAGCGGCAGCTCGATGGGACCGATCAGCCATTTCGGGGTCTGGATCTGGTAGAAGTCGCCGCCGCAGGCCCACAGCATGAGATCGGCAAACACGATCGAGAGCCCGATCGTCACCATTGTTTGCCTGAGATCCTGGCCCTCCATCCGGCGGAACACGATCACCTGCAGCAGCACGCCGACAAAGGCGGTCAGGACAAAGGCGACGATGAAGCCGAGGATCCACGAGCCGGACGATGTGCTGATGGCATAACCGATATAGCCGCCGAACAGATAGAGCGAACCGTGCGCGAGGTTGACGTTGCGCATCAGGCCGAAGATCAGCGTGAAGCCGCTGGCGACCAGGAAGTAGAGGCCACCGAGCGTGATGCCATTGAAGACCGCGTTGAGGAAGACGCGCTTGCGGCCGATCGCCTCTTCCAGCCCCGGCGGCCAGACCGCAAAGGTCAGCCAGAGCGCGACCGCAATCGCGATGATCGTAATCAGCGCCCAGGCCGGATGGCGTTCGACGAAGCGGTTCATGGCTTCACCTCGCCCCGCTTGCGGGGAGAGGTCGACGCGTAGCGCCGGGTGAGGGGGACTCTCCGCAAGCCAAACTGCCGCCGCACTTGCGGAGACTCCTCCTCACCCAGACCCTCTCCCCGCAAGCGGGGCGAGGGGGCATGCAAGCCGTTGCCGGCTGCTGGCCCTGCCATGAGCGAACGTCCTCCCGTCACGCGCGATCCTCTTTTCCGGGATCGCGTTGCCGGCATCCTAGCCAAGCGGCGAGGGCGACATTTGATCGTGAGTATCTTTTCGTGGCCTGCGCTCAGGCGCGCAAAACCTTGGCGGCGCGACGATAATCGGTCGGGGCCATCCCGACATTGGCGGCAAAAAAGCGCGTGAAACCGCTCTGCGAGGAGAAGCCGAGATCGAAGCCGATGTCGGCGATCGGTACCTCGCTCGCCACCAGCGCTTCGAGCGCCTGTTCCATGATCAGCGTGTTGAGATAGAGGTTCGGCGTGACGCCGGTCTGCACGCGGAACAGCCGGTAGAAATGCGGTCGCGACAGGCCGGATTCGCGCGCGATGGCGTCGAGCTCGATTTCAGCGCCGGGGCTCTCCGACATCATCTTGATGCACTTGCGGACGCGAAAGTCGGTGACGGCGCCGCCTGCGCGCGCATCGCGCGCGATCTCGGCCTGCTGCCAGCTTTCGTCGTAGCAGATGTCGATCAGCCGCCTCAGCTCGGAATCGAGACTGGAGAGCGATGGTGCGCCGCACACGAGCGCGGCGGTCCGCCTGATGTGCTTGTCGAGTGCTGGCGTGCGCTTGAACTGGGTGCGGCCGAAGCGCAACCGGTCGGAGCCGGAGGCATCCGGCGCAAACCATTCGGCGTTGACGTAGAGCACGAAGAAGATGGCGCCGCCCTCAAGATCGGTCGGCAGAAAGTTGTGCGGTTCCCAGGGATTGACGGCGACGACCGACGTCTCGGTGAGATCGTAATGCCCGTCGGAGACATCGATGCATGCCGACATGCCGCCGACATGGAAGATCAGATGACCTTCGCGATGGGCGTGGATATTGAAAGGCCGGTTCAACTGATAAACCGTCGCCCGGCCGAAGCGGCCATGGAAGACGGCGAGCGCACGGCTCATGCCTTCCCCTCCCGAATGTTCTTGTCTTTTCGGCCAGCCTTCAACAACACCGCCGAGATTGCAAGAGCGGAGAGCGACCGCGTCAGCGAGTCGCTCCCCGGTTGCGTCTGCCTGATGTGATGCGTCAGTACTTCTTACATTCCGGCACGGTGCGGCTCGGCAGCCCGATCTTGGAGAACACGGCCGGGTCGTAGCCGAGCGTCTGGTTCACGTTCGGGATCACCTTCACGACCTTGCTGAACAGCGCGCCCTTGCCGTCGTCGACGACTTCGGTGACGAAGTTGGTGCCGATCGCCTGGCGGTTGGAGTCGAGCTTGATCTTGCCGTTCGGTGCGTCGAGCTCGATCTTCGCCAGTGCTTCCTTGTACTTGGCCTGGTTGTTGGAGAGATCGCCGTTGACCTGACGCAGTGCGAGGATCAGCGCCATGGTTGAATTATAGTAGTTGGTGGCGAGCAGCGACGGGCTCGGGAAGCGCTTGTTGGGCGGGAAGGCGTCTTGATAGGCCTTCACGAATTTCTGCCAGCCCGGATCCTCCCAGGTGTCGGCCTGTCCGCTCGCCGCGATGGTTCCGATCAGCGCGTTCTTGGCGTTGCCCTTCGACGACAGGATGGTCTGGTCGATCATGATGGAACCGCCCATCAGATGCGCCTTGCCGCCGGCCTGCTGATACTGGTTGAGGAAGTTGACGGCGTCGGCGCCGCCAAGCCCGAGATAGATGGCATCGACGTCGTCGGGCAGGGCAGCGATGACGGAGGCGAAGTCCTTCGTTCCCAGCGGCACCCATTGCCGGTTGGTGACCTGTCCGCCCATGCCGCAGAACTCGAGCACCAGCCCGAACACCTGGGTATAGATGAAGGAATAGTCCTCGCCGACGGTCGCGATCTTGCGATACTTCTTCTCTTCATAGGCGTATTTGCCGAGGCCGATCTGCCACTGCGCGCCGTCCATGTTGTAGCGGAAGAAGTTCGGTGCCGGGTCGACATAGGTCGTTTCCTGCGCACCGGATGCGGCATTGATGAACGTCAGCCCGGGATGGCTCTTGGCAAAATTCTTGACCGCGATGCCTTCGTCGCCGGAGAGCGGCGACAGCAGGATCTGCACCTTGTCCTGCTCGATCAGCTTGCGCACGGCGCGCACGGCGGAGTCCGGCGTTGCATCGGTCGAAGCGACGATGAATTCGAGTTCCTTGTCGCCGACCTTCTTGCCGAGCACGTTAAGCGCGGTTTGGTGGCCGCGCATGCCGTCCTCGCCGAGCACCGTGTAGGTGCCCTCGAGCGTTGCGGTCACGCCCACCTTGATCTTTTCCTGGGCGATCGCCGCGCCCGAAAGAAACAGGCTGCTCAACGCGAGCAGTCCGATGCTGCATTTCGACATGTGCTCCTCCCTGTGTCATCGCTTGTTGCCGCGACGAACCGTATGGTGCCCGTGGCTCTCGAAGCCCGCGGCTTTGGAGGAAAGCTAACCGAAGTCGGATGCGCTGCACCCATCGCGGCCTCGTTCGGCTTGACCGGCAGTCTCATTTTTGAATGTTGCGGCGCGAGTGATTTTCGCGGTGCAGCAGGACGCCGCGCTAGCTGTAATCTTCGCCGAGAAACTGGTTGATCGCATCGAACGCCTGCAGACGGTTTTTCTCCAGCAGAACCATGTGCGTGCCTTCGCCAATCTCGACCCATCGCCGGTATGGCGCATGCTTCAACGAAAGGAAGAAGTTCTGCGCCGAGACGATAGGAACGTCCTGGTCCCATTCCGCGTGGACCAGGAGCACGGGCACGCGAATGTCGGCGGCGTCATAGAGCCTCTTGCCCGCGGCCCAGTATTCGCGGATGTCCAGGATCGGGCCGTTGACTGCACGCATGACGGCAGGCGTTTGCGCGCAACCTAGCGGGTCGGTTGCGAGGGATATATTGGCCCAGAGCTCGAAGCCGCCCGCCGGGATCAAGCTCGATCGTGCCGCTTCCGGCGCAGCCGAGAGCCAGCGCGTCCTGAAGTCCAGCACGCGAACGTTGCGATAGCCGCCGAGGCGCCCGCCTGCATCGATCGGAGCTGGGCCCTGCAGCACCCAAAGCGGCGCGACCAGCGCGAGCTTGACGACCTTGTCGTTGTTGCCTGCAGTGTAAGCGCCGGCCACCGAGCCGCCCCAGGACATGGCAACCAGATTGAGGCGCGCGATCCTGCGCTGCTTCAGGATGTGTGCGACGGCGCTGGCGAGGTCACGCACGCCGGCTTCGGTGCGCACGAGCGGTGCGGACTGCTCCGGCGGCGCGTCCATCTCGGACGGGCGGGTCGATTGGCCATAGCCGCGCACGTCGAGCGCGAAGACGTCGTAGCCATGGCCGGCGAGATGATCCATGAACGAGAGGCCACCGAGCGGCGTATCGAAAAGGCTTCCCGATGAATAGGTCGCGCCGTGCATCATCAGGATGGTTCGCTCGGCGGAGAAGGTCTCGAGCGCCGCGGGGCGCTTGTTGCGCAAGTGAAGCGAAATTCCCGCCGTGTCGCTCGGGATCATGAGATCCTCGACCACGATCTTGGGCCTGTCGACGCGCGCGCTGGCGTGCTGGTTCATGATCGTTCTCCGTTCAGACGAATTGCCAGGTGAAGCGTCCTCCGGTGCGGCTGACGCGGCCGACCGATGACTGTGCGAAATGGGTGGTGAAGATGGTTGAGCCCCGCTCGGCAGCGCCCTCCAGCACGAAGGCGCGCGAGCGCAACGCGGCTTCCGGGAATTCGCAGAAGCAGGAATTGAGCGAAGGCTCATAGACCTGGAGCGGATGGTGCATCACGTCTCCGGCGAACAGCGCCTCCTCTCCACGCGAGACGAGGCGGATGGAGGCGTGATCGACGCTGTGGCCGGGCGTCGGGACGAACGAGATGCCCTCGATGGCCTCGCTCCCGTCCACTGCGATGAGTCTGGCAAGTCCGGCCTCGATCACCGGCCGGACGCTGTCGTCATAGACATGGTCGGCCGGCTTGCGCAGCGCGGGGCCGAGGGACGGGGCAGGGCGGGCCGTTCCGGTCGGCTCTGTGCCCGTCGCGAGGCTCTCGCCATAGGCCTGCTCGATCGCGGAGAAGACGTAGGTCGCATTCGGGAAGGTCGGGACCCAGCGTCCGTCGACGAGACGGGTGTTCCAGCCGACGTGATCGGCATGCACGTGGGTGAGCAGCACGTAGTCGACCTGCTCCGGCGTGACGCCCGCTGCGGCCAGCCGCGCCAGGAACGGTTCGTTGAGCCGGTGAAGCGGCGGAATCTCCGGCCGGTTCTTGTCGTTGCCGGTGGCCGTGTCGATCAGGATCGTGTGGTGCGGTGTCCTGACCACCCAGCTGTGAATGCTTTGGATGAAGGTACCGGTCGCAGCATCGAACGAGCCCGCCTCCAGGCTGTCGCGATGGCGCTCCAGCGCCCGCGGCTCGCCTCCCGGATAGAGCGCGTCGAACTTGAATGCGGCAAGCCGCAACTCGTCGATCCGCGTGATGGATGCTTCGCCGACGTGATAGGTCTTGGCCGCGTGAATCATCAAGATGTCCTCCACTGGACCGCGGCGTAGGGCTGGTTGCCCGGGCCGCGGTGACGGTGAGGTACGAAGCGCGCCAGGCCTTGGGGAGAGTCGCGGGCTCGATAGGTCCCATCGACATGGTCGATATCGGAAAGGACGCTGGCTCAGCTTTTCACGCCGGCGTTTTGGCCCTAACCCTCGTATCGCGGCTCGTCGCGGTCGCGACATGCCCCAGACGGAGGTGCCACCGATGCAGGATGCGGAACACGGCCGGGGTCGGCCGGCCGATGATAACGATCTCGCCGAGATCGACCTCGGTCTGTTGCTGGCTCTGGAGGCTCTCCTGCGCGAGCGGAACGTGACGCGCGCGGCCTCCCGGCTCAATATCGGGCAGCCTGCGCTCTCGGCGCGGCTGAACCGGCTGCGGCAGATCTTTGCCGATCCGCTGTTCGTACCCGCCGCGAGCGGGCGCGGCGTCGTGCCGACGACGCGGGCGGTGGAGTTGCAGACGGCGCTTGCGGACGTGCTCGGCAAGCTTCGTCGCATGGTGGAGGGGCCGGCTGAGTTCGACCCCGCCAAGAGCCAGCGTACCTTCATCGTTGCCATCCACGAGAATCCGGCCGTGACGCTGGCGCCCGGCCTGGTCGCGCGCTTGACCGGGATGGCCGAGCGGGCGCGGCTCGCCCTTGTTCACCCCGCGCGCGATGTCGTGGATCAGCTCGAAAGGGGAGAGATCGACATCCTGGTGACGGGCGCCGACCGCGCACATGGCGAGCTGATGCAGCGGCCGCTGTTCGAAGACGGCTTCCTGTCCGCACAGCGCAAGGGTCATCCCCGCGGCATCGGTCCGCTCGATCTCGACAGCTTTTGCGCGCTCGACCATCTGCTGATCTCCGCCGATGGCGGCGGTTTCTCGGGCCTGGTCGACGACGCGCTGGCGGTGCTCGGCCGCTCCCGGCGCGTTGCCGTCTCGATCCAGACCTATGCGCTGGCGCCGGTCATCCTTGCGCACAGCGACTGCATCTGCACCCTTCCGCGGCGCTTCCTGATCCGCTTCGCCCACGAGCTCGATCTCACGCCCCCGCCGCTCGATCTGCCGCCCGCTCGCATCGTCGCGCTGTGGCATCCGCGCAATCAGGAGGACAAAGGCCACGCCTGGCTTCGCGAGTGCCTGTACCAGGCAGCTGCCGCTTGATCGCGACGTGCCCTCACGTGGGGAGGAGCGGCGCTGTCAGGTTGTAAGTTCTGATTTCTGGAATGAAGTCGGCCAGCTTGCATTCGTGAGCTGCGTGCCGAGATGGGCAGGTGCCTCGAAGTATCACCGGATCGCCATTACCGCCGGCTTTCGCCCCTTGTATCCTTGCTCGATGCCGAGCGCAGGAGAGCGCATGATGCGCCGGGCCTGACGACCGGCGGCAAGCCGGTAGCGAGCCCCCCGGCTGGCCACTGACGTTGCCGGCGGGCGATCGCCCGAGACGCCAGCTGGCGATCCATTGATTGCATCATCCGGACCTGCCCCACGCTGACGATTGACAAGCGAATTATTACATGTCTAAAAATATGCAAATTCATATAATCCGTGAGATGCCTGAATGGACGTGCATCCGCTCAAGCTCAAGGTCAGGTCGTATGTCGCGGAGACGCCGTTCATACGGAGCCTTGTGTTTGGTGTGGAGGACGGCGTCCTGCCGCAATGGCAGGCAGGCGCGCATCTCCGCGTCGCGCTCCCGAATGGCGGAGACCGGCCGTACTCGCTGATGGCGTTGCCGGGACTTCCTGAAGATGCGCTGGCGCTTGGTGTCCTGCGCGAGGAGGCTTCGAGCGGCGGCTCGCAGTTCATGCACGCGCTCAAGGTCGGCGACGTCGTGAAGGCGAGCGCGCCGGTCAACAATTTCCGACTGCACGAGGGAGCAGCGCCGGCGCTGCTGTTCGCCGGCGGCATCGGCATCACGCCCGTTCTGTCGATGGCGGCGGAACTGGCGGCGCGGGGAAGCTCATATCGCCTGCACTATGCCGGGCGCACGCAAGGATTGCTGGCGTTCCTGCCGCAATTGCAGGAGATCTGCGCCGGAGGGCTGTCCGTCCACTACGACAGCGATGAATCCCGCCTCGACATTGCCGCGGCGCTCGGCGATGCCGCAGCAAACGCCCACGTCTATGTCTGTGGCCCTTCGGGCATGATCGAGGCGGTGAAGGCCGGTGCGGCCGCCGCCGGGGTGGCAGCCGATCGCGTTCATTACGAGCTCTTCAAGTCCGAGCAGCCGTCATCGCCTGACCGGCCGTTCGAGGTCGAGATCAAGTCGACCGGGCAGGTTGTCGGCGTTGCTGCGGGGCAGACCATCATCGAGGCGCTGGAGGCGGCCGGTTTCGACGTGCTCTACGACTGCCGGCGCGGCGATTGCGGCATTTGCCAGTGCGGCGTGATCGCGGGAGTCCCCGATCATCGCGACGTCATCCTCAGCGACGAGGAGAGGGCGTCCAACAAGGTCATGCAGATCTGCGTGTCACGCGCGAAGTCGGAACGACTGGTGCTGGATCTCTAGGGGAGACGAGGGACGCCATGAAAAGATACGGCGGGAATGCCCACGCGATTGCGGCGCTGGTGCGCGAGGCCGAGGTGCATCGCGACGTCTATGTCGACCCCGAGATCTTCGATCTCGAGATGGAGCATCTGTTTCCCAACAGCTGGGTCTATGTCGGCCATGCCAGTCAACTTGCAAAACCCGGCGATTTCATCACCGCCAATATCGGCCGGCAGCCGGTCATGGCCAGCCGTCATACCGACGGCTCCATCCATGTGTTCTACAATCGCTGCCCGCACAAAGGCGTGAAGATCGCGTCCGAACCCTGCGGCAACACCGGAAAGTTCTTCCGCTGCCCCTATCACGCATGGTCTTTCAAGACTGACGGTTCGCTGCTCGCGATCCCGCTGAAGAAGGGCTACGAGGGCACCGGCTTCGGCGACACCCAGGCGAATGAGGGGTTGTCGAAGGTCAGGAACGTCGTCATCTACCGCGATTTCATCTTCGCTCGCCTGAGCGTTTCAGGCGTCTCCTTCGAGGATTATTTCGGCGAAAGTCTTTCGACCATCGACAACATGGTCGACCGCTCGCCGGAGGGCAAGCTCGCAGTCCAGGCGACGCCGATCCGCTACATGCACACGTGCAATTGGAAGATGCTGGTCGAGAACCAGACCGACACCTGCCATCCGATGGTGGCGCATGAGAGCTCGGCCGGCACCGCGGTCAAGGTCTGGAAGCGCGAGCAGGGCGATTCCACGGAAACACCGATGGCGGTACAGCTCTACGGTCCCTTCATGAGCCCGTACGAGTTCTACGAGCAGAGCGGCATCCGGATCTGGCCGAACGGCCACGGCCACACCGGCGTCGCCAACTCCATCCATTCGAACTACTCTGATATCCCGGGCTATCTGGACCAGATGGTCGCAGCCTATGGCGAGCAGCGCGCGCATGAGATCCTTGGCGAAGTCAGGCACAACACCGTCTACTTCCCGAACATCATGGTGAAAGGCGCTGTCCAGATCCTGCGCAATTTCATCCCGATCGCGGTCGACAAGACGCTGGTCGAGAGCTGGGTCTATCGCCTGGTCGGCGCCCCCGACAAGCTTTACGAGCGCGCATTGATGTACAACCGCTTCATCAACGCGCCGACCTCGATTGTCGGCCACGACGACCTCGAAATGTATGAGCGGGCGCAGGAAGGACTGAAGTCCAACGGCAATCAATGGGTCAATCTGCGGCGGCTCTACGACGGCCATGAAGAGCAGGACGTCACGGCGGTGATCAACGGCACGTCCGAGCGGCAGATGCGGAACCAGTTTCACGCCTGGGCGAAATTCATCACCATGGGCATGGACGAGCGCATCGAGGCCGCGGAATGATCGGCGAGAACACCATCACGGACTTCATCTATCGCGAGGCGGAGCTGCTCGACACCATGGAGTGGCAGGCCTGGCTCGATCTGTTTCACCCCGAAGGGCGTTATTGGATGCCGCTGGAATGGCAGCAGCAGGATCCGGTGCTGCAGCCGTCCCTGATGTACGAGGATCTGCTGCTCCTGAAGGTGCGGGTCGAGCGGCTCGCCGGCGAGCGCACCTTCAGCCAGAAGCCGAAGAGCCGTTGCCATCATCTGCTCCAGGCACCGCGGATCGTCGCGTGCGATCCTGCTGCCGGAATGTTCAAGGCCCGGACCTCCTACATCTACACCGAGACGCGCGGCGATATGCTGGAGCGCTATTCGGGATGGGCCTCGCACGAGCTCGTGCAGGTCGGCGATGCCCTGAAGATCAAGCTCAAGCGCGTCGATCTCGTCAATTTCGATGCGCCGTTCGGCAACATCCAGCTTTTCATGTGAGACTGCCTTGTCCGCTGCGACTACTGTCCATGCCCGTTTTCAAGAGACCGCGCTCCGCCGCGGCGAAGCGGGTTTCCTCAACGTGCTGCCGGAGACGGCAGGCATCTACGGCATTGCGGCGGGCGAGATTTCCTACCGCGCGATGCTCGACCGGGTCGAGCGCCGGCGCGTAGCGTTTGCGAGCCGCGGCTACGGCGAAGGCCACCGGGTCGGGCTGCTGCTCCAGAACAGGCCCGTCTTCATCGAGCTGTGGTTCGCGCTCAATGCGCTCGGCGTCTCGGTGGTGCCGATCAATCCGGACCTCCGTCTCAGCGAGCTCGAATACATCATCGGGCATTCCGAGATGAATGCTGCGTTCGTCCTCACCGAACGGCGCGAGGAGGTGGAGCTGGCCGCGCGTCAGGCCGGCCGGCCAATCCCTGTCGTGGACGATCAGGACGACGTTCCCGCTCCCTTCGGCGGTGCGCGGTCCTCGACCTCAGCTAGCGAGGGGAGCGAATGCGCGCTGCTCTATACGTCGGGGACGACGGGCCAGCCCAAGGGCTGCGTGCTCACCAACACCTATTTCCTGCATTGCGGAAACTGGTATCGCGACGTCGGCGGGCTGATCGACCTCAAGCCAAACGGCGAGCGTATGATCACGCCGCTGCCGCTGTTCCACATGAACGCGATGGCGGTGTCTCTGATGGCGATGCTGTCGGTCGGCGGCTGCCTGACCATGCTCGATCGCTTCCACCCGCGCAGCTGGTGGGCCTCGGTGCGCGACAGCCGTGCCACCTGCCTGCATTATCTCGGCGTGATGCCCTCGATGCTGATGAGCGCGCCGCCATCGGAGCTGGACCGCGCGCACAGCGTACGCTTCGGCTTCGGCGCCGGCGTCGACAAGCTGTTGCATGCGACGTTCGAGCAGCGCTTCGGCTTTCCGCTGCTGGAGGCCTGGGCCATGACCGAGACCGGCAGCGGCGGCGTCATCGCCGCCAATGTCGAGCCGCGCAAGGTCGGCACCAGCTGTTTTGGCCGCCCGGCCCCCGAGATCGAGGTTCGGATCGTCGATGACGGCGGCAATGATGCCCCCCTCGATGTGCCCGGCGAGCTGTTGGTGCGGCGCGCCGGCGCCGATCCGCGCTACGGCTTCTTTCGCGAATATCTCAAGAACGAGGCTGCCACCACCGAGGCGTGGGCCGGCGGCTGGCTGCACACCGGCGATATCGTGTCGCGCGATGCGGACGGCGATCTGCACTTCGTCGATCGCAAGAAGAACGTGATCCGTCGCTCCGGCGAGAACATCGCCGCGGTCGAGGTCGAATCCGTCCTCAACCGCCATCCCGCGATCCGGCAGGCCGCGGTTGCGGCGACGCCGGATCAGGTGCGCGGCGACGAGGTTGCGGCGGTCATCATCACTGAGAAGGCCGGCGCCGACCGTGCGCTCGCCGAAGAGATCGTGCGCTGGAGCCTTGAGCAGATGGCCTATTACAAGGCGCCGGGCTGGATCTGCTTCGTCGACAGCCTGCCGCTGACCGCGACCGAGAAGATCCAGCGCGGCGGGTTGAAGGATTTCGTCGGGAAGCTGATGGGCGAGGGCGCGTTCCTCGATCTGCGTGACCTCAAGAAGCGGCAAGTCTAATCAAGAAGGTCTGATCAAGAAGGTCTGATCAAGAAGGTCTGATCAAAGAAGGTCTGATCATGAGCAAGATCCGCACCACCCTCATCACCGGCGGCAATTCGGGGATCGGCGAGGCCCTGGCGAAGAAGCTCGTCGCGCGCGGGCAGCGCGTGGTCTCGGTCGGGCTGGAGAAGCCCGGCTGGACCCATGATCTGCTCGCGGCCTATCGCGCCGACCTCACCGATATCGAACAGACGCGTGCGATCGCGCAGGAGATCTGCCGGGATCACGCCGTCGACAGCCTGGTCCACAATGCCGGAATCATCCTGCCGAACCTGCTGCCCGACGCCAAGCCGGAAGACATATTGATGCTGGCGCAGTTGCATCTGGGCGCGCCGATGCTCCTGACCCAGGCGGCGCTGGAAGGGATGCGTGCGCGCCGCTTCGGGCGCATCGTGTTCGTCTCTTCGCGCGCCGCGATGGGGGCAGTGACGCGCTCGGCCTATTCGGCCACCAAGGCCGGCGTGCACGGCATGGCAAGGACCTGGGCGCTGGAGCTTGCCGCGAGCGGCATCACCGTGAACGTCGTCGCTCCGGGGCCGATCCTGACCGATAATTTCTGGGGCATCATCCCGAACGGCTCCGAGCAGCAGGAGCGGATGGCGCGCAACGTTCCGGTCGGGCGGCTCGGATCGCGCGAGGACGTCGCGCACGCAATCTCGTTCTTCCTCGACGAGCACTCCGATTTCGTCACCGGCCAGGTGCTCTATGTCTGCGGCGGTACCAGCCTCGTCGGCCTCGGGCCTTGACGCGCGCGTTCTAGATCTGGTTCTGGCGGATATTCTCGACCATCTTGGCCAGCACGCGCGCGCAGACCTCGATGTCGTCGGGCTCGATGCCCGCGACCAGCCTGTCGTAATTGTTCGCCATGATCGGCCAGATCTTGCGCAGCAGCGCTTCGCCCTCCGGCGTCAGGCCGACGACGCGGCGGCGCTGGTCCTCCTCGGCGATCTCGCGCTTGACGAGGCCCGACGACACCATGGACTCGACCATGCGGCTCGCCGTCGACTGTTCGGTCACCGCGAGAACGGCGACCTCGTTGACGGTGAGGGTCTTGTAGATGAACAGCACCGACAGCGTCCGGAACACGACATTGTTGATGCCGTGCTCGCTCAAATCGCGGTTCTGATCCAGGTTCCAGCGATTGGCGAGCCGGTTGAACAGATACGGAATATAGGTTTGCAGCTGGTCCCTCGTCCTCGGCGGACCCGACTTCCATCTGCTCTTGGATTCTCTGGCCATTATCTCTTGCGACTTTGCTTCTTGCTCTCGGTATGAAGTTTCGAGGAAAGCGATTTCAGCACGGACAGCGCGGTGTCCAGCTCCCGGGCCGGGACGTTCTCGAGCCGTCTGGCGAGATGCTTCTTGTGGATTTCGGCGGCCTGCCGGAACAGCGCTTCGCCTTTCGGCGTCAGGCGCACGATGAAGGACCGCCGGTCCTCGCTCGACATCTCCCTGCTGATGAGGTCGTCGGCGAGAAGACGTTGCACCAGCCCCGAGACATTGCCGCCGGTCACCTTCAGATTTTGCGACAATTGCCCGAGCGCGAGGCCCTCCTGGTAACGATCGAGCTGGGCCAGCACGTCGAATTTTGCCAGCGACAGGCCGAACTCCGAACTCAGCATCGAATTGAGCGAGGCGAACAGCTCACCATGCAGCGACAGCAATTGGAGCCAGAGCCGGGTTTCGATCTGCCCAGGGACGGGAACAATGTTCTCCTTGAGTGCTGCCGGCATCGCATGACCATCGAGTACAGAATGTCTCGTCGAGTGAAGGGAATTACCGCGGGTCGTTCGCTCCGATTAACAACCTGAGAATCGTAGTCAAGCGGTCTGATCCTGACCTCCTGCGGAGCGAACGGCAATCCAATCCTGCGTCCGGCGCCCGTGGAATCATGCGAAAGTCTTTATGGTCTGGATCACGCCGTCGAGCGCCGTTCCGGCGCTGTCCTTCAGCGCGGCCTCGCGCAGGCGGCGCGCCCAGTCGGCGGCATCCTCGCGGCGCTCCACCAGCTTGATCGCCGCGAGCGTCCTGTCGAATTTCGACAGCCCCCGGCTGTGGGTGTCTGAATAGCCTTTGACGAGGCGTCGGCATTGCAGGATCTCGACACCGAGCTGGTAATTGGTGCCGACCGCCTCGGTCGCGGCCTTGAGCCATGAATCCCGGTGCGCGGTCTCGATGGCGTGACGCAGCGAGCGGCGGCGCAGGCCGCGCATTCCGCCGACGACATAGAGGGCCAGGAACCAGGGCAGCGAGTAGGTTCGCACCCGGCGTCCCCGGTTGACGCGGCGATCGAGCCAGCCGAGCAGGCGCGGACGCGCGCCGAGCCAGCGGCCGAAGCCTGCCGGCAGCATGCCCATCACTTCCTCCATGCGGGGATGCATGAACTCGGTGGTCTGGAGCACCTGTCCGTTCGACATCTCGAGCTCGCTCTCGATGCGCGCGCGGCGGCCGGCGCGCGTCTTGAGGTCGGCGACGCGGATGACGTCGTCATAGGTCATGGCGTTGGCGAGGTACTTTGCCGCGGCTTCCGTGAAGGCATAGGCATGTGCGTCACCGCCGGCGTTTCGGTCGGCTGCGTGCAACCTCTTGAGGATGTCGAGATATTCGCCGCCATAGGCGAGGTCCTGGAAGTCGATGACCTTCCGCAAGCCTGCGCGAGCCATGCCGAGTGCAGGCTGGGGCAGCTCCCGATTCAATCTTGCGACGAGCTCGCCAAGCTGCGGATCGGGCGTCGTAGAAGAGGGGATATTGTCGGCCGGTTTGGCTGGCGCGGGCGCCGCAACTTCGGTCGGGCCGGTCTTGACCCGCTCGAAGGCGGCCTCGAACGTCTCGACGCTGGCCTTGGCGCCTTTGCCGCCGCTGCGGATGACGTCGAGATAGCTGTCGCGGCTGAACGGCAGCACGCCTGCGCCTGCGAGCGCGCCGAACATCGCGGCCGAGATGACGCTGCCATGCGCGATCGCCAGCGCGTTCAGATCGAAGATGATCTCGGTCTTCGCCGCAATGCCGATGGCGCCGGTCACGGCGCCGCCGTCGGCGATGCCGTTGCCCGGCGCGATCTTCTCGCCGATCGCGAACGAGCGGTGGTTGGACGCGATCAGCGTGGTGCGATCCGGCGTCACGAGGCCGCGCAGGATCGATCGACCGGCTTCCATGAATTCCGCCGCCATCACCACGTCGACGTCGCCGGGGGTGGGCATCAGCGACAGGATCGGTTTGCGGCCGTCGAGCGGCGGCATCGCCTCGATATAGTAGATGGTGGCGCCGGTGCGCTGGGCGACGCCGGGCACCGAGGTGGACTGCGCGACCCAGCCATGGTTCTCGGCGAGCTGAACGATCCAGTCCGTCAGGACGCCGCCGCCCTGGCCCCCCATCGCGACAATCGCGATCGAGATCGGCCGCTCGGTCGCTTCGCCCGCGGCGGGGAGGGCCAGCCGGACCGTCTCGTCCCTCATGCCAGTGCCTCGAGCGCCGGCCGCCGGCGGTCGCGCCGACGCTGCAGCCAGCCGATCACGCTCATGGCGACCCTGGATTTGAACATGTCCCAGCGAGTCGGATTGTGGATGACGTCGGCTCGATAGAACGAGGGGCAGAGCACGGCGGCCTCGGAGACCTCGCCGCAATTGCCGCAGCCGACGCAGGAATTGTCGATCGCCGCGACCGGATCGTCGCGCAAGGGGTCATCGAGCTGCTTCACCGACAGTGACGGGCAGCCGGAGAGGCGGATGCAGGCATGGTCGCCGGTGCAGACGTCTTCGTCGACGCCAAAGCGCTCCTTGACGATGCGCGTCCCGTCCTTGATCGCCTTGTTGATCTGCGGCTTCACGCGCCGCTGCTTGTTCAGCATGCATTCGGAGGAAGCGACGATGACCTTCGGGCCTTCCTCTTTCGTCGTCAGCGCTTCCTTCAGCGTGTCGCGCATCTTGCCGACGTCGTAGGTGCGGTCGAGCTGGCGCACCCACTGGCCGCCGATGCCCTTCACCGCCTGCACGATCGAATTGTTGGTCTTGCGGCGCTTGTTGACCGCGCGGGAGGACAGGATGTCCTGACCGCCCGTGGCAGAAGTGTAGTAATTGTCGACGATGACGAACACGCCGTCATGCTTGTTGAACACGGCATTGCCGATGCCGCTGGTCAGTCCATTGTGCCAGAAGCCGCCGTCGCCCATCACCGCGATCGACCGCTTGTCCGCCTTGACGTTGAAGGCCGAGGTCGAGGCCGGGCCGAGGCCGAAGCCCATCGTGGTCGCGCCGATGTTGAACGGCGGCAGGATCGAGAACAGATGGCAGCCGATGTCTGCGGAGACGTGGTGCTGGCCGAGCTCTTCCTCGACCAGCTTCATGGCGGCGAAGATCGGCCGTTCCGGGCAGCCGGTGCAAAGCCCGGGCGGGCGCGCCGGCACCACCTGCTTGAGCTTCTCGACCGCGGGGTGATTGAGCACGGGCGCTGCGTCCGGCGCCGGCGGCCGGTTGCCGAGCAGCCGCGGCTCGGTCTTCTCCAGGAATGCCCTGACGCCGCCGAGCAGCACCTGCGCGGTGTAGTCGCCGCCCATCGGCAGCACGTCCTTGCCGTGGACGCGCGCCTGGATGTCCTTGCGGCGCAAGACCGTATTGATCGCCTGCTCCAGATATTCCGGCTGGCCTTCCTCGACGATGAGCACGGCGTCCTTGTCGAGGCAGAATTCCGCAACCTCGGTATCGATCACGGGGTAGGTGACGTTCATGATGTAGAGCGGGATCTGCGTGTTGCCATAGGCATCCGACAGCCCGAGATATTGCAGCGCGCGGATGACGTTGTTGTACATGCCGCCCTGCATGATGATGCCGACCTTGCCCTGCTTCGGCCCCATCCACTCATTCAGCTTGTTGTCCCGAATGAATCCGACAGCCGCGGGCATCCGCGTCTTGATCTTCTCCTGCTCGTGCTCATAGGCCGCCGGCGGCAGCACGATGCGGTTGACGTCACGCTTGGGATTGTTGAGCGCGTCCTTGATGGTGTGCGCCGGCCTGACATTGTCCTTGCAGGCGAAGCTGCCGTGCATGTGGCAGGCGCGCACGCGCACCTCCAGCATGACCGGCGTGTTGGAGACTTCGGAGAGCTCGAAGCCTTTCTCGATCAGATTGACGATGCATTCATGCTCGGGGCGGGGATCGAGCAGCCACATCTGCGACTTCATCGCGAAGGCGTGGGTACGCTCCTGCATGATGGAGGAGCCTTCGCCATAGTCCTCGCCGACAATGACCATGGTGCCGCCGGTGACACCGCCCGAGGCGAGGTTGGCAAGGGCGTCGGAGGCGACGTTGGTCCCGACGGTCGACTTCCACGCCACCGCGCCGCGCAGGGGATACATCACCGATGCCGACAGCATCGCCGCGGCGGCTGCTTCGTTGGCCGAGCTCTGGAATACGACGCCGAGATCGTCGAGCACGTCCTTGGCGTCGGCCAGCACGTCCATCAGGTGCGAGATCGGCGAGCCCTGATAGCCGCCGACATAGGCGACCCCCGATTGCAGCAGCGCCTTGGTGATGGCGAGGATGCCTTCGCCGCGGAACGTGTCGCCATCGCCGAGCCTGAGATCCTCGACCTCGCGAGCAAAAGACCGTTCAGCCATTGCACCCTCCAGAAATATGCGATAGCATACGTTTACATGTGAAGTAAGTCAACGCCGCGCCATGCTATCACGCTTGCGGATGCTCTCTCCGACAAGGCGGTCATGAGCCAGCGACAGGGTAGGGCCGATGCTGAAGCTGCCTCGCTTTAAAGCTGCCGCCGTCCAGGCTTCACCAGTCTATCTCAACGCAAGCGCGACCGCGGAGAAGGCGGCTTCACTGGTCCGTGAGGCCGCAGCCAACGGGGCGAAGCTCGTCGCGTTCCCCGAAGTGTTCGTTCCCGGCTATCCTTATTGGAACTGGATCACCGATCCCGTCACCGGCAGTGCATGGTTCGAGAAGCTCGCCAAGGCGTCGGTGCTGGTGCCGGGGCCGGAGGTCGAAATCGTCTGCAAGGCCGCGCGCGATACGGGATGCCACGTCGTGCTCGGCGTGAACGAGCGCAGCCCGGTCTCGCTCGGCGCGATCTACAATACGCTGGTTTTCATCGGTCCTGACGGCGCCTTGCTCGGCAAGCATCGCAAGCTGGTGCCGACCTGGGCAGAGAAGCTGACCTGGACCGGCGGTGACGGGTCGAGCCTGCGCGTCTATGATACCGAGATCGGGCGTCTCGGAGGCCTGGCCTGCGGCGAGAACACCAACACGCTGGCGCGCTTTGCGCTGCTCGGGCAGGGCGAGCTCGTGCACGTCGCCAGCTATATCTCGCTTCCGGTCGCGCCCCCCGACTATGACATGGCGGAGGCGATCAAATTGCGCGCGATTGCCCACTCCTTCGAAGGCAAGATCTTCACGATCGTCTCCTGCTCGACCGTGTCGGAGGAGATCATCGCGGCGATGGAGACCGTCGTTCCCGACGCACGCGCACGTCTGCAACGGAAGTCGAGCGCATTCTCCGGTATCATCGGTCCGGACGGGCGCGTGGTCGGCGATCCCTTGATCGACGACGAAGGCATCGTCTATGCCGACATCGACCTCGATCGCTGCATCCAGCCGAAGCAGATGCACGACATCGTCGGGCACTATAACCGGTTCGACATTTTCGATCTGCGGGTCAACCGTCGTCCGCAGACGCCGCTCGGTCTGACAGAGGCGGAAGCCGTCGCCGGCCAAGAGCAGGCGGGCTTCTCGTCGATTCCAGGTCGAGCGGAATGACGGGCCGGTTCGCTTGAGGGTGCGGGATCATAAGACAGGACTTGGAGGATAGGATGCGCGAGAACGTGATCGGCCGGGCCAATGTCGAGGACACCCCCGAGCTCGAGGCCTATTACAAGGATCTCGAAAGGTACGAAGCCGGAGCGCTCTGGACCGTCGCCAACAAGATCGAGCCGTGGGCGCCGCAATCGGCCTCGGTTCCCGTGCTCTGGCGCTACAAGGATCTGCGCGAGCACGTGCTGCGCTCGGTCGAGCTGGTCTCGCCCGAGAAAGCCGGGCGGCGCGTGATCTATCTCAACAATCCCGGGCGGCGCGACGTGTCGGCCGCGGTCGGCTGGCTCTATTCCGGATTGCAGGTGATGCATCCCGGCGAGGTCGCCACGGCCCATGCCCACTCGGCCTCGGCGCTGCGCTTCATCATGGAGGGCGCGGGCGCCTACACCATCGTCGACGGTCACAAGATGACGCTGGGCGCGCGGGATTTCGTGCTGACGCCGAACGGCACCTGGCACGAGCATGGTGTCGAAGGCGACGGCTCGGTCTGCATCTGGCAAGATGGCTTGGACATCCCGCTCGTCAACGCGCTGGAAGCCAATTTCTTCGTCGTGCATCCGAACATCCAGCAGGAGCCGTCCGGCTATCCCGTGGACGACATGACCCGGACCTGGGGCAATCCCGGTCTTCGGCCGGCGGACTCGCGCTGGTCGAAGGGTTATTCGCCGATGTTCAAATATGAGTGGGAGCCGACCTACGAGTCCTTGCAGAAATATGCGGCCGCGACCGATGGCTCACCCTATGACGGCATCCTCATGAACTACGTCAACCCGGTCACCGGCGGGCACGTGATGCAGACGATCGGTGCGAGCATGCAGCTGCTGCGCCCCGGCGAGAAGACCAAGTCGCATCGGCACACCGGCAGCTTCATTTACCAGGTGGCCAAGGGACGCGGCTATTCGATCATCGGCGGCAAGCGGCTCGAATGGGAAGAGCGCGACATCTTCTGCGTTCCGTCCTGGGCCTGGCACGAGCACGGCAATGCCTCAGCGAGCGAGGATGCCTGCCTGTTCTGCTTCAACGACCTGCCCGTCATCGAAAGCCTCGGGCTCTATCGGGAAGAGGCCTATGGCGATAATGGCGGTTACCAGTCGGTTGCCGCCTGATAGGCCCTTGCAGAATTCAACCAGAACAGCCGGATAGAAGCCTTCATGCGTCTCGTCACCTACACCTTGGGCTCCAGCGGTGCCCGTCTTGGAGCCCTCGTCAATGGACTGGTCGTCGATGTCGAGCACCTTGGTGCGTCCAGCGGCGTGACATGGCCGGGTGACATGCTGTCGTTCATCGACAACAGCGTGACCCTGCTGCCTGCGCTTAAGCGTGCACTGGCGGACGCCCATGGCCGCTTCCCGGCCGGCTCGGCGGTCGCGGTCGAGGATGTAAAGCTGCAGGCGCCGATCCCGCGGCCGCGGAAAAACATATTCGGCATCGGGCTGAACTATCGGGCGCATGTGGCGGAATCCGCCAAGAGCCTGGATACGGACAAGGACCTGCCGAAGCAGCCGGTCGTCTTCTCCAAGCCGCCGACCTCCGTGATCGGCCCGGGCGCGGCGATCCAGCACAATGCGAAGATGACGCAGCAGCTCGACTGGGAGGTCGAGCTCGCCGTCATCATCGGCAAGACCGCAACGCGCATCGCGCCCGACAAGGCGATGGACCACGTCTTCGGCTATTCGGTGATGATCGACATTTCCGCGCGCGACAATCGCCGCGCCGGACAGTGGATTTTCTCCAAGGGCATGGACACTTATGCGCCCTTCGGCCCGTGCATCGTGACCGCGGACGAGATTCCTGATCCACACGATCTGCGGCTGTGGCTGACCAAGAACGGGGTCATGAAGCAGGACTCCAACACCAAATACATGATCTTCGACATTCCGGTGCTGATAGCGGACATTTCGTCGGGCATGACGCTCGAGCCGGGCGACATCATCGCCACCGGTACGCCTGAAGGCGTCGGCGCCGGCATGAGCCCGCAGGAATGGCTTTGGCCGGGTGACGTGGTCGAGGCGGGCATCGACGGCGTCGGCGTCATCCGCCACCCCGTTGTTGCGATCTGATGACGAATTTTTCGTTCGATCGCGTGCTCAGGTTCGGAGACTGCGATCCCTCGGGGATCGCGTACTTCCCGTCCTATTTGCACATTCTCAACGGCGTCGTCGAAGATTTCTGGGCTGGAATCGGTTTTCCATGGCCGGAGCTGATCGCGGTCCGGAAGATCGGAACGCCCACGGTACACCTTGATTGCGATTTTTCCCGGCCCTCGATGTTCGGCGATCTCCTGACGTTCAACCTGCGCATCATCAGGGTCGGTGGGTCATCTCTCCATCTCGAGCATATCATCTCCGGCGCGAATGGCCCGCGCTGGCGCGCGCGGCAGATCCTTGCTGCGACCTCGCTGATCGATCACCATGCGATCCCATGGCCCGATGACATTCGCTTCGCACTGATAACGCATGTGAGCGCGGGCGAGGGGACCGAGGCTATGCCCGCATGATCTCGCTGTTCATGGCATTCTCCGATTCCACAGGCGAACGGCGAGTTCGTCCTGATGAGGTTGCCACTGTGGCGGAGCTCGTCGGATCGATCCCCGGCATGACCGAGGCCCTGCTGTTCACGCCGCTCGAACAGTCGGTCGACCATCCCTACAAGGCCGACGGCGCCGGCCCCGCCTTTGCGCTGCAACTCCGGTTTCCCGACCTGTTCGCCTGCGAGGCGGCGATGGACCGCGGCGGCGTCCTTGCCGGCCTCGCAACAGGGGCCGGTCTCTCCGGCCTCACCGGACTCGCTATCACACACCAGGTGATGCTGACGCGCCCGTTTCCGGTCGATGTCGCAGAGCATCCGGCGGGAACGACGACCCCCTGCAGTTACCTCGTGCACTATCCCGGCCCGGCCGAGGATATGAACGCCTGGAACCTGCATTATCTGGAGCACCACCCGTCGATCATGCGGACCTTCCCGAACGTCCGCCAGATCGAGATCTACACCCGCATCGACTGGGTCGACCGGCTGCCGTCGCAGCGCGTCGAGCATATGCAGCGCAACAAGCTGGTGTTCGACAGCCCGCAAGCCCTCGCGCACGCACTCGGCTCCGACGTGATCAAGCACATGCGTGCCGACTTCGCGAAATTCCCGCCATTCGCAGGCGGCAACAGGCATTTTCCGATGCTGACCAGAGTGGTGGGGGCGAGGCCCTAGGCGGTGTACCGATAAAATCCGGCGGCGTGATGCGGCCAAAAGCCATGTCTGCTTTGCTCCTATAGCGACCGAGTTCGTGCGGCGGCGCAGTATGTCGCGATGGGCCATTAACGGAAGAGTAGCGCTCCAGCGATTTGAAAGGAGTTTTGGTCTAAAAGCGGGTATGCTGCCGTTTGCAAGGCAGGCCCCTTCCTGCGAGATGGTTCTATGGACGCGAAATCGGCTGCACAATTGAAACAGCACGTAGAGCGGGCAATTGAGGAATTATCGCTGGCGCTCATGCTCGCCAAAGAAGCCTCTCCAGCAGATGAGTTTCTGAAATTGAGGAGATCGGTCGGCGATATCATCGCTCGGATGGACACCATGCTTCACGACGAAATTAACAAAGATCATCCAGGTGTGGATGGCATGAAAGACTGACCGCTAACGTCTGCCTCGGGTCAAAAGCCGCCGATTTGCCCAGTGGTCGGGCGCTTCCAGTCTACCCCCGTTTCCGGACAACTCCTCGCTACGCCTAACGAAAGCGATGGGCCAACAACGGACGTGGTAAACTGCAGTTACTCCCATTTGACGGGACCCCACGGCTGGGCGTCCGCCCAGGCTTTAGCCTCAGCCAGGGAGAGGTGTTCCCCCGAGTTAGTGAGCAGACAATAGTACAAGAACCCGTCCTTCGTTTCCGGTATCGGTCGGGTCTCATCTATCGACGGCTCTTCGTCAGTGTCGCGCTTAAATCTCGACGACGCGAGACGTGCTTCTTTTCTATAAACGGCAATGCGCCGCCGAACATTGCCGTCGTAATACCAGGTACCTTCCGCGACCTTTTGGTTCATAGCGACGCTCACACGCTAAACACGAAGCTGATGTAACCGGCGACACCGAATGTCTGCAACGGGTCAAAAGTTGCCGTGGCGCCCCATGCTGCGGCAGCCCGCTAAGGGCCAACAGGTGAGTCGCCTATCACTTTCCTAGCGTAGCGACGAACTGGCGATGTCGCTCAAGCCACTCCGGCTTTTGCAAACCGATGACCTGTACACAAAGCTCAACGCATTCATTGCAAATAGCACCGGCGGTCTGCTGACCTTGTACGCTCACGGATACGGCGTTGACCACGGAAACAACTTCTCTCGGCTCCTTTCCACAAAAGGAGCAAATTAAGTCCGAGGCCGTCATCCTCTGATCCTTCCAGTCGAGTTCGATCATCCAAAGGTTCGCGGCTTGCCGTGATCTTAATCTCGCGGCTTCTTGAAAATGAAATCTAATGTTGACGAAGGGTCTTGCTTGCTCTTCCAGTCAGCAAGTTTTTCCTCTTCCGCGTGCAACTGACGATACAGTTCTGACATCCTGCCAAATATCGAGCGAAGTGTCGTGTCGCTCGTGGTCTGGGAAATTTCAGCACACCGCTCGGCCATGTCAAGATTTTCGTTCATGAACACTCTACGCTTCCGCTAGAGCCGACAGATTGATACAGTTAGAAATGACCAACCTTGATCTGCCTGTCGAGAGCTTTATCATCGAGCGTCTGGTCGAGGGCGGCTAGCGGATCAGTGAGCGTCGCCCCGATCGCGAGGACATTCCTGTTGCGGACTTCGTGTCCCTCCGTGACGCCGAAGAATGGGTGAAGTGGAAGCAGGGCCTTCCGAAGCTCAACCCTTATGCCGTTGAATAGGCCAAGAGGGGCGACTTCCGTTTTGGGTCAAGGCTGCCCTCGGCAGCTCCACGGCAGCGTTCCGCTCAGCCCTTGGAAGCCGACCGTGCGCGGTCAAAAGGGGAAGTCAGCAACGGGCCAAAAGCGCAAAGCGCGTTCGGTGTTTGTTGCTGGAACGGGAGCGCCTATGTCGCAGAGCAACGGCAGGCACGAATGGCCCGCAGCGGGCTCTGGCCGGAGCTTTTATCGCATCATGGAATTAAAGGCATCGACCATTTTGGGGGCCTTGTCCGTTTCGATCGATGCGCTTCCGACAAAATGGGGGGCGGCGTCGAACTGAATTCGTCGGCTCGTGAATGGCAGAAGAGGGCTGGCAACACGCGACAATTATAGTAGCGTTGTTGCAAGAAGAAGCGCACGGCGGCTGAAACCGGGCGCAACAATAAAACAGGGAGGACTTTCGATGCAGTTTCTCAAGGCTGCGGTTGCGGCCGGGCTTATAGTTGCGAGCTTTACGGGCCCCTCGCTTGCGCAGAACAAGCCGTCGGAGCTCAAAATCGGCATCACGACGTTCCTGTCGGGCCCTGCGTCAGTCTTCGGTGTGCCGGCGAAGGCCGCGGCGGAGATGATCGCGGAGGACCTCAACAAGAAGGGCGGCATCGGCGGCGTGCCGGTCAAGCTCTCCTTCATCGACGAAGGCGCGGGAGGCGAAGCGCTCGTCTCGAACTACCGACGCGTTGTGCAGGACGAAAAGGTCGATGCCACGTTTGCTTCGATCTCGTCGGGCAGCTGCACCCAGTTGGTGCCGGTCGCCGAAGACCTCAAAGTCATGAATTTCATGTGGGACTGCGGTGCGGCCTCCATCCTCGAAACCAAGAAGTACCGCTACAATTTCCGGACTCAGGCGAACGGCACGCCGGAAATGCTGGCCGTGCTCCTTTACCTGCTCAAGACCAAACCCGACTTCAAGACGATCGCGGTGGTCAATCAGGATTATGCATGGGGTCGGGAGAGCTGGGAGATCTTTTCGACCGCGCTCAAGGCGATGAAGCCGGACGTGCAAGTCGTCGCGGAACTCTTCCCGAAGTTCGGCGCACCGGACTATTCCACTGAGGTTTCCCGTCTGTTGGCGCTGCGGCCGGATGTGGTCCTGACCACGTCCTGGGGTGGAGATCTCGACACGCTGGTCCGCCAGGCCGGTCAGCGCGGCCTGTTGCAGCAGTCGACCTTCGTGCTCGGGATCGGCGAATCATCGATCCAGCGGTTGGGCAAAGACCTGCCTGAAGGACTGATCGTCGGCGCACGCGGAGACCACTGGTTCCTGCATCCCGAGAAGAAGAACGACGCGGCCTTCAAGGCGTTCAATGAAGCCTTCAAGGCGAAGACCGGTGCCTGGCCGATCTACCCGGTCTATCACATGGCGCAGGCGTTCAAGGCCCTGCAGACCGCCTACGACAAGGCGATCAAGTCCAACGGCGGCAACTGGCCCACGCGCGAACAGGTCGTCGACGCGACGGCGGGCATCGAGTTCGCCACCGGCTTCGGCCGTCCGATTACGCTGCGGCCCGAGGACAACCAGGGTCTCGAAGCTCAGCTGGTCGGCGTCACCAAGTCCGTTCCGGGGTACGACTTCAAGCTGCTCGACAACATGATGATCTTCGATCCGAAGATGATCACCAACCCGGCGGGCGTACGGTCGGTTGAGTGGCTCAAGACGCTCAAGCCGGACTTCGTCAAGATGGACGTGCCGATCTTCAAAGCTCAATAACGGCACGCTCGATTTTTGATCCCCGTCCTCCGTGCCTCGTCCCGGAGGACGGACCTTTTCCGAAGGCCATCATGAACTCGACACTCGCTATCTTGGCGATCCTCGATGGGATCAGCTACGCCGCACTGGTGTTTTTGGTCTCGGTCGGGCTCAGCCTGATTTTCGGCGTGTTGCGCGTGGTCAACGTCGCGCACGGTTCGCTGTACGCGTTCGGCGCCTACCTGGCTGCGACGTTCAGCCTTGCAATCGCGCCGATCTCGCCTTGGCTCACCTATCCCGCGCTGCTGGCCGCTTCCATCGTGATCGGCGTCGTGTGCGGCGGTTTCATCGAACGGTTTCTGCTGCGACCGCTCTCCGGACAGGAGGACGTCCTCCAGCTTCTGATCACTTTCGCCGCCTTCATGATCATGGACAACCTGCAGCGTCTGATCTGGGGCGTGCAGCCCATCTTCGCCGCGGAGCCACTGAGACTACTTCCCAACATCGCCGTGTTCGGCGTCAGCTACACGTCGTACCAGGTCATTCTGCTGCCCGGAGTCGCCTTGGCGACGCTGTTCGGGCTCCGCTACTTCCTGCGCAGGACGCTGTCGGGAGCGGTGATCCTTGCGGTCACGGAGGATCGCGAAGCTTCGACGGCCATCGGGATTGACGCAAAACGCGTATATTTCGTCACCTTCGTCATCGGCGCGAGTCTGGCCGCGTTGGGAGGAGCGCTGGCCTCGCCGACCACCTCGCTGGTCCCTGGAATGGGCGCCGATATGATCGTGCTTTCCTTTGCCGTCGCTGCGACCGCGGGTCTCGGCCAGATCGAGGGCACCGCGCTCACCGCGCTGATGATCGGCCTGACCCGTGCCTTCGTAATCTATCTCCAGCCGGAATTCGAAGTTCTCGTTCCCTATCTGCTGATGGTGCTGGTGCTTCTGGTGCGTCCGTTCGGCCTGTTCGGCGCCGTGCAGGTAAGGAAAATATGATGAGCGGTCGCATTAAGCCGGTCACCACGATCGCGACCATCTTCTTTCTGGCCAGCGCCGTCGCGCCCCTTTTTGTAGCGAGCTGGGCAACCCTGTTCGCGTTGATCCTCGCGAAGGGCATCGTCGTCCTCGGTATCATTCTTCTGCTGCAGGCGGGACAGGTGTCGTTCGGACATGCAATGTTCTTCGCTACCGGGGCATATACCGCAGCGTTCTGGGGCAAGTACGTCGGTGGCGGCGACATCGTGCTCTTCATCGCGCTGGGCGGCATAACCTCCGCCGTCTTCGGCCTCATCGTCGGGCTCTTCGTCGTGCGCTACCGGGAGATCTTTTTTGGAATGCTGAATCTGGCGTTTTCGATGGTGCTGTGGTCGCTGCTGGAGAAGATGTTTCATTACACCAACGGCGCCGACGGCATCCGGGTCCCTCGTCCGGCCCTGTTGGGGCTGTCGTTTACGCCCGAAACCTTCCAGTACGTCATTCTTTACGTGAGCCTCTTGATCGCGGTCGTCGCCTTCTACGGCGTGCAACGCTATCTCGATAGCCCGCTCGGACACATGCTGCGTGCCATCAAATCGAACGAGACGCGGCTCGAGTACCTCGGGACGTCCGCACGGCGCGTGCTTCTGATAGGCTACGTGATCTCGGCTTTTCTCGGCGGCATCGGCGGCACGCTGGTGGCGATCATCCAGCAGATCGCCACGCCCGAGTTCGGGTTCTGGACGAAGTCGGGCGAGTTCGTCTTTATCGCGATCCTCGGCGGCAGCGCCCACGCCTTCGGAGCGTTCGCCGGCGCGGCGATGTTCGAGTGCGTGCGCTTCTATGCGGCGGCCCACCTGGCCGACACCTGGCAACTGATCCTCGGCGTGGTCTTGATCGTCATCATTCTCTATGCGCCTAACGGACTGATAGGTCTCAGGCAGCGCTACGGCCAGGCGAAGCAGGGAGGACATTGATGACCAACGTCCTCCTTTCCGCGAAGGGCATCAAAATCCGGTTCGGTGGCGTCGTCGCCGCCGACGGTATCGATCTGGACGTGCTCCAAGGCGAGAACCTCGCGATCATCGGACCGAACGGCGCCGGAAAGACCACCTTCCTCAACATCTCGACGGGTTATCTGCGGCCGCAGGCCGGAAGCATCACCTTTCTAGGCCAGGAAATCACGGCGCAGCTCCCGCGCACGATCACCAAACTCGGCATCGCGCGGGCCTTTCAGATACCGCAGCTTTTTCTCGATCAGACCGTGATGGAGAACATGCTGATCGCCGCGGCCTCGCGGCTGGGAAGCCCTTCCGGCTTTAGGGCTCTTTCCGCCCTGCCTGAGCTGTCTGAAATGGAGCGCCTCCTGGATCTCGTCGGCGTCAAGCTGTACGCATCTCGCAAAGCGAGGGAGCTTCCCGAGGGACAACGCAAGCTGGTCGACATCGCTCTGGCGCTCGCGCTGAAGCCCAGACTGCTGCTGATGGACGAGCCCACCTCGGGCGTCGCCTCCGCAGAGAAGCTGGAGATCATGGACATCCTGACGTCCGCGCTCGCCAAGGAGAAGGTGACCTCGGTCTTCGTCGAGCACGACATGGACATGGTGGAGCGCTATGCCCACCGAGTCGCGGTGTGGAACGTCGGGAAGATCCAAAAGGTCGGCACGCCCGCGGAGGTTCTGGCCGATCCCAAGGTCCGCGAACAGGTGATCGGCATATGACGGCGATGCTGGACTTCGAGAACGTCAACGTCGCGATCGCCGATGCGCCGGTGCTGCGCAGCGTCAGTTTCTCGCTGCCGCCGGGCGCGACCGCCGCGCTCATCGGGCGAAACGGCGCCGGCAAAACCACGACGGTACGGACCATCATGGGCTTCACGAAGGCGAGCGGTACCGTGCGCCTGGGCGGTCAGGACCTGGGGCATGTTCCTCCGCACCGACGGCCCTTCCTGGGCATCGGCTACGCCCCCGAGGACCGTCGTCTCTTCTCGGCCTTTACGGTGGAAGAAAACATTCTTTTGCCCGCTCGCGTCGCGAAACTTAGCGCGGAAGAGGCGCGCCGGCGGCTGGAGCGAGCCTACTCCGTCCTGCCGGAGCTCGAGGAACTGGCGGGTCGCCCGGCGGGCTCCGTCTCGGGCGGCCAAGGCAAGATGGTCGCCCTCGGGCGCGCCCTGATGCTGGGCACCCGCCTCGTCATTCTGGACGAGCCGTTCCAGGGCCTCGCCCCTGTGCTGGCGCAGAGGTACGCCGAGGCGCTGCGTCGGCTTCGTTCGCAGGACCGGGACATTACCCTGCTGATCACAGAGTCGAACCCGAAGCTGCTCGAGACCTTCGCAGACGTGACGCTGACGATCGAGCGCGGCGAAATCGAAAGCCGGGTCCTTGCGTAGCGCCGTGCGGCCGCCACGGAGTTATTGCCCGAAGAGAAAGGGCCAGCGTGTAGCTGACCCCTTCAGCAGCACTTGAGCGATCAAAAAACACGCTTATTTCTTGCACTTCTTGGCCGACTCTTTGTCCGCATACGGACCACAGTTGTAGGCGTTGTTCAGTTCGTCCATCGTCTGCGGCCAGCTATCCATGGAGCCCGCCCGGGCACCACTCTGGCTACTTCCCACGTTTTTCACTTGCTGGGAACGAGTTGGTTCTGCTTCTGCATCAACTGCGAAGGATGCAGAGAGAAATCCGGCTGTAAGAAGTCCGACGAACAGCGTCTTGGTCATCATGGTTTCCTCCCTATGGAGTTCGAGTTCAGAGTAGCCGTTGGTGGCCACGCAAAGCGGGGGAGTTCAAAATCAGCGCGACGTGCGGCGCACGATCGGAGGGGGTTACTTGAATAAGGTGATGTAAGTCACTCTAGACGCACTTGCTGCTGCCCATGATGCCGCTGTCCAGAGATCGACACCTCGATTGTCCGCGTCCATCAGCATGGCGCTGTGTCACTAGGAACTGGGACCAATCGATCGAAAGGTCACGCGGTGGCTTGACGAGTGAAATCCACGGCTATGGCTGACCGCGCGTTACGAGTCCACGCGCTAGATTGGCGAGAGCGTTGGAGAATTGGCGTCGCACGGATTCAGACGGTCGCGCGTCTTGCAGTGTACCTTATGAAAACGGAAGTCCAGGTTGGCGGTTGAAGCCGTCGGCATCCGGAGCGGCGATGATGGCATTATGCCCCTGTTTTGCCCGACGGAACAACCTGTTTTCGTAAAATCCGTAAGGCTCGCCGCAAGTCATTGAAAACGCTGTCAGCGGCTACTGTGCATGGGGTTGTTTTCGACGTTTTGTGTTTTCAGCGAGCGGGGCCTGATCCAGGCCGGCGCTAGTGTCCGCCGAGATAGGCCGTGATCAGCCGGGGATCGTGGATGAGATCCTTGGCGGGGCCGGACTGCACGATCTCGCCGGTCTCGAGCACATAGCCGTAGTCGGCCGTCTCCAGCGCGGCGCGGGCGTTCTGCTCGACCAGCAGGATCGAGACGCCGAGATCGCGCAGCGAGGCGATGGTGCGGAAGATCTCGCGCACGATCAGCGGTGCGAGGCCGAGGCTCGGCTCGTCGAGCATGAGCAGCTTCGGCTTGGCCATCAGCGCGCGCCCGAGCGCCAGCATCTGGCGCTCGCCGCCGGAGAGGGTGCCGGCGGCCTGGCGCTGCCGCTCCTTCAGGCGCGGAAAGCGATCATAGACCTCGTCCAGCGTCTTCTGGACGCCCGAGCGGTCGCGCAGGCTGTAGGAGCCGAGCAGGAGATTGTCGGCGACCGACATGTCGGAGAACAGCTCGCGCTTCTCCGGCACGAGGCACAGCCGACGCTCGACGCGGTCCTCGACGGACATCCTGCCGATGTCGTTGCCCTGAAACACGAGGCGGCCGCGGGAGGCGAGCAACCCGATAGCGGCCATCAGCAGCGTGGTCTTGCCGGCGCCGTTCGGGCCGATCACGGTGACGATCTGGCCTTCCTCGACCGACAGCGAGACGTTGCGGACCGCTTCGACATTGTCGTAGCAGACGGTCACATCCGTCATGGAAAACATCTCGCTCACGCGACGCCTCCGAGATAGGCCTCTTGAACCCGTTCGTCGCTCCGGATCGCGGCGGGCGCGCCCTCGCAGAGCTTGGAGCCGAAGTCGAGCACGACGATGCGGTCGACCAGCGACATCACGAACTCCATGTCATGTTCGACGATCAGGATGGTCAGATGGTCCGACCGCAGCGAGCGGAGCAGCTCCGCAAGCCTGAGCTTCTCCTGGCGGCGCAGGCCAGCGGCCGGCTCGTCCAGCACCAGCAGCGCCGGGTCTGCGGCGAGCGCGCGCGCGATCTCCAGGATGCGCTGGTTGCCGAGCGGCAGATTGCCCGCGAGCTCGAACGGCTTGTCGCCGAGCCCGACGCGTTCGAGCTGCTTCAAGGCCTCGTGCCGGGTGCTGGCTTCCTCGCGCTGGTTGAGGCGCAGGGCGCCGGCGAACAGGCCCGTGCTGGTGCGCGCGTAGGTGCCGAGCATGACGTTCTCGAGCAGGCTCATGCGCGGCCGCAGCTTCACATGCTGGAAGGTCCTGGCGATTCCGCCCCTCGCGATGCGGGATTGTGGATCGCGCGTGATGGCGCGTCCGGCAAAGACGATCTCGCCCTTGTTGACCCTGAGCGCGCCCGTCAGGCAGTTGAACATCGTGCTCTTGCCGGCGCCGTTCGGGCCGATGACGGCGAGGATCTCGCCGGAGCGGACTTCGAAGCTGACATTGTTGACGGCGACAAGACCGCCGAACCGCCGTTCGGCGCCGTCGACCTTCAGAAGCAGTTCGCCCGGTTTCGGCTGGGGACGGCGGGGCAGGGGCGGAGCGGCTGGCGGCCGTTCGCGCTTGATCTTCGGCAAGTAGCGCGCGACGAACGGCACGATGCCCTGCCGCGCCCATTGCAGGAACAGGATGAACAGCGCGGAGAAGGCGACGATCTCGAGCTGGCCGGACGCGCCCTTGGCGATCAGCGGCAGATAGTCCTGCACGCTGTTCTTGAGCAGGGTGACGATAGCGGCGCCCACGACGCCGCCGAACAGGCTGCCGGCGCCGCCGACCATCGACATCATCAGATATTCGATGCCCATGCCGGCCTCGAACGGGCCCGGGCTGATGAAGCGGCTCATATGGGCGTAGAGCCAGCCGGAGAGCGAGGCGAGGAAGGCCGCGATCACGAAGGTCACGAGCTTGATCCGGAACGCGTTGATGCCGAGGCTTTCGACCAGGATATTGCCGCCGCGCAGCGCGCGCATGGCGCGGCCGATCCGGGAGTCGAGGAGATTGTAGCCGAGGAAAAGCACCACGACGACGATGCCCCAGATCAGGAAATAGATCTGGGCGCTCGAGACGAGCGCGAATGATCCGATACTGATCGGCGGGATCGACGAGATGCCGTTGAAGCGCCCGAGCCCCTCGACATTGCCGAACAGGAAGCCGATGGCGAGCCCCCAGGCGACGGTCGAGAGCGACAGGAAATGGCCCTGGAGCCGCAAGGTGACGGCACCGAGGACGGTTGCGACGCCGCAGGTCAGCGCCACCCCGAACACGAGGCCGAGCCAGGGGGAATATCCGTTCAGCGCAGAGACCCAGGCGGTGGCATAGGCCGCGACGCCGACGAAGGCGGCCTGTCCGAAGGACACGATGCCGCCGACGCCGGTGAGCAGGGCAAGGCCGATCGCGACCAGCGAATAGATGCCGATATAATTCATCAGCGTGATGCTGAACGGGTTGAGAACGACTGGCGCGAGCGCGAGGCACGCCACCGCCGCCACCGCCGCGAGCTGAACGTGAAGGCGCGTCATTCCTCGATCTCCTCCTCGGAATGCAGCGAGGCGAGGGATCGCCAGATCAGGATGGGGATCAGAAGCGAGAACACGATGACATCCTTCAGTGCGCTGCTCTCGAAGGATGCGAAGCTTTCGAGGATACCGACCCCGACGGCGCCGATGGCCGCGCCGGGATAGCTGGTCATGCCGCCGACGATGGCGCCGACGAAAGCCTTGAGGCCGAGCAGGAAGCCGGAATCGTAGAATATGGTGTTGACCGGCGCGATCAGGATGCCGGAGACGCCGGCCATCAGCGAGCCCAGGAGATAAGCGATGGTGCCGGCGCGTGCGGGACGTATCCCCATCAGGCGGGAGCCGGTCCGGTTCACGGCCGTGGCGCGGAGCGATTTACCGACCAGGGTGAAGTCGAAGAAGAGATAGAGCAGGCCGGAGAAGACGAGGGCTGCGATCACGATCAGCATGGTCTGGCCCGAGATCAGCACGCCCGCAAACTCGGTCGACAATGATGTCAGCGGCTCGGTCCTGACACCCTCGGGACCGAAGAAGAGCAGCCCGAGGCCGACCAGCGCGAAGTGCAGGGCGACGGAGACGGTCAGCAGCAGCAGCACCGTCCCGTCCGCAATGGGACGGAAGACGATCCGGTCCAGCAGCGGGGAGATGGGGGTGACCAGCATCAAGGCCAGCACGAGCCTGATGGCGAGCGGCGGCTCGGCGCGCATGGTCAGCCAGGCGAGGCCAACCACGGCCAGCGGCAATGCGAGATAGAAGAAGAGAGCGCGCGGAAGCAGCCGACGCTCGCCGTTGCGCAGCAGCGAGACGATTTCGATCAGGGTTGCGAGGCACGCAAGGATGACAACCAGCGCACCCGTGCCCGGAAAGCGCTTCGCGTCGAGCGCCGCCAGCGTCAGCGCCGTGAAGGCCGCGATGTCGCCAAAGGGAATGAAGATGACCCGTGTCACCGTGAAGATGAGGACGGTCCCGATCGCCACCAGCGCGTAGACTGCGCCGGTGGCGATCCCGTCGATCGCAAGAATGGCTGCGATGTCGCTCGTCATTGAGAACGCCGTCCCCTTGTTCTGGTGGCCTGCCCTGTCCGACTACGGCGCGTATTTCCAGGCGCCGCCCGTCAGGCGCACCACGACCAGCGCGCGCTCATCGACGCCGGTCACCGCGCCGGGCTTGAAGTTGTAGATGGCGTGCACGCCGGGCAGCTCCTTGGTGCTGAGGATCGCGTCCCGCAGGGCGGCGCGGAATTCCGCCGTGCCGGGCTTCGCCGTCTTGAGCGCGCGCTCCGCTGCGTTGGCGAAGATCAGCCAGGCGTCGAAGGAGTAGGCCGAGAAGCCGTCGGTGGTCGGGATGTTATGGACCTTCTGGTAGACGCTGCGGAAATCCAGCGCGATCTTCTTGGCGAAATGTTCGTCGGGCAGCTGCTCGGCCACGATGACCGGGCCGGCGGAGACCTGGATGCCTTCGGCCGCCTTGCCGCCGACGTTCACGAAGTCCGGATTGACGAGCGCCACCGTGCCGTAGGTGTTTCCCTTGAAGCCGCGCTCCGCGAGGCTGAGGAGCGGCAGCGCGCCTTGCGTCCCCGAGCCGCCGTCCAGCACGGCGTCCGGCCGCGCCGCGAGCACTTTGAGGATCTGCGCGGTGACCGAAGTGTCGGTGCGCGCATAGCGCTCGTTGGTCTGGATCTTGACATCGCCGGCGGCCTCCGCCGCCTTGGCGCCGTTGTAGACGAGGTCCCCCCAGGCGTCGGAGAAGCCGATATAGCCGATGTTCTTCATGCCATCGCGCTTCATGCGATCGGCGATGATCTTGACGAGGAGGGACGCAGGCTGCGGCACCGACACCACCCACTGCTCGGGTGTTTCCGGCAGTTTGCCGATCGGCGAGACCGCGATCATCGGCACTTTCAATTCGCTCGCCACCGCCGCCATGGCGATGGTCGAGGGCGCCGTCGCCGTGCCTATCAGGAGGTCGACCTTCTCTTCTTCCACCAGCTTGCGGGCATTGCGGGTCGCGGCCGACGGGTCGGAGCCGTCGTCGAGCTGGATCAGGCGGACGGTCTCGCCGTTGATGGTCTTCTTGTATTCATAGGCCGCGTTGATGCCACGCCCGTAGGGGATGCCGATCGACGAGCCGTTGCCGCTGAGCGAGGTGACGAAGCCGATGGTGATATCGGCCCGCGCGGCGGGGGCTGTGACGATGCCGGCGGCAAGTGCAAGTAAACTCAGAGTCTTGCGCATATGCGTTCTCCTCCGTTGATGCTGGATAGGAATGCTTCGATGCTGCCGCACGGGGTCCCCGAACGACGAACCGGCCGATTGAAAACATTGCTGCGGCGCCAAATACCGGGCGCGACCGAAGAGTGTGCTCCGGGCGCTCAGCAGCCATGATGTTGCGTGCCGCGCGAACGATAGGCCCACCGGCACATGCAAGCGGGCCTTTTCCGGAGCGATGAAAGGTCGTCGGTGCCGCCGCGATGCGCGAACGGCGATGCTGCTGCTAAGGCCGGCTGTTCGAGCACGGCGACTGTCCACACGATCGAGTCTCTCAAAATCGGTGCCCTGCAACATCATTGTCATGGCCACCGGTCTTTGACCGGCGAGGAATTACTTAAAGCCTAAAGTAACTCCGGTGGCGCCGTCAACACGTGTCACGGGGCTGTCAGAAAAAAATGTTGTTGCATACAATTTCGTCAGTGTGCGGCGCTCCTGCGCTCATCGACCCACAGAAAACGCCGTGCTCGCCTTGACCCCGACGGCACTGGTCGCCGTCGCCGCCGCGCGCATTTGACGCGTCAATTAGTTTATGGTTGAAATATATTCATCGGCAGCCGACGACCGATCCTCCGATCACCGCTTGAGGAGAAGGACGATGCGCATCTTCTGGCAGAGCTTTGTTGATGCGAGCGTGAATGCGCCCTACATGGCGCGGCTGTCGGAATACCTGAACGACATCGCTGCGCCAGGCACGACGGTCCACGTCCAGGGCATCAGTCCGCCGGACCGCGAGTTCGGACGGCTCGCGGAATTGCGCTGTGCGGTCCAGGCAATCGACAACGGTATTGCAGCGGAGGAGGGTGGGTTCGACGCCTTCGTCATGGGGCATTTTCAGGATCCCGGACTCTACGAGCTGCGCTCGGCGCTCGACATTCCCGTGATTGGGACTGGCGAGGCGACGTTGCTGGCGGCCTCACAACTCGGGCGGCGGCTAGGTCTTGTGACGCTCGATCCCGTCTTCGAGGTCTTGCACTATGAGCAGGCTGAGCGTTACGGCCTCGGCGATCGCGTCGTCCATGTGACCGGCCTTGGCTGCAGGCCGGATGATTTCGCCGATGCGTTCGCCGGAAACGCTGCCGCGCAAGCCCGCATGATCAAGGACTTCGTCGCCTGCGCGCTCCCGCTGGTGGAGCGCGGCGCGGATGTCGTGATTCCGGCCGGCGTGTTGCCAGGCCTCTTGATCGGGCGAGAGCATGGCCTGAAGGTCGGCCACGCCCCAGTGGTCAACTGCGCGGCCGTGGCGCTCAAGAGTGCCGAGATGTGGGTACAGCTCCGGAAGCTCAATGGCACCGAGCCCAGCCGCGGGCCGAGCTTCAGGCGGGCCAGCGCCCAGGCCCGCGATGACTTCCGCGCGCTACTTGCCCGTAACAGCCGCTAGTCCTCGAAAAACTGTCCCTGGAGAACAAATAATGATGACCCCCGAAAAGATCCTGTACGAGACCGAGGTGACGGCGACCGGAGGTCGGGATGGCAAGGCGGCCAGCGCTGACGGTCTGCTCTCGGTGTCCCTGTCCTTGCCGAAATCGATGGGTGGTCCCGGTGGCGAAGGCACCAATCCCGAGCAGCTCTTTGCGGCCGGCTATGCCGCTTGCTTTCTCGGCGCGGTCAAGCTCGTCGCGCGCACGCGGAAGGTGGTGCCCTCTGCCGAGCCGTCCGTGACTGCGAAGGTTGCGATGGGGCCGGTGCCCGTCGGATATGCGCTCGCTGTCGAGCTGAAGGTCAGCCTGCCCGGTGTCGAGAAGGCCGTGGCCGAAGAGGTCGTTGCCGGTGCGCATGAGCGTTGCCCCTATTCGAACGCAACCCGCGGCAATATTGACGTGAAACTGACGGTGGTCTGAGGCGGATGAACGAGGGCGGTCGGTGACCAACACCTTGCGCGCACCATATGACGGCGTGGTGATCGCGGCTCCCGTCACGATTCCCTATGTGCGCTACTCCATCGAGAGCGCGCAGTGGTGGATCGGGCGGGCGCTGAGCGCGCTCGTCGCGCAGGCCGGCATCAAGGCCTCCGACATCGACGGCCTGTGCGTCTCCAGTTTCACCATGGGCACGGACAGTGGCATCGGATTGACACAGCATTTCGGGCTCTGCGTCCGGTGGTTGGACACGATCCCGCTCGGCGGCGCCAGCGCTATTGCGGCGCTGCGCAAGGCGGCGCGCGCGGTTCAGGCGCGCGATGCCGACATCGTGGCGTGCGTCGCTGGCGACACCAATCACGTCGATTCGTTCAGGCTGACGCTGGAGAATTTCTCGCGGTTCAATCAGGACGCCGTCTATCCTTACGGCGCGGGCGGCGCCAATGCCAGCTTTGCGCTGATTGCGCGCAACTATATGCGAATGTTCGGCGTCGCGCGCGAGGACGTCGGCAAGATCGCTGTCGCCCAGCGCGCCAATGCCCTGCGCAACCCGCATGCGCTCATGAAGGCTCCGCTCACGCTCGAGCAATACCTGGCGGCCCGGCCGATTTCCGATCCGATCCACCTGTTTGATTGCGTGATGCCCTGTGCGGGCGCGGAAGCTTTCCTCGTGATGCGCGATGAGACGGCTTCATCCCTGAAGCTGCCCGCCGCGCGACTCCTTTCGACGATCGAGCGGCACAATGCCTTTGCCGACGATCCGATGCAGGTGCGCGGCGGCTGGGCGATGGATGTCGGCGAGCTCTATGCGATGGCCGGCGTCAAGCCTGACGATCTCGATGTCGTGCAGACCTATGACGACTATCCCGTCATCACGATGATGCAGTTCGAGGATCTCGGATTCTGCAAGAAGGGCGAGGGCGCTGAGTTCGTGCGCCAACACGATCTCACCATCGACGGCGACTTCCCGCACAACACCTCGGGCGGACAGCTCTCGGTCGGGCAGGCCGGTGCCGCCGGCGCCTATCTCGGCCTCGTTGAAGGGTTGCGGCAGGTTCTGGGCAGTGCCGGTCCCACGCAGGTCAGGAATGCGAGCCTCGCTCTGGCCTCGGGGTTCGGTATGATCAACTATGATCGTGGTCTCGCCTCGGGTGCCGCGATCCTTGCTGGACCTTCGCGATGATAGAGCCGATCAAGCCGCCCCGGCGCAAGAATCCGCTGCTGCGGACGCGGCTGCCGGCCTCGCCACCGCGACCGCGCAGCAGGATATCGCACGGGTTCACGCGCGCGGCCGCCGAAGGCCGCTTCATGCTGCAGCGCTGCGAGGCTTGCGGCGCCTTTGCCTATCCGGCGCGCGAAGCCTGCCCGTCTTGTCTTTCTGCCGGCCTCGCTTTCGTCGATGCGCCGCGGCGAGGTGTACTGCTTGCCGAGACAACGGCGCGGGTGCCGAGCGACGTCTATTTCCGCGAACGGGCACCGTGGCGGATCGGCCTCATCAAGATGGATTGCGGTCCGACGATCGTCGCACATCTTCATGCCGACTGTGCAGAGGGTGCGGCCGTCAGCATGTCGCTGCAACTCGACAAGAGCGGCCAGGCGGTGGCCTTTGCCCATCCCGAAGCGGAGACACCCAACATGGCAGACGACAAGCAGTGGCGGGAAATGACGGCCGATCCGAAATTCCGTCGCGTGCTCGTCACCAACGGTCGCAGCGTCATCGGTCAGGAAGCCGTCGCCGCTTTGAAGGCGGCGGGCGCCAAGACGGTGTTCGTCGGCATTGCCGAACCCTGGCGGCCGTTTGCCGGCGAGGAGCGGCTACGCGGTCAGGACGGGATCGAGATCGTGACTCTCGATGCGGCTGACGAAAAATCGGCGACCGATCTTGCGGCCGACATCGGCGGCAAGGTCGATATTCTCGTCAACACGACGGAATATGTCCGGCCGGGCGGCCTGCTCGATCGCAGGGGCACGAGCATCGCACGGGACGAGATCGACCAGGCCTATCTCGGCTTCATCAATCTCGCTCAAGCCTTTGGCCCCGCCATGCGGATGCGCGGTGCCGACGGCATCAACAGCAGCGCGGCATGGGTCAATATTCTCTCGGTCTATGCACTGGCGAACTGGCCCGCCTTCGGCGCCTACTCGGCTTCGCAGGCCGCCTGCCTGTCGTTGTCGCATTGCTTGCGCGCGGAGCTGCGGCCGGGCGGCGTCCGGGTGATGAACCTGTTCACCGGCCCTGTCGACACCGAATGGTTCCAGACCGTGCCGCCGCCCAAGGTCGCGCCGCGCGTGATCGCGCAGGCGGTCGTGTCGGGCCTCAAGAACGGACTCGAAGAGATGTATGTCGGAGATGTCGCCGAAGAGATCCGGCAACGTCTCGCGGCCAATCCGAAAGCGCTCGAGCGCGAGCTCGACCGATAAGAAGCGGGATTTCAACCGAGCTGGAGGACTTGACGATGCAAAGCAATCTCCTGGAGCTGGCGAGTGCGATTTCTTCCGGCGCGGTGCGCGTCGTCGATCTGACCTTCACACTCAGTCCGGACTTTCCGGTCATCGTCCTGCCGCCGGAATTCGGTCAGGCCGCGCCTGTCCGCATCCAGGAGATATCGCGATACGATGGTCGCGGCCCGGCCTGGTACTGGAACAACGTTACGTTTGGCGAACACACCGGCACGCATTTCGACGCGCCGATTCACTGGTTCACCGGCAAGAACCTGCCGAACAATGCCGTCGACACGATGCCGGCCAAGGACATGATCGCACCGGCCTGTGTCATCGACTGCTCGGCGCAGGCGGCGCAGGATCCCGATTTCCTGCTGACCGTCCCGATTGTCGAAGCTTGGGAAGCCAGGCACGGCCGGATCCCCGAGCGGAATTGGGTCCTGCTCAGGACCGACTGGTCGAAGAAGGGCTGGCGTGACTACTCCAATCTCAGGGACGACGGCGCGCATACGCCGGGCCCGAACCCGGCGGTGATGAAGTGGCTGGTGGAGGAGCGCGGTGTCATCGGTTTCGGCACCGAAACCATCGGCACGGATGCGGGGCAGGCCGGACACTTCGAGCCGCCTTATCCGGCGCATCACTTCCTGCACGGCGCGGGCCGCTACGGCCTGCAATGCCTGTGTAACCTGGATCAGCTTCCGGCCACCGGCGCCGTCATCGTGGCCTCGCCACTAAAGATCCAGAACGGTTCCGGCAGCCCGCTTCGAGTCATCGCTCTGGTGTCGTCCACTTGAGCCCCAATCAATGGCGCTCGCCAATCAGACCAAGAAATTCTCCCGAAAGACAGGTGCCATGAACTTGATCAAGAGCCTGGTGGCTTCCACTGCATTGCTGCTTGCCGTTCCGCAATTCGCGCGAGCCGAGATCCTCGTCGGATTCGTTACCGGCCTCAGTGGGCCGGTGTCATCGATCGGTATTCCCAACGCGAAGGGGATCGCGGCAGGTCAGGCCTATATCGGCGAAATCGGCGGCGAAAAGCTGCGGGTCATCCAGCTCGACGACGGCTCCGATCCGACCGCGTCGGCACGCAATGCGCGCAAGCTGGTGGAGCAGGAGAAGGTCGATATCCTGATCGGCACGTCCGGCGCTCCCCAGACGCTCGCGATGGCGACCGCGGCCATCGAAATGAAGATTCCGATGATCGCGGTGTCGCCGATCGCACCGGTGGCGTCAGGCGACGGCGGTCCCTGGGTCGTGCAGACGCCGCAGCCCACGCCGCTTCTGGTGCAAGGAATCGTCGACCATATGAAGGCGAAGGGCCTGACGACCGTCGCCTTCATCGGTTTCTCCGATGCGTTCGGAGATCTCATGTACAATTCGCTCGAGCAGAGTGCGAAGGCCGCCGGCATCAAGGTCGTCGCCAACGAACGCTATGCCCGGTCGGACTCGTCGGTGACGGCTCAGGTGCTGCGCGCACTCGCCGCGCGTCCCGACGCCATCATGCTCGGCGGCACCGGCACGCCAGGCGCGCTGCCGGTCATCGCTCTGTCCGAGCGGGGATATAAGGGACCGCTCTACGGCAATCACGGGCTGATCAGCGCCGATTTCCTTCGTCTGGCCGGCAAAGCCGCCAATGGCATCATGTGCCCGACGGGACCTGTGACCGCGGCGGAGCAGCTTCCGGCCAGCAATCCGATCCAGAAGGTCGCCCTGGATTTCCGCGCGGCCTTCGAAAAGGCCAATGGCGAGGCGCCGACGGATTCATTCTCGTCCTATTCCTTCGACGGCTGGCTGATCTTCGCCGACGCCGCCAAGCGTGCGCTGGCAACCGGTGCCAAACCAGGCTCACCTGAGTTCCGTACCGCGATTCGCCAGGCACTGTTCACTACCAGGGAGGTCGTCGGGACGCAGGGCGTCTACACCTACACGCCGGCGGACCGGCATGGAGTCGACGATCGCTCGCGCATCATGGTTCAGATCGAGGACGGCAAGTACAAGCTGTTGCCTTGAGGTGCGAGCATGGTCGCAATGGAGAAAGATGCGCTGGCGAACATCACCGAGGTGGTCGGCGGTGAGGATGTGACGCCTGCCTGGGCGCGCGCGATGGCGTCGTTTCCGCCGTCTGAGCGCATCCTCTCGACGATGCTCACGCGCCAGGCGGAGCGTTACGGCGATCGCCTTCTGCTCGTTGCCGGAGAGGCGCGTTGGAGCTTTACGCAGGCTGCGACGATTGCGGCTGCGTCGGCCCAGACGCTGGTCGATGCCGGGATCAAGCCGGGCGACCGGGTCGCGCTGATGTGCTCGAACCGTCCGGAGTTCTTGCAGGTCTATCTCGGCTGTGCGTGGCTGGGGGCGATTGCGGTCCCGATCAATACCGCCTTGCGCGGCTTCCAGCTGTCCCACATTTTCCGCAACTCGCGTCCCGCGCTGCTCGTCATCGAGGCTCAGTTCGCCAGCGCGGTCGAGAGTGTCGAGGCGGATGTCGAGCTGCCGCCTCGGACCTGGATCATCGGAGCTGCCGCCGACGCAATCGGTGCCAGGCTTTCCGCGGTCCCGCTGCCGCCTCTTGGCGCCGCAGCCCCGGCCGGCGCCGTGCGTCCCGGTGACACCGTTGCGATCCTCTATACGTCGGGCACCACGGGGCCTGCGAAGGGTGTGTGCTGTCCGCAGGCGCAGCTGTTCTGGTGGGGCGTCTATTCGGCGCGCGCGCTCGGAATCCGCGAGGGCGATGTGCTGTTCACCACGCTGCCGCTGTTTCACACCAACGCGCTGAATGCGTTCTATCAGGCGCTGCTGAACGGATGCACGTACGTGCTCGAGCCGAAGTTCTCGGCTTCCGGCTTTTGGGCTGCCGCGCGACAGCACAATGCGACGGTCAGCTATCTGCTCGGTGCGATGGCGTCGATGCTCCTGGCACAGCCGAAGAGCGCAGACGAGTCAATGCATCGTCTTCGTGTCGCTCTTGGCGGCGGCGTGCCGCCGCAAATCCACGGCCCGTTCCGCGAGCGCTTCGGCGTACCGCTGGTCGACGGCTACGGGTCGACGGAGACGAATTTCGTGTTCGCCGGCACGATTCCGTCGGATCGGGCGGGGACGATGGGGTACCTGGCCGATGGCATTGAGGCGCGGATCGTCGACGAGAATGATTCCGCGCTGCCTGATGGAGAGGCCGGCGAGCTCGTGCTTCGCGCGAGAGAACCCTTTGCGTTCGCGTCCGGCTATTTCGGCATGCCGGAGAAGACCGTGGAGGCCTGGCGAAATCTGTGGTTCCACTCAGGCGATCGGGTCGTTCGCGATTCCGACGGGCATTATCGCTTCATCGATCGCATGAAGGATTCCATCCGCAGGCGCGGCGAGAACGTGTCCTCGTGGGAGGTCGAGCAGGCGATCCAGGCGCACCCCGCGGTCGCTGCCTGCGCGGTCTACCCGCTGCCGTCGGAGTTGGGTGAGGATGAAGTTGCTGCTGCGATTCTGCTGGAACCGGGCCACTTGCTACAGCCCGTCGACATCGTCAGGCATTGCGAAGGACGGATCGCCTATTTCGCTATTCCGCGTTATGTGCGAATCCTCGGTCAGATGCCGCTGACGGAGAACGGCAAGATCAAGAAGGGCGTGCTGCGCGATGCGGGTGTCACGACGGATACATGGGATCGCGAAGCGGCCGGAGTGAAGGTACGACGCTGACGTCGTATCCGCTCAAGGTTTTTGCAAGGCGTCCCTGACGGCGGCCTTGAGTTCGTCGAGCTCGCCGATCAATCCATCGAACCGATCTGCCGGGAAATCCGCCAGGAGCTCGGCAAGCCACGCGCCGTGGCTCTTGGCCATTCGCCTGAAGATCTTGCGGCCTTCGACCGTCATACAGACGATCTGCACCCGCCGGTCGAGGTTCGACGCCGTGCGGGTGATGTATCCATCTGCGACCAGGCGGTCGACGATTGGCGTGAGGTTCCCGGCCGAGACCATCAGGCGCTTGGGCAGCTCTCCCAGCACAAGTCCGCTTGGTTCGCGGTCGAGCTGCGCGAGAACGTCGAAGCGGGGCATCGTGAAGTCGAACTCTTCGCGAAACCGGCGCCGCAACTCGCTTTCGATGAGGGACGTGCAGGCGAGCAGTCGGAGCCAAAGGCGTGTTTGAGCCCTGTACTCAGCCTCCTGATCCGTCTCGTTCCTGGCCGAAACAGGGGTGGACTCCTTCGCGAGTGCCAATCGAATCTCCCGGGCTTCGTGGCTTACGAAAGCTGGCGCAGCTCTCGTGGACATTGGCAAGATAGTTCGTGCCAAAAGTAAATTCAAGGCTGGGTCCGGGGGATCCGGAATCGGCGCCGCCGTGCATCCGATTTACACTAAAATTCAGATCGACGCCGCGGCGAGGGGCGTGCCCTCCAGGGCCTTTGCAGAACCGCCTTGACAAGGCACGCGTCGAGGAAATATTTTATACTTAAAATAATTGGGTGAGAGCTCGGCGCAACGCGCGAAAGCGAGGGATCATGCGCATAGTCTGTATCGGCGGCGGGCCGGCCGGCCTCTATCTGGGCCTCCTGATGAAGCGTCGACATCCGGAACATGTCGTCACGGTCGTCGAGCGCAACAAGCCCTACGATACGTTTGGCTGGGGGGTGGTATTCTCCGATGCCATGATGTCTGCGATGCGTCTTGCCGACCCCGAAAGCGCGGCCGAGATCGAGGACGCCTTCAATCACTGGGACGACATCGAGCTGGTCTTCAAGGGGACGCGGCAGCGCACGACCGGCCACGGCTTCATCGGCATTGGTCGCAAGCATCTGCTCAACATTCTCCAGAGGCGCTGCGAGGCTCTGGGTGTCGAGCTCGCCTTCGAGCGTGAGGTGGAGTCCGATCTTGAATTCCCCGACGCCGACCTGATCGTGGCCACCGACGGTGTGAATTCCAGGATTCGCGCCCGCTATGCCGAACAGTTCCAGCCGGACATGGTGATCCGGCCGAACCGCTACATCTGGCTCGGCACCAAGAAGGCGTTCGACGCCTTCACGTTCGATTTCCAGAGGACCGAGCACGGCTGGTTCCAGGCACACATTTACAAGTTCGACGCGGAGACCTCGACCTTCATCGTCGAGACCACGGAAGAGACCTACAATGCTCACGGGCTGGGCGAGCTCGATCAGCAGGGGTCGATCGACTTCTGCGAGAAGATCTTCGCCGAGACGCTCGACGGTGCGAAGCTCTTGACCAACGCCCGCCATCTGCGCGGCTCGGCCTGGCTCAATTTCAGCCGCCTGATCTGCGGCAAATGGAGCGTGTTCAACGGCCGCTCCCATGTCGTGCTGATGGGGGACGCCGCGCACACCGCGCATTTCGCCATCGGGTCGGGCACCAAGCTCGCGCTCGACGACGCCATCGAGCTCGCCAACCAGTTCGATCGCCATGGTCACGGGCGCGACCGCATCCAGACCGTGCTGGAGGCCTACGAGGAAGTACGCCGCGTCGACGTGGCGCGCATCCAGAACGCCGCGCGCAATGCGATGGAATGGTTCGAGGTGGTCGGCCGGCGCTATGCTGATACGCTCGAACCGCCGCAATTCTTCTATTCGATGCTGACGCGTTCCCAGCGCATCAGCCATGAAAACCTGCGCCTGCGCGACCGTGCCTGGTTGGAAGGATTCGAGCGATGGTTTGCCGCGCGCTCGGGCATCGCCGTCGAGGACGGCGAACGGGTACCGCCGCCGATGCTGACGCCGCACCGCGTGCGCGGCCTCACGCTGGCGAACCGCATCATGGTCTCGCCGATGGCGATGTATTCGGCGAAGGACGGGCTGATCAACGACTTCCACATCGCCCACCTCGGAGCGCGCGCCATGGGCGGCGCCGCGTTGATCTTTGCCGAGATGACCTGCGTCTCACCGGATGCCAGGATTACGCCGGGCTGTCTCGGGCTCTGGAATGATGAGCAAGCGGCACAATGGCGCCGGCTGGTCGATCTGGTCCATAGCCTCGGACATGCCAAGGTCGGCATCCAGCTCGGCCATGCCGGGCGGAAGGGATCGACCCGGCTCGCCTGGGAGGGGATTGACCAACCGCTGGCTTCAGGCAATTGGCCGCTGATCTCGGCTTCCGCGCTGCCCTATCTGCCGCACAGCCAGTTGCCGCGGGAGATGAACCGCAGCGACATGGACCGCGTCCGCGACGATTTCGTCGCCGCAACGCGCCGTGCTGCCGACGCCGGTGTCGATTGGCTCGAGCTTCATTGCGCCCATGGCTATTTGCTGTCGAGCTTCCTCTCGCCGCTGACCAACCGGCGGACTGACGAATATGGCGGCAACCACGAAAATCGTGCGCGCTTTCCGCTGGAGGTCTTCAGGGCGATGCGCGCAACGTGGCCATCCGATCGGCCGATGTCGGTGCGGCTGTCCTGCCATGATTGGACCGAAGGCGGCAACACGCCGGCCGACGCCGCGATCTTCGCTGCGATGTTCAAGGAGGCGGGAGCAGACGTGATCGATTGCTCCTCGGGACAGGTCTGGAAGGAGGAACGGCCGATCTACGGCCGCCTGTTCCAGACGCCATTCGCCGATCTGATCCGCAACGAAGTCGGCATCGAGACGATAGCAGTCGGTGCGATCTCCGAGGCCGATCACGCCAACTCGATTCTCGCGGCTGGCCGCGCGGATCTCTGCGCGATTGCGCGGCCGCATCTCGCCGACCCGGCCTGGACGCTGCACGAAGCCGCGCGCATCGGCATCACAGCGGTCAACTGGCCGAAGCAGTATCTGTCCGCCAAGGGACAATACGAAGCCAATCTGGCGCGTGCCGCTGCCGTGGCCGCGCAGTGAGCGAAGGAGGGATCGGATGAACTCCGTGGTAAAGATGATCCGGCGCGAATGGCTGGACTGGCCGTTCTTCGAGCCCCGCCATCTTGCGATCGGCGAGGCGCTCGATCGCTTCGTGCAGTCGGGAGCCCTCGACAAGATCGATCACAATGATGTGGATGGTGCCTGTCGCAAGCTTGTGCGCGCGATGGGCGCGGCGGGGTTGCTCGATTGCGCGGTCGCGGCGCCCGATGGCGATGCGACGTCGATCGATTCCCGCTCGATCTGCCTGTCGCGCGAGTCGCTGGCCTATGCCGATGGCCTCGCCGATTTTGCTTTCGCCATGCAGGGGCTTGGCTCCGGAGCGATTGCACTGGGTGGCTCGGCGGAGTTGCGCAAGGCCGTGCTGCCGAAGGTGCGTTCCGGCGAATGGCTCGCGGCCTTCGCGCTCTCCGAGAAGGAGGCGGGGTCGGACGTCGCGGCGATGTCCTGCACGGCGCGGGTCGACGGCGACAACTACGTCATCGACGGCGAGAAGACCTGGATCTCGAACGGCGGCATTGCCGACGTCTATACGCTGTTTGCGCGAACGGGCGAGGCGCCGGGCGCCCGCGGCATTTCGGCCTTCGTCGTCTTTCCGGATGATCCCGGTTTTAGCATTGCCGAGCGCATCGACGTCATCGCGCCGCACCCGCTGGCGACGTTGCGCTTTACTAATTGCCGGATTCCCGCGAGCCGTAGGCTCGGCGCGCCCGGGGGCGGGTTCAAGCTCGCGATGCAGACGTTGGATATTTTCCGCGCATCGGTCGCCGCCGCAGCCCTCGGCTTTGCCCGTCGCGCGCTCGACGAGGCATTGTCGCATGCCCGCAGCCGAAACATGTTCGGTGCGACGCTGGGGGATCTTCAACTGACCCAGGCCGCGCTCGGCGACATGGCGACCGACACCGACGCGGCGGCGCTGCTGACCTACCGCGCGGCCTGGCGCCGCGATGTCCAGAAGCTTCCGACGACGCGCGAAGCCGCCATGGCGAAGCTGACCGCCACCGAGACCGCGCAGCGCGTCATCGACCGTGCCGTCCAGATGTTCGGCGGCCGCGGCGTGCGCAAGGGAGAGGTCGTCGAAAGTCTCTACCGCGAAATCCGCGCGCTGCGCATCTACGAGGGTGCGACCGAGGTCCAGAAGTTGATTGTCGCCCGCGAGCTGTTGAAGCCGCGCTGAAGGGATTGAGAACTACGCATGAGCACGATCAGCAAGCCGGAAGTCCCCGCGACGCGTGGTCTGCAACTGCTTCAGCCCAGCGGCTGGCCGCAGCCGAAGGGGTATGCGAATGGCGTCATGGCTGAAGGACGACTCATCGTGACGGGTGGTGTGGTCGGTTGGGACGCAGCCGGGCGATTTGCGGACGGCTTCGTTGCGCAGGTCCGCCAGACGCTCGAGAACATCGTCGCGATTCTGGCAGAGGGGGGCGCGCGGCCGGACCATCTCGTGCGCCTGACCTGGTACGTCGTGGACATGGACGAATATGTGTCGAACCTGAAAGCGCTCGGCAAAGTCTATCGCGAGGTCATTGGCACCCATTACCCCAGCATGGCGCTGGTGCAGGTCGTGCGTCTCGTCGAGCCATCCTCGCGTGTCGAGATCGAGGCGACGGCCGTCGTCCCGCGCTGACGAAGGCGTCGGCCGCAGGCCCGCGGCGAGACCGCGACGATGGAAAGCTCTCTACGGCGCCCGTGATGGATTGGAGCGAGAGCTCAATATTTTCAATCGGCTAAGGGGCGGCGTGTGCACGATGTGTGCACCGGGAGATGCACAAAAATCTATCGACTGCAAATTTGAGCAGACGGTCTGAGGCGTGATAGTGAGCTCGGCTTCCGCGCGATCGAATTGACGAGAGCAGTGCAGCGACTACAACAGGCGTTTCGCCGCCGGTCACGAGTGAGAAAGAAGCCCAATGTTCCTGACCGAGAACGATCTGAATGAATTGGTGGCATGGCGACGCCATCTTCACGCCGTGCCGGAACTGTCGGGGCAAGAGGCAAAAACCGCGGAAGCCGTGCGGGCCCGTCTTCAGGCGGCGGGTGCCGACAGGATCGTTTCGGGCCTCGGTGGTCACGGCGTGCTTGGAATCTATGATGGACGTGAGTCTGGCCCGACGATCATGCTTCGGGCCGAACTGGATGCACTGCCGATCCAGGAAAAACCAGAACTCAAGCATCGATCACTGGTAGCAGGAAAGGCCCATCTCTGCGGTCATGATGGTCATATGGCAATTCTGGCGGCCGTAGCGCAAGATCTGAGCCAGCAACGTCCAAGCCGAGGTCGCGTAGCACTCCTGTTTCAGCCGGCCGAGGAGGACGGGTCCGGTGCGGCCGCCGTTCTGGCTGACGCGAAGTTTGAGCAGGTGCGGCCCGACTTTGTCTTCGCGCTGCATAACCTTCCAGGCCTCGGTCTTGGACAGGTCTCTCTTGCCGAAGGTTTGGTGAATTGCGCCTCGCAAGGAATGCAGATCAGATTATCAGGACGAACGACGCACGCGTCGAATCCGGCGCTCGGTATCTCCCCGAAAGACGCGCTCGCCAGGCTTCTGCTGGAGATACCCGCGCTCGGGCGCGGGACGGAGCTAGACGACGACTTCTCAATGCTGACGGTCACCCACGCAAGACTTGGGGAGCCTGCGTTCGGTATCGCGCCGGGCTTCGGCGAGTTGTGGGCGACACTGAGAACATGCACCGACGTGATGATGGAACGGCTCCGCCTGGAGGCGGAAGACTTGGTTCGGCGCGTGACGGCCGGTGAGGGGCTGAGCACGGAAATCGCTTATCGCGACGTCTTCAATCATTGCGCAAACGACGTCGATGCTGTTGCCCAGCTTAGAAGCGCGCTGGACGCAGAGGGGGTGCGACATTCGGCGGAGGGCCTTCCACTGCGTGGCTCCGAGGACTTCGGACGTTTTGGCTCCCGTTCGAAGTCGGCGATGTTTTTCCTGGGAGCCGGCAAAGAGCATCCCGGGCTGCATGAGTCGAACTACGACTTTCCGGATCAGTTGATAGAAATTGGTGCAAGAATATTCGTGCGCACCATACGCAACCTGCTTGGCTAAATAGAGAATTCCGGACGGAGTGACAGCGTATCGCCTGCATGTCACATGTTGGATCGGCGCTTAGAACGATTTGAAACTAGAAGCTTTCGAAAATTTGCAGTGAAGTTCGAAGCAGGAAATCGCTTCTCCGATCACGACGGTTTCGTCGTGCAACCTTAGATAATTTCTAGGTCCCAATTCCTTCTCGCAGCACCGTCGTATGTTAGGAAGCGACGGGGACGTGCTTGCAAGTGGAATTGGGGCGCAGGAATGTTGCGTGAACTCTCGGCCAGGAAAATCGTGCGTACACTATCGTTGGGCGCGGTGAGTTATCTCGCACTGTCGATGGAATCTTCGGGTGACCTTCAGCATGCGGTTGCGCAATCCAATCTGCCGCCCGTGACCGTGGATGCCCCCAAGCCAAGAGTTCGTCAGCCGGTCCAGAGATCACAGTCGACGCGCGCCTCGCGTGGACAGCGATCAGTCGCCGCGGCGCCTCCGCGCCAGGCTGCACCCGTTCCCTATGTGGTGCCCTCGACCGGAACGGTCGGCACGGTGCCGCCCGCCTACGCAGGCGGCCAGGTTGCAACCGGCGGAAGCCTCGGTCTGCTCGGCAATCGCGGCGTGATGAACACGCCGTTCAACCAGACGAGCTATACGGCGGAGCTGATGCAGAACCAGCAAGCGCGCACGATCCGTGATGTCCTGGCGAATGATCCCTCGGTCAGGGTCGTTCAGGCAGCCGGTGGCGGTGCGGACAGTCTCTTTATTCGTGGCTTTTACTACGACAGCGGCGACTATGGGCTGAACGGCCTCTACGGAATCGCACCATACTATTCTTCGGGCGCAAATTTCGTGGAGCGCGTTGAAGTGCTGAAGGGCCCGAGCGCATTGCTCAATGGCATGACGGCCGGCGGCACTGGCGTTGCGAGCGGCGGTGCAGTTGGTGGAAGCGTCAATCTGATCACCAAGCATGCGCCCGACTTCGACATTACGCAGCTAACGGCAACCTATGTCTCACGATCGCAGTTTGGTCAGAATATGGACGTTAGTCGCCGCTACGGGGAGCATAAAGAGTGGGGCGTTCGACTGAACAGTACCTACTCGAACGGAAACACGCCGTGGAACCGTCAGACTGACGAATTCGGAAACGTCGTTCTGGGCCTCGATTATCGCGGAGAGCGCGTGCGCGCGGCGGTCGATATCGGCTATCAGGCCGATAATCTGAAGCCGCCGTTGCGCTTCTTTACGATTCCGACCACGACCACACTCATTCCTCCGCCACCAAAAGCCGGGCTCAATTTTCAAGTTCCCTGGGCCTATTATGCACCGACCGATTTCTTCACGACCGCGCGCAGTGAGGTCGACCTTGCTGACTGGGTGACTGCCTATGCAGCATTTGGCTATCACGACAGCAATATCAATTACACTTACCCGTCGCCAATTCTGACGAACATGAGCGCGCCGCCAAGCGTGTTTCAGCTGGGGGGGATATCTTCTCAACCAATACGTGGCAAAGAAACATTCGAAACGTTCGCCGGGGAGACTGGCGTTCGCGCCAATATTGACACCGGTCCCCTCAACCACGCCGTAAATGTCAATTACTCGATCAACGACCGAACCTACCGCCAGCAGGTCTGGAATCGTACCCCGAGTCCTGCTGCCAATCTAATCTACTGGAACCTTTACACCGAGCCGACAAATATTCCGCAACCCACGCTGAACAACATTGCGGCCAACCAGTGGACGAATGTTTCTCTTGAGAGCGTCGGGATTTCGGATACGATCTCACTCTTGGATAAGCGTGTCCAGTTTACGGTCGGCGTTCGCCACCAGACGGCCGGGTCGGAGGTCAGGAATTTCCTCGCGCCCGGTCTGAGCCGACCGGAGCGAGATGCGTCTGTGTGGAGTCCGGCATATGCGTTGCTCGTTAAGCCGGTTGAGAACGTCTCGCTTTACGCAAACTACATTGAGGGACTGCAGACGCCGACTGTGGTCGGGGGTACATTTGCGAACGTCGGGACTGTTTTCCCGCCGGCGCAGACGAAGCAGGCCGAGGCAGGAATTAAGATCGACGCTGGTCGATTCACAACTACGCTGAGCGTGTTCGATATAAGCCAGCCGAGCATCATCGGAGTTGGTTCCGGCGTATCTGCGACTCAACAACTCAATGGTAGACAGCGCAACCGGGGTACAGAGCTCAACGTCTTCGGCGAGATCACTCCCGACATCCGCGTTCTCGGTGGCGTCGCACTGATCGACGGTGTGCAGGAGAGAACTCCAGGCGGGCTGACCGACGGAAAGAAGGCGGTCGGCGTCCCCGTCGTCAACGTCAACATGGGCGCAGAATGGGACACACCGTTCGTACCAGGCCTCACGTTCACGGGTAGGGTTATCTATACGGGCTCGCAGTACGTCAACGTTACGAACACGCTCACTTTGCCGGAATGGACTCGCGTCGATATTGGAGCGCGATATACCTTTACGTCGCCCTGGAACGGAAAGCCGATCGTGGTACGTGCCAACATCGAAAACGTCGGAAACAAAGCTTACTGGGCCTCGGCGTATAACGGCGTCATCACGCTTGGCGCGCCTCGGACCTATCTGGTGTCTACCACTTTCAACTTTTAGGCAGCTTTCCTGGAAGCCGGAGTTCATGCCGCCGCGGGATCCGCGGCGGCATTGTTTCGTCGTGGCCGATTCAACGCATTCATGACAACACAATGAAACGCTGCCGGCGACAAAAGCGCGGGATCACGCCGCCTCGGAAAAGTTCCTCCCTGCACAGTTAGAATTGCAGCAATCTGCGACGTGTTCTGAAATCTCGATAAATTGCCGCATGTTGGCGCGCCACGCGGAGGTTGCATTGCATCCGCTCGTCGCCAGTTTTGAGGTCTTAAAAAAAGTCGCGTCGATATTGCTTTGACCCTCGTCGGCTTCTCACCTAGTCAAACGTCTCTGCTTTCGCTTTCCGAAAAGGGGATCGCGCCATGATGGTGTTCGACAGAGACGACGTCACCTTCACCGTCGTCGTCAATCACGAAGAGCAATACTCCATCTGGCCGATGTTCAAGGAGATTCCGGCCGGCTGGAGGGCGGTGGGCAAGTCAGGCAGCAAGAAGGAATGTCTCGACCATATCGAGCAGGTGTGGACCGACATGCGCCCGCTCAGCTTGCGCAAGTTCATGGACGGCGCGTCGCCTCAGCAGACGACGTAGTCAGCGAAGTCCGGTCGTCCGATGCGGCTTCTTTGTCTGCCCTATTCCGGCGGAAGTGCCATGTTCTATGCGCGGTGGCGCAGGCTTCTGCAGTCGTGGATCGACGTTCGGCCGGTGGAATGGCCCGGCCGCGGTGCGCGCATGGACGAGCCGCTGGCGACCGATCCGCGCGTGCTGGCGGCGCAGCTGGCTGGTGAACTCGCGGCGCAGCTCGACGGGCCCTATGCATTGTTCGGGCACAGCCTCGGTGCCGTGATCGCGTTCGAGCTCGCACATGGCCTGCTCGATCGCGGAGTGCCTGCGCCGGCCATTCTCTTCGCCTCGGGTGCGGAAGCGCCGGCGGTGCGGGACGGCAGCAAGTGGCGCCATCCCCTGAGCGACCAGGCGCTGATGCAGGAGCTGCGTGATCTTCAGGGCACACCCGACGAGGCGCTGTCGAATGCCGAGTTGATGCGATCCGCGCTGCCGGTGCTGCGCGCAGACTTTCTGATGTGCGGGGCCTATGTCTACCGGCCGCGGCGTCCATTGCCGTGCCCCGTACACGTTTTTGGCGGAGCGGACGACGAGACCAGCCGCGAAGCACTCGAGGCTTGGCGGCAGGAGACCTCGGCGGCATTCACGCTCGATATTCTGCCCGGGCATCACTTCTTCATTCACACAGAGCAGGCCGAACTGATCGACCGGATCGGCTGGGCGCTGGCCCGGCAATCGGGGCAATCGATTGCTTCGCATCGGAGCGAGGATCATGAGCGCGTTCTCCGTCCAGCCACTCATTGAGGGCAAGGCTCTTCCCATGCTGCTTAGGGCAGGTGAGGCCGGGCAGCCGCTCGGCGAAGCCCTTCCCGTGCTGCGCGCGACGATCGACCGGTACCTGACCGACAGCGGCGGCATCGTGTTTCGCGATTTCGCGCTCGATGGTCCCGATGCGTTTCGAGCCTTCGCGGCCGATTTCGGTCATCCGCTGCTGACCTACGAGTTCGGGTCGACGCCGCGTTCGCAGGTGACCTCAGGCGTCTACACGTCCACGGAATATCCGCCGCACCAGCATATCCCGCTGCACAACGAGCAGGCCTATACCCGCGATTGGCCGATGAAGATCTGGTTCTACTGCATGCAGCCGGCGCTGGAAGGCGGCGAGACCCCGATCGCCGACAGCCGCGCCATCTATCGCGACATGCCGCCGGCCATTCGCGGGCGGTTTGCCGACAAGGGCGTGATGTATGTGCGGAACTACGGCAACGGGCTCGACGTCGACTGGCAGCAGGTGTTCGGCACCGACTCCAGATCGGAGGTGGAGGCTTACTGCGCTCGCCACGACATCGAATGCGAGTGGAAGGAAGATGGGGAGCTTCGTACGCGCCAGGTCTGTCAGGGCACGGCGCAGCACCCGGTCACCGGTGACTGGGTCTGGTTCAACCAGGCGCATTTGTTCCATGTCTCCAATCTCGAGCCGGAGGTGCGCGAGAGTCTGCTCGACGTGGTCGAGGACGAAGCCGATCTGCCGCGCAACGTCTTCTATGGCGACGGTTCGACGATCGAGGATGAGACGCTGTCAACGGTCCGGACCGTTCTCGAGAAGCACAGGATCAGCTTTCCCTGGCAGGCCGGCGACGTCGTGATGCTCGACAACATGCTCACTGCGCACGCGCGTGCCCCGTTCAAGGGGCCGCGCAAGGTGATCGTCGCTATGGCCGAAGCTCATCGGCAAGGGTGATCGGCGGCACTCGGCGTGGGGATTCCCGGCGCGCGGCCGGACAGGAATTTGAGAACATGGACAGATCCGACCTCGTCGAACGCTTGCGAGAGCATGCCGCCTTGCGACCGGAGAAGGTGGCGTTGCGATTCCTGGAGGGCGACGACGTTGCCGATGAGCTGACGTTTGCCGCGCTGGACGCTCGGATCAGGGCGCTTGCGGCATGGTTTCAGCAGATGGGCGGTGCGGGCGAACGGGCGGTGATTCTGCTTCCGAGCGGGATCAACTATGCCGTCGCATTCTATGCCTGCCTGTATTCGGGCGTAGTCGCCGTGCCGGCGTATCCGCCTGAGGGCGGTCCCGAGCGCTATGCAGGACGACTGAACGGTATCCTGCGGGATGCCGCGCCTCGCTTCATCCTGATGGAGACGGGGCTGCGCGGTCTCATCGAGGCGGCATTGCCCGAGCTCGCCGACGTGGAGATCGTTGCGGTGGACACGATTTCGCCCGATCTCGCCGCGGACTGGTGCGAGACGAGGCCTGCCACCGATGGGATCGCGTTCCTCCAATACACATCCGGCTCGACCTCGCAGCCGAAGGGCGTTTGCGTCTCCCATGGCAATCTAGCGGCCAACGAGCGTGCGATCGAAGCGGTTTGTAGTGGAACGCCGGACGATGTGTTTGTGAGCTGGCTGCCGCTCTATCACGACATGGGGCTGATCGGCGGACTTCTGAACCCGCTGTTCACGGGCTTTACCGGCGTCCTGATGTCGCCACGGAACTTCCTGGAGCGGCCACGGCGCTGGCTCGAGGCCATCGACCGTCACGGCGGCACGTTGAGCGGTGGCCCCGACTTCGCGTACTCACTCTGCACCGACCGCATCTCGGAAGAGACCATCCGTCGGCTCGACCTCAGCCGGTGGAGGTTTGCGTTCTCGGGCTCGGAGTTCGTCCGCCGCACCACCTTCGAGAAATTTGGCGACCGGTTTGCGCGGGCCGGGTTCGATCGACGGGCGTTGACGGCTTGCTATGGACTTGCGGAGGCGACGCTGCTGGTCACGGCCGGCGACATCACCGCCGAGACCGTCAGCTACACGCTCGACACCGCGGAACTTGCCGCCGGCCGCATCGCGAGCGCCAGCGAAGGCACGGACCTCGTGGCATGCGGTCGAACCGCCGCTGGTCACGCCGTGCGCATCATGCGCGTCGACGAATCGGCGGTGGCCGAGGCGAATGAGGTGGGCGAGATCTGGGTCACTGGTCCCAGTGTCGCGCTCGGCTACTGGAACAATGTCGAGGCCACGCATCAAGCCTTCGTCGAGCGAGATGGTGCGCGTTGGCTGCGGACCGGCGACATCGGCTTCCTTCGCGACGGCGCACTCGTGGTGGCCGGTCGTCTCAAGGACCTGCTGATCGTTCGCGGGCAGAACGTCTATCCGACGGATGTTGAGCAGGCGGTCGAAGCCGAGGTCGAATCCGTCCGCAGCGGACGGGTTGCCGCCTTTCCCATCGAGGTCGAGGGGCGTGAAGCCATCGGAGTGGCGGCGGAGTTCAGCCGCGCCGTGCTCAAGCGTAGCAATCCGGAAGCGCTCGCACATGCGATCGGCGAAGCCGTGCTCCGGCAGGCGCAGGAATATCCGGCCGTGATCGTTCTGCTGAACCCGCAAGCGATGCCGCTGACGACGAGCGGCAAGCTGCAGCGGTCGGCCTGCGCAACGCGTCTCGCCGACAACACGCTCGACAGCTTCGCGGTGTTCGAGAGAGGGCGTCGCCGCGGCACTGCATCCCTGACGGTGCCGGCGACTGATACCGAGCGCGCCGTCGCTGCGATGTGGTGCGAGGCGCTTGGCGTCGCGGCGGTGCATCGCGAGGACGATTTCTTTGTGCTGGGCGGAAACTCGATCGCGGCTGGCCAAGTAGCCGCGGCGATCCGCGACCGCCTGAACGTGGAAGTGGAGCTGCGCACCTTCTTCGACGCGCCGGCGCTTGCGGCCTTCGCTGGCCGGATCGATGTTTTGGCGGGCACCGGCGCTGGCCGGGCGCTCCCGCCGATCCCATGGGCCGTCGCGGCCGATCGCACGATGCTGTCGCACGCACAGGAGCGGCTCTGGTTCCTCTGGAACATGGATCCTGCTGGGACAGCCTATACCGTTGCGAGCACAATCGGTCTGAAGGGACGGCTCGACCGTGCAGTGCTTTCGCGTGCTTTCGGCGAGATCGTCCGTCGTCACGAGATATTGCGCACCACGTTCATCGCCAGAGACGGCCGTGGGACGCAGCTCGTCCACGATGTCATGAGCATCGGCGTTCGGCACGAGGATCTCCGCGCCTATTCTGTGCGGGAGCGCTCCGAGCGCGCGGAGACGGTCAGGCGATCAGAGCTCGGCAAGCCGTTCGATCTCGTGAACGGGCCATTGTTGCGCGTCGTGCTGCTTCAATTCGCGGACGATGCGTATGAACTGCTGCTGCTGGCCCATCACATCATCGTCGATGGCAGGTCGCTTGATGTGTTGCTCGAAGAGCTGGCCGCTCTCTATCGAGCCGGTACTGGTCAAGGCGCAGGCGTGCCGCCGGTTCCGGCAATTCAATATGCTGATTTTGCGGCCTGGCAGCGAAGCTGGCTTGCGGGCGGCGAGGGCGATCGGCAGCTCGCCTATTGGCGCGCCAAGCTCGGCGATGTTCACCCGGTGCTGGCGCTGCCGCATGATCGGCCGCGCCCGACGATCCAGAGCCATGCCGGCGATACGATCGGTCTGGCCATCGACGCCGTGCTTGCGTCCCGGCTCCGGGAGATCGCCGGCAAGCAGCGCGTCAGCGTCTTCATGCTGCTGCTCGGCGCATATTACGCGCTGCTCCAGCGCTACACCGGGCAGAGTGATTTGCGTGTCGGCGTGCCGGTCGCCGGGCGCCGGCATACGCAGCTCGAACGACTGATCGGATGTTTCGTCAACACGCTGGTGCTGCGGGCCGAGATGACCGCCGAAGCGAGCTTCACCAGCCTGTTGCGTCAGGTCAGGGAGTCGGTGGTCGAGGCGCTGACGCACCAGGATCTTCCGTTCGAAATGCTGGTCGACGGCCTCAAGCCCGAACGCAGCGGTGGGCAAAATCCCCTGTTCCAGGCGAAGTTCAACTACATGACGGCGCCGGGCGGTTTCTCCGGCGTCGGGGGGCTCACTGCCGACATCGACATTGTCGATCTCGCTGGTTCGCATTTCGATGTCGCCCTCGACGTCATCGATGGCGTCGGCATGAAGGTCACGTTCAACTACGCCACCGATCTGTTCGAGCGTCCGACTATCGCGCGATTGGCGACGCAATTCGGTTCGATGCTGCGCCAGATTGCCGACAACGCCGAGCGGCGGATATCGGACTTCGTCATCGACGACGGACACCGGCAGACCGTGCCGAGTGAGGCTGCGGCGTTCGGCTTCGCCGATGTGGTGAGCCTTCATCGCGCGGCGACAGTCGATCGACAGACCGCCATCGCCATTCGATGCGGCCGGGGGCAACTGACCTTTGCGGAGCTCGAGCAGCGGTCAAATCGTATCGCACACGCCCTCATCGCGAAGGGCGTGGCACGCGAGACACCGGTTGCGCTGTGGATCGAGCGCTCTCCGGCCTTTGTCGTCGCCTTGCTCGGTGTGCTGAAGGCGGGCGGCTCTTATGTCCCGCTCGATCCGAAATGGCCGTTGGAGCGCGTCCGCCGTATCCTGACCGACGGTGGCATCGACATCATGCTTGCGGCGGGCGACAAATTGGCGGATGCGCGCGAGCTGGGCTGCCTGGTGCTCGACGCGGAGGCGGAAGCGGCGCGCGCCGAGGTGTCGAGCCTGCCGCCCGACACGATCATTCACCCGGCGCAGACCGCTTACGTCATCTATACCTCCGGATCGACCGGCGCGCCTAAGGGCGTCAGCGTCTCGCACGGGGCCTTGGCCAATTACGTGCAAGCCTTGTTGCAGCGCCTGAAGCCGCGCCCGTCGGCGAGCATGGCGATGGTTTCGACGGTGGCGGCCGACCTCGGCCACACTGTCCTGTTCGGTGCGCTCGCATCCGGCGGCACGTTGCATCTGCTGTCACCGGAGGCCGTGTTCGATGCGGATGCGTTTGCGCAAGCGATGCGCGAGGGCGAGGTCGACATTCTCAAGATCGTGCCGAGCCATCTGCGAGGGCTGCTTCAGGCCTCGCACTCGGCCGATCTGCTCCCCCGCGACGCGCTCGTCCTGGGCGGCGAGGCGTGCGATGGCGCGCTGCTGGACGACGTCCGGCGTTTGCGGCCGGAATGCCGGATCCTGAATCATTACGGGCCCACGGAAACGACCGTCGGTGCGGTGACGCATGAGTGCGCGGCAGGCCGCGGGGACGGTTCGGTTCCGATCGGTCTGCCTCTTGCCAATCTGCGCGTCCATGTCCTCGATGACGCCTTGAACGAGGTGCCGATCGGAGTCGTTGGCGAGCTCTATGTCGGCGGCGCTGGGCTGGCGCGGGGCTATCGCGGCGCGGCGGGCCTGACCGCGGAACGCTTCGTGCCGGATCCGTTCGGCGCCGCGGGCGGGCGCCTCTACCGAACCGGGGATCGTGTCCGCTGCGACCGCGAGGGCCGGCTGATATTCCTGGGTCGTTCTGATGACCAGATCAAGTTGCGCGGCTATCGCATCGAGTTGGGCGAGGTCGCGCGCGTTATCAAGGCGCTGCAGGGAATCGGTGACGCGGTGGTCGTTTCACGCGCCATCGGTGAAAGTGAGCGCCAGGAGCTGATCGCCTATTGCGTGGCTGAGAGCGGCGCCGCTCCACAGGCCGATGCGATCAAGCAACAGCTGGCTGCAATCGTGCCGGACTATATGGTTCCGTCACACATCGTCATGTTGGCGCAATTGCCGCTGACGCCCAATGGAAAGGTCGATCGTCGCGCCTTGCCCGAACCGGCCGAAGAGGGGGCGTCGGCCGGCTATGCCGCGCCTGCGGGGGATATTGAAATTGCCATCGCGGCGGTCTGGTGCGAGGTGCTCGTTCGCGAGCGCGTCGGCCGTAATGACAATTTCTTCGAACTCGGCGGCGATTCGATTCTGAGCCTGCAGATCATCGCCCGCTTGCGCAAGCGCGGCATCCGGCTCACTCCGAAGCAGATCTTCAGCCAGCAGACGATTGCCGGGTTGGCGACGGTCGCCGTGATATCGGCGGGGACGACCAAGAAGGAGAGACCGGCGGCGAAGGCGTCAGTCGGCGACACCGCATCTGGCATGCCCCATCTGATGCCGATTCAGACGCGCTTCTTCGCCGAGGACATTGCCAACCGGGATCACTGGAACCAGGCGGTTCTGCTGCTGCCCCGTATGCAGGTCGATTGGGAGACGCTGCGGCGCGCGCTTGCGGCCATCTCGGACCATCACGATGCGCTGCGTTTGCGGTTCAAGCAGGTGGATGGCGCCTGGCGGGCGGAGCAGGGCCCGGCACCGGCGTCATCCGAACTGTTATGGATTCACGCGGGCGTCGGCGGCGCGACGGACATCACGGCGCTCGCCCGTGCCGCGCAGGAAAGCCTCTCACTGTCTTCGGGACCGCTGCTGCGCGCGGTCGGCATGGACCTGGCGGACGGTAGCCAACGCTTGCTGCTTGCGATCCATCATCTCGTCGTCGATGGCGTGTCCTGGCGTATCCTGCTGGAAGACCTGGCGTTGGCCTATGACCAGCTGCAGCGTGGCAGTCCCGTCGCGCTGCCGCCGAAGAGCGACTCCTTTGCCTCGTGGAGCGAGCGGCTGCATGCCTATGCGGGAACGGCGGAGATCGCGGCCGAATTGCCGTATTGGCTGGATCGTGGCGCCGGCGCACGCCTGCCATGCAACGACGACCATGGCGATGTCGATCGCGTCGGTGATGGCGGCGAGGTGTCCTTGGTGTTGGATGCCGACCTGACGTCACAGCTCCTCGAACAGGCGCCGGCTGCCTATCGGACCCAGGCCAACGATCTCCTGCTCGCCGGTCTCGTGCGCGCGGTGTCGCGCTGGAGCCAGCACGACGAGATCACCGTGGAGCTCGAAGGCCACGGCCGCGAGGAGATCTTCCCAGATGCGGATGTGTCCCGCACCGTCGGCTGGTTCACGACGGCCTTCCCGGTCCGGCTGAAAGATGCAGGCGACGAGGCGTCGCTGATCAAGGCGGTCAAGGAGACGCTTCGCGCGATTCCGAATCGCGGGATCGGCTATGGCGTGTTGCGCCATCTCGGCTCCGAGCAGCAGCGCCATGCTCTGGCTCAATTGGCGGAGCCGCAGATCGTCTTCAACTATCTAGGCCGCTTCGACGCCAACATAGGCACCAACCAGCGCTTCTCCTTCGCAGCGGAGAGTGCAGGTCCCTCGCGTAGCGCCACGGCACCCATGCGCGGCTGGCTGAACATCACTGGCCTCGTGCGTGACGGCCGATTGGAACTATCTCTCGGATACGGACGCAAGCGCTACCGGGACGCGACGGTCGAGCGGCTCGCCGCACATTACAAAGACGCACTGCGCGAACTGATCACCCACTGCTGCAATGGAGCGTTCGGCCTCACGCCATCGGATGTCCCGCTGTCTGGGCTCGCTCAAGCCGACCTCGACCGGTTGGCTGCGAACCTGGATCTGCGCGGCATCGAGGACATCTATCCGCTCTCGCCGATGCAGCAGGGCATGCTGTTTCATGCGCTGCGCGACGGTGCCAACGACGCCTATGTGAATCAGGTCGGGCTCGAGCTGTTCGGCGTCGATGCCGGCAAGCTGAAAGCCGCGTGGCAGATGGTCAGCGACCGGCATGCGACCCTGCGGACCGGGTTTGTCTGGCAGAACCTGTCGGGCGCAGCGCAGCAGGTGGTGCATCGCCAAGTGACGGTGCCGTTCGTCGAGGAGGATTGGCGCGACAGCGCGCCTGCGGATCTGCAAGCCGCGCTGGCGGAGATGTCCCGGCGTGAGCGCGCGATGGGCTTCGACATTTCGCAGCCGCCGCTTCAGCGTATCCGTCTGATCCGTCTCGACGACGACAGGCATTGGCTGATCTGGACCCATCATCACATCTTCGTCGATGGTTGGAGCTCGGCCCGGCTCGTGGCCGAGGTGTTGCAGCAGGCGAGCGGCCGCCCGCTGCCGGCCGTGCAGGGCGGCTATCGCGACTACATTGCATGGTTGCAGGGCCGCGATCGCGAGAGCGCCGAGAGGTTCTGGCGCGAGGCTCTGGCAGGGCTTGAGGCGCCCACATTGCTCGCGAACACACTGACGCCCCCCAAAACATCCCTCGCCGAAGGCCATGCCAGCGTCGGGCTTGCGGTGGACGCAGCGTTGACCGAGCGATTGAAGTCCTTTGCAAAGCATGAACGGGTAACACTCAACACGCTCATACAAGGGGCATGGGCGCAGCTGCTGCGGCGTCATTCGGGGCAGTCCGCGGTCTCTTTCGGCGTGACCATCTCGGGTCGTCCGGCCGAATTGCCCGGTTCAGAGGAGATGGTGGGCCTCTTCATCAACACGCTTCCCATCGTCGATGCGACCAGCCCGCAAGCTATCGTGGGCGATTGGCTGCGCCAGTTGCAGGAACAGAATTTGGCGCTGCGCGAGCACGGTTGGACGCCGCTCTACGACATTCAGCGCCTCGCCGGCCGTGCCGGGCAGCCGCTGTTCGACAGTATCCTGGTGTTCGAAAACTATCCGATCGACGAGGGGGTGCTGCGAGGCGGGGAAGGTGGTCCGCGGCTGGGACGTGTGGCGCATGTGACGCCGACAAACTATGCGCTGGCGGTCGCGGTGTTCGCTGCAGGCGATCGGCTGAACATTGAATTCAACTATGACCGGTGCCGGTTCGACGAGGCGGCGATCCTGCGCCTTCGCGACATTCTCCACGGCCTGCTGGACCGGATCGCGGCGAATGCGGAACGTGCGCTCGGTGATCTCTCTGCGGCAGGCGAGCAGGACGCGCGACGAGCTCTCGAATGGAGTGGCGCAGCGCGGCTGACCTCCGCATCATCCTGCGCCGACGTCGTGATGCATATCGAAGCGCAGGCCGCGCAGGCGCGGTCTGCCATTGCCATCGTCTGCGGCGACCAGCGCATCTCCTATGGCGAGTTGAACGCGCGTGCGAACGCGCTCGCACGACGCCTTCGCCTCTGGAACGTCGGTCCGGATCGGCTGGTCGGCATTGCCTTGAGCCGAAGCCCGGACATGATCATCGCGCTGCTCGCGGTTCTGAAGGCCGGAGGCGCCTATCTGCCGCTCGATCCGGATTATCCGGCCGAGCGGCTTGCCTACATGCTGCGTGACGGCGGCGCGGCGCTGGTCCTGACGCAAGGCGCGCTGCTCGAGCCGCTTGCACCGGTGCTGCGCGAAGCCGGGGTCGAGGCGCTCTGCATCGACGAGCCATCGCCGCGCGCCGGCGAGGACGGCGGGAACCTCGACATCGAAATCCATCCGGACAGCCTGGCCTATGTCATCTACACGTCCGGGTCGACCGGCGCGCCGAAAGGCGTGGCGGTTGCGCGCGGACCGCTGGCGATGCATTGCGAAGCCATCGGCCGGCTGTACCGCATGACCTCGCGTGACCGCGAGTTCCAGACGGCATCGATCAATTTCGACATCGCCCACGAGCGATGGCTGGTACCGCTGATGACGGGCGGTTCGCTCGTCCTGCCTTCGAAGCCCGGTCTCCTGATTGACGATCTCGTCAGCGAGATGACCCGCAACGCGGTGACCTCGATCTTTCTGCCGCCGGCCTATGCGGATCAATTGAGCGCGGCATTGCGGCAGGGCGGGCGCAGGCTGGCGATCAGGGCCTGTATCGTCGGTGGCGAAGCCTGGTTCGATACCGGAGTCAGGGCATTTCGAGAAGCTTTCATTATCGATCTTCTGGTCAACGCCTACGGCCCGACCGAGACGGTGATCGCGCCGACGGCGTGGATCGTCGACGCCGCCGCGTTGACACCTCACCAGCCCGCACCGATCGGACGGCCCGTTGGTGCGAGGTCGGCGCACATTCTCGATTCCGACCTCAATATCGTTCCCGCCGGCGTCACCGGCGAGCTGTTCATCGGTGGTGTTGGCCAGGCCCGCGGCTATCTGAACCGGGCTGCACTGACCGCGGAGCGGTTCGTCCCCGATCCGTTCAGCGACGATGGCACGCGCCTCTATCGCACCGGCGATCTCGCGCGCTGGCGCAACGACGGCGTGATTGAATATGTCGGCCGCGCCGACCAGCAGGTGAAGATCCGCGGCTTCCGTATCGAGCTCGGAGAGATCGAGGCGCGTCTGCTCGAGCAGCGTGGCGTGCGTGCGGCGGCCGTTGTGGCGGGCGAAGGCCGGACCGGGCGCCAATTGTTCGCCTATGCGAGTGGCGGGCCGTCGCTCGACGGCCGCGCCTTGCGCGATGCACTGTCCGCCGTTCTGCCTGACTACATGGTGCCGTCGTCGGTGACGGTGCTGGAGCAGTTGCCGCTCACCGCTAACGGTAAGATCGATCGGCGTGCACTGCCGGCGCCGGGCGAGGATGCGTTGGCGAGTCGCACCTACGAGGCACCCGAGGACGAGATCGAGCTGGCGCTGGCCGGGATCTGGGCGGAGCTGCTCGACGTCGATCAGGTCGGACGCAACGATCACTTCTTCGAGCTCGGCGGACATTCCTTGCTCGCAGTGCGGGTGCTGAGCCGGGTGTCGCAGGAGATCGGCGTGTCAATCGCGGTCTCGGATCTGTTCGCTCATCCCGATCTTGCCTCATTTGCCCGGGTCGTGTCGATCAGGCTCATCGAGCAAGAATTCGATGCCGAAGAGCTCCAGGAACTGGTGGGAACGGAGCAGTGAGCATGGCTGACACGGCAAAGCCGAGCTTACGCGATCTGGATCCCCAGCAGATGAGAAAGCTCGTCGCGCTGGCCAGGGATCGCGGCCGGAGTGCCGACAGGAGTGGCGCTAGCGCCATTCCGGTGGTGGCGCGGAGCGGATCGTTGGAAATGTCCTTTGCGCAGCAGCGGCTCTGGCTGCTGGCGCAGCTCGATGGTACGAATTCCAGCTATCACATTCGCGGAGCATTGCGGCTTACGGGCGAGCTCGATCTCGAAGCCTTGCGTCGCAGCATCGACCGTGTGTTCGCGCGCCACGAAGCGCTGCGCAGCGTCTTTCGCGTAGTGGACGAACAGCCGCGCGTGGTGCTGCTGCCCACGGATGAGCGTGTGCCGCTGCTCGAACATGATCTGAGTAGCCGGGACGATCGCGAGCAGGAGCTGGCGCGCCTCTGCCGCGAGGAGGCCGCGACGCCGTTCGATCTCGCCGCTGGACCGTTGGTCCGCGGTCGCCTGATCCGGATGGCGGAGGGAGAGCATCTCTTCTTGCTCACCCAGCATCACATCGTCTCCGATGGCTGGTCGATCGGCGTTCTGGTGCGCGAGCTCGGCGCTCTCTACCGGGCATTCGCCGCTGGCAAGGACGATCCTCTGCCGCCATTGGCAATCCAGTATCCGGACTATGCCGTCTGGCAGCGGCAATGGCTGTCGGGCGAACGCTTGCAGCGGCAGGTCGACTATTGGCGAGAAGCACTCGCGGACGCTCCTGCCGTGCTTGAATTGCCGACGGATCGGCCGCGTCCGCCAATCAGGTCGCTCGCCGGGGCGTCCCTGCCGATCGAGATCGATGTGGAGCTGGCCTCCGGCATCAGGCGACTGAGTCAGTCGCATGGCGCCAGTGCTTTCATGACGGTGCTGGCGGCCTGGGCAGTGGTGTTGTCGAGACTCTCCTCGCAGACCGATATCGTCATCGGGACTGCGACGGCCAACCGAAATAGGCCGGAGATCGAGAGCCTGATCGGATTCTTCGTCAACATGCTGGCTGTCCGCGTTGATCTCTCGGCGGAGCCCAGCGTGGCCGAACTGCTCCGCCGCGTGCGCGCGGCGGCGCTCGCGGCGCAGGATCATCAGGACCTACCGTTCGAGCAGGTCGTCGAGATCGTCCAACCGCTGCGACGGCCGGAGCAGACACCGGTCTTCCAGGCCGTGTTCGCCTGGCAAAACAACGAGAGGGGGCCTCTCGAGTTGCCCGGCCTCAAAGCCGAGATCGCTGATATTCCGCTGCAACAGGTCAAGTTCGATCTCGAGCTCAATCTCGGCGAGATGGACGGGCGCATTGTCGGCTCCCTGAATTATGCGACGTCGCTATTCGACGAAGCGACGATCACGCGCCATCGGGGCTATCTGTTGACCGTGCTGCGGGCGATGATCTCCGATGCGGACCATGAGGTCGACCGGATCGATATCATTGGTGCCGATGAGCGCAGGCGCGTTCTCGACACTTGGAACGAGACGGCCACGCCGTTTCCCTCCGAAAGCTGCATTCAAGATCTGTTTGCGGAGCAGGTGAGAAGGGCGCCGGACGCCATTGCGCTGGCATACGAGGACGTTCGTCTGAGCTATAGCGAGCTCGATGCGCGGGCGAACAGGCTTGCGCGGCACTTGATCACCTTGGGAGTGGTGCCGGATCAGCCCGTTGCGATCTGCCTGCCGCGGGGCATCGCAATGGTGGTGAGCCTGCTGGCCGTGCTGAAGGCGGGCGGCGCCTATCTGCCGCTCGATCCCGCTTATCCTGCGGAGCGGCTACGTCAGATTGTCGACGATGCCAGGCCGCGCCTGCTGATCGCAGACGCCACAGGACGCGCGATCATTCCAGATGGGACCTGCGAGATCGTCGACCCCGACGCAGACGCGGGGCAGGCGACGTCGGATCCGAGTGATCTTCTCGAAGGACTGACTGCGCGAAGCCTCGCCTACATCATCTACACGTCCGGCTCGACCGGTCGGCCGAAGGGGGTGATGGTCGAGCACCTTGGCCTGGTGAATCTGGCGTTGGCGCAGCGGGCGTTGTTCAACGTCAATTCGAGCAGTCGCGTCGTGCAATTTGCCTCGCTCAGCTTCGATGCCAGCATCTGGGAAATCGTCATGGCCCTGTGCTCGGGCGCCGCGCTGTTTCTGGCCGGCACGCGCGAGCATCAGGACACCGCGGCATTGTTCGGCTATCTCGCGGACAATGCGATCACGCATGCGACCTTGCCGCCGGCGATGCTGCACGGGCGGACCGATCTCGAACGGCTCGCCTCGTTGCGGGTTCTCGTTCTTGCCGGTGAATTGCCCAGGGCCGAGCTGGTCAAGGGATTGCCTCCTGATATTGCCGTCTTCAACGGTTATGGGCCGACGGAAGCAACGGTCTGCGCCACGAGCTGGTTGCGGCATCGGGGCTTTGATGGCGACGCGGCTCCGATCGGTCGACCGCTGCCGAATGCGCGGATCTATCTTCTGGACCGGTTCGGTGCGCCCGTTCCGCTCGGTGCGGTCGGTGAAATCCATATCGGAGGGGTCGGCATCGCGCGCGGTTATCTCAATCGCGCCGATCTGACGGCGGAACGCTTCGTGCGCGATCCCTTCTGCGGCGATGCGGATGCACGCATGTACCGCACCGGCGATCTCGGCCGCTATCTCGCGGACGGCAATATTGCGTTTCTCGGCCGCAACGACCACCAGGTCAAGATCCGTGGCTTTCGTATCGAGCTCGCTGAAATCGAGTTTCGGCTCAACGAGCACGCCGACGTTGCCGATTCAATCGTGCTGGTGCAGCGCAATCATGGCGGCGACATGCGGCTGGTCGCCTATGTGGCCGCTAGGGGGGGCGTAAGGCGCGATGGCGGAGAGCTTGCCAGCGCGTTGCGCGATCACCTGCGTGCGTGTCTGCCGGACTACATGGTGCCGTCAGCGTTCGTAAGTCTCGATGCACTCCCGCTCACGGCGAATGGCAAGGTGGACCGCAAGGCGCTGCCGGCGCCGGAGAACGATGCATATGCGCGGCGCCGTTTCGAACCGCCGCGAGGCGAGGTCGAGCAGATTGTCGCAAATATCTGGGCCGAGCTCTTGGGCGTCGATCGGATCGGACGCAGTGACCACTTCTTCGAGCTCGGCGGCCACTCGCTGCTCGCAGTGCGCATGCTGGAGCGATTGCAGCGGCATGCGCTGAGGGCGGATGCGCGCATGCTGTTCGCGAAGCCGGTGCTGGCGGAATTTGCCGCCAGCCTCGATGGCGGCGTAGAAGCCGACGTTCCGGTCAATCAGATCACCCGGCAGACGACGGCGATCACACCGGAATTGTTGCCGCTGATCACGTTGACGCAATCCGACATCGACAGCATCGTGGCCGACGTTCCTGGCGGCGTCGCCAACATCCAGGATGTCTACGGCCTCTCGCCACTTCAGGATGGCATTCTCTTCCACCACCTGCTGTCGAAGGAAGGCGATCCCTATCTGCTGGTCGGCCGAATGGCCTTTGCCAGCCGCGACCTGCTCGATCGCTATCTCGACGCGGTCCGGCAGGTGGTCGCCCGTCACGACATTCTGCGAACGTCTATCGTGTGGAGCGGACTGTCCACGCCGGCACAGGTGGTTTGGCGGCAGGCGTCCTTGGTCGTCGACGAGGTCGTGCTGGATGGCGAAGGCCCTGGGGATGAGCAGCTCGCGCGACGATTCGATCCGCGTTTGCATCGGATCGATCTCGGACGGCCGCCGCTTTTGCGATTTGCGGTCGCGGCCGATCCGGGTGGAGAGCGCTGGCTGCTTTTGGTCCTGCTGCATCATTTGATTGGCGACCACTCCACGCTCGAAGTGATGCACGACGAGGTCGGGAAGATCCTGTCCGGGCGGAGCCACGAATTGCCGCCGCCTTATCCGTTCCGGAATCTGGTGGCACAGGCGCGCGGATCGGCGGCGACCAAGGAGCATGAGCGCTTCTTCCGCGGCATGCTCGCCGACATCGACGAGCCCTCCACGCCGTTCGGCCTGGATCGGGTGCACGGCGATGGTGCCGGTATTGCCGAAACCCGGCTGATGCTGCCCGAGAGCTTGAACGCAAGGCTTCGTGTGCAGGCGCGGCGGTTGGGCGTCAGCCTGGCCAGCCTTTGCCATCTCGCCTGGGGGCAGGTGGTGGGGCGAACCAGCGGGCGCGAGCAGGTGGTGTTCGGGACTGTTTTGTTCGGTCGCATGCAGGCCGGCGCCGGCGGCGATCGCACCATGGGCCTGTTCATCAACACCTTGCCGCTGCGGCTCGACCTCGACGACACAGCGGTCGAGGACAGCGTCCGTGATGCGCATCGTCGGCTGACCGAGCTGATGGCGCACGAGCACGCCTCGCTGGCGCTTGCGCAGCGATACAGCGGCGTCGCGGCGCCCGCGCCGCTGTTTAGCGCGATCCTGAACTACCGGCACAATGCGATGCCGGCCGATTTGGCTGCCGGCAGAGAGCACTCCGGCATCGAATGGCTCGGTGGTGAAGAGCGCACCAATTATCCCCTGATGCTGGCGGTCGAGGATTATGGCCAGGCGCTTGGCCTGTCCGCCCAGATCGTCCATCCGTTCTCGGCCGATCGCATTTGCGCCATGATGCAGCAGGCACTCGATCAATTGGCCGATGCGCTGGATCGCGCGCCGCGTGCGCCGGTCCGGCAGCTCGACATTTTGCCCCCCGACGAGCGGCAGCTGTTGCTGGAGACGTGGAACCGGACGCAGGCGCATGATCGGCGACAGTCGTTGATCGAGCAATTTGAAGCACAGGTCCGGAAGTCACCTGAGGCGATCGCGCTGGTGTTCGGCGAGGCGGAGCTGAGCTATGCCGCGCTGAATGCGCGCGCCAACCGGCTGGCGCGACGATTGCGGGATCACGGCGTCGGGACCGAAATCGTGGTCGGGCTGGCGCTCGACCGCGGCGTCGAGATGCTGGTCGCGCTGCTGGCGGTGCTAAAAGCCGGCGGGGCCTATTTGCCGCTCGATCCGGATTACCCGCCGGAGCGGCTGGCGCATATGCTGCGCGACAGCGGCGCGGCGCTGGTGCTGACGCAGACGGAGTTGCGCGATCAGTTCGCCGCCGTGCTGGCGGAGACCGGCGCCGAGGCCTGGATGCTCGACGCTGCGGACGGCGAGGGCGGCGATGCCGCCAATCTCGATGTCACCGTTCACGCCGAGAGCCTCGCCTATGTGATCTACACCTCGGGCTCGACCGGCCTGCCCAAGGGCGTGATGGTCCGTCATGACGCGGTGACGAACTTCCTGGCGACCATGGCGGAGCAGCCCGGCATGACGGCCGCCGACCGGGTGCTTGGCCTGACCTCGCTGTCCTTTGACATCGCAGTGCTTGAGCTCTGGCTGCCGCTGACGATTGGCGCCTGCGTCGTGCTGGCGGATCGCGCGGCCGCGCATGATCCTGCCAAGCTCAAGGCGATCGTGGAGCGGCATGGCGTGTCCCTGATCCAGGCAACGCCGTCGACCTGGCGGATGCTGCTCGATCATGACGGCCCTGCGCTGCCGGCGAGCTGCCGGGTGCTGTGCGGCGGCGAGGCGCTGCCGCCGGATCTGGCGCGGCGGCTGGTGGCGCAAGCCGGCGAAGTCTGGAACCTGTACGGTCCGACCGAGACCACGGTGTGGTCGGCGCGCCATCGGCTCGATGCGATGGATGATCGTCCGCTGCTGGGCCGCCCGATCGGCAACACCACGCTCTACGTTCTCGACGGTGACCTCAACCTCGCGCCGGTCGGCGTTGCCGGCGAGCTCTATATCGGCGGGAGCGGGCTCGCCCGCGGCTATTGGCAGCGCGGCGCCCTGACGGCGGAGCGCTTCATCCCCGATCCGTTCGGTCCGCCGGGCGCACGGCTGTACCGTACCGGCGACGTCGCGCGGTGGCGGTCCGACGGCGTGCTCGATTATGTCGGCCGTGCCGATTACCAGGTGAAGATCCGCGGCTTCCGCATCGAGCTCGGCGAGATCGAGGTACGGCTGCAGGCGCAGCCGGGCGTTCGCGCGGCCGTGGTGGTGGCGCGCGAGGCCGGCACCGGCCGCCAGCTGGTCGGCTATGTCAGTGGCGAAGCGCTGGATGGCGCGGCGCTCAAAACAGCGCTGTCCCCGGTGCTGCCCGACTACATGGTCCCGGCGCGGATCGTGGTGCTGGAGCGTCTGCCGCTGACGCCGAACGGCAAGATCGACCGCAAGGCATTGCCGGCGCCGGATCAGCTCGCGCCGTCCGCCCAGCATGTGGCGCCGCGCACGCCGGCGGAGGCTGCATTGGCCGCGATCTGGGCCGATCTGCTGCGCCAGCCCAATATCGGTGTCACCGACAATTTCTTCGAGCTCGGCGGCGATTCCTTGATCGCGGTCCAGCTCGTCAGCCGCATCAAGCGGGATCTCGGCCACGACCTGCCGCTCAATCGTCTGTTTGAATTGACGACCGTTGAAACCATGGCTGCTGCGCTGGGCCTGGAGAGCGAGATCGACAAGCGAAGCGACGACATCGTAGCGATGCTCGACCTGTTGAAGGAAGTCGAACTGTCCCATGAGTGACACGGCAACCACGCAAAAGCAGCAGCTGCGCGACATTTCACGGCGCTTGATGCGTCTCGATTCCGGCAAGCAGCACGCGTTCGTGTCGCAGCTCGCGGCGAAGGGCGTCAACCTCGCCATGCTGCCGATCGTGCGCCAGGGGCGAAAGCGGGCGCCGCTGTCCTTTGCGCAAGCGCGCCTCTGGTTCCTGTGGCGGATGGATCCGTCCAGCGCGGCCTACAACATATCAGCGACGGTGCGCGTGCGCGGCCAGCTGCAACCACGCGCATTGCAACAGGCGTTCGATATGCTTGTCGCCCGCCACAGCGCGCTTCGCACCGTCTTTCGGCAGGAAGGGGAGCAGGCCGAACAAGTCATCCAGGTTCCGCAGCCGGCCGCATTGCGGCACCTGGCCCTCGATGGCGACGACCGCGAACGGCAGGCGCGCGAGCTTGCGCGGCAGGAGGCCTCGCTGCCGTTCGATCTCGAGGCCGGCCCGCTTATGCGCGCGACGCTGCTGACGCTGGACGAGGGCGATCACTTCCTCGTCGTCAGCCTGCACCATATCGTGGCCGACGGCTGGTCGATGGGCGTGCTGGTTGACGAGTTCTGGAAACTGTACGAGGCATTCGCTTGCGGTGAAGAACCGGCGCTGCCGGAGCCGGAGATTGACTATGCCGACTACGCCGAATGGCAGCGGCTCTGGATGAGTGCGGTCGATGGCGAACGGCAGGTCGGCTACTGGACCAGGCGTCTCGCCGATCCGGCGGTGCTCCAGCTGCCGATCGACCGGCCGCGCCCGGCGGTCCCGGATCTGGCGGGATCGGCACATCGCATCCCGCTCGACCCGGCGCTAGCCGATGGCTTGCGCGGGCTCGCGCGGCGGCATCGCACGACCCTGTTCGCCGTCCTGCTGGCGAGCTTCAAGCTGCTGCTCTATCGCTACACCGGGCAGTCCGACATCAACATCGGCGTGCCCGTCGCCAACAGGCATCGCGACGAAGCGCGCGGCGTGATCGGTCTGTTCGTCAATACCCAGGTGCTTCGTACGCAGATCGACGGCCGCGCGGCGATCAGGGACTTCATTGCGGCGGTTCATGCGGCCACTGTCGAGGCACAGGAAAACCAGGACCTGCCGTTCGAACGTCTGCTCGAAATCCTTCGGCCCACGCGCAGCCTGAGTCAGAATCCACTGTTCCAGGTCCTCTACAATCACCAGCGCCGTCGGGCGTCGGCTAGTCCATCGGATCGGACCGGTCTCCAGATCGAGACAATCGAAACAGAGGTCGATGCCGTCAAGTTCGACCTCGCGCTCGATACCGAGGAGGGGCTGTCAGGCGAAATCCGCGCCGTCTTTACCTATGCGACGGCGCTGTTCGAGGCGGCGACGATCGAGCGTCTTGCCGCGCATTGGGCCACGACCCTGAAGGCCATGGTCGCCGACGACGCGCAAGGGATCGCCGATGTGGCGTTGCTGTCCGAACAGGAACTGGGGCAGTTGCGGCAATGGAATCGCGCCGACGAAACGGCAAGCTCATCGTTCACACCGGTGCATCGGACGGTTGCACGGCTGGCCGCCGAAACGCCCGACGCGCCGGCGCTGGTCTTCGGTGACGATGAGATCAGCTATGCCGAGCTCAACCGCCGCGCCAATCGGCTCGCGCACCACCTGATCCGCCTCGGTGTCGGGCGCGACGACCTTGTCGGTGTCTCGGCACGGCGTTCGCCAGGCCTCATTACAGCGCTGCTCGCCATCTTGAAGACGGGTGCAGCCTATCTGCCGCTCGATCCCGAGCATCCGGCCAGACGACAGGTCGGCACCCTGCGCGATGCCGGCGCGCGTGTCGTGCTGGTCGACGCAGATAGTTCGGCGTTAACGCCGCCGCCAGCTGGCGTTGTGGTCGTTCCGCTCGGTGCGATCGATCTCGCCAAGGAGAGCGAAAGCGATCCCGAGATCGCGGTGGTGCCAACCAGTCTTGCCTATGTGATCTACACCTCCGGCTCCACCGGCATCCCCAAGGGCGTCGCGGTCGAACACGGTCCGTTCGCCATGCACTGCGAGGTGACGGCCGGGCTCTACGACATGGATCGGCACTCGCGCGAGCTGCACTTCCTGTCCTTCACCTTCGATGGCGCCCATGAGCGGCTCTGGACCGCACTGACCTGCGGCGCGGCGCTCGTGATGCGGGATGCGGACCTGTGGTCCGCCGAACAGACTATCGAGGTTCTGCGCCGGCAGCGCGTCACCAATGCCGGATTCCCGCCCGCCTACCTGCAACAGCTCGCTGATTTCGCGATGTGGCGTGGCGATCCGCCGCCAGTCGAGCTGTACTCGTTCGGCGGCGAGGCGATGCCAAAGGCCGGCTTCGACAAGGTCAAGCGCGCGCTCAAGCCGCGGGCATTGATCAACGGCTACGGGCCGACCGAAACCGTGGTCACGCCGCTGGTCTGGAAGGTCGATGCGAGCGAGGAGATCGACGGCAATTATGCCCCGATCGGTCGCCCGGTGGGCCGCCGCTCGGCGTACATCCTGGACAATGATTTCAACATCGTCCCGGTCGGCGTGACCGGTGAACTGATCATCGGCGGCGAGGGCTTGGCGCGCGGTTACTGGCAGCGCGCCGAGCTGACGGCCGACCGCTTCGTCCCTGATCCGTTTGGCGCGCCGGGCGCGCGGCTGTATCGCACCGGCGATCTGGCGCGGTGGCGCGCCGATGGCGTCATCGAATATGTGGGCCGGACCGATCATCAGGTGAAGATCCGCGGCTTCCGGATCGAGCTCGGCGAGATCGAGGCATGGCTGACGCGGCAGGCCGGCGTGCGGTCGGCCGTGGTCGTTGCCCTTGAAGCCAGCGTCAGCCGTCAGCTGGTCGGCTATGTCGCCGGCGATGGGCCGTTCGACGAAGCGGCGATGCGTGCGGCGCTCTCGGATGAGCTGCCCGACTACATGGTGCCGGCCCGCATCGTGCGATTGGACCGGCTGCCGCTCACCGCGCACGGCAAGGTTGATCGCGACGCCCTGCCGGCGCCTGAGATGCCGGCCGCAACCACCGCGCATGTCGCGCCGCGCTCCGCAGCCGAGACGGTGCTCGCTGCGATCTGGGCCGAGCTGCTCGGCCAGCCCGCCATCGGCGCCACCGACAATTTCTTCGAGCTCGGCGGCGATTCCATCATCTCGCTGCAGCTGGTCGGTCGCGCGCGCCAGGCGGGCCTGCTGATCGAGCCGCGTGACGTCTTCCGGCATCAGACCTTGCAGGATCTGGCGCGCGTGGCGCGGAGTGAAGACAAAGCGGAGATCGTCGCCGCTGAGATCGATCTCGACGGCCGCGAGCACCTGCTGCTGCCGATCCAGTTGCGGTTCCTCAGTGAGGATGCAGGGGACCGTCATCACTGGAATCAGGCCGTCCTGCTGATGCCGAAGTCGCGGCTCGACTGGAAGCTCGTCGAGCTCACGCTTGCCGCTCTTGTCGCGCATCATGCGGCCCTGCGCCTGCGCTTCGAGGAGATTGATGGCGGTTGGCGCGCGACCTACGGCGCTACACCGCCAACGTCCGAGCTGCTGTGGATTCTTGGTGACCTCCAGGATGCCGCCGCAGTCACGAAGGTCGCCTCACAAGCTCAGGCCAGCCTGTCGCTGGCCGGGCCGCCGTTGCGTGTGGTCGGCATGGATCTCGCGGACGGCAGCCAGCGGCTTCTGGTGGTGGTGCATCATCTCGTCATCGACGGCGTGTCATGGCGTGTGCTGCTCGAAGACTTTGCGACGGCGTACGATCAGCTCCGCCAGGGCGCGGCTTCAGTCGCGCTGGCGAGGAGCGACTCTTATGCATCCTGGGGCGCGCGATTGCAGACCTATGCTGCGACAGACGAGCTGGCAGCCGAGCTCGACTATTGGCTGGAGCGGGGATCGCATGCGGCGTTTCCCTGCGATGACGATCATGGCGGGGTCGACCGGGTTGCAGACGGCGAGGAGGTCCTGCTGGCGTTCGACGCCGGATTGACCACGCGGCTGCTGAAGGAAGCCCCGTCCGCCTACCGCACCCAGGTCAATGATCTCCTGCTGGCGGCACTTGCGCGAGCCGTGTCGCGCTGGGGCGGGATCGAGGACGTCGTCGTCGAGCTCGAAGGCCATGGCCGCGAGGACGTCTTTGCGGGCGCCGATGTGTCCCGCACCATCGGCTGGTTCACCACTGCTTTTCCGGTGCGGCTGTCGGGTAGCTCCGAGGACGATGCCTCTCTGATCAAATCCATCAAGGAGGAGCTTCGGGCCGTTCCCAACCGCGGGCTGGGGTACGGCATCCTGCGCCATCTCGGCACCGAGGCGCAGCGGAGCGCCCTGGCGACACGCCCTGAGCCGCGCATCGTCTTCAACTATCTCGGCCAGTTCGATTCCAGCATGGGAGAGAGTGCCCCGTTCCGCCTCGCGCCCGAGAGCTCGGGGCCGATGCGCAGCGAAAGCGCGCCACTCGGCCGCTGGGTCAGCATCAACGGTCAGGTCGGCGAAGGACAGTTGCGCCTGTCGTTCAGCTATGGCCGCAGGCGTTACCGGCGCGCAACGATCGAACGTCTCGCCGAGCATTACGCGGCTTCCTTGCGCGAACTCGTCGCGCATTGCACGGGCGGCGCCCGCGGCATCACGCCGTCGGACTTCGCCTTGTCGAACCTCAAGCAGGCTGATCTCGACGCGCTGGTCGCGACGATCGACTGCCGCGAGATCGAGGACATCTATCCGCTGTCGCCCATGCAGCAGGGCATGCTGTTCCATGCCCTTCGTGATGGCGAGAGCGGCAATTACGTCAACCAGATCGGCCTGGAGGTCCGTGGTCTCGAGGCCGGCAGGCTGCGCGCAGCCTGGCACGAGATCAGCTCGCGCCACGCCGTGTTGCGAACCGGATTTGCGTGGCGCGAGCTGTCGGGGGCCGCGCAGCAGGTGGTCTATCGCTCTGCGCCTTTGCCATTCGAGGAAGAAGACTGGCGCTCGCGGGCGGCCGCCATGGAAGAGGAGGAGCTGCGGGTTGCGCTCGCGGGTATTGCGCAAGCCGAACGCGCCAGGGCATTCGACCTGTCGCAAGCGCCATTGCAGCGGGTCCGGCTGATCCGGCTCGACGAGGCACGCCACTGGCTGATCTGGACCCACCACCATATCCTGCTCGACGGCTGGAGCGCCGCGCGTCTGATGGCGGAGATCCTGCAGCACGAACGCGGTGCGCGACTATCGGCCGTGAAGGGCCGCTACCGCGACTACATCGCGTGGCTGCAAAGGCAGGACCGCGACGCGTCCGCGTCGTTCTGGCGATCGGCCTTGGCCGAATTGGACGAGCCCAGCTTCCTAGCGGACACGCTGGGAGGACCTGCGGCCAACGGTGCTTCCGGCCATGGCTCGTCGGACCTGCTGCTCACGGCCGACCTGACGGCAAGCCTGCAAGCCTTTGCGCGGCGCGAGCACGTCACGTTGAACACGCTGGTGCAAGGCGCGTGGGCGCAGCTGCTGCGTCGCCACACCGGCCAGAGCGCGGTCTGTTTCGGCGCGACGGTATCGGGCCGGCCGGCCGAGATCAGCGGGGCCGAGGAGATGGTCGGCCTGTTCATCAACACGCTACCCGTCGTCGATCAAGCAGCCCCGCAAACGGAAGTGGGAGCGTGGTTGCGCGACCTCCAGGCGCGCAATACGGATCTGCGCGATCATGGCTGGATGCCGCTCTATGACATTCAGCGTCTTGCCGGCCGTTCCGGACGCGCGTTGTTCGACAACATCCTCGTGTTCGAGAACTATCCGATCGATCAGGCGCTACGGGGCGAGAGCGAAAGCGGACGCCGGTTCGGCCGGGTCGAGCAGGTCTCGATCACCAACTATGCGCTGACGGTGGCGGTCTTCGCCAAGCCCGACGGCATCAATCTGGGCTTTCGCTACGATCGCAGCCGCCTCGACCACGATCATATCAGATATCTGCAAGCCTCGCTGTCGCAACTGCTGGCCAGGATCGTGGCGGACGCCTCGCGGCCGCTGGGCGCGCTGGACAGCCTCGATGCCGATGAGGAGCAGAGATTGCTCGGCTGGGGCGGCAGCGCCGAGCGGGCACCGAAGCTTGGCGACACTATCGTCGCGCAGATCGAAGCCCGGGCCGCGGCTTCGCCATCGTCGATCGCGTTGATCTTCGGTGAACGGCAGATCAGCTATGGCGAGCTGAACGCGCGTGCCAATCGCCTGGCATGGCGGTTGCGGGAGCACGGGATCAGTCGCGACCGGCTGGTCGGCTTGGCGCTCGAGCGCAGCATCGAGCTGATCGTCGGCGTCCTGGCCGTGCTGAAGGCCGGAGGCGCCTATCTGCCGCTCGATCCCGACTACCCGTCCGATCGCCTGCTCCACATGCTGCGTGATAGCGGAACGGCGCTGGTGCTGACCCAGGAGCGGCTGCTTCCGCACCTGGCGTCTGTGATCACGGATGCGGACGTCGAGGCCTGGACAATCGACGGCGAGGCTGAAGCTCGGATCGGCGCGCCTGCCGGCAATCCCGACCCGGCGCTTCATCCGGACAGCCTGGCTTATGTGATGTACACGTCCGGCTCGACCGGCGTACCCAAGGGCGTCGCCTGCTCGCATCGCGCACTCGCGGCACGGCTCGGCTGGATGCAGGCGGAGTATGGTCTCGATCCCGCCGAGACCTTGCTGCACAAGACCCCGTTCAGCTTCGACGTCTCGGTTTGGGAGATATTGTGGCCGCTCGCAACCGGCGCGCGGCTGGCGATCGCGCCTCCAGGCGCGCATCGCGAGCCGCGACTCCTGGTGGACGCCGTCATCGCCCATGACGTGACGACGCTGCACTTCGTGCCGCAGATGCTCGAGCATTTCGTGGCCGAGCCCGGCGCGGCGCGCTGCACCTCGATCAAGCGCCTGTTTGCTGGCGGCGAGGCGCTGTCGCTCGATCTCATGACGCGTGTACGTGCGGCGTTCCCCCACGTGCGATTCGACAATCGCTACGGTCCGACCGAGGCTCTCATCAACGCCACGTATTGGACTTGTCGCGACGAGGATGGGACGAGCGTGCCGATCGGCCAGCCCATTCCCGGCGTGACGATCCGCATCCTCGACGCCGATCTGAACATGGTTCCGGCAGGCGTGACTGGCGAGTTGTTCATCGGCGGGGCCGGTTTGGCGAGGGGCTATTGGCGGCGCGAGAAGCTGACGGCGGAGCGCTTCATTCCCGATCCCTTCGGGGAGCAAGGCGAGCGGCTCTATCGGTCGGGAGACCTGGCGCGCTGGCGCGCCGATGGCGCGATCGACTATGTCGGACGCGCGGATCACCAGATCAAGATCCGCGGCTTCCGCATCGAACTCGGCGAGATCGAGGCGCGGCTGCTCGAGCAGCCCGGCGTTCGCTCCGCCGTCGTGGTGGCGCGCGATGTCGGCGCCAGCCGGCAGCTCGTCGGCTATGTCAGCGGCAGCGGTGAGTTGACTGAGGCAGCCTTACGGGCCGCGCTGTCGGCCGTCTTGCCGGATTACATGGTGCCGCCGAGAATTGCCGTGCTGGAGCGGCTGCCCTTGATGCCGAGCGGCAAGGTTGATCGCCAAGCGCTGCCGGCGCCCGATATGGCCCATGGCCATGCGGATCATCAGGCGCCACGCACGCCTGCGGAGATAGCTTTTGCGGCGATCTGGGCCGAGCTGCTCGGCCGGCCGGCCGTCGGCCTCACCGACAATTTCTTCGAACTCGGGGGCGATTCCATCATCTCGCTCCAGATGGTGAGCCGCGCCCGGCGCGCCGGATACCTGATCGAACCGCGTGACGTGTTTCAGCACCAGACCTTGGAGGCTTTGGCGCTTGCAGCGCGTTCGCAACAGCGCGCGGGCACGCTCGCCGACCAAGGGCAGGTCACCGGCCCGCATCCGCTCTTGCCGATTCAATCCCGCTTCTTTGCGGAGGACATGGAGAACCGGGATCATTGGAACCAGGCGGTGCTGTTGCAGCCGAGAGAGCGTCTCGACTGGAACGTGATGCGGCGCGCACTCGCCGCCGTGGTCGATCATCATGATGCACTGCGCCTCCACTTCGAGGAGAGGCAAGGGAACTGGTGTGCCGAGCACGGCGCTGCTGTGGGCGCGGAGGACCTGCTCTGGGTCCGGCAGGCGGCCGGCCGCGATGCCGTGACGGCGCTGGCATCGTCGGCGCAGGCGAGCCTGTCCATCTCCGAGGGCAGGCTTTTGCGAGCGATCGGCATCGATGTCGCCGACGGCAGCCAGCGTTTCCTGATCGTGATCCACCATCTCGTGGTCGACGGGATGTCATGGCGCATTCTGCTGGAGGACATCGCCGCAGCTTACGCGCGGTTTGGAAACGGCGACGCCACGGTTGTGCTTCCGCCCAAGAGCCACGCCTACGCACTGTGGGGACAGCGCTTACGGACCTACGCATCGTCCCCTGAACTGGCGGCGGAATTGCCTTACTGGGCCAGCCGCGGCGCGCATGCGGACATTCCCTGCGACGACGATCATGCCGACCTCGATCGCATGGCGGATGCCGATGAAATCCTGCTGTCGTTCGAAGAGCAATGGACGCAGCGCCTGCTGGCGGAGGCGCCATCGACTTATCGTACGCAGATCAACGATCTCCTTCTTGCCGGCCTTGCACGCGCCGTCTGGCAGTGGAGTGGGCAGGACGACGTTCTCGTCGAGCTGGAGGGGCATGGCCGCGAGCCTCTCGCTGGCGATCTCGACCTCTCGCGCACGGTCGGCTGGTTTACGACGGCTTTTCCCGTGCGGTTGGCCGGTGGCTCGGAAGATCCTTCGTCATTGATCAAGACCGTGAAGGAGGAGCTTCGCGGCATTCCCGGCCGCGGGCTGGGCTACGGCGTATTGCGCTATCTTGGCTCCGAAGAACAACGTTTGGCGCTATCGCATGCCGGCGAGCCGAAGATTGCGTTCAATTATCTCGGCCAGATCGACGGAGGCGACGAGGCGGCGCTGTTCAAGATGGCAGCGGAAAGCGCCGGCCGATCGCGGGATGCATCGAGCCCGCTGCGACGCTGGCTGACCGTGAACGGCACGGTGCGCGATGGTCGGTTGTTTCTATCGTTCGGGTTCGGCCGCAAGCGCTATCGGCGCGAGACGGTCGAGCGGCTGGCCGCGTTGTACGAGGCTGCGTTGCGCGAGCTGGTCGATCACTGCACCGGCGACGCTTGCGGTCTGACACCATCGGACGTGGCGTTGTCGGGGCTGGGTCAGACCGAGCTCGACAGGCTTGCGCTTGATTGGCGCGAGATCGAGGACATCTATCCATTGTCGCCGATGCAGCAAGGCATGTTGTTCCATGCGATGCATGACGGCGAGAGCGGGCTCTACGTCAACCAGGTCGCGGCGGAGATCCGTGGGCTGGACGCCGGAAAGCTGCGCCGCGCCTGGCAGGCAGCCAGCGATCGTCACGCGGTGCTGCGGACGGGATTTATTTGGCGTGACCTGTCCGGCGCGCCGCAACAGGTCGTCTATCGACGGGCCGAAGTGCCCTTTATCGAGGATGACTGGCGAGCACGGAGTGCGACCTGGGACCAGGCGCAACTGGATGCGGCGCTGGCCGACGTTTCGCGGCAGGAGCAGGCCGCCGGCTTTGACCTGTCGCGGCCGCCCTTGCAGCGCGTTCGGTTGATCAGGCTCGGCAACGACAGGCATTGGCTGATCTGGACGCATCATCACATTCTGCTCGATGGGTGGAGCTCGGCGCGGTTCATCGCCGAAGTGATGCAACATAACGGCGAGGGGCGCCTGCCGCCGTTGCGGCACCGCTATCGCGACTACATCGCGTGGCTGAAGAGCCGCGACAGCGACGCATCGGCGGCGTTCTGGCGCAATGCGACGGCTGGGCTGGTCGAGCCGAGCTTCCTCGCAGGCAGCCTGGCCGAAGGGGGGGACGTGGAAACGTCCGGCCATGGCATGCTTGCGCTGGAGCTGGATCCTGCCATGACCGGACGGTTGCAGGAATTTGCGGCGCGCGAGCGGATCACGATGAACACGCTGGTGCAGGCGGCATGGGCGCAGTTGCTGCGGCAGCATACCGGGCAGGGGACGGTTTGCTTCGGTGTCACCGTGTCGGGCAGGCCGCCCGAGCTCGCCGGCGCCGAAGAGATGGTCGGCCTGTTCATCAACACGTTGCCCGTGATCGACGGCGTCAGCCCGCAGCAGGCCGTCGGTGCATGGCTGCGCGAATTGCAGGATCGCAATCTGGCCCTGCGCGAATTCGGCGCCACGCCGCTCTATGAGATCCAACGGCTGGCAGGGCGTCCCGGACGGCCGTTGTTCGACAGCATCCTGGTGTTCGAGAACTACCCGGTCGACCGCGCGCTGATCGGACAGAACCGGCAGATCCAGGTCGGCGAGACCTGGATTGTCGAGACCAGCAATTATCCCTTGTTCGCCAGCATCGGCGTCGATGAGCGCCTGCGCCTCGTTCTCAACTATCAGCGCAAATATTTCGACGAGGCCCAGATCGCACGGCTGCAGCGAACCTTTGTGCGGCTGATCGAGGCGCTGAGCATGGATGCCCATCGACCGGTCGGGATGATCGCGGCCCGCGATCCCACGGATGACGTCCTGCTTGCACGGGCGAACGATACGCGCCGGGATGAACCGCGCGAGGGGATCATTGCGCAGTTCGAGGCACAGGTCCGGAAGTCGCCGCAGGCGATCGCGCTGGTGTTCGGCGAGGCGGAGCTGAGCTATGCTGCGCTGAATGCACGCGCCAACCGGCTGGCGCGGCGATTGCGCGATCGCGGCGTCGGGACCGAGATCGTGATCGGGCTGGCGCTCGAGCGCAGCGTCGAGATGCTGGTCGCGCTGTTGGCGGTGCTAAAAGCCGGCGGGGCCTATTTGCCGCTCGATCCGGATTACCCGCCGGAGCGGCTGGCGCATATGCTGCGCGACAGCGGCGCGGCGCTGGTGCTGACGCAGACGGAGTTGCGCGATCAGTTCGCCGCCGTGCTGGCGGAGACCGGCGCCGAGGCCTGGATGCTCGACGCTGCGGACGGCGAGGGCGGCGATGCCGCCAATCTCGATGTCACCGTTCACGCCGAGAGCCTCGCCTATGTGATCTACACCTCGGGCTCGACCGGCCTGCCCAAGGGCGTGATGGTCCGTCATGACGCGGTGACGAACTTCCTGGCGACCATGGCGGAGCAGCCCGGCATGACGGCCGCCGACCGGGTGCTTGGCCTGACCTCGCTGTCCTTTGACATCGCAGTGCTTGAGCTCTGGCTGCCGCTGACGATTGGCGCCTGCGTCGTGCTGGCGGATCGCGCGGCCGCGCATGATCCTGCCAAGCTCAAGGCGATCGTGCAGCGGCATGGCGTCTCCCTGATCCAGGCAACGCCGTCGACCTGGCGGATGCTGCTCGATCACGACGGTCCTGCGCTGCCGGCGAGCTGCCGGGTGCTGTGCGGCGGCGAGGCGCTGCCGCCGGATCTGGCGCGGCGGCTGGTGGCCCAGGCCGGCGAGGTCTGGAACCTGTACGGCCCGACCGAGACCACGGTGTGGTCGGCGTGCCATCGGCTCGATGCGGCGGACGATCGTCCGCTGCTCGGCCGCCCGATCGGCAACACCACGCTCTACGTTCTCGACGGTGACCTCAACCTCGCGCCGGTCGGCGTTGCCGGCGAGCTCTATATCGGCGGGAGCGGGCTCGCCCGCGGCTATTGGCAGCGCGGCGCCCTGACGGCGGAGCGCTTCATTCCCGATCCCTTCGGTCCGCCGGGGGCGCGGCTGTACCGCACCGGCGATGTGGCGCGGTGGCGATCCGACGGCGTGCTCGATTATGTCGGCCGTGCCGATTACCAGGTGAAGATCCGCGGCTTCCGCATCGAGCTCGGCGAGATCGAGGCACGGCTACAGGCGCAGGATGGTGTCCGCGCGGCCGTGGTGGTGGCGCGCGAGGCCGGCGCCGGCCGCCAGCTGGTCGGCTATGTCAGTGGCGAAGCGCTGGATGGGACGGCGCTCAAAACGGCGCTGTCCTCGGTGCTGCCCGACTACATGGTCCCGGCGCGGATCGTGGTGCTGGAGCGCCTGCCGCTGACGCCGAACGGCAAGATCGACCGCAAGGCATTGCCGGCGCCGGATCAGCTCGCGGCGTCCGCCCAGCATGTGGCGCCGCGCACGCCGGCGGAGGTCACATTGGCCGCGATCTGGGCCGATCTGCTGCGCCAGCCCAACATCGGCGTCACCGATAATTTTTTCGAGCTCGGTGGTGATTCCATCATCTCGCTGCAGATGGTGAGCCGCGCGCGGCGCGAAGGCGTGCTCATCGAGCCGCGCGACGTGTTCCGGCATCAAACCATCGAGCTGCTGAGTGCGTCGTCCCGAGATGTCGAGCCCGATAAGGAAGACCCCGCATCGGAGCGTGGCTCGCTGGCGGGACTCTCCAGTGAGCAGCTCGAACGGCTCGGTCTGGACTGGAGCCGCGTCGAGGACGTCTATCCGCTGTCGCCGATGCAGCAGGGCATGCTGTTTCACAGCCTGCGCGATGCTGGCAGCGGCGTTTATGTCAATCAGGTCAGTGTCGAGATCCGGGGCCTCGACCCGGAACGGCTCGGCACAGCGTGGCGCGAGGTGAGCGCGCGTCATCAGATGCTGCGGACCGGCTTCCTCTGGCGTGAGCTCTCCGGCTCCCCGCTGCAAGCCGTCTATCGCGACGCCATCGTGCCGTTCGCAGAGGAGGACTGGCGAGGGCAGGCGATCAGTGATGAAAGAATTGCGGCGGCTCTTGCCGATGAGCGCGCCGCCGAGTTCGATCTCCAGAGGCCGCCGCTCCAGCGGGTGCGGGTGTTGCGCCTCCAGGACCACCTGTATCGGCTGATCTGGACCTATCATCACATCCTGATGGACGGCTGGAGCTCGGCAAGGTTCGTCGGAGAAGTCCTGGAGTGCTATTACGGCGGCGCTGCTGCCGCGAACGCGACGCGCTACCGCGACTATATCGCCTGGCTGCAGGCGCAGGACGCCAAGGCTGCCGAAGCTTTCTGGCGTGAACAACTCAGGAGCTTTGATCAGCCAACGCAGCTCGCCGACGCCTTCGGCGCGCGCCGCCATCAGGCATCCGGCCACGAACGCTGTTACACGCGTCTCGGAGAGGCCGCGACCGCGGAGCTGAAGGCGTTCGCGCGCCGCGAACGGATCACGCTGAACACCGTCGTCCACGGCGTGTGGGCGCTGCTGCTGCAACGCTATACGGGCCAGAACACAGTCACATTCGGCGTAACCGTGGCCGGTCGTCCGGCCGGTCTCGACGGATCGCAGCAGATGCTCGGGCTCTTCATCAACACGCTGCCCGTGATCGATACGATTCCGCCCGAAAGCCCGATCGGTGAATGGCTCCGCGCGCTGCAGGACCGCAATTCGGCGATCCGGGACTACGAGCACACGCCGCTCTATGACATCCAGGGCTGGGCCGGCCGCGCCGGTCAGACCATGTTCGACAGCATCATCGTCTTCGAGAATTATCCGATCGAACGCAGCATGCACCGCGGTGCAGGCGGGTTGCAGTTCAGCGGTCTGAAGAATGTCGACGTGACGAACTATCCGATGGACCTCTCGGTGCTGGTCGAAGACACGCTTCAGGTCGAATACACCTATATGCCGAGCCATTTCACCGCGGTGCAGGCGACCCAGATCAAGGTGCAGTTCGAGCACTTGCTGGCGGAGCTGACGCGGGATGCCGCGGCCTTGCTTGGTAGCATCGATCCCGTCACGGAGCTCGATGCCGCTCTTGCAGATCGTTGCAATCGGCACGCGACGTCAAGCGCTCCCCTGCCGCTGGTGCATGAGGCGATCAGCAGCCATGCGCGGCGTTATCCGGAGCGGACGGCGCTGACCATCGGCAGCTCGGTGCTCTCGTTCGGAGACCTCGAGCGCAGGGCCAACCGCCTGGCGCATCACCTGATCGCCCGGGGGCTCAAGCCCGAGCAGCGCGTCGGCGTGGTGGTCGAGCGAACTGCTGCCACGATGATTGCGTTGCTGGCCGTGCTCAAGGCGGGTGGGGCCTACGTTCCACTCGATCCCGAGCTGCCCTCGGAGCGGCGCGCGTTCGTCATGCGCGATGCCGCAATCGCATTCCTGTTGACGGGTCCGCTCGAAATCGAGGGCAGCCCGGACGGCATGGAGCGAATTTCCTTGTCTTCGTTCGAGTTCGACGCGGGACCGGACCATCCGCCGCAGCCCGAACTGCATCCGGAAAACCTTGCCTATTTGATCTACACCTCGGGCTCGACGGGGACGCCAAAGGGCGTCGCTGTCGCCCACGGACCGCTGGCGATGCACTGTCGCGTCACGGGCAGCCTCTACGAGATCGACGAAAGCTCCTGCGAGCTGCATTTCCTATCGCTGGCCTTCGACGGCGCTCATGAGCGCTGGCTCACAGTTCTGTCGCATGGCGCACGGCTGTTGATGCGTGACGCCGAATTGTGGACGCCGGAACAGACCGTCGAGAACCTGCACGCCCATCGCGTCAGCCATATCGGATTGCCGCCGGCCTACCTCCAGCAGGTCGCCGATTGCGTCGAGCAGAGCGGCAATCCACCGCCGGTCAAGCTCTACTCGTTCGGCGGCGAGGCGATGCCGAAGGCGGGCTTCGACAAGGTCAGGCGCGTTCTCAAGCCACGCATTCTGATCAATGGTTATGGTCCGACCGAAACCGTCGTCACGCCGCTGGTCTGGAAAGTCGATGGCGCGTCGGAATGCGACACGCCCTACGCGCCGATCGGCGTGCCGGTCGGAGATCGCCGTGCCTACATTCTCGATGCCGCGCTCGACATTATTCCCGCCGGCGTCGCCGGCGAGCTTTATCTCGGCGGCTTTGGGCTGGCACGGTGCTATCACGGCAAGGCCGGTATGACCGCAGAGCGCTTCGTGCCTGACCCATTCTCGTCGGCCCCGGGAGCGCGGCTGTACCGCACCGGCGATCTGGCGCGGTGGCGCGAGGACGGCACCGTCGAATATCTCGGCCGCAGCGACGACCAGGTCAAGGTCAACGGCTTCCGGATCGAGCTCGGAGAGATCCAGACCTCGCTGCTTCGTCATGAGGCGATTGCGCAGGCGGCGGTGGTGGCAGTGCCGAGTGCAGCCGGAAATCAGCTCATTGCCTATGTCGCGCCGAAGGCGGCAGATGACGCCGCGCCTGATGCGGCCGAGACGCTGGTCGAGCGCTTGACCGGTTTCCTGAAGCTCGTCCTGCCGGCCTATATGGTGCCGGCTCGGATCGTGGTGCTGGAGCGGTTGCCGACATTGTCGAGCGGCAAGATCGACCGGCGTGCATTGCCGGCTCCCGATGCGTCGATGCGGAGCTTCTTCCCCCCGCGAACCCCGGCAGAGATTGCAATGGCGCGCCTGTGGTCCGAGATCCTGGAGGTGCCGCAGGTCGGCGTCACCGACAATTTCTTCGAGCTTGGCGGCAATTCAATCCTGTGCCTCAAGGTCGTGGCGCGGGTCCGTCAGGACAAGACGTTCGGGATCGAGATCAAGCTGCGCGATCTGCTTCAGAAGCCGACGATCCGCGCCTTGCTCGCCGGCAGCGCCACCGCGGCGTCCGCCGTCGCATCCGCGCCATCGGCGCTGCTGCCGCTGAATGCCGCGGTTCGCGGCGTGAACCCGGTCTTCGCTGTGCATGGCGGCTTCGGCACAGTGTTCGACTACGGGCCGCTGGCGCGCCGCCTCGAAGGGCACCGGCAGCTGATCGGGCTGCAATCGAGAATGCTGGTCGATCCCTCGTGGACCGACGCCTCCCTCGAAGCCATGGCCGTGGACTACGCGGCCGAGATCCGGCGGATGCAGCCGCGCGGTCCCTATAGCCTGGTCGGCTGGTCCTTGGGAGGACTGCTGGTCGGTCTCGTCGCGGCCGAGCTCGAACGCGGCGGTGAGCGCGTCGATCGTCTCGCGCTGGTCGACAGCTTCGTGCCGCGGCAGCCGGACGGATCGAACCGGCAGGAGTCGATGGCACACTGGGCCGACGATCTCGCAGGATTGCTGTCGGCGGTTCTTCCGAGCGCTGCGGCCTCTCGCATCAAGGCGCAGGTCGAGGCAGCGAAACGCGCTGATTTGCCGGAGACGCCGGAGCGCATCCGCGATCTGGTCGCCTCTGCTGTGGAGCAGAGCAGGAGCGTGAGAGCGAACGACGCCTCGCTCGGCGCCGATGATTTGTCCGCTGCATTCGCAGTCGGACGGCACCTCAACAGGCTGGCGCAGAACACAGCGCTGCCGCGGGGCCTGGAAGCCACGCCGCTCTGCTGGTGGACCTCGACCCGTCTGGCACAGCGTGATCGGCTGGAATCGCAGATGCCGAAGGCGGTCGATCGCGGCTTCGTCGGCGACAACCATTTCACGATCCTGAGGGATGCCGGCCTGCTCGGTGAGATCTGCGGTCTGCTCGTGCCGGCGGAGGCGTCGACGATCGCGCAGGATACGGTCCCGGAGCCAGCGGAGTAAGTCTTTGAGTCTTGATCCAGATATCGCGGCATTGCTCGAGATGGTGCAGGCCGGCACCGAAAGCGGCGCGCGCGTTCCGTTTCCGCAATTGACTGCTGCGCAGGCGCGGGCCGATTTCGATGCGTCCTCGCCGCTGCTCGACGTCGATCCGCCGGCGCTCGCCTACGAGCGGCGTTTGTCGCTGCCGGTGCGGGATGGCGCGATCATCGAGGCGCGGCTCTATGCGAGCGCGCAACCGAGCGAACGCACTCCCATTCCGGTTCTTCTTTACATGCACGGCGGCGGCTTCGTCGTCGGCAGCCTCGATTCGCATCAGCCATTGTGCCGCGGCCTCGCCAAGGACAGCGGTGCGGCCGTGCTCTCGGTCGGCTACAGGCTCGCACCGGAGCACAAGTTTCCGACCGCTTTCGAGGATGCGGTCGACGCGCTAGCCTGGATCGGCCTCGAGGGCCGCGCGATCGGCCTCGATCCGCGCCGGGTCGCCGTCGGCGGCGACAGCGCCGGCGGAACGCTTGCGGCCGCGCTCGCGATCGAGGCGAGGACAAACAGGGGCCTTCCGCAGCCGGTGCTTCAGATTCTCGCTTATCCCGGTCTCAGCTCTCGACAAAGCTCCGCATCCTACGAGCGCTACGGTACCGGCCATCTCCTGGAGCGTAGCACCGTCGATTGGTTCTTCCGGCAATATCTCCGCGACGAGTCCGATCGCGACGATTGGCGTTTCGCGCCGCTCGCAGCGGATGATTTGTCGGGCCTCGCTCCCGCATGCATCGTCCTCGCCGAGTTCGATCCGCTGGTGGACGAGGGAAACGATTATGCAGCCCGCTTGGCGGCGGCCGGTGTTCCCGTCGATCTGCACGTTTATCCCGGCATGATCCATGAATTCCTGCGCATGGGGAATGTCGTGGCCGATGCCTTGCAGGCGAGGGCGGCGATCGGGCGGGCGCTGGCCAAGGCCTTTCTCGCCGCTGGCGAAAACGGGGCCTGACATGGAATGCAGCGTGAGCCAAAGTATGTCATGATCATCATCTCTCGCGGCCTCTTTGCGAGAGGCGCCTGAACGGATCCCATGAGCACCTCTATTCCAGACCATAGGCTGTCCCGCCGTGCGCTCCTCGGCGCGGGCGCAGCGATCGGAGGCACGGCCCTTGCGGGTCCATGGCCCATGGCGTTTGCCCAAACCGCTGGATCGCAATCCGGGCCCCGGGTCGCCGCGCTCGGCTGGGCCTGTGCCCAGACGATCCTGGCGCTCGGCGTCGTGCCGCTGGTGATTCCGGAGATCGAGCGCTATGGCCGGCTCGTCGTCGAGCCGCCCGTTCCGTCCGCGGTTCAGGAAATCGGTCTGCGTTCGGAGCCAAATCTCGAACTGCTGCAGAGCTTCGCGCCCGACATCATCGTCATCGATCCCAGCATTGCGGCCGCCGTCCCCCGGCTCAAGCTGATCGCGCCGGTCGAAACGTTCACGATCTTCAGACCCGGCGGGCATCCTCTCGACACGGCGCGCCATTCGACGTTGGAGCTTGCCAAACGCCTCGGGGTGCAGTCGGCGTGCGAAGCCTATTTCGCCCGTTTCGACGTCGCCATGGCCGGCTATCGTGAGCGGCTCCGGGGTCGCGGCGGCAAGCCGCTCTATCTCGTCAGCGAGATCTCGCGCAACCGCGCGCTCGTGTTCGGTCCGAACAGCCTCTATCAGGAGGTGCTCGATCAGTGCGGATTGAGGAATGCCTGGACGGGACAGAGCGGCCCATGGGGCCATACCAGTGTTGGGCTCGAAGTGCTCGCCGCGGTTCCGGACGCGCGGCTGGTGTTGATGACCTCGCGGGTCGCCGATGTCGAAGCGCTGCTGAAAGCAAGCCCTGTGCTTCAAACCCTGCCGTCTCTTCGGTCGCATCGGCTGACGGTCCTGGGTAATCAATTTTTCTATGGCGGCGTGCCGGCGGCCGAACGTTTCGCCCGCCTTCTCGCCGAACGTCTGCCGCGGGAAAGCCATGAGCAAGGTTGAGGCACTGCCGGCCCGGTCCGGCTTGGAGATGCATCCGGCGGTGCTGATCGGCTTGCTGCTGGCAGCCGCGGCCGCGCTGACCTGGCGCAACCTGTCCGGATATCTGCCCGCAGGCGCCTGGCTGCCGGTGCTGTGGCGGCCCGAGGTCACCGATCCCCAACAGATGCTCGTGCACTACACCGTTTTTCCGCGCATCGCAGTGGCGCTGCTGGCCGGCGCAGCCCTCGGTCTTGCCGGCACGGTCTCTCAGCAGGTGTTGCGCAATCCGCTTGCGGAGCCGAGCACCATCGGCGTCCTGAACGGCGCCTATCTTGCGCTGGCCGTGACGACCCTGTGGGCGCCGTCGCTGCTGGCCTTCGGCCGCGAGTGGATTGCGCTGTGCGGCGGGTTCGCTGCGTTCCTGTGCGTGTTCGGGCTGACCTGGAAGCGTGCGCTGTCGCCCGTCGTCCTGGTGCTCGCTGGATTGATCGTCAGCTACTACTGCGCGGTGACCACCCAGGCGCTGGTGCTGCTCAACCACGAATATCTGATCGGTCTGTTCATCTGGGGCGCCGGCTTCCTCAATCAGCAGGATTGGAGCAACGTCGCCTTCCTGGCGCCGCGGCTGCTGATTTCGATCGTGCTGATCGCGGCGATGGTTCGTCCGCTGACCCTGCTCGGCTTCGACGACGAGACCGCGCGCAATCTCGGCCTCGGATTGACGAGGGCCCGGGTCTTCGCGCTCGTCATCGCGATCGCGCTCAGCGCGTCGGTCGTCAGCGTGGTCGGCGTCATGGGATTTGTCGGTTTGTCCGCGCCGGCCATCGTCATGCTGTCAGGCGCGCGCCGCTTTCGCGACCGGCTGATCTGGGCGCCACTTTGCGGCGCCCTGCTGCTGTGGCTGACGGATCAGCTCGTGCTTCTGATCCCGCCCGGCTATCGCGAAATGCCGGCCGGTGCGGTGACGGCCCTGATCGGCGCGCCAATGTTGCTCGTGCTGCTGCCGCGGCTGCGGGCCGCCATGCCGATGGGAAACCTCACGCCATCCGTTCCGGCGCGGCTCGATCATCCCTGGCGCGTGATCCTGTTCGCGTTCGTCTTGCTGCTGCTTGCCGTCTGGATCGCACTCGGCCTCGGGGTCGGCTCCGACGGCTGGCGCTGGAGCGGCCTGTCGGGCTTGCAGGAATTCTGGCCGTGGCGCTGGCCGCGCGTGGTGTCGGCGCTGGCAGCTGGCGCGACGCTGGCGGTCGCCGGCACGCTGCTGCAGCGGATGACCGGAAACCCGATGGCCGCGCCGGAGGTCATGGGCATCAGCTATGGCGCCGCGATGGGCGTGATCGTTCTGCTCTATCTCTTTCCCGCCCACACCCGGCTGGAGCAGATTGCAGCGGCCGGGATCGGCGCCTTCATTGTGCTGGCGCTGGTGCTGCTGTTCAGCCGGCGGTCCGAGTTCAGTCGGGAGCGCGTGCTGCTGGCAGGCGTCGCCATGAGCGCGGCATTCGGTGCGATCATTGCCATGGCGCTGGCGACCGGCGATCCCCGCATCGGCACGCTGCTGTCGCTGCTGACAGGCTCGCTCTACCAGATCGGCCCGGCCGAGGCCGCAATCCTCGCCGCCGCGGCGCTCGTTCTGCTGATCATGGTGCCAATGCTGTCCCGCTGGCTTGATATCCTGCCGCTGGGATCTGCGACCTCGCGTTCGATCGGCATCTCGCTGACGCGGAGCCGCGTCATCATCATGCTGCTGACGGCGTTGCTGACGGCGACGGCCACGCTGATGGTTGGTCTTCTGAGCCTGGTCGGCTTCATCGCGCCACATATGGCACGGATGATGGGGGCGCAGCGCGCGCTGCATCAGGCGGCGCTGGCCGCGTTGATCGGGGCGATCCTGATGGTCACGGCGGATTGGGCCGGACGCATGGTGATCTTCCCGTTCCAGATGCCCGCCGGCATCTTCGCCATGATGCTTGCTGGACCCTATCTTATCTGGCTGCTGCGCCCGCAGCGCGGTTGACGGCGCTCACCGCGCGAAGCTGATGAGATGGCCATGGTCCGGCGACGGCATCACGCCCATGGGGATGCCGTAGATGGTTTCGAGCTCGGCCGGCGTCATGATCTTGTCCGGTGTGCCGCGCGCGATCAGCTTCCCGGAATGCAGCGCGATGATCTCGTCGCAGAAGCGGGCGGCCATGTTGACGTCGTGGAGCACCACGACCACGCCGAGATTGCGCTCGCGGGCGAGCTGCCTGACCAGCGACAGCACTTCGATCTGATGAGCGATGTCGAGCGCCGAGGTCGGCTCGTCGAGCAGCAGGCACTCGGCATCCTGCGCAACCAGCATGGCGATCCACGCCCGCTGGCGCTCGCCGCCGGACAACGTATCGACCAGGCGATCCGCAAAGGGTTCGATATGGGTCAACGCCATGGCGTTTGCGACCTTCTCGCGGTCGATGTCACCGAACCGTCCGAGCGCGCCGTGCCAGGGATAGCGACCGAGTGCGACCAGCTCCTTGACCAGCATGCCGGCAGCGGGCGGCGTCTGCTGCGGCAGGTAGGCGACCTTGCGGGCATAGTCCCGATCGCTCCAGGCGCGCAGTGCGCGGCCTTCGAAACGGATCGTTCCCGACGAGCTCGGCTGCTGGCGTGACAATAATTTCAGCAAGGTCGATTTGCCGGAGCCATTATGGCCGATCAGCCCGACGACGCTGCGTGCGGGAAGGGATAGCGTCAGCGGTTCGAGCAGCGCGCGCCCGGCCACCGCGAAGCCGACCTTGTCGAGCTGGAACAAGGGGGCGGGCGCTTCCAGTGAGGCCTGCGTGACGTCGGGCAAGGCGAGCGTCCTTTCGCTCGTCTGCGCGTGTTGGATCGTCATGGTTGGCGTAGGCTCCAATAGGCGACGGCCAGAAGCTGGTCACGGGAAAGCTTTCGCTCATCGCGCAGATGGTTGCGCAGGGTCTTCAGCGCCTGCGCCTCACACGCGATCCAGGCGAAGACGTCCCGATGGTCCGGCCATCGCACCGCCTTGACGGCGTCGACCAGGAGCTGCGTCGTCCCGGCTGGACGGCCCTCGCGATGCAACCAGCGGATTGCTACCCCGGCCGGGGCGACCAGCGGAACTTCCTCGCGCCGATCTGCGACCTCGATAAAGGCCTCACCCGTCGCCGTCGCCGGCAGCGTCTCCAGAATTCGCGCGATGGCGGGCAGGGCGGTTTCGTCGCCCGCCAGCAGCACCCAGCGCGCCGGACGAATGCCCCGGCCGAGCGGGCCGGCCATGCCGCAGATGGCACCGGCCGTCGCGTTCACCGCGAACGTCGAGCCCGGCCCGGCATGATCATGGACCACGAAATCGATGTCGATCTCGCGGCTCTGCAAGTCGATGCGGCGGATCGTGTAATAACGGGTGACGGGCCTGCGATCGGGCTCCGGCCACAGGATACGTCCGTCGGGCGCGGGCCACGGCCATTCGGGCTTGGCGAGGCCCTCGGGCGGGAAGTACAGCCGCACGTGCAGATCGTCGTCATTCACGAAACGGGCGATATCGTCGCCCGTGAAGGTCAGCCGCCGCATGTGCGGCGTCAGGGTGATCGCGGCCTTCAGCCGCACTTCACGGAAATTGGCCAGCGTGCCGCCGTTGGATTCATGACCGGACCAAATGATGGTTGGGGCAATGTCGCCCGCGAACTCGATCACATGCGAGGCGACGACCGAGCGCAGCATTTCCAGATTGCCCTTGTCGTTGGCCTCGACGCGGATCTTGAGCGCTTCGGCCTCGACGGCGAGGGAACTGATGCCGAACGGCAGTTTCGCCACCATGAGACCGTCCCGGTCCTCGAAGGCGATGTCATGCTCGGCCAGATGATCGATCATCCGCGCGGCGAGGCCGGCGGCGTCGGGAAGCGCGATGCGGGTTTCGGAGATCAGCAAGTCCAAACTCATTCTCCACCGGCCTGTCCGATGCCAGCCTGCAAGCGCTTCAAATGTCCGGATGTCGCGGCCTGGCACGGCTCTGGATCAAAAATCCTGCTCGCTCGCCGGCTGCGATGCAAAAGCGATACTACCCGCATCATATTAAAGGCATTGCCGATCCCAAATTAGAATCCATCGAAAGAGCAGCGAAAATAACCGCTGGAGTTGCGGTGCTGCCATCATGTATTCGCATCACTTCGGCACGGCTTGTCCGGCCATATAGGTTCGCTTCAGGTCTCCTCCAGCGCGGCTCTCATCATGAACTCACGAAGCGGCCTGACGACGCAGATCCTGCAGCTCCTGCGGCCCTACTGGCCACTCGTGCTCGGCGGCAGCGTTCTCGGAGTGGTCGGCGGTGCCTCCGTCGCGGCGTTGCTCGCGGTCGTGAATCATGGGCTTTATGCCACGCAGGCCGACGTGGTAACGCTGTTTTTCGCCTTCGCTGGCCTGTGCCTTCTGATCCTGATCGGTTCCATTGGCGCCGACATCAGCGCCAATTTTGTCGGACAGCGGATCATCGCCGAGCTTCGTAAGTCGCTCGCCGCCAAAATCCTGGCTGCGCCGATCGATCAGCTCGAAATCTACCGGACGCATCGCCTGATCCCGGTTCTCACGCAGGACGTCGACACGATCAGCGATTTCGCGTTCTTCTTTTCGTCCTTTTTCGTGTCGCTCGTGATCGCGCTCGGCTGCATGGTTTACCTGGCGGTGCTGTCTTGGCAGCTTTTCCTGATCACGGGAGTCGTCATCGTGCTGGGATCGCTGGCGCATGGATATGCGAGGACGCGCGGCGTTCGCGGCTTCAGCACCGCGCGAGAGGCCGAAGATCAGCTGCACAAGCAGTATCGCGCGATCGCCGAAGGTGCCAAGGAGCTGCGCCTTAATCGCGTGCGCCGTCGCCGCGTCTATGTCGAGCAGCTCCAGCAGACCGTCGACCGGATCAGCTCGGTGCAGATCAGGTCGATCAATCTGTTCGTGACGGCGCGGGCGTTCGGGACGATGCTGTTCTTCGTCGTGATCGGCGTGGCGCTGACCTTGCGACCGTTCCTGTGGCCCGACAGTCCCGCTGCGGTGTCCAGCGGGTTCGTGCTGGTGCTGCTCTTTATGCGCGGGCCTATTGATCAGGTCATCGGCATCCTGCCGGCGCTCGGTCGCGCCCAGGTCGCGATGCGCCGCATTGCGGAGCTCTCGGGGCAGTTCTCGAGCCCCGAGCACGATCTGCTGGCCAGTGCGCCCGCTGCACCCGGCAAGACCGCCATCGAATCCATCGAGCTCCGCGGCGTAACCTATGCTTTTCGCGCCGTGCCGGGCAGCGATCCCTTTGTCCTCGGGCCGGTTGATCTGTTCGTTCGGCAAGGCGACATCGTCTTCATCGTGGGGCAGAACGGCAGTGGAAAGACGACCCTGATCAAGTTGTTGCTGGGCCTTTATGCTCCGCATGGCGGCGCCGTGCTGCGCGACGGTTCGCCGGTCCTGACGGAGACACGCGACGATTACCGCCAGCTCTTCACGACCATCTTCTCCGACTATTATCTGTTTGAGGATCTCATTCGTGGAGAGGGCGTGGTTCCTGATGTGGCGGAACGCTATCTCCAGCGGCTGGAGGTCGCGCACAAGGTCTCGGTCGAGAACGGCGTGTTCACGACGACGGACCTGTCGACCGGACAGCGCAAGCGATTGGCGCTGATGAATGCATGGCTCGAGGAAAGACCCGTGCTCGTGTTCGACGAATGGGCCGCAGATCAGGATCCGGCGTTCCGGCACATCTTCTATACGGAGCTGCTGCCCGATCTGAAGCGTCTCGGAAAGACCATCATCGTGATTTCGCACGATGACCGCTATTTCGGGATTGCGGATCATCTGGTGCGGCTGCGCGACGGCAAGATCGTCGGAAGCGAGACGAAAGCAGATAACGTCGCGAGCGTTTCCGCGGTTCCAATTGACGCGCCGCTTTAGAGCTATTGTGACGAAGCGAGTGCTCTTTGTCACATGCAACGACAGCATGCGATCCCGTTTTGCGACAGGCCGTCAGATTTGTAGAGAATCTAATCTACGTGTGCGTGCATTCCTTGTCAGCCTGTAGGCGAGTGATCTACACCACGCCTCAGCGATGATCGAGATGCGAGGGCCGGATGAACAAGGCTTCGGATTCCGGGACCGGACCTCGTGCGTTCCCGGTCGGCCCATATTCCGCTCAGACCGTTTTCCAGGAGGGCGATCGCCTTCGCGTCGTCGCCGCCGATGTGACCGCGTTGGAACTGCGCCTGCGCGAGCGCGTCGATCACATCGAGATCCTGAATGCCTCGGATGACTGCGAGGTTGCGGCACAGGCTGTATCGGCGTCGGCCGAGGCGCTGTTTGCCTGGCGACCTGGCGCCGATCGGCTCGTTCTGGACTTCGCTGGAAGAGCGCCGCTTGCACGAGAGCTGACCGAGAGTGGTCTTGCCATCATGTCCGAGGGGCGACTGGTGCTGCTGCCCGAACTGGTGATGCAGCGGCGGGACAACTGGCTGGTCAACCCCGGGCGACCGCCATTGCCGCAACTCCACGTCATGACGGACGGCAAGCGCCATCCGCGCCGCGCCGCAAAGCCGGCGGGAAAGGTGTACGGTCGTTTCATTCCCTGGCTGTCGGAGGTCATCTCGTTTCGCGTGGCCGATCTCGAGAATGACCTCCATTTGTTGCACCGCTGGATGAACGATCCTCGCGTCGATGCATTCTGGAACGAGGCGGGCGATCTCGACAAGCATCGGCGATATCTGGCCGGCATTCTGGCCGATCCTCATATGCTGCCGTTGATCGGCTGCTTCGGCGAGCAGCCGTTCGGCTATTTCGAGCTCTATTGGGCCAAGGAAAATCGCATTGCGCCGTTCTATGATGCCGACGACTATGACCGGGGATGGCACGTGATCGTGGGCGAGGACGCTTTTCGCGGCGGTCGTTACATCAGCGCGTGGCTGCCGTCTCTGATGCACTACATGTTTCTCGACGATTGCCGCACGCAGCGGATCGTCGGGGAGCCGGCGGCCGCGCACTCCCAGCAGCTTCGCAATCTCGAGCGCTCGGGGTTTGCGAAGATCAAGAATTTCGACTTTCCCCATAAGCGCGCGACCCTGGTCATGCTGTTGCGCGAGCGCTTCTTCGGCGATCGGCTTTGGCTTCCGGCAGCCGCCGGCCCAACGGTCTCGTCTTAAAGCGCAAGCGGAGCGCGGCTTCATGTCCCATCAACTTGCGATCGAGCACGACGTCATTGGCGTCGGATTCGGGCCTTCCAATCTCGCGCTCGCCATCGCATTGGACGAATGCGCGAAGCGATCACGGCTGAAATGCACGCCGCTGTTCGTGGAGAAGCAGCCGCACTTCACCTGGCATGGCGGCATGCTGCTTCCGGGCAGCGACATGCAGATATCGTTTCTCAAAGATCTGGTCTCCTTGCGCGATCCGACCAGTCCCTTCACCTTCGTGAACTACCTGCATAAGCGCGGCCGCCTACTGGATTTCATCAACTGCCGGACGTTCTATCCGAGCAGGGTCGAGTTCAACGATTACCTGCAGTGGGTGGCGAGCCATTTCAAGTCGCAGGCCGCTTACGGCGAGACCATCGTCGCCGTCGAGCCGGTGACGGCCGGGCAGACGGTGACGTCGTTGCGGGTGCATTCGCGCTCGCTCGCCGGCGGGGAGACCGTGCGGCTGGCGCGAAATCTCGTGGTCGCGGTTGGAGGCCAGCCCTATGTTCCGCAGGTGTTTGCCAAGGCTACCGACGATCGCAGGCTGCTGCATTCCAGCCGCTATCTCGACCTGATCGAGCGCGTTGTCCCGCGCGGCCGGTCCGTGCGTGTGGCCGTCGTCGGTGGCGGACAGAGCGCGACCGAGGTAACGGTCGATCTTCATGGCCGATGTCCCGAAGCGCATATCGATCTGATCTTCCGCGGCCATGCTCTCAAGCCGTCCGACAGCAGTCCCTTCGTCAACGAGATCTTCAACCCCGACTATACGGACTTCGTCTACGCGCAGCCTGCCGAGCGGCGGGATGCGATCGTCCGCAACTTCCGGAACACCAACTACGCCGTCGTCGATGCCGACCTGCTGGACCAGCTTTATCGGCTGCTCTACCAGCAGCGCGTCGGTGGCGACACAAGGGTCATGTTGCGTCCCCGCAGCGAGATTTCCAATGTGGATGCGGGACCGGACGGCATCGAGATCGGCGTGATTGACAAGTTCCGCGGCGAAAACCGTCGTTCGACTTATGACGTGGTCGTGCTGGCGACGGGATACGACAGGGAGACGCCGCACGGGTTTCTCGAACCGATCCGCCGCTACATTCGCGATGCGGCGCTGGATCGCAACTACCGGCTCGTGATCAATCCGGCGTTCCGGCCGCAGATCCACCTCCAGGGCTATTCGGAATCCTCTCACGGTCTGAGCGACACGCTGCTTTCGGTGATTGCCGTGCGGTCGCAGGAGATTGCGGAGTCTCTGCTCTCGACAATCTCGCGCCGGGAACTCATCGCCTAGAACACGATCCGGGAGAGATCGCAGCTCCAAAAGCCTTGCGCGGATGGAGATTGAAACGCATCACGAATCGTCCCGTTCTCATTACACAATAGCCGGCGTTCTCGCGGTCACCCTGCAGGCGTGTTCCGCTGTCGCTTTGGGGTTCCCCGATCTAGAACCTGTCTAATCGAGATCAACCGCAGCGTGTACGTGTGAGACAACGCCGATTGGCTTTGCTAGAGGAGTTCTTAGAACGATCTTGGAATTTCTGAAAGTCTAGCTGGAATTGACCGTGAGGAAAGCTCTCGTTCCCAAGCAGGGGCAAAGCCTTCTCCCTGAGCGAATTGCAGGCATTCTGGTTCACAGTCCGCTTGCGGCGTTGGTTGGCAGAGAGCCCGTGACGCGCATGCACTACCTCCTCGAGATTGCGTCGCTTCACACCAAGGCCGAGCTCCTGGCGCAGCCGGGCTTGGGACGTTCAGGCATGCGTCGCATCGAGAACTGGATGGCCTTTCACGGACACCGCATGCGCGACGCGAATGAGAGTCTCGATAGCGTCATCTGCCGCTTTGCGTTCCGACGTTCTTCCGTTCGGAAAGGAAACGTTCGTTCTCTCCCCTTATCGGCGTTGCCCTCGCGTTTCACGCGGGCGGCTGGTGGCTAAGGCGGTACATGCGTGGGCGCAAAGCAGGTCGATTGTTTTCAGACGCTGTCTCACGAGCTTGTGCATTGGACCGGCGCTCCCTGTCGAAGCCAGCGAGCTCGCCCGAGTGCTCGCGGGCGAGCTGCTGCTTGAGCTTGGTGTAGCGCCGCGGCGTACGCCAATCCTCGCGGCCCGCTACAAGCGGGGTAAGGACGGCCGACTGGCGAAGCCTGATCTGATCAGGCGCAACCACGCTGCACAGATTTGCTGCATGGCGACGTGATTGGAGCAGCCTGCGCTGCAATAGCGCGCTTGATTTCGCTTTCGATCTCTCATGTTGGTTAGGGGGCGTGTCCACGACATGTGTACCGGGAGATCAAGGCAAATCTTCCGACGGCCCACGTGAGTGAGCATGCTCTTGCGCGCTACTCGCTGGCAGCGGGCTGGTCGCGTTCGACGTGTACGCGTTCGAGCGCGGCGCCGCGCCGTGCTGCCGCGAACCGCTTGCCGTCTGGTCTGGCGCCGGCCTTCCCCGCGCCGATTGGCTCGCAGAGCGTGCCATCGGGCCCGGCACGGTCATGAAATCCGCTATTCCCGTCGGGGGCTCGAAAGTCTATATGATCCATATGTTGTCTCATCGCTTTTCCGTGGCCCCCATGATGGATTGGACCGACCGGCATTGCCGGGTGTTCCACCGTCACCTGACGCGGCGGGGATTGCTCTATACCGAGATGCTGACGACCGGCGCGATCATTCACGGCGACCGGGTGCGGCTGCTTGGGTTCGACGCGGTCGAGCACCCCGTGGCGCTTCAGCTCGGCGGATCGGATCCGCGCGAGCTCGCGGCGGCGGCACGGATCGGCGAGGACTTCGGTTATGACGAGATCAATCTCAATGTCGGCTGCCCGTCCGATCGTGTGAAGGATGGCCGTTTCGGCGCCTGTCTAATGGCCGAGCCGGAGCTGGTGGCGAGGTGCGTCGACGCGATGAAGCGCGTGGTCGCCGTTCCCGTCACGGTGAAGTGCCGCATCGGCATCGATGATCAGGATCCGGAGGTCGCGCTCGATGCGCTCGCGCGTGCGGTGGTCGCCGCGGGCAGCGATGCGTTGATCGTGCACGCCCGCAAGGCCTGGCTCAACGGCTTGTCGCCGAAGGAGAACCGCGATATCCCGCCGCTCGACTATGATCGCGTCTACCGGCTCAAGCGCGCGATGCCCGATGTGCCCGTCATCATCAATGGCGGCGTTCGGAGCATCGACGAGGCAAAGGCGCATCTTGCCCATGTCGACGGCGTGATGCTCGGCCGCGCCGCCTATCAGGAGCCGTGGCGGCTGCTCGCGGTCGACCACGAAATCTTTGGAGGGCCGGCGCCGCACGCCACCATGCAGGACGCGCTCGAGGCGATGATGCCCTACATCGAAGAGCAGCTCGCGCACGGCACGCGGCTGCACGCGATCACGCGGCATTTCGTCGGCGCATTTCATGCTGTGCCCGGCGCGCGTGCGTTCCGCCGGCATCTTGCCGAGCAGGGTGTGAAGCCCGGCGCCGGTCTCGACGTGCTGCGCGAGGCGATCACGTGCGTCGGGGCCCGCGCGCCGGCTGAGGCGGCCTAAATGAGCGGGAGCATGATCCGGAAAAGTGCGCAGCGGTTTTTCGAAAAGATCATGTTCAAACAACAACCTAAAGCGCGAGACGATTCATCCTAATCGCATCGCGCTTTAGTCGACCGCCGTGCGCGCGCGGCGGGGACTGCGCTGCTGCTCCGGATACCCTGTCAGCATCAGCGTGTCGGCGCGCACGCCCCAGCTTTCCAGCCGGTCGAGGAAGCTCATGCCGAGCAGATTGGTCTTCATCTGGCCGCGCTGCACGACGAGGGCCGGCACCGACTTCTCGACCAGCTTGCCGACGGCGAGACGGTCGAGCGTGAGCCGCGCTGCCTTGGTGTGGCCGCCTGCGGTCTCGAGATCGACGTCGTATTCAAGCATCTCGAGCGGCAGCCCGATCGCCCTTGCGGTTTCCCAGGTCAGTACCACCGACGTCGCGCCGGTATCGATCACCATCGGCGCAGTGACGCCGTTGATCTTCGCGCGCAGCGTGAATTCGCCGCCCTGGCCACGCGGGATCTGCACGGCCGGCGCCGGGGAGGCGGCTTGTGCGCGAAAAATATGCGAGACCTTGTGGCTGGCGCGCGCGATCTGGTCGGGATCGCCATAGGCGACGACGGCACCTGCCGTGCCGGCGAGCATGATCAGGACGAGCAGGAAGCGGATCATCGCGCGCCTCCAAGGGCACGCAGGCGGATCAGACGTGCTTTGGGGATCCAGCGATCCGCACTAGTCCGGCTTCCGTCATGCGCTCCGGCAAGAGGGCCATGATCGCGCGCCGGTCCGCGCTCTCCATGGCGTGCCAGCGTGCGATCTCCGGCAAGGTGCGGCCGCAGCCGAAGCACAGCTTGGTCTTGGGATCGATCATGCACACGGCGACGCACGGCGTTTCTTTGCTCATACGGACATAGTGAGGGATGATCGGGCATGTCTGCAAGCATCTCGTTAAGAGCCTGTGCCGGCACTCATGATCGGCTTGTGCCGCGGCCGGCGTTTCTCGTCCGGCACGACGGAGCTCTCCGGCTGGAGCGGTGGAGAATCGTCCGAGAGTGGGGCAAGCGCGCTCATCACGCGCTCCGGCGGGAATGTGACGATCACCTCGGTGCCGATGCGCAGCTTCGATTTCAACGTGAACGTGCCGCCGTGCAGGTCGATCAGGTTCTTGGCGATCGGCAGGCCGAGGCCGGCGCCCTGTTCAGCCGACTTGATTGAATTGGAGCCCTGGCCGAACGAGGCGAGCACGACCGGGATCTCGTCCTCGGGAATGCCGGAGCCGGAATCCCTCACCGAGAGATATTGTCCGCCGGAGGCGGTCCAGCCGGCCTTGAGCCAGATCTCGCCGCCCTGCGGGGTGAACTTGATCGAGTTGGAGAGCAGGTTGAGCACGACCTGGCGGATCGCGCGCTCGTCGGCCCAGAGCCGCGGCATCGCCTGCTCGAACACTTCGTGGATGGTGATGCCGCGGCTCGAGGCACGCAGCTTCATCAGATGATGGCAATCGGCGACAATGCCGACCAGGGACACCGCTTCCTCGTTGAGCTCGTAACGGCCGGCTTCGATCCGCGACAGATCGAGGATCTCGTTGATCAGGTTGAGCAGGTGCACGCCGGAATTATGGATGTCGGCGGAATATTCCTTGTAGACCGGTACCGCATGCGCGCCGAAAATCTCGCTCTTCATGACCTCTGAGAAGCCGAGGATGGCGTTCAGCGGCGTCCGCAGCTCGTGGCTCATCTGCGCGAGGAAGCGCGACTTGGCGACGTTGGCGGCTTCGGCGCGGTGGCGCGCTTCGTCCGAGATTGCCTTGGCCTGCTCCAGCTCGCCGATCAGCGCGTCCTTTTCCGCACGTGCTTCCAGCGTGGCGAAGGTGGAGGAGTGCAGGCGGTGCGCCAGCAGCACGAAATAGCCTTCGGCGGCGAGCGACAGCGCTGCCAGGATGTAATTGTCCAGCGATCCGGTCGTCACGAAGCTCAGCGCCATCGCAACCGCGACCGGCGCCGTGGCGGCGAGGGCTGCGATCGGCAGATTGGCCGCGAGCATGCTCGATACTGCGATCACCAGCAGCATCAAGAACATCATCAGCGTTTCCGTGACCATGTCGAGCACGGGATGGATCAGGATCGCCATCCAGCACAGGCCATAGAGCAGGTCGAGCACGACGAAGCGCGTCCGCCATGCGCGTGTCGCGGCCGGCGAGGCGGGCTCGGTCAGGAAGCGCCGGCAGCTGCAGATCATGGCGCTGTGGATGCAGAGCATGCCCGCGGTCCAGGCTGCGGCCGGGATCGGCTGCATCCATAGCCCGAACAGCACGCCGGTCGCCACCACCAGGAGCATCACGACATAGGAGGCGGACAGCCGGGTCTGGGCGTATTGCCGCAGCATCTCGGCGTCGAAAGCCGGCCGGGTTCCACTGGTCGACGTTAACTTGTCGCGCGCCTCGCGCACCCGCTGCGCCGCAGCCCTTCGGCTGCTCGCCGATGGCGCGCTCACCGGCTCGGCCGGAAGCTGCACGACCTCGGGCTTTTCAGCGGGGTTACTCATCAAGCAACACGGATTCCTGCCCACGCCGGACGCGGGCTTTCTGCATTGTCTATCTCTGGCAAGAAATCCTTAAGAGCTGACTTAAGGAGCTAAAGAATTACGTTAACCGAGCGTTAATTCATACGCAGTTCGGGCGGCCGCTTTCATCAACCCGCGCTTCAATCATCTGAAGAAAACGAGCGTGACCAACCCGAAGACCGGCAGCAGCAGGACGGAGGTCCAGGCCATGTATCCGAAGAAGCCGGGCATTGCGACACCACTCGCTCGGGCAATTGCGTACACCATGAAATTGGGCGCGTTGCCGATGTAGGAGTTTGCGCCCATGAACACCGCACCGGCGGAAATCGCGGCAAGGGTCAAGGCGCCGTTCGTCATCAGATGCTTGGCGTCGCCTCCGGCAAGTTCAAAGAAGACCAGATAGGTCGGCGCATTGTCGAGAAAGGATGAGAGCAGGCCGGTCAACCAGAAATATGCAGCATTGTTCGGCGTGCCGTCTGCGTTGGTGACCATGTTTACGACGGAGGCAAACGCGCCGGATTTGCCGGCGTTGAGAATCGCGAGCACGGGAATGATGGTGATGAAGATCGCGGCAAACAGCTTTGCCACTTCGATCATCGGGCCCCAAGAGAAGCCGTTCGCGTCGTGGTCCTCCTTCGAGGTGACGGCGAGAGATGCGAACACGACTCCGATCATCACGGCATCGCGCAGGAGATTCTGCACCTGGAGATGCGTGCCGAGAACTTCAAATCCGCCGAGGTCGAGCTTGGCACTCAAGAGGATCGCAGCGATGATGACTCCCATCAAAGCGAAGTTGAGGCCGCCGCTGATCCGCAAGGGATTGTCCGGAGTTGGGTCCGGTTTGACGCGGCCTTCCTTGCGATAGAGATAAGTATCGATGCAAAAGAACAGGGCGAGCAGAATCCAGGCCGCGAACGTGGTCTGGGGAAGCAGGTGTGTCGTCGTCCAGAAAAAATCCACGCCGCGCAGGAACCCCAGAAACAACGGGGGATCTCCAAGGGGGGAGAGCGAACCGCCGATGTTGGACACCAGAAAGATGAAGAAGATCACGACGTGCGCGTTGTGCCGCCGATCGTCATTGGCGCGGATCACCGGTCGGATCATGACCATTGAGGCGCCGGTCGTGCCGATGACGCTCGCGATCAGAGTGCCGAGAGCGAGCAGCAGCGTATTCAGGACGGGGGAGCCGTGAAGATTGCCGCGCACCACGATTCCGCCGGCGACGGTAAACAGAGCGAGGAGCAGCAGAATGAACGGGACGTATTCGAGCAGCGCCGTATGAACGAGCGCTTGGACGGTTGGAAGCGGGCCGTACCAGATTGCAAGCGGCAGCGCGATCAGGGTGGCCCACATCGCGGCAATCTTGCCTTGGTGATGCTCCCAGAAGTGAGGCGCGGCGAGCGGAAATATGGCGATCGAGAGCAGCATCCCCGCGAATGGAAGTGCCCATTGCGGGCCAATGCTGGCACCATCGAGCGATGCGGCAAGCGCCTGCGAAGGTGATGCCAGCAGGGCCAGGAGCGCGACCGGGAACAGGCGCGCAACAACAGCAAGGACGGCGGCGATCACGTTAGGCAAGGCTTCCCCCCGGAAGTCTATGATTGTTTCGGTCGGCGCGCTTTACGGAACGCCGTCGCGACGGATGTCGCGACGACGTTCAAAGCCGGCTACGCCGAACCAGGCCGCAACAGAGCGTCAGCGTTGCAGGCGTGCGAGCAGGCTCGACGTATCCCAGCGCTTGCCGCCCATCTTCTCGACCTCGGAATAAAACTGATCGACGAGCGCGGTCACCGGCAGATTGGCGCCGTTGCGGCGGGCTTCGGCCAGCGCGATCGAGAGGTCCTTGCGCATCCATTCGACCGCGAAGCCGAAATCGTACTTGTCCTCGTTCATGGTCTTGTAGCGGTTCTCCATTTGCCAGGACTGGGCGGCCCCTTTCGAGATGGTCTCGATCACTGCGGCGACGTCCAGGCCGCTCTTCTTGGCGAAATGGATGCCTTCGGAGAGGCCCTGCACCAGACCGGCGATGCAAATCTGGTTGACCATCTTGGTCAGCTGGCCGCTTCCGGCGGGCCCGAGCAGCTTGCACATCCGCGCATAGGCGCCCGTGATGATCGGCTCGGCGCCGGAATAGGCGTCCTGCGCGCCGCCGCACATCACCGTCAGCACGCCGTTCTCGGCGCCGGCCTGGCCGCCGGAGACGGGGGCGTCGACGAATTTGAAGCCGGCCTTGGTCGCGGCTGCGTCGAGCTCACGGGCGACCTCGGCGGAGGCAGTGGTGTGGTCGACGAAGGTCGCACCCTTCTTCATGCCGGCGAAGGCGCCGTCGGGGCCGATCGTGACCGCGCGCAGATCGTTGTCGTTGCCGACGCAGCACATCACGAAATCCTGACCCTCGGCGGCGGCCTTCGGGGTCGGTGCGGTCTTGCCGCCAAACTTGTCCGCCCATTCCTTCGCCTTCGCCGCGGTGCGGTTGTAGACGGTGACCTCATGGCCCCCTTTTTTCACGAGGTGTCCGGCCATGGGGAAGCCCATCACGCCAAGACCGAGGAAAGCGACTTTAGCCATAGTGGTACCTTGTCCGTAGTTCGGGTTTACGGTTCTTGCCAAGCGAGGGATGCCTGGGTTCCGCGGTGAGGGCGGACCGGAGGCGCACCATAAACCCTTGAGGCCAGAGGGCAACGGCTTCGTTTGGCGGCCTGCCGTGCTAGGGTGGCGACCCAAGGACTTCAAAACAAGGGAGCGAGAGCATGGGCGGCGTGAGCGTGGGCGTCCTCGATCATTTCAACATCCGGACCCGGAATCTGGCCGAGACCGTCCGCTTCTACGAAGACGTGCTGGGCCTGGCAAAAGGCGCGCGGCCGAACTTCGCCTTCCCGGGCGCCTGGATGTACAGCGAGGGCAGACCGGTGGTTCACCTCGTCGACATTTCCCCGACCGACGAGCCACAAAAGCCGGATTCCGGCGTTGTCCACCATGTCGCCTTCGCCAGTCGCGGCTTTGACGGTATGAAACAGCGGCTGGCGTCAAAGAAGATCAAGTTCGAGGCCCGCCAGGTGCCCGGTGGCGATCTCTGGCAGATCTTCGTCCACGACCCCAACGGGGTCATGATCGAGCTGAACTACGAGGCTGCCCTGGAGCAGGGGGCGGCGCCGGCCGAAAAGGCGGACGATATCGGCAGACAGTAGCCTTTTGGGCGTTTCCGCTCTAATGGGGCATCCTCAACTGCAGGAGATGCGCTTTGAGCGTGACGCAGCAACAGGTTCTCGATAGCCTCGCCAGGGTCCAGTCGCCCCGCGGGGTCGCACTCCCCCATGCCAATGTGCTGAGCGCGATCAGCGCCTCCGACGGCAAGGTATTCTTCTCGATCAATGTCGACGCCGCCGAGGCAAGAGCCTGGGAATCCGTCCGGGCCGAAGCGGAAGCCGCCGTGCGCAGCATTCCCGGTGTCACCACCGTCATGGTGGCGCTGACCGCCGAGCGCAAGCCGGGCTCCGCGCCGCCGCCACCCCCGCAGCCGAGCCGCGGCACGCCCGGCGTGCAGCCGGCCCATGCCCACAAGCCGCCCCAGGGCGGGGGGTCGCCGATGGCGCGGCAATCGGAAATTCCCGGCGTTGCCGCCGTAATCGCGGTCGCCTCCGGCAAGGGCGGCGTCGGAAAGTCGACCACGGCGCTCAATCTGGCGCTCGGCCTGCGCGACCTCGGCCTCAAGGTCGGGCTGCTCGACGCCGATATCTACGGCCCCTCGGTGCCGCGCCTGACGGGCCTGCGCGACAAGCCGGAGCTGAACGACGAGCGCAAGATGATTCCGCTTCGGCGCTTCGGGCTCGCCATCATGTCGATCGGCTTCCTGGTCGAGGAGGAGACCGCGATGATCTGGCGCGGCCCGATGGTGATGTCGGCGGTGACGCAGATGCTGCGCGACGTCGAATGGGGCAAGCTCGACGTGCTGGTCGTCGACATGCCGCCGGGCACCGGCGATGCCCAGCTCACGCTGGCGCAGAACGTGCCGCTCAAGGGCGCCGTGATCGTCTCGACCCCGCAGGACCTGTCCCTGATCGATGCGCGGCGGGGGCTTGCCATGTTCAAGAAGGTCAACGTGCCCGTGCTCGGCATCGTCGAGAATATGAGCTACTTCCAATGTCCGCATTGCGGCACCAAGTCGGATATTTTCGGCCATGGCGGGGCGCGGCACGAGGCCGAGAAGCTCGGCGTCCCATTCCTGGGCGAGATCCCCCTGCACATGGCGATTCGCGCCACCTCGGACGCCGGCAATCCCGTGGTCGACAGCGAGCCGGACGGCCCTCATGCGGCGATCTACCGCGCCATTGCCGGCCAGGTCCGGGACCAGCTCAAGGGTGTCATCGCCGCGGCCTGAATGGGGGGCACCGCGGCAGGCTCCGGGGCATGCGACTTTCGTAGAGCCCCGTCATGTCATTGTCGCGTTCCGAAACCGGGCTGGCCGTGTTAAAGGCCCCCCGCAGTCAAGCCCCTTCGGTTCGACGCGACCTCAACGCGTCGCCGGAACGAGCGGCGGCAAGAAGAGAAGTCAAGGGGAAACGCCCCAGCAAGGAGAGACCTGAAGATGAAGCGTCGTGATTTTCTCAAAGTGTCGGCAGCAGGCGCGGCGGCGACCGCGGTGGCCTCGCCGGCGATCGCACAGTCCTCGCCCGAGGTGAAGTGGCGCCTGACTTCGAGCTTCCCGAAGTCGCTCGACACCATCTATGGCGGCGCCGAGCAGGTGGCGAAGTACGTCGCCGAGATGACTGACAACAAGTTCCAGATTCAGGTGTTCGCCGCCGGCGAAATCGTCCCCGGCCTCCAGGCGCTCGATGCGACCTCGAACGGCACGGTCGATATGTGCCACACCGTCTCGTACTATTACGTCGGCAAGGACCCCACCTTCGCGATCTTCGCCTCGGTGCCGTTCGGCCTCAACGCGCGTCAGCAGAATTCGTGGCTCTATCAGGGCGGCGGCAACGAGCTCGCCAACGAGTTCTTCAAGAAGTCGAACGTGATCGGCTTCCCATGCGGCAACACCGGTACCCAGATGGGCGGCTGGTTCCGCAAGGAGATCAAGACCGTTGCCGACCTCTCCGGCCTCAAGATGCGCATCGGCGGCATTGCCGGCCAGGTGCTGCAGAAGGTCGGCGTGGTGCCGCAGCAGCTCGCCGGCGGCGACATTTATCCCGCGCTGGAGAAGGGCACGATCGACGCCGCCGAGTGGGTCGGCCCCTACGATGACGAGAAGCTCGGCTTCGCCAAGGTCGCCAAGTACTACTACTACCCCGGCTTCTGGGAGGGCGGTCCGACCGTCCACGCCTTCGCCAACCTGGAAAAGTTCAATGCGCTGCCGAAGAGCTACCAGGCGATCCTCACCAACGCGACGGCGAACGCCAACAGCTGGATGGCTGCGCGCTACGACATGCAGAACCCGGCGGCGCTGAAGCGCCTGGTCGCCGGCGGCACCCAGCTTCGTCCGTTCACCAACGAGGTGCTGGAAGCCTGCCTCAAGGCGACCAACGAGCTGTGGGCCGAGGTTTCTGGCAAGAACGCCGACTTCAAAAAGGCCATTGACTCCATGCAGGCCTACCGCTCCGACGAATATCTGTGGTGGCAGGTTGCCGAATATACCTACGATAGCTTCATGATCCGCTCGCGCACCCGCGGCTGATCTACGGCTTAGGTCGTAAGACCACTAGCCCGGCCTCCCCAGGAGGCCGGGCTTTTTCTTTGCGATCGGGATGGCATTCGGTCCCGTGATGCTCCATTCTGTCGGCAAGCCTCGCAAAGAAGGCTCCACAATTAGATCCATCAGGGTAGGAAATCATGAAGAGAAGAGACTTCATCAAGGTCACAGGACTTGGTGCGGCCGGCGCCGCCACGCTCGCGGCTCCCGCGATCGCGCAGTCGATGCCGGAAATCAAATGGCGCATGCCGACGAGCTGGCCGAAATCGCTCGACACGCTGTTTGGCGGCGCCGAGATGATGTGCAAGATGGTTGCCGAGGCGACCGACAACAAATTCCAGATCCAGATCTTCGCGGCCGGCGAAATCGTGCCGGGCCTGCAGGTGCTCGACGCCGTGCAGAACGGCACCTGCGAGATCGGCCACACCGCGTCCTATTATTATTTCGGCAAGGACCCGACCTTCACCTTCGGCTCGGCCGTGCCGTTCGGTCCCAACATGCGCATCAACCAGGCCTGGTACATGCTGGGCGGCGGCCGCGACGTGCTCAACGAGTTCTACAAGAGCTACAACGTCGTCTCGCTGCTCGCGGGCAACACCGGCTGCCAGATGGGCGGCTGGTTCAGGAAAGAGGTCAACACGCCCGACGATCTCAAAGGCATGAAGTTCCGCATCGGCGGCTTCACCGGCCGCGTGCTCCAGAAGCTCGGCGTGGTGCCGCAGCAGCTCGCCGGCGGTGACATCTATCCGGCGCTGGAGAAGGGCACGATCGACGCCGCCGAATGGGTCGGGCCTTATGACGACGAGAAGCTCGGCTTCTACAAGATCGCGCCGCACTACTACTACCCCGGCTGGTGGGAAGGCGGTCCGATGCTGATGGCTTTCGTCAACCTCGACAAGTGGAACGCGCTGCCGAAATATTACCAGAGCGTGCTGGAGCAGGCCGGCCACTACGCCAACAATTACATGATGGCGCGCTACGACAACGCCAATCCGCTGGCGCTGAGGAAGCTGCTCGCGGGCGGCACCAAGCTGCACGCCTTCTCGCCCGCGATCATGGATGCCTGCTACAAGGCGGCCAAGGAGCTGCACGCCGAAGTCGCTGCGACCAATCCGAACTTCAAGAAGGTGAACGACTCGCTCGCCAAGTTCACGAGCGATGGCTATTCCTGGTTCCAGGTGGCCGAGGTCGGCTACGACATCTTCATGGCGCGGCGCTCGCAGAGCTGATCGCGTCCCGATCGAATGCGGCACGCCCCGGAGCGAAAGGCTCCGGGGCGTTGTCGCTGCTGTTGGGAGGGCGTCCAACCAGAACATCGAAAACAACCCCATGCACAGTAGACCGGGGCAGCGATATCAATGACTTGACTTCGTTACCACGAGCGATTGCGAAATTACCGAAATTTTTGACCCGTCGGGCAAAACAGTGGTAGACATGCATCATCGCCCGATCCGAAATCGTGGCGCTGAACGATGCCCCCGATGCGCTTCGATCCCGATGAAATTCAAAGAGCGCTGCGCAAGGCCTGGTCGGTGTCCTTTTCCGTTAGTGCCGGCGCGCGTCGTAATGGAAAGGTCCGCGCGTTGGGGCAAGCTGAGTCGTAGCAGCCGAGCTTATTTGCCGCCAGAGGCGGACCATCGGTCGGCTGCCGAGCATCGGAAGCGCGGCTAGCGAACGACGCCTGCTGCGTCTCTTGCGCTTGGCATGAGCCAGTCGAGCCCGAGCAGGGCAGCTTCGAGAATGACGAAGGCGACAATTCCGCCGATCCAGCCGAAGAACACGATCGAAAAGGTGCCGAGCAGGATCGCGCAGAAGACGTCGGCGAGCACCTTGCAAATGCGGAAGGCTTGGTCTTCGCCAGATGGAAAATACGACATCGGGCTCCTCCAGGCGCTCATCCTGAGCGCTTGGATTTAACGACACGCCAAAACGAATGTTCCGTGGGTCAATCTTCGGCCGGCGATGATCATGTGGTCGATGACCGGGTTCATGCACAGCGCTGGCTTACACCGACCTGACAAGGAGAGGCTATTCGGCGCTTTTTCGCTGGCCGCGGCGCCCCGAATGCTGGAAAAGAGCGCAGATGCGGCGCGAGCGGTGCGGTATCAGGAACGTCCGGCGGATATGCGATGCGGCTTCTGATCGTCGAGGACAATGCCGAGCTGTCGCGGCTCGTGGCCGGTGGGCTGGCCGCAGCCGGCTATGAGAGCGACATCGTGGGCAGCGCGGCCGAGGCGCGCGAGGCGGTGAACAGCGTCAGCTATGCCGCGATGATCCTCGACCTCGGTCTGCCCGATGCCGACGGCCTGTCGGTGCTGCGCGAGTTGCGTCACCAGATGGAGCCGCTGCCGGTCTTGGTGCTGACTGCGCGCGGCGGCTTGCAGGACCGCGTCACCGGCCTGCGCAGCGGCGCCGATGATTATCTGGCAAAACCGTTTGCGATGGAGGAGCTGGTGGCGCGGCTGGAGGCCATCCTGCGCCGCCCCGGCCAGTTGCTCGGCCGCTCGCTCACTCTCGCCAACCTCGTCTACGACACCGAGAGCCGGCAGATCTTCGTCGACGACCAGCCGCGGATCATCTCCGCGCGCGAGACCTCGGTGCTCGAGATCCTGCTGCGCCGGCAGGGGCGGGTGGTACCGAAGAAGAACGTCGAGGACCACATCTTCGGTCTCGAAGGCGACGTCGCCTCCAATGCGATCGAGGTCTACGTGTCGCGGCTGCGCAAGCAGCTGACTGAACACGGCGCCAAGGTCGTGATCCATACGATCCGTGGCGTCGGCTATCTCATGACCGAGGAGAAATAGCGTGCCCGCCGCGGGCCGTGCCGGATCGCTGACCTTCAAATCGCTGATCTCGCGCATCGTGTTTCTGCACATCGTCGCGGTCGCGATGGTCGCGATCTTCCTGCCGCTGGTGTTGTTCTGGCTGCTCAACTCCGAGATCGACCAGCTGCATCGCGATGCCATGCGCGCGCAGGCCGAGGTGCTGGCGGAGCGCATCGTCGCGCAGCCGGACGGCACGTTGACCTTCGACCTGCCCGACAGCCTCAAGGGGCTCTATTCGGACGCCTACGGCCGCTACCAGTTCGACATTCGCGATGCCGACGGAAGGTTGCTGTTCTCCTCCCACCGGCGTTCCGCCGCGACGGCGCCCTCCCGTTTCTCCGACACCGTCTCCGGCGCCAGCGTCACGCGAGACGTTGCCGGCAAGACGGTGCGCATCCAGGTTGCCGAGGATCTGGCCCACCGGGACGTCATCATCGACGATATCGTCTCGAACTTTTTTCGGCGGGTCGGGTGGATCACCGTCCCGATCCTCCTGGTCCTGCTTGCCATCGACATCATCATCTTCCGCCGCGCGATCGCGCCGTTGTGGAAGGCCTCCCAGGAGGCCAGCAACATCGGCCCTGCACGCACCGACATTCGCCTGCCGACCGAGCAGATTCCGCGCGAGATCGTGCCGCTGGTCACCGCCGTGAACCAGGCGCTCGACCGCCTCGAGGCCGGCTTTCGCGTGCAGCGGCAGTTCACGGCGGATGCCGCGCATCAATTGCGCACGCCGCTGGCGATCCTGCGCACGCGGATCGAGACGCTCGGCGACGGCGCGGAACGGCGGGCGCTGCATGCCGACATCGAGGCGATGAGCCGGATCGTCGCCCAGCTGCTTGAGATCGCCGAGCTCGACACCCTGGTGCTCGATCCCGGCGAGACCGCGGATTTGCGCGCCGTCTGTGCCGAGGTGGTCGGCTCGATCGCTCCGTTCGCGATCGCGCAACGCAAGGACATCGCGCTGAAGGGCACCGACGCACCGGTCCTGATCCACGGCAATTCGGAGATGCTGCAGCGCGCGGTGTTCAATCTTGCCGAAAACGCCATCAAGTTCACGGCGGAGGGCACCACCGTCGAGGTCGAGGTGGGGGAGGACGGTTCGGTGCGGGTGCGCGATTCCGGCCCGGGGATCGCGGAGGCTGAGCGCGAGCTGATCTTCCAGCGCTTCTGGCGCGCCGACCGCCGGCGCAGTGACGGCGCGGGGCTGGGGCTCTCGATCGTGCGCGCCGTGGCGGATGATCACGCCGCCACGGTGTCGGTGGAGAACCTGCCCGGCGGCGGTGCGGAGTTCACGCTGCGGTTTCGGCTGGCGGACAAGGTCACGATGGGGGAGGAACTGGCCCGGCAATGACAATGCACCTTTTCCCGTGCGCGGAGCAGGGAGGCCCGGATGGCGCTTGAGGTATGTATGACACTGTCATATCTTGCGTTGTAGAGCACTGAAGGGGAACCACATGCGGACCAGCAAGCCGATCACCGTGACTCTTGGCCCGCAGCGCGCGAGCCTGGAAGCCCGCCTGAAGTCAGGCGAATATGCCTCTGCCAGCGAAGTCATGCGCTCGGCCCTCCGCGCCCTCGATCGTCAGGATGCCGCGCTTGACGAATATCTGGCCGCCAAGGTCCAAGCTTCGGTCCAGGATCCTCGCCCAAGCGTTGCTGCGAGCGACGTTTTCAAACGCCTGCGGACTCGTCACGCCAGAAACGTGAAGGCAGCCAAGCGTGGCACTTAAGGTCGTATTCCGACCGGAGGCGGAGGCCGATCTGGTCGGCCTTTACGAGTACATCGCAGAACGTGCCGGCTACCGAATTGCAGGCGGCTATATCGACCGTATCGAGAAGGCATGCATGGCTCTCGCCACCTTTCCCAAACGTGGGACCAGTCGCGACGATCTTCTTCCAGGTCTGCGTACCGTCGGATTCGAGCGGCGCGTGACGATCGCGTTCCGTGTCCTGAAGACAGAGGTCGAGATCGTCACAATCGCATATGCCGGACGTCATTTCGAAGACGATCTCTGAACGCTTCCTGTTCCTGACGGAACAGCTTCGCTCGGTCTCGTTCGCCGTGGAGGGCGGCAAGCCTGAAAGTGAAACGCGGCGACCGAGCCGCTATTTCAGCTTGCCGGTGGACAGGTCCATGATCATGCGTGTCGTCAGATACAGCCGCGGCACGATGCTGCCCACCTGCACATATTCGGCATCGTTGGAGTGCGCGCCGAAGGCCGACAGGCCCATGCCTTCCACCACGGCTCCTTTGGATTGCAGTGCGGCGAAAGCCGCGTCGGTGCCGCCGCCGATGGCCTTCTCGTCGACCTTGAGGGATAGTCCGATCTCCCCATAGATCGTCTTGCCATAGGCCGCCACCCGGCGCGAGGCCTCACTGGGTTCGAGCGGCGGGCGCCGCACCTCGAACTTCAGCTCGACTCTGGAATCGGGCAGCAGGCGATTTTTGATCTTGTCCTGCAGCGCCTTCTGCAACTCGTCGAAGTCGGACACCTTGAGGGCGCGCGCGTCGGCCTGGGCCGTCGCCTCGGCAGGGATCACATTGCGGTTGGTTCCGGACTTGGACACCGTCCAATTCAGCTTCAGGCCCTGCTCGGGCTTGGACAAGTCCTTCATCTGCAGCACCTGGTGCGAGAGCTCGTACAGCGCATTCACGCCGCCTTCGGGCCGTGCGCCGGCATGTGACGATCTGCCATGCACGGTAAGATAGGCCGAGCCGATGCCGCTGGTGGCGAGGCGCAGCGTGCCGTCGGCGCCGCCGCCTTCGAACGAGAACACCACGTCCTGATCCGATGCGAGCTTGGTGATGGTGCTGCGCCAGCCGGGCGAGGAGATCTCCTCGTCGCCGTTCGTGAGCACCGTGAGCGTGCCGTAATCCCTGAAGTTCAGCTTCTGCAGCAATGCCACGGTATGGAGAATGAGCGCGATGCCCTGCTTGTCGTCGGCAATGCCGAGCCCGTACGCCTTGTCGCCGTCGATGCGGAACGGCTGGTCCTTCAGCATGCCCTTCAGGTACACCGTGTCCATGTGAGCAATCAGCATGATCTTCTTGGACCCCGTGCCCTTGAACACGGCGTGCACGGCCGGCCCGATCTTTTCGGGGGTGTCGTCGAGGCGATAGATGTCAGTCGGCTGCAGGATCTCCACCGTGCCGCCGAGTTGCTTGAGCTGACCGGCAATGCGCTCGGCGATCTGGTTCAGGCCTTCGATGTCCTTGCTGCCGGATTCGATGTTGACGAGATCGCGCAGCGTGTCGAGCAGCGGCTGCTGTTCCTTCTGCGCCAGCGCATGGACGTTGGCGACCGGCTCGGCGTGCACCAGCGTTGCGGCAGATGCCAGCCAGAGTGAGGCGATCAACGTTCCAAAGAACGTGGAAGCGGGGTGCGATCGGGGCATGAGCGGACAGTCCTTCGGTTGAAGAAGGAGCCGATATGCCTGTGTTCGCGGCGCTTGTCACGCGGCCGTGCTGCACCCTCTCCCCTGGTGGGAGAGGGCGGCTTCGCGATAGCGAAGCCGGGTGAGGGGTTGTCTCCGCGAGTCCGACGGCGAGTAAAATGCGCGGAGAGAAACCCCTCATCCGGCGCGAACTGCGTTCGCGCCACCTTCTCCCACAAGGGGAGAAGGGAAGAGGGTGTGGGCGCTCGCGCCTAGAACCAGTTGTCGCACTACTTCTGCGGAGGGCCGAGATCCAGCGGAGGCAGCTCGATCTGCGGCACCTCGATCTTGATCGTGCTGGGATCGATGTTCGTCTGCACGCCCTTGTAGTGCATCACCATCGACGGGAACGCGATCACGAGGCCGACCATGATGATCTGGATGACGACGAAGGGCACCGCACCCCAATAGATCTGGCCGGTGGTGACGGGGTCCATCCGCTTGCCAGTGACCCGATCGGTGTATCGCTCCTTCGGCGCGACGGACCGGAGATAGAACAGCGCGAATCCGAACGGCGGGTGCATGAACGAGGTCTGCATATTGACGCCGAGAATGACGCCGAACCAGATCAGGTCGATGCCGAGCTTCTCGGCGGCCGGTCCCAGTAGCGGGATCACGATGAAGGCCAGCTCGAAGAAGTCGAGGAAGAAGGCCAGTACGAATACGAGCGCGTTGACGAAGATCAGGAAGCCGATCTGGCCGCCCGGCAGCGATGTGAGCAGGTGCTCGACCCAGACGTGACCGTTGACCCCGTAAAAGGTGAGCGAAAAGATGCGGGCGCCGACCAGGATGAACACGACGAAGGCCGACAGCTTGGCGGTCGATTCCGTGGCCTGCCGGATCAGGTCCCAGCTCAGCCGCCGCTTCACGGCACCGAGAATGAGGGCGCCGGCGGCACCCATCGCACCGCCTTCGGTCGGCGTGGCGATGCCGATGAAGATCGTGCCCAGCACCAGGAAGATCAGGAACAGCGGCGGCACCATCACGAAGGTGGTCTGCTGCGCCATCTTCGAGAGGAAACGGAATCCGGTCAGCTTATCCACCACCCAGTTCAGCACGGCGACGGCGAATGCGAAGATGATGCCGTAGAACATGCTGAGCACCACGTAATCGGCGCCACGAGTGCTGGAATTGCGCATCATGAGCCATCCGAATGCGCAGCTCGCGAGGAACAGCACACCGAGCGATACAAGGCCGCGATCGCCGTTCTCTTCGCGGAAGCCGATGGCGTCCTTCGGCAGGCCGGGCGTCGCCTTCGGCCAGATCATGCTGACGAGGAAAGCGTATCCGGCGTAGAGGGCGGCAAGCACGAGGCCCGGGATGAAGGCGCCTTCGTACATGTCGCCGACGGACTTGCCGAGCTGGTCGGCCATCACGATCAGGACGAGGGAGGGCGGAATGATTTGCGCGAGCGTGCCGGAGGCGGCGATGACGCCGGCGGCCACGCGGCGATCATAGCCATAGCGCAGCATGATCGGCAGCGAGATCAGGCCCATCGAGATCACGGACGCCGCGACCACGCCGGTGGTCGCAGCGAGCAGCGCGCCGACGAAGATCACGGCATAGGCGAGGCCGCCGCGGATCGTGCCGAACAGCTGGCCGATCGTGTCGAGCAGGTCCTCGGCCATGCCCGACCGCTCCAGCACCAATCCCATGAAGGTGAAGAAGGGGATCGCGAGCAGCGTGTCGTTGTTCATCACGCCATAGACGCGCTCCGGCAAGGCCTGGAGGAAGTCGGGGTGAAACTGGCCGAGCTCGACGCCGATGATGGCGAAGAACAGGCCGACGGCGCCGAGCGAGAATGCCGCCGGATAGCCGAGCAGCAGCATGACGACCAGCGATACGAACATGATGGGCGCCATATTGGCGATGATGAATGCGGTCATGGATTCCCCCTACACCGTCGCCAACGGCTACTTCTTCTCGATCGCTTCAACGAGATGCTCGACTTCCGCTTCGAGCGCCGACACCTGCGATTCGTGCGGGTCCGGTATCAAGCCGCGCATCACCGCGATCCGCTTGATCAGCTCGGAAATGCCTTGGACCAGAAGGAAGGCGAACCCCACCATGATCAGGGCTTTGGCGGGCCATTGCGGCAGGCCGCCGGCATTGCCGGATTGCTCGTTGATCTGGAAGGAGCGCAGGAAGAACGGCACGCCCGTGACGATCATGACGATGCAGATCGGAATGAGGAAGAACACGTGACCGACGATGTCGATGACGTTGCGCGCCTTCTTGGGCATCGTGTTGCTTACGATGTCGATGCGGATGTGCTCATTGTCGAGCAGCGTCCACGGCGAACAGAGCAGGAAGACGATGCTGAACAGCACCCATTGCAGCTCGAGCCACGAATTGGACGAGGTGTCGAACGTCTTGCGGATGATCGCGTTGACCGCCGAAATGACAACGGCGAGCACGATCAGCCACGCAATACGTTTGCCGGTCCAGCGCGTGAACGCGTCGATCCTGCTGCTCAGCTTAAGGAGCGCTTGCAACGATAGGTCCTCCCCCGATTGTGCCCCGGCCGTCTTGACTGCGCCGAGATGGCGCGTGGCTTATCTCGCCGCGCAGGCATGAGGCCGCCGCACCAAACCAGCGGGCGTGCCGTCAGTCAATCGGAAGTTTGTTGATAGTTAAGGGGAATAGGGCCGCAACTATACGGAGTTAGCCGCCGGTGACGCTCATGTGCCTGCTGACGCTGGGCCGGTCGTGGCGGCGGTCGATGATGAAATCGTGGCCCTTGGGCTTCAGCCCGATGGCGCGGTCGATCGCATCCGCAAGCAATAGATCGTCGCTCGATGCACGCAGAGGTTTGCGCAAATCGGAGGCATCCTCGTGGCCGAGGCAGGTGTGCAGCGTTCCGGTGCAGGTGATGCGTACCCGATTACAGGATTCGCAGAAATTATGGGTCATCGGCGTGATGAAGCCGAGCTTGCCGCCGGTCTCGGCGACGCCGACATAGCGGGCCGGACCGCCGGTGCTCTCGGCCAGATCCGTCAGCGTGAACTGCTGGGCGAGGCGGGCGCGCACCAGCGACAGCGGCAGATATTGGTCAATGCGGCCCGATCCGATCTCGCCCATCGGCATCACCTCGATCAGCGTCAGGCCCATGCCCTTGCCGTGGGCCCAGCGCATCAGCGAAGGCAGCTCGTCCTCGTTGAGGTTCTTCAGCGCCACGGCGTTGATCTTCACGGCGAGCCCTGCGGCGCGCGCGGCCTCGATGCCCTCCAGCACCTTGTCGATCTCGCCCCAGCGGGTGATCTCGCGAAACTTCTTGGGATCGAGGGTGTCGAGCGAGACGTTGATGCGGCGGACGCCGCAATCGGCGAGCTCCCGCGCGTGCTTCGCAAGCTGGGTGCCGTTGGTGGTCAGCGTCAGCTCGCTCAACGCGCCGCTCGACAGATGCCGCGACAACGAGCGCACCAGCGACATCACATTGCGGCGGACCAAGGGCTCGCCGCCGGTGAGGCGCAGCTTCTTCACGCCCTTGGCGATGAAGGCCGTACAGAGCCGATCGAGCTCCTCCAGCGTCAGCAGGTCCGCCTTGGGCAGGAACGTCATGTCTTCGGACATACAGTAGAAGCAGCGCAGGTCGCAGCGGTCGGTGACGGAGACGCGCAAGTAGGTGATGGTCCGCCCGAACGGATCGGTCATCGGGGTCGACAATGCGGCGGATCCGGTCATGCGAGAGGCCTTCACTTATGGCGACGGGCGCACCTTTGCTGCAGCGGTGCGGTCGACGCAATCTAAGCATCGGACGCGGCAAGGACAATCGGGTGGTATACGTGAGTGCAGCACTGACGCATGTGACCCCCTCGGCGCGGGATTTCGGCTCGTTCGGTGGGCTCGCAGCTGGGTTCCGCGTACGGCCGGCAACGCCCGCGGCGCCGGTGAAGTCAGCCCTCTATGCATCCATTCGGGATGTGGGGCGGCGAAAATGGCAATCCTATCAAAGCGTTGCTGTTTTGCTTGCCGTCATCAGGCTGATCGCGGCCGCCGGCAGGTCGCGCATGTGGTGGATCAGGCGGTCCGGCTTCAGCTCGGCGATCGGCACGTCGGTGTAGCCGAAGCTGACCGCGATCACGGGCACGCCGGCCCGCCGGGCGACACCGACATCGGTTCCGGCATCGCCGACCATGATGCTGGCCTTCACGTCGCCGCCGGCCCGGGCCACCGTCTCCCGAAAAATAGTCGGATCGGGCTTCTGGACGCCAAAAGTGTCCGCGCCGCAGATCGCCGCGAAGCGGCGGCTGAGGTCGAGCTGGTCCAGCAGGCGCTTCGACAGCCATTCCAGCTTGTTGGTGCAGACCGCGAGGCGGTGGCCTTGCGCCGAAAACTGGTCGAGCGCGGCCTCGAGACCCTCGAAGGGGCGGGATTCCACCGCGATATGGTCGGCATAGTACGCGATGAAATCCGCAGTCATCCGGTCCATGTCCGCGGGCGTGACGGTGCGGCCCTCCGCTTCCAGCCCCCGCTCGATCAACTTGCGGGCACCGGCGCCGATCATGTTGCGGGCCGAGGCCATCGGCACCGGCGGCAGGCCTTCGCGGTCGAGCACGTAATTCAGTGCCGTGATCAGGTCGGGTGCCGTATCCACCAGCGTGCCGTCGAGATCGAAGACGATGGTGTGAGGGGAAGTCGTCTTGAAGGAGGTCATGATTCCCAAGCGCTACCGGCCCGGTCCTATCCGCGCAAGGGGCGGGCCCATAAGATCACCTTATAGGCCTGTTCCCAGACCCTGTTCCAGGCCCTGTTCTCCTGGGAAAAACGAGGCTACATAGGCGCCCGAAAGCGGCCGGAATCGGCCGAGACTTCACAAGGCAGGCGCACACGTGACCATGGACCAATTGAAGCGGCAGGCTGCGGCGCGTGCGCTGGAGGAAGTGCGCGACGGCATGCAGCTCGGGCTTGGCACCGGCTCGACCGCCAAGCACTTCGTCGAGCTGCTCGGCGAACGCGTTGCCGCCGGGCTCAAGGTGATCGGCGTGCCGACCTCCGAGGCGACGCGGGCCGATGCGGAACGCTGCGGCGTCAAGCTGACGACGCTGGACGAGATCGACCATCTCGACCTCACGATCGACGGCGCCGACGAGATCGATCCCGAGCTCAATCTGATCAAGGGCGGCGGCGGCGCGCTGTTGCGCGAGAAGATCGTGGCGGCCGCCTCGGACCGCATGATCGTGATTGCCGACGACAGCAAATGGGTGCCGACGCTCGGCAAGTTTCCGCTGCCGATCGAGGTCATCCCGTTCGGGCTCGGTGCGACGCGCCGCGCGATCGAAAAGGCATTTGCCGAATGCGGCGTTTCCGGGCAAATGGCGGTCCGCAAGGCCAAAGGCGGGGCCAAGGACGGCCACGTTTTCGTCACCGATGGCGGCCACTGGATCGTCGATGCCCAGCTCGGACGTATTACGGATCCCCCCGGTCTCGCCAAGGCGTTGAGCGCCATTCCCGGTGTGGTCGAGCACGGGCTGTTCATCGGCTTGGCCAGCTCGGCCGTTCTGGCGGGCGGCGGCGGAATCCGCGTGATTGAACGGCGCAAGCCGAAAGGAGACCAGGAATGAAGAACGTGTTGAAAATCTTGCCGGCTGCGGCTCTCGCTGCGGGATTGGCCCTTTCGGCCGCCCCGGTCGCCGCGCAGCAGGCGGGCCAGAAGGCTCCCGCGGCGCCGGCCCTGCCGAAGGCGTCGCCCGCGGCGATTGCGGCAGCGAAGGAAATTCTGCAGATCAAGAACGCCGCCGGGATGTATGCGGGCGCCGTGCCGGGCATGGTCGAGAAGACCAAGGGCGCGCTGATCCAGCAGAACCTGAATTACCAGAAGGACCTCAACGAGGTCGCCCCGATCGTGGCCCAGCAGCTCAACGGCCGCCAGAGCGAGATCGGCGAAGGCATGGCGCAGATTTATGCCAGCGAGTTCACCGAGCAGGAGCTGAAGGACCTCGTCACCTTCTACAAGTCGCCGCTGGGCAAGAAGCTGATCGATGCCGAGCCGCGCGCGATCGGGCAGAGCATGGCGTTCATGAACAGCTGGGCCCAGAACTTCTCGGAAACCGTGATGGGCGCCTTCCGTGCCGAGATGCGCAAGCGTGGCAAGGAGATCTGAGCGCACCTATCTGAAAGGTCGTTCCTGATAAGGGGTCGGAGTGGATAATGGCTGATTTCGACGTCGACCTCTTCGTCATTGGTGGCGGCTCGGGCGGCGTCCGTGCCGCCCGCATCGCGGCCGGCTACGGCGCCCGCGTCATGATCGCGGAAGAGTACCGCATGGGCGGCACCTGCGTGATCCGCGGCTGTGTGCCGAAGAAGCTGTTCGTGATCGGCTCGCACGTCCGTCACGAGCTCGAGGACGCCGCCGGCTTCGGCTGGACCGTGCCGCCCGCCAGCTTCGACTGGCCGACGCTGATCGCCAACAAGGACAAGGAGATCGCGCGGCTGGAGGCGGCCTACACTGCCAACGTCGAGAAATCAGGCGCGCAGATCGTCAAGAGCCGCGCGGTGATCGAGGACAAGCACACCGTCCGCCTGCTCGAGAACGACAGGAAGGTCACGGCGAAGTACATCCTGATCGCCACCGGCGGCGCGCCCAACCATGGCGCGGCGATCCCCGGCATCGAGCACGTGATCTCCTCCAACGAGGCGTTTCATCTTGCGAGGCTGCCGAAGCGGATCGTGATCCAGGGCGGCGGCTATATCGCGCTGGAATTCGCCGGCATCTTCGCCGGCTTCGGCTCCGATGTGACGGTAATCTATCGCGGCGAAAACATTCTTCGCGGCTTCGACGAGGATGTCCGGACCCATGTTCGCGCCGAGATGGAGAAGCATGGCATCACCATCCTCACCGGCTGCACCGTGACCAAGGTCGACCGCCACGGCGAGGACTTCACCACGCATCTGTCGAACGGCTCGAGCCTCGCCTCCGACCAGGTGATGTTCGCGATCGGCCGCCATCCGAACGTCGCCAATCTCGGCCTGGAGAATGCCGGCGTCGCCATCAATCCCGCCAACGGCGGCATCGCGGTCGACCATTTCTCCAAGAGCTCGGTCGACAGCATCTATGCCATCGGCGACGTTACCCACCGCTTCAACCTGACGCCGGTCGCGATCCGCGAGGGCCATGCCTTCGCCGACACGGTGTTCGGCAAGCGCGAGGTGCAGGTCGACCACGCCAATATCCCGACGGCTGTGTTCTCGCAGCCGGAGGTCGGCACTGTCGGCCTGACGGAAACCGAGGCGCGCGCGCAATTCAGCCACGTCGACATCTACAAGACGACGTTCCGGCCCATCAAGGCGACGATGTCCGGCCGCGACACCCGCGTGCTGATGAAGCTCGTGGTCGACGGCGCGACCGACCGCGTGCTCGGCTGTCACATTGTCGGCGATGCCGCCGCCGAGATCACGCAAGCCGTCGCGATCGCGGTGAAGATGAAGGCGACCAAGGCCGATTTCGACGCGACCATCGCACTGCATCCGACCGCGGCCGAAGAGCTCGTCACCATGCGCACCCCGACCGCACGGCACGTGCGGCAGGCGGCGGAGTAGCCTCAGCCGTACAGATATCCGACCGGCTTGCCTTCGGTGCGCAGGGGACGCACGTCCTTTTGCGTGATGATCTGACTGGCGAGGCCGTCGATCTCGTCGCGCTGTGTCGCCGTCCAGCTGCGCAGCTCGTTCATGCCCTTGAGCAGGCCGAGGCGGAGGACCTGCGTGTTTTCGCCGACGCCGATCAGGCTGATGGAATCCTTGCCCGCCGTCACCACGTCGCCGGCAGAGAGTTCAAAGCTCTCGCCGGACTTCTTCTTGAACTCGGCCGTGCCGCGAATGACGCGATAGATCACGACCTCGCCCTTGGCAAAGCGGGTCGCGTCCGCCGCGGCAGACGTGCTCTTTGGCAAGAGTGCGTGGCCACGCGGGTCGGTCGCGATGATGTGGCCGGTGACGAGATGCCCGCTCGGAATCTCGATGCCGATGTCGCGTACGTAAACCGGCATCGCCGATCTGACAGAACCATCGGTGAGCGGCTTGAACAGTGCGTCGAGCGCGAGGGGATCCTGAAGCCAGAAGCCGGCATCGGCCGGGCGGTCATGCAGCGGATGGCTCCAGGCCACGCGCGGCGTTTCGTCCTCATTGATCTGATCCGGACCGACAATGGTCGGGTTCGGAAAGGTGGTGGGATCGGTGATGAAGGCTTCGAGAAACTTGCCGGAATAGCCCATCGAGATCGGATCGGGCACCACCGTCTGCGGCGTCTTCAAATTCTCTTCGGTCGACAGGCCCGACCACGTGTAGAACAGCTGGCGATGCACGATCGCGCTTTGGAGCATCACCGCGCCCGGGCCGACATTGTACCAGCGGCCGTCATAGTCGAAGGTGAACGCGCCCGAGGTGACCAGCACGAGCTGAAAGCCGCCCGGCGGCAGATGCAAATGGAAGTCGGTAGGGCCGGTGTCGGGCCGGTAGATCGGCAGATTGGTGGCCACCTCGTGCAGCAGGAAGGTTTCGTTGTTGGCGTGGAAGCCTTCGTTGGCGCGGTTGTAGAGCGCCTGCGGCCGGTAGGTCGCCTCGAAATTCGCATTCTTGTCGCGATCGATCGCCACGAAGTCCTGATCGTTGAGGCGCAGCGGCGCGCCGTTCGGACGGGTGAGACCGGTGAATTTGATGTCTCCGGCAGCATGCACGTTCATGGCATTCTCCGATCTGAGGCCATTCATCCCGGAAGCCGAGCGCACGTGACTGGCCACTCCTCATCGTGGCCGGGCAGGGACTTGGCCTGATGCTGTCTTGCGAATTTCAGGCCAGCCGGAGCGCAATGCGGCGCGCTGGTCCGCCGGTTGCACGCGACGCGCAAATAATCGAGATTGCACCTGAGGTTAGACAATAGGTGGCGCCGAACTCGCCCGACCTGTCCTGGCAAGCCGTCAGTGGGCGCAGCGGCTTGTCTTGTCTAATTTGTCGGCATGCCCTGCAAAAGCGCATGCAGCCGGCCCCCGCGACGGGCGCCCGGCACGGTCCAGTCGAATGATCGCGGAAGCGCCGGCTCGGGCTTGCCGGACGGGCTGCCTGCCCATTTCGCCATGTCCGTGGCGCGCGCGTCGGAGCCTTCGCACCAGAGGCAGCTCGGCTCCGTGTGGCCGTGGGCCGTCAGCATCGGGACAAGCGCATGGCCGCAGCCGGGGCAGGGTGTGGTGCGGTTCATGCGCTTCTCCAACGATCTCCGTAACTCAGGAATGGCATTTTCGTCGCGCAAGCTTGCGCGGGCGCTATGACGGTGCAGGAGCGCTGCGATGCACAGGCGCGCTCGTTCCTGACAGCGTAGAGGTAGCGATCCATTGTGACACGGCTGCGATGTCGTCGCCGCTTTCGCGATAGGCGCGAAGCTGGAATTCCGCCGAGCTGCCGCGCGCGACGATGGTGCGGCAGTGTTCGATCTCGGCGGAGCAGTGCAGTGCGGCTGCGTCCTCCGCAATGTCGTCGATCACCCCGGTGAGCAGCTCCGAGATCGTCACCGGCCCGTCCTTGGAGGCGAAGATGCAGTCGGTGCCGTAGCGCTGGGCGCGCCATTTGTTCTCGACCGCGATCGCGCGCTCGACCGCAGTGACCTCCCGGGACAGCTGAGGGCGCAGATAGAGATGCCGCGTCAGGCAGCGGTAGAGCGAGGCGATGGCAACCGCGTCGTCGACGAAGGTGCAGGTGTCGGGCGCGCGAAGCTCCAGCGTCGGATGGTTCATGGAGGGGCGCATTGCCCACCAGATGTGGCTTTCGTCCGGGATCACGCCGGAGCGCTGCAACGCGCCGACATAAGCGTCGAAATCCTGCTTGCCTTCGAACAATTCGGGCAGGCCGCTGCGCGGCAGCTCGGAATAAGCCGCGAGGCGGTAGCCCTTCAATCCGGTCTTGTGCGAATTCCAGAACGGCGAGGACGTCGACAGCGCGATGAACAGCGGCAGATGCGGCAGCATGGCCCGCATCACCGCCATGCGCTTCTCGGGATCCGGCAGCTGCACGTGCACATGCATGCCGCACATCATGTTGCGGTGGCCGATGCTGCGCAGATCCTCGATCATCTCCTCGTAGCGCGGTTTCGGGCTGGGCTGCGACATGCGCCAGACTGCGCTCGGGTGCGTGCCGCAGGCCATGATCACGAAGCCGTATTGCGCAGCGACGTTCGCGACCTCGCGTCGCAGGAAGCGCAGCTCCTCGCGCGCGTCGTTCACGTCGACATGAACGTTGGTTGCGACCTCGAGCTGCGATTGCAGCATCTCGCGCATGGCCTGGCCGCCGGTCGACCAGTTTGCCGATTCGAACAGCTCGTTGGGCGTGCGGATCGCGACCTCGAAGCTGCGGCGGTCAGCGAGGAAGTATTCCTCCTCGATGCCGAAGGAATATTCCGCCGGATTGCCGCCGCCGCCGGCAGAACGGATGACGACATGCTGCTTGTCCTCGGAGGGGGCAAGACGCAGCAGCTTTGAAACGTCTGAAGCAAATGTCATTGGCCACCGGCGCGGTCATTACCTGCGGGCGATAATCCGTCTGATTGTGGCCGGTTCCGCACCCAATGTACTGGAAATTGCAGGGTCGAACGGAACAATTTTGACGGCTTCGGACGCTCGCGCGATCAGGGCGTGGTTCGGCGGGACTTCCGCCCAGTCCGATTCCTTATCGAACGGCTCGGAGACGACGATGACTTGCCCGCCGTCCTCGCGGAAGTAGAGCGTGTTCGCGGCATCGTTCACCGAGACCCGAAATGCGTAGAGGTCGCGGCCGTTGGCAATCGCGCTGGTAAAGCGCAGCCGCTCCCGAAGCCCGCCTTCATTGACGAATCCGAGGAGCGATTGCAGCACGGACTGTGTCGCGCCGAGCGGATCGTGCTCGAGACCGGCCCCCATCATGGCCAGGAACACGGCTTCCGAATCCGTCGTGCCCAGCCGCGACGGATAGTAGGCATCGGGAATCAGCGCCTCGACTTTGCGCCGCAGCCGATTCCAGCTGCCGACGAACCCGTTGTGCATGAACATCCAGTGCCCGCAGGCAAAGGGGTGACAATTCTGCCGCGTCACGGCCGTGCCGGTTGCGGCACGCACATGAGCGAAGAACAGATGCGAGTGCAGATGCCGGCAGAGGTAGCGCAGGTTTTCGTCCGACCACGCCGGGCGCGTCTCGCGATAAAGGCCCGGCTCGGGGTGCTCGCCATACCAGCCGAGACCAAAGCCGTCTCCGTTCGAGCCCGCCGTGGACTGAAGCGAGCGGATGCTCTGCGCAATCAGCGAATGCTCGGGTTCGGTGACATAAGGCTCGAACGAGGTGGTTTCGCCCCGGTATGCGATCCAGCGGCACATGCGGGTTCCTGCCAAGCGGTTTGATGCGTCGCGAGGTGCATCAACACCTGTCACGGACGCATGGTTCCAGCTGCGAAAGGGTTGCATGACCGATCCCGCAACGCCGAACGGATGCGGCGGCTGGTCGCAGCCGGTCCGCCTTGATTCCGACAGGCGTACCTATAATTCTGAAGCGAACAAGAATCCGGGCCCCTCTGGCGAGGACGTCGACGTTCGTCGGCAAACCTCGCGATGTCGGATGACCAGTCCCGCGCGAATGCGATGGATCGGCCGATTGTCGGGCCCCCTGTTTCGTTTTCTCCGACCATTCGTCCCCATCGCAGCTCCGTGCGGCTATTTCGCAAGTTAAGGGAGCTACGATGTCCGGAACCAAGTCCTCAAATTCGATCGAGATCACGGAACCGTCCAGCCCGAATGAGCAGGCCGCGGCGGCCGTGGTGATCGTGGGCGCCCTGGTAGCGGTTGCTGACCGGCGCGTCTCACCCGTCGAACGCGACGAGGTGATCCGTTTCATCAGAGACCGCAAGCTGGCGCCGCACATCGGCGACGAACGGCTCCGTGCGATGTTCGACGAACTCGCCGAACGGCTCGAAGAGCCGGATTTTGCCAACGTCGTGATCGATACGCTGCGACCGGTTTCGAACCTGCCGCTGTCGTCGCATCTGGTGGAGCTGTCGGAGCGCGTTGCTGCCGCAGACGAGGACGTACATCCCCACGAAGTCCAGGCGATTAAATTGTTGCGCTTGCTGACGCTGGTGCTGCCGCGCGCGAAGCCGGTCGGGGCGAGTGCGCCGGGCCCCAAGCTGCAGGCCGCCTCGAAGGGGTAAGCATGAGCACGATTTCGAACGAGCGCGCCAGGCAAACCGAGGGGAACACCGAGCAGATCGCTGGTGGAGACCCGCGCCTGGCCAAGCTCGTCGACCGCCTGCCGCCGCGCATGAGCGACACCCTGACCTATCTGCTCAAGCCGTCCAGCCGCTGGGTCAGGATCCCCTCGGGCACGCTGCTGGTCGTCGGCGGTGTGCTCTCCATCCTCCCGGTGCTCGGCGTCTGGATGCTGCCGCTCGGCCTTGCTCTGCTCGCCGAGGACGTGCCTGCGCTGCGCTCCTCCCGTTCAAAAGTCTTCGACTGGATCGAGCGGCGCAAGCCGCATTGGCTCGATCCGTCTGCCTCTAGGAATGATCAATCATGACTGAACTCATCACCGCCGAAGCGCTGTCCGCGCTGTTTCAAGTCATCCTGATCGATCTCGTGCTCGCCGGCGACAATGCCGTCGTCATCGGCCTTGCGGCTGCCGGCCTGCCGGCCGAGCAGCGCCGCCGCGCCATCATCGTCGGTATCGCCGCTGCCACCGCACTGCGTATCGCCTTCGCCGGCGTTGCGACCCAGCTTCTGCAAGTGATCGGCCTTCTGCTCGCCGGCGGCGTGTTGCTGCTCTGGGTCTGCTGGAAGATGTGGCGCGAGCTGCGCGAGCAGGCCGCGCATTCGAAAGAACTCGCATTCGATAGTAACGGCGCAGGTGCTGCGCCGGTACAGCAGCCGGTAACGCAGAAGACTTTCGGCCAAGCGGCGGTGCAGATCGTCGCCGCCGACGTGTCGATGTCGCTCGACAACGTGCTCGCGGTCGCGGGCGCCGCGCGGGAGCATCCCTACATCCTGGCCTTCGGCCTGCTCTTGTCGGTTGGGATGATGGGCGTTGCCGCGGATCTGCTTGGCCGTTTGCTCCAGAAGCAGCGCTGGGTGGCCTATGTCGGCCTCGCCATCATCCTTTACGTCTCGTTTGAGATGATCTATCGCGGCACGCTGGAACTTGCACCGGTGATTGCGAGTCTCTGAGGCGACAATCTACCGCAGTCCGGAGTGATCAATGACGTCTGAACCCAAAGCACCTTCGGCGCGGGCCGCGCCGTTGCCGCCGGTCGGCCTGCTTCCGAAGCTGATCTTCGGCTCGCGCTGGCTGCAGCTGCCGCTCTATGTTGGCCTCATTGTCGCCCAGTCCGTCTATGTGCTGTTGTTCCTGAAGGAGCTCTGGCACCTCGTCTTGCATTCGTTCGACGCCAGCGAGCAGCAGATCATGCTGGTCGTGCTCGGGCTGATTGACGTCGTCATGATCTCGAACCTTCTGATCATGGTAATCGTGGGTGGATACGAGACCTTCGTTTCCCGGCTGAACCTCAGCGGCCATCCGGACGAGCCGGAATGGCTCGGTCACGTCAATGCCAGCGTGCTCAAGATCAAGCTCGCAATGGCGATCATCGGCATCTCCTCGATCTCGCTGCTCAGGACCTTCATCGAGGCCGGCAATCTCGGCACGACCCGCAGCAATTTCACCGAGAGCGGGGTAATGTGGCAGGTGCTGATTCATATGACCTTCATCGTCTCGGCGGTCGGCATCGCCTGGGTCGACCGCCTCAGCGAGAGCGGCCATCGCAAGGCGGCCGAGCACGGCTGATAAGCTGGCCGCCCAATACCTCCCGAGCGGCCAATCCTGGAGCCCGCCTGATCGTCCGGTTGGGCGGGCTCTCTTTCGAAATCGATAAAATTGTCTGCAATCGGTTCAGTGCCGGCAAACGCTGCCGACAAGAAGCCGGGCGCCTTAAACCAGGCCTTTGGAACCGATCTGCATCCTGCCCGCAAAGGGCAGGGCATCGGCATGACAATTCTCAGGGAGATCGTCGCAGCGGTCGCGGGAGTCTACGCGCTCCTGCTGGTCTGTGACGCATTGTTCGGCGTCGGCGAGGCGCGCTTCGACGACGCTTATTACCGCGCAAGCTTCTACGCACCGCGGCCGAAGGAGTTTCGGTTCGCGAGCGACACGCCGCCGGCGGTGCGCGTCAGCGACGCCTTCGCGCAGTTCGCACCTAGCGATGCCAAGCCGAACCGGCGCTACTCGTCGCTGACGACGATCATCCGCTGACGCAGCCTCATTCCCCCTGAATCCATTCCGCGACGCCGCGCCACAGCGTGTCGCGGTGCTCGGGGCGGAAGAAGCCGAAATGGCCTATTCCCTTGGCGCCGACGTCGGACGGTTTGACCATCAGCACCTCCGGCTTGATCGCAGTGAATCCGCTCGCGAGCAGCTCGACCGCGGGCCGCGTCGCCCAGGGATCGTCGGAGAAACATAGCGAGCGCAGCTCGCCCTTGAACCTGGCGAAGTTCTCGAGTGCCGGCAGCTTTGAATCGAACAGATAGCGCGGGCTCGAGACCCATTCGGTCCATTGCAGGAAGACGCCCTTGGGCAAATCCTCGCCGATACCGGCCCAGCCCGGTGCGTAACCGAGTGCTTTGACCAGCGGCACACCGACAAAATTCATGAAGGCGTAGACCCGGTATTTTTCCGGCGAGGTCATCAACCGCCATGTCGCGGCCTGCGAGGCCACCAAGGCCGCGCGCGAGATATCGCTGTTATTCGCGATCAGCCCGAGCGCCTGGCCGCCGAAGGAATGGCCGATATAGGCGAGCGGCAGGGCATGATAGCGCTCGCGCATCCAGCTGACCGCGGCGGTGACGTCGAGCGCCGCCCAGTCCGACATCGAGGCCTTGAAGCCGACCAGCGATTTCCGCTGGTTGTAGCCGACCATCGCCGGCAGGCGGGAATCGCCGATGCCGCGATAATCGTAGGTCAGCACCGCGCAGCCGCGATGGGCGAGGTAGGAGGCAAAGCCCCGATAGATCTTTCGCGGCACGGCGGTCGCCGAATTGATCAGGACGGCATGGCGCTTGGCGCCGCGCGGCAGGAACAGGGTGCCGGTCAGGGCATAGCCGTCGGCTGCCGGGAAGCTGATCTCGTCGATGAAAACGTCATCCAGTGCCGCGCCCATGGCGGTCGGTGTCCTGTCGGATTCCTCAAGCCTGCCCAAGCAAATGCGAATTCGGCTTTGGCCGCAAGGGTTTGCGCTGCGAAATGGATTTACAACTGGCGGGGCGTGGCCGGCCTGTGTATAAGGCGGCCCTCGCAACCCCTAGATCAGGTTGTGGTTTTTGCTTCACGGAGAGATTGCGATGTCCGAGCGGTGGACGCCCGAGTCCTGGCGCAGCAAGCCGGTGCTACAGGTGCCCGAATATCCCGACGCCAAGGCTCTGGCCGACGTCGAGGCGCAGCTTGCGACCTTTCCGCCGCTGGTGTTCGCAGGCGAGGCGCGCAATCTGAAGAAGGCCTTGGGCCGCGTTGCGGCCGGCGAGGCCTTCCTGCTGCAGGGCGGCGACTGCGCCGAGAGCTTCGCCGAGCACGGCGCCAACAACATCCGCGACTTCTTCCGCGTGCTGCTGCAGATGGCGGTGGTGCTGACCTATGCCGGCGCGGTGCCGGTGGTGAAGGTCGGCCGCATCGCCGGCCAATTCGCCAAACCGCGCTCGTCGGGGACCGAGAAGGTGAATGGCGTCGAGCTGCCGAGCTATCGCGGCGACATCGTCAACGACATCGCCTTCACCAGCGAAGCGCGCATTCCCGATCCGCAGCGCCAGCTGATGGCCTATCGCCAGTCCGCCGCGACGCTGAACCTGCTCCGCGCGTTCGCCACCGGCGGCTTCGCCAATCTCGGCAGCGTGCATCAATGGATGCTGGGTTTCCTCAAGGATAGCCCGCAGTCACGCCGCTACAAGGAGCTGGCCGACCGCATCTCGGACGCGCTCAACTTCATGCGCGCCTGCGGCCTCGACCTCGAGAGCCATCCGGAGCTGCGTGCCACCGATTTCTACACCAGCCATGAGGCGCTGCTGCTCGGCTACGAGCAGGCCATGACCCGCGTCGATTCCACCACCGGCGACTGGTACGCGACCTCGGGCCACATGATCTGGATCGGCGACCGCACCCGCCAGCTCGATCACGGCCATGTCGAATATTTCCGCGGCATCAAGAATCCGATCGGGCTGAAGTGCGGCCCCTCGCTCAAGGTGGACGAGCTGCTGAAGCTGATCGACGTGCTCAATCCCGACAACGAGCCGGGCCGGCTGACGCTGATCGGCCGCTTCGGCTCCGACAAGATCGGCGAGCATCTGCCGAACATGGTCCGCGCCGTGAAGCGCGAGGGCCGGGTGGTGGTCTGGTCCTGCGATCCCATGCACGGCAACACCATCACCTCGACGTCCGGCTACAAGACTCGCCCGTTCGACCGCATCCTGTCCGAGGTCAAGTCGTTCTTCGCGGTCCACGCCGCCGAGGGCACCCATGCCGGCGGCGTGCATCTGGAGATGACCGGCCAGGACGTCACCGAATGTCTCGGCGGCGCCCGCGCGATCACGGATGAGGATCTCAACGATCGCTACCACACGGTCTGCGATCCCCGCCTCAACGCCGAGCAATCCATCGATATGGCGTTCCTGGTCGCGGAGCTGCTCAAGCAGGAGCGCGCCGGCAAGACTCAGCCGATTCCGGCCGCAGCGGGGCTGTAAGACCTTGCTGCGGATCTGGAAGGCCACGATCAATTCCCGCAACGGGCTTGCCTTTGCGTTCCGGTCGGAGCAGGCCGTCCGCGAGGAGATCTTCGCGCTGCTGCTGTCGGTGCCGCTCGCCTGGTTCATCGGCGCCACGGCGATGCGCGCGGTCGAATTGGTGTGCTCTGTCGCTTTCGTGCTGACGGTCGAGCTGCTCAATACCGCGATCGAGAAGCTCGCCGACCGGCTGACCTTGGATCACGACAAGCAGATCGGCCGCGTCAAGGACATGGGCTCGGCCGCGGTTGGCGTTGCGCTTTTGATGACCGGCGCGTTCTGGATCATTGCCATCATCGAGCGATTGGGATTCCTGTAACTCGGGATCGGATAAAGCGGCCATGACCGAACGTCTCGACACATTCGCGGTCACGCTCGCCCAGCTCAATCCGACCATGGGCGACGTGGAGGGCAATGCGGCCAAGGCGCGCGCGGCGCGGGCGCAGGCCAAGTCCGACGGCGCCGATCTCGTGTTGTTTCCAGAACTGTTCATCGCCGGCTATCCGCCGGAAGACCTGGTGCAGAAGCCCGCCTTCCAGGCCGCCTGCCGCGCCGCGATCGAAAGCCTCGCGCGCGAGACCGCCGATGGCGGGCCTGCGATGCTGGTCGGCACGCCCTGGGTCGAGGAGGGCATGCTCTACAATGCCTGTGCGCTGCTCGACGGCGGGCGCATCGCGAGCCTGCGTTTCAAGTGCAACCTGCCGAATTACGGCGTGTTCGACGAGAAGCGGCTGTTTTCGCGCGGCCCTGCCGCCGGTCCCGTGACTGTGCGCGGCGTGCGCATCGGTGTGCCGATCTGCGAGGACATCTGGCTGGAAGAGTCCGAGGATTACGAGAACGTGGTCGAGACGCTGGCCGAGACCGGCGCCGAGATCATCCTGGTGCCGAACGGCTCGCCTTACGCCCGCGACAAGAACGACGTGCGCCTGTCGGTCGCGGTGGCGCGCGTCACGGAGAGCGGGCTGCCGCTGGTCTATCTCAACCAGGTCGGCGGCCAGGACGAGCTCGTGTTCGACGGCGCATCCTTCGCGCTCAATGGCGATCTCTCGCTCGCGGCGCAGCTGCCGGCCTTCGAAGAGGGCATCGTCACGCTGCGCTTCAGCAGAAACGGCGACGACTGGCGCTGCAGCGGGCCGATCGCCGAGCTGCCCGAGGGCGACAAGGCCGACTACGCCGCCTGCGTGCTGGGCTTACGCGATTACGTCACCAAGAACGGCTTTCCAGGCGTGCTGCTCGGCATCTCCGGCGGCATCGATTCGGCGCTCTGCGCGGCGATCGCGGTCGACGCGCTCGGCGTCGACCAGGTGCATGGCGTGATGCTGCCTTACCGCTACACCGCGCCGCATTCGATCGCGGATGCCGGCGAGCTCGCCGGCCATCTCGGCATCCGCTACGAGGTGCTGCCGATCGCCGAAGCCGTGACCGGGTTCGAGACGATCCTGTCCGGCATCTTCAAGAACCTGCCGCCCGATATCACCGAGGAGAACCTCCAGGCCCGCACCCGCGGCACGCTGCTGATGGCGATCTCCAACAAGACCGGGCTGATGGTGGTGACGACCGGCAACAAGTCGGAGATGTCGGTCGGCTACGCCACGCTTTATGGCGACATGAACGGCGGCTTCAACCCGATCAAGGACATCTACAAGACGCAGGTGTTCCGCCTGGCAAGCCTGCGCAATTCCTGGAAGCCGGAGGGCGCGCTCGGCCCTGCCGGCGAGGTGATCCCGCCCGACATCATCACGCGCCCGCCGACCGCGGAGCTGCGCGAGAACCAGACCGATCAGGACTCGTTGCCGCCTTACGACGTGCTCGATGCCATCCTGGAGCGCCTGGTCGAGCGCGAGGAGCCGCTCGACCAGATCATCGCCGCCGGCTTCGACCGCGAGACGGTGATCCGGATCGATCATCTGCTCAACGTCGCCGAATACAAGCGCCGCCAGGCCGCGCCTGGGGTGAAGGTGACACCGAGGAATTTCGGCCGCGACCGCCGTTATCCCATCACCAACCGTTTTCGCGACAAGGGCCAGCCGTTGCCGGCGACGGATGAGGCGCTGGTGTCACGTGGAAGCACGGCGTCAATCGACGCATTCGAGGGGTGAAGCCTAGCCTGAGCGACGGCAGGGGCTATGACGGGGTTGCGAAAAACAGCACCCTCAGGAAGCGCGTGTATTCGGATTCGAGCGCCATGATCGCCACAAATACGAATACCACGACCGGCGGCAGCAGGATGGCATAGGTCAAGGCCAGCCGCTCCCAGGCCATGTGCATGAAGACGGCGACGATCAGGCCGGCCTTCAACATCATGAACAGCAGGATCAGCGACCACCTCAGATAGCCATGCAGGCCAAAGTAGTCGACGAGGTAGGAGAACGTGCTGAGGACGAACAACCAGCCCCAGACCACGAGGTAGAGCTTGATCGGGTGCTGTTGCCCCTCAGCGTGAACGGCTTCCGTTCCGACTGCGCCGTGCGCCGGAGCGTGGAGCCGCTCTTCCATGTGTACCGCCGCGTTTGTCATGCGCCGACCTCACCAAAGATAGAAGAATGCAAAGATGAACACCCACACGAGATCGACGAAGTGCCAGTATAGGCCCGTGATCTCGACGATCTCGTAATTCCCCCTTCGGCTCGTGAAGAAGCCGCGCCTCTCGACGTCGAAGTCGCCACGAAAGACCTTTCGCGCGATGGCGATCAGGAAGATCACACCGAACGTCACATGGGTGCCGTGGAAGCCGGTGATCATGAAGAAGCTCGCACCAAACTGCGGGGCGCCCCATGGATTGCCCCAGGGCCGGACGCCCTCCATGATCAGCTTGGTCCATTCGAAGGCCTGCATTCCGACGAAGGTCGCGCCGAAGGCTGCAGTGACCAGCATCAGGATTGCGGTTCTCACCCGATCGCGGCGGTAGCCGAAATTGACGGCCATCGCCATCGTACCGCTGCTGCTGATCAGCACGAAGGTCATGATGGCGATCAGGATCAGGGGCATGTGGTTGCCCCCGATATCGAGGGCGAAGACTTCGCTGGGATTGGGCCACGGCACGGTCGTCGACATGCGCGCCGTCATGTAGGAGAGCAGGAAGCAACTGAAGATGAAGGTGTCGCTGAGGAGGAAGATCCACATCATGGCCTTGCCCCAGGACACGTTCTTGAAGGCGCGCTGATCGGACGCCCAGTCGGCGGCGATGCCGCGCCAGCCTTCAAGCCGCGCAGGCGATTGGCCCGGATTTGTCAGCACGGTCTCAGCCATCTGGTCTCGCCTCCTAGCTCAGCAATTGGCGGCAGATGTCGATGAAATCGTCGGTCCAGCCGGTGAGAAGACCGAGCAGGACAAGCCAGACCAACAGCAGGAAGTGCCAGTAGATGGCGCACAGCTCCACGCTCAAGCGCATGTCGGCGATCTCGGCGCCGCGCCACATCTTGGCCGAGGTTCGGCCCAAGGCCACCAGACCGCCCGTCAGGTGCAGCCCGTGCACTGCGGTCAACAGGTAGAAGAAGGAATTCGATGGATTGGACGCCACGAAATATCCCGCAGCCCCGAGCCGTTGCCAGGCCAGGAGCTGCCCGGCGAGGAAGATCACGGCAGATGCTCCGCCCGCGAGCAGACCGATCATGACGCCTTCGGTATCGTGTCGGCGCGCGGCCACGTACGACCATTGCAGCGCGACACTGCTCAGGACCAGGACGCCCGTGTTGACCCACAGCAGCCGTGGCACCGGCAGCGGCCGCCAGTCCACCACGCTCATGCGCATCGAGTAGGCGCTGATGAAGAGGATGAACAAGGCGCTCGCGACCGCGAGAAACACGCCAAGTCCGATCTTCGCTGCCGGCCAGGTTATGGCATCGCCGCCGGGGAAGTCACCGGCCGGGCCTTCCTCCAGCCAGGGCTTGGCCGTCAGGCGCTGCTGCGACAGCCACCATCCGGCGATCACCGCAAGCACAGCCAGGAACAGGATGATGGCGCTCACGAAGCAGCTCCCTGAACGAGCTGAGTCGCACGCGGCGGCTGGTTCTGCGGAATGAAGTCCTCCGCGGCACCGGGCACACTGTAATCATAGGCCCAGCGGTACACGACAGGGAGCTCCTTGCCCCAGTTGCCGTGCGCCGGGGGCGTCTCCGGCGTCTGCCACTCCAGCGTCGTCGCCCGCCACGGATTGCCGCCTGAGGCCTCACCTTTGAACAGGCTCCAGACAAGGTTGAACAGGAACACCATCTGGCTAAAGCCGACGATCAAGGCCACCACGGAGATGAAGGCGTTGAGTGAATGGGCCGAGGACGGAATGAACGTCGTATCCAGGAGTTCGAAATACCGGCGCGGGACCCCGAGCAGTCCAAGATAGTGCATGGGGAAGAAGATCAGGTAGGCGCCGAGGAAGGTGACCCAGAAGTGAAACTTGCCCATGGCCTCGTTCAGCATCCGCCCCGTGACCTTTGGGTACCAATGATAGATCGCGCCGAGCACGACCATGATGGGCGCCACGCCCATCACCATGTGGAAATGGGCGACCACGAACATGGTATCCGAGAGGGGCACGTCCACGACGACGTTGCCGAGGAAGAGGCCGGTGAGCCCGCCGTTCACGAAGGTGACGATGAAGCCGAGGGCGAACAGCATCGGCACCGTGAGATGAATGTCGCCGCGCCACAGGGTCAGCACCCAGTTGTAGACCTTGATCGCGGTGGGGATTGCGATGATGAGCGTCGTGGTGGCGAAGAAGTACCCGAATTGCGGGAACATGCCGCTCACATACATGTGGTGCGCCCATACGATGAAGCTGAGCGCGCCGATGGCTACGATCGCCCAGACCATCATGCGATAACCAAAGATGTTCTTGCGCGCATGCGTGCTGATCAGATCGGAGACGATGCCGAAGGCGGGCAGGGCGACGATGTAGACTTCGGGATGACCGAAAAACCAGAACAGGTGCTGGAAGAGCAACGGGCTGCCGCCGCCATGTTTCGAAAGCGTGCCCATCTCGAGGAGAGCGGGCATGAAGAAGCTGGTTCCCAAGAGACGGTCGAACAGCAGCATGACCGAGGCAACGAACAATGCAGGGAACGCGAGGAGCGCCATAACGGTCGCCGTGAAAATGCCCCACACCGTCAGGGGCAGGCGCATCAAGGTCATGCCGCGCGTGCGCGCCTGCAACACAGTGACCACATAGTTCAGCCCGCCCATGGTGAAGCCGATGATGAACAGGATCAGGGACGCGAGCATGAGAAGGATGCCCCAATCCTGCCCGGGCGTTCCTGAAAGGATTGCTTGCGGCGGGTACAGCGTCCAACCGGCGCCGGTGGGGCCGCCGGGCACGAAGAATGTCGAGGCAAGCACCAGGACTGCGAGCAGGTAGATCCAGTAGCTCAGCATGTTCACATAGGGGAAGACCATGTCCCTGGCGCCGACCATCAGCGGGATCAGGTAGTTGCCGAAGCCGCCCAGGAACAATGCGGTGAGCAGGTAAATCACCATGATCATGCCGTGCATGGTGATGAACTGGAGGTACTGGTTGGCATCGATGAAAGAGAACGTGCCGGGGAATCCCAGTTGCAGCCGCATCAGCCACGACAGCACCAGGGCCACCAGCCCGATGGCCGTGGCCGTCAGCGAATACTGAATGGCGATCACCTTGGCGTCCTGCGAGAACACATATCGTGTCCACCAGCTCCGCGGATGATAGAGCTCGACGTCAGGTACTTCGGCAGGCGGGATGCCGGGGATTCCTTCATATGGAACATCGACCATAGAACCTCCTCGGTCGTTCCATCGGGGGGAGGCGCTGGCCTCTTGCGCCCGATCTATCTTCGGCGGCAGCTTGCTACTTGCTGCCGGATTGGTACGTCGTCTTCACGACGGCTTTTGCCGGCGATAATTCTGCGAACGTTTTTTGTTGCTCCAGCCAAGCGTGATATTCACGCTCTTCGTCGACGATGACCTTGGCCCGCATTTGATAGTGAGCAGTGCCACAAAGCTCCGCACAGAGGACATCGAAGGTTCCGGTTCGGATCGGCGTGATCCAGAAATAGGTCACCATGCCTGGAACCATGTCCATCTTGGCCCGGAATTCGGGCACGTAGAAATCGTGCAGGACATCAACCGAGCGGAGGAGAACCTTGACCGGCTTTCCGACTTGAAGGTGCAGGTCGCCGCTCTCGATCACGACATCGTCCTGCGCGTGCCGGTCGTCACGATTGAGCCCCATCGGATTGTCGGAAGCGATGTTGCGGACATCCGATGTGCCCAACTGCCCATCCTTGCCCGGAAGGCGGAAGCTCCACTGCCATTGCTGGCCCATGACCTCGATCTCGGTGGCATCCGCAGGCACCGTCACGAACTGGTGCCAGACCACGAGGCCAGGCGCCAGCATGGCCGCGACGCCGATGCCGGTCCCGACGCTCAGCCACCATTCGAGCCTTTTGTTTTCCGGATTGTAGTCAGCCCTTCTTCCCTCTCTATGGCGAAAGCGAAAGACGCAGTAAGCCATGAAGGCGATCACGGCGACGAAAACAAAGCCCGTGATCCAGAACGTGATGTTGATCGTGTGGTCGATATAGGCCCAGTTCGTGGCGATCGGCGTCCACCACCACGGGCTGTAGATGTGAAACAGCACCGAGCCGATCGCGACCAGAAGCAGTATCAGTGCGACAGCCATCCTGATCCATCCTTGCCATCGAAGGCTACGGATACGAATCCCGGGCGGAGCTCATGTCTGTCGCGATGGCTGGCCTTTCTTGGCATATGCCATCGCCGGCCTCTTGCTTCGCCCAGTCCACCGATCGCGAAATCAAGAGAACGCTCGCGACCTTCAACTCTAAGGGCGTCTGCGTCTAAAATGATCCCAGCCTAATCCGGCGTCAATAGAGCAATAGAGGTGCCCGAATTGGTGTGATTGCCGGTGCTGGCAAACCGACAAGCATCCGGTGCCCATTGTTCGGTTTGGGTGATGCAACGCACAAATCCGTGCTGGTGCGCAATTCACCCAACCGTGAGTGCAGTCGTGCTCCGCGCGCGCTAAGCTTGCCGGGCAGGTCGCGACGGGTTCCGTCCGGCCAGGCTCGGTTACTGAACCTGGGTTGCCGTACCAGACCCATCGCGTTTCCTGCTCGTCAGGCGGACACGCGTGGCTGAAGAGCGCGTGTTGTCGAAAACCGCGATTTTCAGCTCGGGAGGGTCCGTACATGGCCACTCTGTACTCCCACGACATCAGGCGGCGCGCATTCGGCGAAGCGACCTCCTATCCCATTCGCAAGATAAGCTTGTCCGACCTGACCGAGGTCCTGCGCCTGGGTTGGGGTGATTTCCAGGCGATGCCGAGTCACGCGATCGTCGTGTGCCTGATTTATCCCGTTCTCGGTCTCGTCCTGTTCAGGATGGTGCTCGGCTATTCGGTGCTGCCGCTACTGTTTCCGCTGGCCGCCGGCTTTGCCTTGATCGGTCCTTTTGCCGCGATCGGTCTCTACGAACTCAGCCGTCGTCGCGAGCGCGGCGAAGAGGTCGAAGCATGGGATGCGATCAAGGTGCTGCGCGCACCGTCGTTCGGCGCCATGGTCGAACTCGGCGTGCTCCTGCTGGTCCTGTTCGGGGCCTGGATCGGTGCCGCGAACGCAATCTATGTCGCGATCTTCGGTCACGCTGCGGCCGCAAGCATACCCGACTTCGCAACGCGCGTGCTGACGACACCCGAAGGCTGGTCGCTCATCATCATCGGTTGCGGTGTCGGCTTCCTGTTTGCGGTTGTGGCATTGTGCGTTAGCGTCGTGTCATTTCCGTTGATGCTGGACCGTCATGCGACGGCGATCGACGCGATCCGCACGTCGCTCCGAGCGGTGGCGGCGAATCCGGTTGCGATGGCCGGATGGGGCCTCATCGTGGCGGCTCTGCTCGTGATCGGCTCGCTGCCGCTCTTCGTCGGTCTCGCCGTCGTTCTGCCGGTGCTCGGTCATGCCACCTGGCACCTCTATCGGCGGGTGGTCGAGCCCAATCCGAACCCACCGGATGCACCGCTTCCGCCCCGGAAGGGCAGGCGCTACGCAGCAGACTTTCCGGCCAATCTCTTCCCGTGGAGCCGCGAGGGCGAGCCGTAACAGCGGAACGGCCGCGCTGGGACGCCCGCGCGGAGCATGACAGAGCGACGGCCTACTTCTGCTGCTGCGGCAGGAAGGTCGGGCCGACCGAGCGGATCGGCTTGTTCTCCGACGCGGGGCTCGCGTCCGCGGGTGGCGTGGCGACCGGTGCGGCAGCAGTTGCTGGCGCAGGAGCCGCGCCTTTCTTGGCATTGGCAGGCTGCGGCGCGCCCTTGTTGAGTCGTTGCTGCTGCATCTTCCTGGCGCTTTCCTCGGTGACGATGATGTCGCCCTGCTGCTCGGCCGCGGCCTTGTCATCGGCCGATTTCAGCGCATCCGCCCAGGTCTGTCCCGCCGCCTTGCAGGAGCAGGACGGGTTGAACTCGCTGCGGAATTTGAATGCGGTCGGCAGCGCCGTGTAGGGCTGGCCGCCGATCGAGACCGCCGCGTTCATGTCCTCGCCGGGATTGCGATGGCTGTAGAGCACGGCTTCCGCGGCCGGGCACAGCGCCTTGCAGGTTCTCTCGTCGTCGGCGAAACGCGCCGGCACGGTGGCAAAGGAGATCGGGAAATAAGCGCCGTCGCAGGTGCGCACGCAGACGGTGCGGAAGGTGCCGGATTGCGGGCCGAGATCGGAGGGCGGCATGGCCTGCGGATTGTTCGGGTTGTTGCCGCCGAACAGATTAGTGAGAAAGTTGCCGCCGCCCTGCTGCTGCACGGCATTGGCATATTGCTGGCCGCAATTGTTCTGCGCCAGCGCCATCAGCACCGAGCGGCGCTGGTTGTCGCGCTCCGGGTTGGCGCCGGGGCCGCCGCGCAGCCGCTCGAGGCTGCCGGTAATTTGGTCCAGATTGGCGCGCATCTGCTGGATCTGGGTGTTGACCGGGCCGCACTGCGCCGACTGGCCGTTGAACAGCGAGAAGAAGCCGGAGGAATCGCAGCCCATGCGCTTGGCCTGCATGGTGACACGGTCGAGCTCGGCCTGCTGCTTGGCCTGGGAATCCTGGTAGCGGCGGATCTGCTCTTCGCGCGCGGCATCACCTCCGCCGCGATCGAGCGCGGCGAGTTGGGCTTCCAGCCGCACGCACATCGGGTTCGGTCCGAGCCCGTTCTGGCCGGGCTGGGGCGGCGGGCCGGCCTGCGCCAAAGCGCCATCGGCGAGCACGAGTGTGCCGAGCACGGTGCAGGCAAGGAGGGAGCGGGCACGGAGGAGAGAGAAGAATTCAGGCATATCCGCCATTCTAGCGAGGTCACGGCCCAGCGTGATCATCCAAGTGAGGTGGGGGCCGAAGCGCGCCCTCCAATAGCCGCTTCCCGCGGCATCGTCACGTCGTTTCAGGGGCCGAACTGGTCCTAAGGTCCGCCAGCTCCGAGGGAATTCAGCGCTGGCAGGTGATTGCGACATATTCGTCGCAATGGCCATGGGAGCAGTTTGTGCCGGTTTTGGGGACGGAGCCGGTAATTTCGTCGGGATCGACCCGGCGATAGCCTGATGCCTTTGCAAAATCTCGTGACTGACAATAGGTGCGCGCGGCGGAGGCGCCGCATGTGTCGCCCTTGGTGTCGTTCTTGGACAGGCACTGGTCGGCGATGATGAAGACGCGGGTCTCGGCGCACGCCTGAGGTGCTGCAAGGAGCGAGGCGCTGAAAATGAGCGCGAGCAGGGATCGCATGAAAATACCGGGGGCAAAAAATTAGGGAACCGCGGGTTTCAGAATGGGCTCAAATGGTTAGGGGATCATGAACCCTCCGGGCGGGCCGCGCCCCGTGCGGAGGCAAAAACGGCATTTTCGCGGCCCTTGACGCCGGGGCCCGTGGTGGCCCATATGTGCCCGCATGGACGGTCTCCTCGCCATTTGCGCCATTTGCCGCGAGATTACGAGCTAGCGATTCGCTGGCTGGAGCCGTCTTTTCTCAAACACATTGAGAGCCTTGGACGCCCGGCCGAGAGGGATGGGTTGTCATGGAATTGCGTCTTTACGATACGCTGAGCCGGGAAAAGCGCACCTTCGTGCCGCTCGATCCGAACAACGTCCGCATGTATGTCTGCGGACCGACGGTCTATGACTTCGCCCATATCGGCAATGCGCGGCCGGTGATCGTGTTCGACGTGCTGTTTCGGCTGCTGCGCCACATCTACGGCGAGCCGCACGTCAAATATGTCCGCAACATCACCGACGTCGACGACAAGATCAACGACCGCGCCGCGCGCGACTTTCCCGGCCTGCCGCTGAACGAGGCCATTCGCAAGGTCACCGAGCAGACCGGCAAGCAGTTTCATGCCGACGTCGATGCGCTCGGCGCGCTTCGGCCGAGCGTCGAGCCGCGCGCCACCGAGCATATCGGCGAGATGCGCGAGATCATCGAGAAGCTGGTCGCCGGCGGCTTTGCCTATGTCGCCGAGGACCACGTGCTGTTCTCGCCGCAGGCGATGAACGCGGCCAATTCCGCGCTGCCGCGCTATGGCGCGCTGTCGAAGCGCTCGCTCGACGAGATGATCGCCGGCGCGCGGGTCGATGTTGCGCCCTACAAGCGCGATGCGACCGACTTCGTGCTGTGGAAGCCGTCGAAGCCGGGCGAGCCGTCCTGGCCGTCGCCATCCGGCATCAAGGCGGAGGGGCGTCCGGGCTGGCACATCGAGTGCTCAGCGATGGCCTGGAAGCATCTCGGCGAGCATTTCGACATCCATGGCGGCGGCATCGATCTCGTGTTTCCGCACCACGAGAACGAGGTCGCGCAGACCTGCTGCGCCTTCCATCGCGAGCGCATGGCGAATTATTGGATGCACAACGGCTTCTTGCAGGTCGAGAGCGAGAAGATGTCGAAGAGCCTCGGCAACTTCATCACGATCCACGAGCTGCTCAGGGATTGGCCGGGTGAGGTGCTGCGCCTCAACATGCTCAAGACGCATTACCGCTCGCCGATCGACTGGACCATGAAGTCGCTGGAGGAGAGCGCTAAGACGCTCGACGACTGGTATCGCGTCGCGGCCGATGTCGTGTCCGGCGAGCCGGCTCCGTCGGTGGTCGAACCGCTGCTCGACGACCTCAACACGCCGCAGGCGATCGCGGCGCTGCACGGCCTGCGCGGCAACGATATCGCAGGTCTTGCGGGCTCGTTGCGGCTGCTCGGATTCCTCTCCGAGAGCGCGGCGCAGTGGGAAGGGCGCAAGCAGCAGGCGAGCGGGATCGACGCCAAGGAGGTCGAGCGCCTGCTCGTGGAGCGAACAGCTGCGCGTAGCCGCAAGGACTTTGGCGAGTCCGACCGCATTCGCGATCTGCTCGCTGCGATGGGCGTCGCGATCAAGGACTCCAAGGAAGGCACCACCTGGGAGATCGCCCGATGAAGCGCCCCGAGACGCCGTTTCCGCGGCACTGGCTCTATTACATCGCGCTGAAGATCGCGCTGCTCGCCGGCGCGGTGGCGATCGTGCTCAAGCTTTATGGGATGTGGTAAGGACGATGGGACAGACTTTGCCAAAGCCCGCACTGAGGCCCTTCCTGCCGGCGGATGTGCCGATCCTCGCCGCGATCTTCGCCGCCAGCATCGAGGAGTTGACCGGCGACGATTATAGCGAGGCGCAGCAGGAAGCCTGGATGGCGGCGGCCGAGGACGAGGAGTTCGGCAAGCGGCTTGCGTCCGACCTGACGCTGATCGCGACGCTGGAAGGCTCGCCGGTTGGTTTTGCTTCGCTGCGCGGCAACGATCACATCCGCATGCTCTATGTGCATCCGGCCGTGGCCGGGCAGGGCATCGCGACCATGCTGGTCGATGCATTGGAGAGGCTCGCCGGCAGCCGCGGCGCCAAGAGCCTGTCGGTGGACGCCAGCGATACCGCGGAGGGCTTCTTCGCCAAGCGCGGCTACACCGCCCAGCAGCGCAACAGCGTCACCATCAATGACGAGTGGCTCGCCAACACCACCATGAAGAAGACGCTCGGAGCGGGGCAATGAGCAAGCAGCGTCTCTATCTGTTCGACACCACGCTGCGCGATGGGGCGCAGACCAACGGCGTCGACTTCACGCTGGCGGACAAGCAGGTCATCGCGGCGATGCTCGATGATCTCGGCATCGATTATGTCGAGGGCGGCTATCCCGGCGCCAACCCGCTCGACACGGAGTTCTTTGGCTCCAAGCCCAAGCTCAATCATGCGCGCTTCACCGCCTTCGGCATGACGCGGCGGGCAGGCCGGTCGGTCTCGAACGACCCGGGCGTCGCGGGCCTTTTGGAAGCGAAGGCGGACGCGATCTGCTTTGTGGCGAAGGCGTCGGCCTATCAGGTCCGCGTCGCGCTGGAGACCACGAAGGAAGAAAACCTCGCCTCGATCCGCGACAGCGTCGCGGCGGCGAAGGCGGCCGGCCGCGAGGTGATGCTCGATTGCGAGCATTTCTTCGACGGCTACAAGGAAGACGCCGCCTTCGCGCTCGCCTGCGCCAAGGCCGCCTTCGATGCCGGTGCGCGTTGGGTGGTGCTGTGCGACACCAACGGCGGCACCATGCCCGATGAGGTCGAGGCCATCGTCAGAGACGTGACCAGGCACATCCCCGGCGATCACGTCGGCATCCACGCCCATAACGACACCGAGCAGGCGGTGGCCAATTCGCTCGCCGCGGTGCGTGCCGGCGCGCGGCAGATCCAGGGCACGCTGAACGGCCTCGGCGAGCGCTGCGGCAATGCCAATCTCTGCTCGCTGATCCCGACGCTGAAGCTGAAGATCGGGTTTGCCGACGCTTTCGAGATCGGCGTCACCACCGAGAAGCTGGCGACGCTCGTCAAGGTGTCGCGCACGCTCGACGACATGCTGAACCGCGTGCCGAACCGGCATGCTCCTTACGTCGGCGAGAGCGCCTTCGTCACCAAGACCGGCATCCATGCCTCCGCCGTGCTGAAGGATCCGCAGACCTACGAGCATGTGTTGCCGGAGCTGGTCGGCAATCACCGCAAGGTGCTGGTGTCCGACCAGGCCGGGCGCTCCAACGTCATCGCCGAGCTCGACCGCGCCGGTATCCCTTACGAGAAGAGCGATTCGAAGCTGACGCGTCTCGTCGAGGAATTGAAGGAGCGCGAGGCGGCCGGCTATGCCTATGAATCCGCCAACGCCTCGTTCGAGCTCCTGGCGCGCCGCACGCTCGGCAAGGTGCCGCATTATTTCGAGGTCGAGCAGTTCGACGTCAACGTCGAGCAGCGCTACAACGCGCTCGGCGAACGCGTCACGGTGGCGCTCGCGGTGGTCAAGGTCGACGTCGCCGGCGAGCATCTGATCTCGGCGGCCGAAGGCAACGGTCCCGTCAACGCGCTCGACGTCGCCCTGCGCAAGGACCTCGGCAAGTACCAGAAGTTCATCGAGGGCCTGACACTGATCGACTATCGCGTCCGTATCCTCAATGGCGGCACCGGCGCGGTCACGCGCGTGCTGATCGAGAGCGAGGACGAGAACGGCGATCGTTGGACCACCGTCGGCGTGTCCCCGAACATCATCGATGCCTCGTTCCAGGCGCTGATGGATTCGGTAATCTACAAGCTCGTGAAGTCGGACGCGCCGGCGTAACCCCCACGACGACTGTCATTCCCCGCGAAGGCGGGGAATCCAGTACGCTGCGGCCCATCGATTTATCTACTGCTGTCACGGAGTACTGGATCGCCCGGTCAAGCCGGGCGATGACACCGAGGATGGGGAAAGGGCACGGCCATGATCGACCACATCTCCGTCGGCGTCAGCGATCTCGATCGCGCCGCAAAGTTCTACGAGGCGACGCTCGCCGCACTCGGCCTCGCGCGCCTCGTCACGCGGCCGCGGACGATCGGGTTTGGCAAGGCCTATCCGGAGTTCTGGATCAATCTGCGCGAGGGCATGCCGCGTGTCGCGCCGGAGAGCGGCGTGCACATCTGCCTGCGGGCGAAAACCGCGGCCGAGGTCGATGCGTTTCACGCAGCTGCGCTGTCCGCTGGCGGCGCCTCCGACGGCGCACCGGGCCTCCGCCCGCACGATCGCGTGCGCTACTACGCCGCCTTCGTCACCGATCCCGACGGCAACCGGATCGAGGCGGTGACGTTTCCGCAGGAATAGGGACGGTCTAAAGCGCGATGCGATTAGGATGGATCGTCATCGCGCTTTAGGTTGTTGTTTGAGCATGATCTTTTCGGAAAACCGCTTCACACTTTTCCGGATCATGCTTTAGAGCCGCCGGGCCACGTCGGGCGCGAGATCGCGCTGGTCGTCAGGGATCTGCGCCGCCGCGGCGCGCAGCCGTGGGATGATCTCCTCGACCTTGTCCGCCTTCAGGATATCGACGGTGAGACCGGCGCGGATGAACTGGGTCTGCCGCATGTGGGCCACCAGGGAGAACAGCGGCTCCCAGAAGCCGTCGACATTGGCGAGCAGCACGGGCTTGGCGTGACGGCCGAGTTGCTGCCAGGTCAGCTGCTCCACCAGCTCCTCCAGCGTGCCGAGCCCGCCGGGCAGGGCCACGAAGGCGTCGGAGCGCTCGAACATCAGCCGCTTGCGCTCGTGCATGTCGGGTGTGACGACCATCTCCTGCACGCGCGTCAGCGCATTCTCGCGCATCCGCAGGAAGTCGGGGATGATGCCGGTGACCATGCCGCCGTGATCCAGCACGGAGGTCGCAACCGCGCCCATCAGGCCGAGCGAGCCGCCGCCATAGACGAGGCGGATCTTGCTTTCCGCCAGCGCTTTGCCGAGCGCCTTCGCCGCTTCAATAAAGTTGGGATTTGTTCCAGGGCCGGAGCCGCAATAGACACAGACGGTTTTGATCGTGCTCATTGGTGCCATGATGCATTGCAGCGAAGTGGCGTCAAGCCCAAACGGTGATTCGATACGTCCGGGAATTTACCGGTAAATCGCGACAAACAATCGAAGATTCGCCATCTGGCGGGGTGCACGGGCATCGGGAAGGCTCTATATGACGGGCGAAAATCGTTAATCGCAGTTTCGCCCGCATCCGGCGGGCTTTCGGGTTTGTTGATGGACCAACCTCAATCGTTCGACGGCGCCGACGTTCCTGATCCTTCCGTGGCAGGACCGCAGGCCGGGGCCACGCTGATGGGCACGCTGGCACATCTGTGGCCCTACATCTGGCCGGGCGACCGTTTCGACCTGAAGATGAGGGTGGTCTGGTCGCTGGTGTTGTTGCTCGCCGCCAAGCTGATCACGCTCACCGTGCCGTTCAGCTTCAAATGGGCGACGGATGCGCTGACCGGCGCCAACACCGCGCCGGTAGCGGCCGACAATTGGCATCTCTGGGTGATCGCCTCGCCTTTGCTGCTGACCGCGAGCTACGGCGTGATGCGCATCCTGATGGCGGTGCTGACGCAATGGCGCGACGGCATCTTCGCCCGCGTCGCCATGCATGCGGTGCGCAAGCTCGCGACCCTCACCTTCATCCACATGCACGAGCTGTCGCTGCGCTTTCACCTCGAGCGCAAGACCGGTGGCCTCACGCGCGTGCTCGAGCGCGGCCGCGAGGGCATCGAGGTCATCGTGCGCATGGTGATCCTGCAGCTGATCCCGACCATCGTCGAGGTCTCGCTGCTGCTGGCGGTGCTGCTCTGGCAATTTGACTGGCGTTACGTGGTCGCGACCCTGATCACGGTCACGCTCTACATGTACTACACCTACGTCGCGACCGAGTGGCGGATCGGCATCCGCCGCAAGATGAACGATTCCGACACCGAGGCGAACACCAAGGCGGTCGACTCGCTGCTCAACTACGAGACGGTGAAGTATTTCAGTGCCGAGGCACGCGAGGCGCAGCGCTACGACAGATCGGTCGAGCGCTACGAGGAGGCGAGCGTCCGCACCTACACCTCGCTTGCGGTGCTCAACACAGGCCAGGCGGTGATCTTCACGCTGGGCCTGACCGCGACCATGCTGATGTGCGCGATCGGCGTGCGCAACGGCACCAACACCGTCGGCGATTTCGTGCTGGTCAACGCCATGATGATCCAGCTCTACCAGCCGCTGAACTTCATGGGCATGGTCTATCGCGAGATCAAGCAGGCGATCATCGACATCGAGAAGATGTTCGGCGTGCTCAGCCGCGAGGCCGAGATCAAGGACGCGCCTGGCGCGAAGCCGCTGGTCATCTCCGCCGGCACGGTGCGCTTCGAGGACGTGCGCTTTGCCTATGAGCCGGCGCGCCCCATCCTCAAGGGCATCAGCTTCGAAGTGCCGGCCGGCAAGACGGTTGCCATCGTCGGCCCCTCTGGCGCCGGCAAATCGACCATCTCGCGGCTTCTGTTTCGCCTCTATGATGTCTCCGGCGGCAGGATCCTGATCGACGGCCAGGACATCCGCGAGGTCACGCAGGCCAGCCTGCGCGCATCGATCGGCATGGTGCCGCAGGATACCGTGCTGTTCAACGACACCATCCGCTACAACATCCGCTACGGCCGCTGGGACGCGACCGATGCCGAGGTCGAGGAGGCGGCGCGGCTGGCGCAGATCGACCACTTCATCCGCATGGCGCCGAAGGGCTACGAGACCCAGGTTGGCGAGCGCGGCCTGAAGCTGTCGGGCGGCGAGAAGCAGCGCGTCGCGATCGCGCGCACGGTGCTCAAGGCGCCGCCGATCCTGGTGCTCGACGAGGCGACCTCGGCGCTCGACACCCATACGGAGCACGAGATCCAGGGGGCGCTCGACCGCGTGGCGAAGAACCGCACCTCCCTGGTGATCGCGCATCGGCTTTCCACCATCGTCGGCGCCGACGAGATCATCGTGCTGAACCAGGGCCGCATCGCCGAGCGCGGCACTCACGCGAGCCTGCTCGCGCAGGGCGGGCTCTATGCCAGCATGTGGAACAGGCAGCGCGAGGCCGAGGAGGCCCGCGAGAAGCTGGCCAAGATGGCCGACACCAATGCCGCGCCTAACCGGGAGCCGCCGCCGGTCGATGATAGCCTGACGACGCCCGCGGCGGCGGAGTGACCTTGTCTCCGGTCCCAAGTCTGGCCTAAACAAAGTCTGGCCTAAACAAAAGTCTGGCCTAAACAAGCCCGCGCGACGACCCCGTGGCATTAACCCCGACCGGCAAAAAGCAATGTCCATTCTCGATTCGATCCAGCGTCAGATCCCGCCGATCCACAAGGAGGGCTATCCCTTCATCGGCGCCTTTGCGCTGGCGAGCCTGCTCCTGTTCTGGCTGTGGTCGCCGCTGGGGTGGATCGGCACGATCCTGACCGTGTGGTGTGCGCTGTTCTTCCGCGATCCCGTCCGTGTGACGCCGGTGGGCGAGGGTCTCGTGGTGTCGCCGGCCGACGGGCGCGTCTCCATGATCACCATGGCGCTGCCGCCGGCCGAGCTTGGGCTGGGCGACCGGCCGCTGCCGCGCGTCTCGATCTTCATGAGCGTGTTCAATTGCCACGTGAACCGCGCGCCCGTGGCGGGCAGGGTGGATCGTATCGCCTACCGGCCCGGCCTCTTCATCAACGCCGAGCTCGATAAGGCGAGCGAGGACAACGAGCGCAACTCGCTGGTGATCACGACGCCGACGGCGCGGATCGGCGTGGTCCAGATCGCCGGCCTGGTCGCCAAGCGCATCGTCTGCTTCGTCAAGGAGGGGCAGGCGATCGGCGCCGGCGAGCGTTTCGGCCTGATCCGCTTCGGCTCGCGCCTCGACGTCTACCTGCCCGTGGGTACCAAGGCGCTGGTCTCGGAAGGGCAGACCGCGATCGCCGGAGAGACGATCCTGGCCGACCTTGCCGGCGACGACCCGGGCCGCGCGTTCCGCGCCAATTAACCAATAGTCGGTGCTCACAGGCGTTCCGCCGCAATGGCGGAGGGCGGCGCGGCTTGCTAATATCTCGCCTCGAGATAAGGACGAGCCATGACGCCTTACGATTTCAAGGATCCCGACGTCCGCCGCCGGCGGTTCCGACCGATCCCGGTGCGGATGCTGGTGCCCAACGTCATCACGCTGCTGGCGATCTGCGCCGGCCTGACCTCGATCCGCCTGTCGATCGAAGGACGGATGACGCTCGCGGTCTATGCCATCGTGTTCGCCGCCGCGCTCGACGGCATCGATGGCCGCATCGCGCGCATGATCAAGGGGCAGTCGAAGTTCGGCGCCGAGCTCGACAGTCTCGCCGACTTCGTCAATTTCGGCGTGGCGCCCGGCCTGATGCTGTATTTCTGGCAGCTGCATGAGCTCGGCAATGCCGGCTGGATCGCCGCCATGGTGTTCGCGATCTCCGGCGGCCTGCGGCTTGCGCGCTTCAATGCCACCATGGACGATCCGAACAAGCCGGCTTTCGCCGCCAATTTCTTCACCGGCGTGCCGGCGCCCGCCGGCGCGATCACCGTGCTGCTGCCGATCTATGTCGCGTTCCTCGACGTCGGGCGCACACCTGCGGCGGTGACCGCGGCCTACACGCTTCTGATCGCGTTTCTGATGGTGTCGCGCCTGCCCGTGTTCTCCGGCAAGACCAAGCGGATGCGCGTGCCGCCCGAGCTGGTGCTGCCGGCCTTCGTCGCCGTGATCGTCTTCATCGCGCTCCTGATCGCCTATCCCTGGCACGTGCTGTCGATCGGCACGGTGCTGTACCTCCTCGCGCTGCCGCTCGGCTACAAATCCTATCGCGACCAGGCGCGCGCGATGGAAGCCACCGCGCCGGCGGGAGGCGAGGTCCCGTCACCGCCCTCGGCGCCGACGCTGGCGAATTTGTCGGAGCCGCCGCAAGACGACGATCGGCCCGGACGACTGCACTAAAACGCTCCTCGCGGATATCTGCCATGAAGCCTGCCTGAGTTGGGTCGAGGTCCGATCTCGGCTATATCGCCCTTGTGCCGGCGGCATCGCGCAATCAATCGCCGCCAACCTGGGAGAGAACGCCGTGACCAATTCCGCGACCGGGCCGCTGCCCGCTTCCGTCCTCGAAGCGCTGGGCCGTTACGATACGCCGACGATCTGCAACGCCATGGAGATCGTGGCGCCCGAGCGGCGGCTGATCGGCTACACCACCAAGCAGCTGGTCTGTCCGTTTCCCGACCTGCCGCCGATCGTCGGCTATGCCCGCACGGTGACGATCCGCTCGGTTCTGAAATCATCGCTTCCGGCCGAGGAGCAGTCCAGGCGCCGAATCGCATATTACGAATATGTCGGCACCGGCCATGGCCCGCGCATCTCGGTGATCCAGGACATCGACGGACCCGACGTCGGCTATGGCGCGTTCTGGGGCGAGGTACAGAGCAACGTGCACAAGGCGCTCGGCTGCCTCGGCGTCATCACCGACGGCTCGATCCGCGACATCCCGCAATGGGCGCCCGGGTTCCAGGCGCTAGCCGGCTCGATCGGCCCGTCGCACGCCTGGGTGCACGCGGAAAGCTTTGGCGGCGAGGTGCGCGTCGCCGGCATGACCGTAAAGTCGGACGACCTCATCCACGCCGACCGGCATGGCGCCATCGTGATCCCGCTTGACCTTGCCGCAAAGCTGCCGGAGGCCGCCGAACTGTGCGGCCGCCGCGAGACGCCGATCCTGGAGATCGCCCGCAGTCCCGACTTCTCGCTCGAGAAGCTCAAGGCCGCGTTGAAGCGCTCTGCGGAGATCCATTGACGGCTGCTGGAGCATGATCCGGAAAAGCGTGTAGCGGTTTTCCGAAAAGATCATGCTCAAACAATAACCTAAAGCGCGATGACGGTTGATCCTAATCGCATCGCGCTTTAGGGCAATCTACGGCCCGGACGACGGCCGAATGCCGCCTTGCTCGGTCAGAAGCAGGGCGACTTGATCCGGTTCTCCGAGCACGGCGGCGGCGCATCCGATCAGGGTGAAGCCGCCGGCAAGGTCCCAGAGGGTGATATCGTCTGCGCTGTTGGCGCTGCGCATCAACCGCGCCGCGAGCACGGCGAAGGCGGCCTCGATAAAGAGCAGCACGCTGAACGCCGGAAGCACGAGTTCCGGCTCGAGCAGGTGGAACGCCAGCGCCGCGGGCAGCGCCGTGAGTAGACCGAATAGCATCAACATCGCGCTGGCTCCGCGATTGGCCCTGTCGCAACGCTAGCAGACACCAACTGATCCCCGTCCACGATGTGGCGGAGGGCCGCAGCCGACGTGACGTGGTGGGCGCCTGCTTATGGTTAGCGAAGGGTTGAAATTCCTATCGCTGGACGGCAACCGGGACAAATTGCGGCGGCAGGCGGCACATCGTCGAGACTTAACCTTTACGCGCCTTTAAGGGCGGCGCTCTAGGGTCTGCGATGCGGTTCGGGGTTGAGCCGCGCCAGCGGCCAGGACGGCCGTTGTTGCGTAGGCGTTGGAGTCGATCATGGATATCGCAACACTTGTCGGCCTCGTCGCAGGCGCCATTGTTGTGTCGTCGCTGATCCTGATGGGCGGTACGTTCGGGATGTTCTACGACATCCACGCCGTCATCGTCATCTTCGGCGGCTCGTTCGCAGCGACGATGATCCGCTTTCCTTTGTCCGCGATGATCCACGGCGTGCCGCTGGGCGCGAAGTTTGCTTTCACCCTGAGCCGCCTGTCGGCTCACGACCTTGTCGACGAGCTCGCCCGCATCGCGGAAATCGCCCGCAAGCAGGGCCCGGTCGGACTCGAAAAGGTCGAGACCGACGAGCCCTTCCTCGCGAAGGGCATTCGCTATGTTGCCGACGGCTACGACCTCGATTTCATTCGCGACAATCTGGAGCGCGACCGGGACAACTTCCTGATGCACCTCGACGAAGGCAGCAAGATCTACCGCGCCGTCGGCGACTGCGCCCCGGCGTTCGGCATGATCGGCACGCTGCTTGGCATGGTGCAGATGTTCTCCAACATGTCGGATCCCTCCAAGCTCGGCCCGTTCATGGCCACCGCGCTGCTGGCGACCCTGTACGGCGCCGTTGTCGCCAACCTGATCTGCTTGCCGATCGCGGACAAGCTGCACGGCAAGCTGCTGGACGAAGAGACCAACCGCACCTTGATCATCGACGGCATCCTGATGATCCGCGACTCCAAGAGCCCGACCCTGGTGCGCGAAATGCTGCTGGCCTATCTGCCGGAGAAGCATCGTCACACCGAAGGCGAGCCGGTGCCGGCTTGAGGCCGCCGCCTGGATTTTGAGAGATGGCCAAGAAGAAGCGCGGCAATGCTCACGGTGGCGGCCACGGCTGGTTCGTGACCTTCGCCGACCTGATGGCGCTGCTGCTGGCGTTTTTCGTGATGCTGGTCGCGTTCTCCACGCAAGACGCCAACAAGCTGAAGATCGTCGCGGGCTCGATGCGCGAGGCGTTCGGCGTGCAGACCGAGGCGCGCTACTCCGGCATCGTCGAATCCGACGGCCTGCCGACGCGCCCGCGGCTCAAGAACGTCGACCACATCCAGCCGGAAGATGCCTCCAACACGCCGACGCCAGATCAGGAAGACCGCGAAAAGACCTCCGGCGCGAAGATCAAGGTCGACCGCAATTTCGCGCTGGCCGCAGCCTCGCTGCGCCAGGCGTTGCAGGACATGCCGGAACTGACCGAGATGTCCAAGCACATCATGTTCGAGGAGACCAAGCAGGGCCTGAACCTCGAGATCGTCGACCAGGACGGCCGCTCGATGTTCGCCGACGGCTCCAAGGTGCCCTATGACCGCACCCGCCGCCTGGTCGAGAAGCTCGCGATCCCGCTCAAGGCGACGCCGCTCCGCGTCTCCATCGCCGGCCACACCGCGGCGGGGTTCGTGCCGACCCGCAGCGACTATGGCGCCTTCGATCTGTCGGCCGATCGCGCCAACGCCGTGCGCCAGATCCTCGAGCGCCAGGGCCTGCCGCCGTCGCACATCTTCGCCGTCTCCGGCAAGGCCGATACCCAGCCGCTGTTTCCGGACGATCCCTCACTGGCAGCCAACCGGCGGGTGACCATCACCTTGATGCGCGAAGATCCGCCGCTGCCGCCGAATCTGAGGCCGTAACCCCCTTGCGCTACCATCTTACCTGAGGCATGTCGTCGCGCGGGCGATGAGCGTGGCTGTGGCGTCACAGCATCCGGCTCGGCGCCTGCTATGATGGTGCGCCGATTGACAGGTGCACCGGAAGCGTCAAAAGGCGCCGGATCAATTTCAGGAACGAAGCGTTCTCCACCTTCATGACGGCGAGCATCACACAGGCCGAGACCCAGGACGGGCGGCCCACCGCAAGTTTTTGGGCCCTTACGCTCGGGAGTGTCGGCGTCGTCTTTGGCGATATCGGCACTTCGCCGCTCTATGCATTCCACGAGGCGGTCAAGGCCGCCGCCCATGGCGAGCCCGTCTCGCGCGTCATCGTGCTCGGCGTGCTCTCGCTGATCCTGTGGGCGCTCCTGATCGTCGTCACCGCCAAATATGTCCTCTTGCTGCTGCGCGCCGACAATAACGGGGAGGGCGGCACGCTCTCGCTGATGGCGCTCGGCCAGCGCGCGCTCGGGCGGCGAAGCTGGGTCCTGCTCGCGCTCGGCGTGATCGGCGCTTCGATGTTCATCGGCGATTCCATGATCACGCCGGCGATCTCGGTGCTCTCGGCGGTGCAGGGCCTCAAGCTCGCGACCCCCGCGCTCGAGCACTATGTCGTGCCGCTCACCGTGCTCATTCTGGTGCTGCTGTTCGCCGTGCAGAGCAAGGGAACCGCATTGGTCGCCTCGGCCTTCGGGCCGGTGATGGTGGTCTGGTTCACCGTCATCGCCGTGATGGGGGCTGTCCACATCGCCGACGATCCCACGGTGCTGGCGGCGATCAATCCGTACTATGCGGTGCAGTTCGTGCTGTCGCACGGTGTGATCGGCCTCGTGACGCTCGGCGCGGTGTTCCTGGCGGTGACGGGCGGAGAGGCGCTTTATGCCGATCTCGGCCATTTCGGCCGCAAGCCGATCCAGTCGGCCTGGATGTTTTTCGTGCTGCCGGCGCTTCTAGTCAACTATTTCGGGCAGGGTGCGCTGGTGCTGTCCGATCCCAGCGCGATCGAGCATTCGTTTTATCGCATGGTGCCCGAGAGCCTGGTCCTGCCGCTGGTCGGACTCGCGACGGCCGCAACCGTGATCGCGAGCCAGGCGGTGATCACCGGCGCCTATTCGCTGGTCCACCAGGCCGTGCAACTCGGGCTCCTGCCGCGTTTTGAGGTGCGTTACACCTCCGAATCCCATGCCGGCCAGATCTATCTGCCGCGCGTCAACCGCCTGCTGCTGATCGGCGTGATGCTGCTGGTGCTGCTGTTCCACACCCCCAGCAATCTGGCTTCCGCCTACGGTATTGCCGTCTCCACCACCATGGTCGCCGACGGCATCATGGGCTTCGTCGTGATCTGGAAGTTGTGGAACTGGCGCGCCGCGACGGCCGCAGCCGTGATCGTCCCCTTCGTCATCGTCGATTTGAGCTTCCTCAGCGCCAACCTGCTCAAGCTGCTCGAAGGTGCCTGGGTGCCGCTGCTGTTCGGCATCGTCATGGCCGGGACGATCTGGACCTGGCGCAAGGGCTCCGCAATCCTGATCCAGAAGACCCGCCGGATCGAGGTGCCATTGGACGATCTGATCCGCAGTTTGGAGAAGCGGCCACCGCACATCGTCAAGGGCACCGCGGTGTTCCTGACCAGCGATCCGGCGTTCGTGCCGACCGCGCTCCTGCACAATCTCAAGCACAACAAGGTGCTGCATGAGCACAACGTGATTCTGACCATCGAGACCGCGCAGACGCCTCGGGTCGATCTGTCGGAGCGGTTCAGGATGGAGAAGATCAGCGAAAAGTTCTCCAAGGTCCGCTTGCGCTTCGGTTTCATGGAGCAGCCGAACGTGCCGAAGGCGCTCGCCATCGCGCGCAAGCAGGGTTGGCAGTTCGACATCATGTCGACGTCGTTCTTCGTGTCGCGCAGGTCACTGAAGGCCTCGGCACAGTCGGGCATGCCGCTCTGGCAGGATCATGTGTTCATCGCGCTGAGCCGGTCGGCCAACGATGCCACCGACTACTTCCAGATCCCCACCGGCCGCGTGGTCGAAGTCGGAACCCAGGTCACTATCTAGAATGCAACTGGCGTAGCCATGCAGATTTGCATGGCTATGGCCCGGAATCGGGCTAGGCCATGCCGGTGGCGCAGGACTATAAGCCGCGCGCTCTTCCGCCGTTGTGCAGTGAAGCATTTTAGAGGCCATCGGGCTCTCCCATGACAAGCGACGTAGCAGTTCCCGCCCCGGAAACGGTGGCGGCAAATGGGCATGGCGATGCCCATACCACCGCCGGTTTCGGCGCGCTGACGCTCGGCAGCATCGGCGTCGTTTACGGCGACATCGGCACCAGCCCGCTCTACGCGTTCCGCGAGGCGGTGATGGCGGCCTCGGGCGCGGACGGGTTGCCGACGCCGGCAGCGGTCCTCGGCGTGCTCTCCCTGATCCTGTGGGCGCTCATCGTGGTGGTGACGCTCAAATACGTCGTGATCCTGCTCCGCGCCGACAACAACGGCGAGGGCGGCACGCTTGCACTGATGGCGCTGGCCCAGCGGGCGGTTGGCACCGGCCGCGGCGGGGCCACCATCGTCCTGCTCGGCATCATTTCCGGAGCTTTGTTCTACGGCGATGCCGTGATCACGCCGGCGCTCTCCGTGCTGTCGGCGGTCGAGGGCATGAAGGACGTCACGCTAAGGTTCGAGCCCTACATCGTTCCGCTGACGGTTGTGATCCTGGTCGGCCTGTTCGCCGTGCAGTCCCGCGGCACGGCGCGCGTTGCCGCCTTGTTCGGCCCGATCATGTGCGTCTGGTTCACGGTTCTGGCGGTGGCGGCGATCCCTCAGATCGCCCAGCAGCCGCAGGTGCTGCTTGCGCTCAACCCGCTCTACGCCGTGAACTTCATGCTGCACCATAGCATCGTCGGCTTCGTGACGCTGGGCGCGGTGTTCCTGGCGGTGACCGGCGCCGAGGCGCTCTATGCCGATCTCGGCCATTTCGGCAAGCGGCCGATCCAGACCGCCTGGCTTACCATCGTGCTGCCCTCGCTGGCGCTGAACTATCTGGGGCAGGGCGCGCTGGTGCTCGGCGACCCCGGCGCGATCGTGAGCCCGTTCTTTCAGCTGTTCCCGCAAGGCTTCGTCCGAGGCTGCATGGTCGTGCTCGCCACCATGGCGACCGTCATCGCGAGCCAGGCCGTCATCACCGGCGCCTATTCGCTGACGCGTCAGGCGATCCAGCTCGGGCTGCTGCCGCGCTTTGAAATTCGCCATACGTCGGAAGCCCATTCCGGCCAGATCTTCATTCCGCGCATCAACCAGCTGCTGCTGGTCGCGGTGGTGCTGCTGGTGCTGCTGTTCCGCTCGTCGAGCGCGCTCGCATCCGCCTACGGCATCTCCGTCACCGGTACCATGGTGGTCACGGCGATGATGGGCTTCGTCGTGGTCTGGAAGGGCTGGCGCTGGTCAGCGCTTGCTGCCGGCGCGCTGATTGCGCCGTTCCTGTTCCTCGATCTGACCTTCCTGAGCGCGAACCTGTTGAAGGTGTTCGAGGGCGGCTGGGTGCCACTGGCGCTCGGCGCGCTCATGATCATCCTGATGTACACGTGGCGGCGCGGCAGCCGGCTGCTGTTTGAAAAGTCGCGCAAGCTCGAGTTTCCGCTCGCCGATCTCGTGGCGATGCTGGAGAAGCGGCCGCCGCAGCGGGTGCCTGGCACTGCGGTGTTCCTGACCTCGGACCCGCTCAGCGCGCCGACCGCGCTGATGCATAGTCTGAAACACTACAAGGTGCTGCACGAGAAGAACGTCATTCTCACCATTGAGACCGCGCAAACCCCGCGGATCGATCCGGCCGAACGGGTGAAGCTGGAGCAGATTTCACCGACCTTCTCCAAGGTGACGCTGAAGTTCGGCTTCATGGAATCGCCCAACGTGCCGAAGGCGCTCGCGATCGCCCGCAAGCTGGGCTGGCAGTTCGACATCATGTCGACCTCGTTCTTCCTGTCGCGCAGGGCGCTCAAGCCCGCCGCCCATTCCGGCATGCCGCGCTGGCAGGACCGGCTGTTCATCTCGCTCAGCCGCTCCGCCAACGACGCCACCGACTATTTCCAGATCCCGTCCGGCCGTGTGGTCGAGGTCGGCACGCAGGTGACGATCTAGGGCAGACGATCTAGGCCTTGGGATTCAAAGCGGACTTCAAGTCGCTGCGATTTAGCTTTAACTTGCGCCGCGCGGCTCAAGCCTTTGTGGCGCTTGATTTTCGTCTCCCGAGAGGCGAGGTTGCCGCCGGCCGGGATCGCCCCGGTACGCGGCCCGCGACGTTGGAGGATGATGTGGCAAATCAAGTGCAGGATCTGACCCCGGACGAGGTCGCCAAGGGTGTCGCGGAAGGGCGTTATCTGCTCGTCGACGTCCGTGAGCCAAACGAGGTCGAGGCCGAGGCTTACCCTTACGGCGTCGTGGTTCCGCTCTCGACCTTCGATCCGAAGGCGATCCCCGATCCCGCCGGCAAGGAGGTCGTGTTCGCCTGCCGCTCGGGCAAGCGCTCGGTGACGGCCTCGCTGGCGGCGCAGGCGGCAGGCCTGCCTTACGACAAGCATCTGGCCGGCGGCATGCTGGGCTGGAAGGCGGCCGGGCTTCCCAGCAAGGTCGGTGGCTAACCGCGCAATGACGACCAAGAGCTCTTCGCTGAACAAGGTCTTCGCCGACCTTCCCGTCACCATCTTCGAGGCGATGTCGCAGGCCGCGCGCGACAACAATGCGATCAATCTCGGCCAGGGCTTTCCGGATGATCCCGGCCCCGAGGACATCCGTCGCGCCGCGGCCGAGGCCTCGCTGAACGGCTACAACCAGTACCCCTCGATGATGGGCCTGCCGGAGCTGCGCCAGGCGATCGCGACCCATTACGGCCATTGGCACGGTCTCAAGCTCGATCCGATGAGCGAGGTGATGGTGACCTCCGGCGGCACCGAGGCACTGACCTCGGCGATCTTCGCGGTAATCCAGCCCGGCGACGAGGTGGTTTGCTTCCAGCCGGTCTATGATTCTTACTTGCCGATCATCCGCCAGGCCGGCGGCATTCCGCGCCTGGTCCGGCTCGAGCCGCCGTACTGGCGGCTGAATGAGGACATGCTGAAAAGCGTGTTCAATTCAAAGACCAAGGCGGTGCTGTTCAATAATCCCCTGAATCCCAGCGCGGTCGTCTATCCGCGCGAGGACCTCGAGCTGCTCGCGCGTTACTGCCAGGAGTTTGACGTCATCGCGATCTGCGACGAGGTCTGGGAGCACGTCACCTTCGACGAGCACAAGCATATCCCGCTGATCACCATTCCCGGCATGCGCGAGCGCACCATCAAGGTCGGCTCGGCCGGCAAGATCTTCTCGCTGACGGGCTGGAAGATCGGCTTCGTCTGCGCGGCGCCACCGCTGCTCCGCGTCGCGGCCAAGGTGCACCAGTTCCTGACCTTCACCACCGCGCCGAACCTGCAGGCCGCCGTCGCCTATGGACTCGGCAAGTCCGACGACTACTTCCTATCCATGCGCAAGGACCTGACGCGGAGCAGGGACCGCCTGACCAAGGGGCTGGAGAGCCTCGGCTTCCCCGTGCTGAAGTCGCAAGGCACCTATTTCCTCACCGTGGACCTGTCGCCGCTCGGGCTCAACGAGAGCGACACCGAGTTCTGCTGGCGCATCGTGAAGGACTATAAGGTCGCGGCGATCCCGGTCTCGGCGTTCTACGAGCAGGACCCCGTGACCTCGGTGGTGCGCTTCTGCTTTGCCAAGAAGGACCAGACGCTCGACACCGCGCTGGAGCGGCTGTCGGATGCGGTGCGTGGACGCAAGAGGTAGATCGAGATGACGAACGTCGGCTGCCCCAGGCTTGGTTTCGCGATCGCTGCGGCACTGACGTTGCTCTCCGCTCCCGCAGGCGCCGAGGAGCGGGTCGTCAACTTCTACAACTGGTCCAACTACATGGCGCCTGATGTCCTTGAGGCCTTCACTAAGGAGACCGGCATCAAGGTCGTCTACGATACCTTCGACGCCAACGAGACGCTGGAGACGCGCCTGATGGCCGGCAAGTCCGGTTATGACGTCGTGGTGCCTACCGCTTATTTCCTGCAGCGCCAGATCAAGGCCAACATCTTCCAGAAGCTCGACAAGTCGAAGCTCCCGAACCTCGCCAATGCCTGGCCGGTGGTGACGCAGCGCCTCGCCACCTACGATCCCGGCAATGTCTACGCCGCCAACTACATGTGGGGAACGACGGGCATCGGCTACAACGTCGCCAAGGTGAAGCAGATCCTTGGGGTTGATGCGAAGATCGACAGCTGGGACATCGTCTTCAAGCCGGAGAACCTCGCCAAGTTCAAGGACTGCGGCGTCCACATGCTCGACTCCGCCGACGACATCTTCCCGGCGGCGCTGAGCTGGCTCGGGCTCGATCCGAACTCGACCAAGCAGGCGGACCTGGAAAAGGCCGCCGATGCCGTGGCGAAAGTCCGCCCCTCCGTACGCAAGTTTCACTCGTCCGAATATCTAAGCGCGCTCGCCACCGGCGAGATCTGCTTCGTCGTCGGCTGGTCCGGTGACATCATGCAGGCCCGCGCCCGCGCCGCGGAAGCCAAAAGCGGCGTCGAGATCGGCTACACCATTCCGAAGGAGGGCGCGCAGATGTTCTTCGACAATCTCGCGATCCCCGCGGATGCCAAGAATGTTAGGGAAGCCTACGAGCTGATCAACTATCTCTATCGCCCGGACGTTGCCGCCAAGAACTCGGACTTCCTGTCCTACGCCAGCGGCAACCTCGCCAGCCAGAAGCTGGTGGATCCAAAAATCCTGAACGACAAGAACATCTATCCGGACGAAGCGACGCTCGCAAAACTGTTCGTGATCACGGCGCGCGAGCCGGCCACGCAACGGATCATCAACCGGCTCTGGACGAAGGTGAAGACGGGGCGCTGAGGCTTGCCGTCATTCCGGGATGGCGCGCAGGTTCGATGCTTTCGCATCGCCCCCGAATGACGACAACGGGACTTCTACCGCCACCTTCTATGCAGCCACAGCCACTGCTCGGGATGTTCTCGTACCCAGCTTTCCACCACGCTCGTGATCGCCTGCGTGGTGCCCTGGATGTCGATCCTGCCGTCGGCATCGCGCACCGGCGGGATCTCCTCGGTCAGCTCGCCGCGGAAGCGGCCGTCGGGCAGGCGGATGATGCGCACGCCGTGGATTGGGCATTCGACCTGGCGCAAGAGGCGCGCCAGCATCGGATTGGCGCGGGTCTTGCGGCCGAAGAACGTGACCTCGACGCCGGCTGTCAGATACTGGTCGATCAGCATGGCGACGTGCTTGCCGTCCTTCAGCGCCTGCGCGAGCCGCAGCGGCGCGTCGCGGCCGGCCGGGATCAGCGTGCCCATGTTGACCTGGCGCATCTCCTGGATGATGCGATCGGCCGAGGCGATGTTCGGGCGGCGATAGAGAATCGCGGTGTCCAGGCCATGCGCGACCGCGGCGAGCGCCGGCAATTCCCAGTTGGCAAGATGTGCGGCGAAGATCAGCGCCGGCTTGCCGTCGTCGCGGATCTGGTCGAACAGCTCGATGCTGCGCGGGGAAATCTCGATGCGACTCTTCTCGGGGACATCGCGGGCGTAGTCCCAGACCTGGTCGATATGGGCGAACTCGGCGCCGACGCGGCCGAGATTGTCCCAGACGCCCATCAGGATCCGTTCGATCTCCTCCGGTGACTTCTCGGGGAAGGCGGCGGTGAGGTTGGCGCGGCCGATGCGGTGCTCGCGCAGGCGCGGCCCGATCAGCTTGACGGCACGCGCGAAGAAGTCCGAGGTCTTGGCCGGATCGAAATAGCGCGTGGTGCGCAGCATCGCGACGGTCGCGGCGCCGATCAGGCTGCCGCCGAGCGATTTGGCAGCCTCCCGCGCGCGGGCCTTCGTGCTCGCAGGAAGCAGCGCCATGCGTCCGGTCAGGCCGGTTCGCGGGTCAGGATCAGCGAAGCGTTCTGGCCGCCGAAGCCGAATGAGTTCGACATCACCGCGGTCACGCGCGCATCGCGCGCCTTGTTGCCGACGACGTCGAACAGGATCGTGGGATCCGGATTGTCGTAGTTGATGGTCGGCGGAATGCGCTGATGCTCGAGCGTGAGCAGCGAGAAGATCGCCTCGACCGCGCCGGCGGCCGAGATGGTATGGCCGACCATCGACTTGTTGGAGGTGACCGGAATCTTCTGCGCGAGCTCGCCGAACACGGCCGACGTCGTGTTGAACTCCATCTTGTCGTTCTCGGGCGTCGCGGTGCCGTGCGCGTTGATGTGGTCGATCTGATCCGGCGTCATGCCGGCATCGGCCAGCGTCTTGTTCATGCAGCCGATGATCGGCTTGCCGTCGGGCGAGGAGCGGGTGCGGTGGAAGGAATCGGTGAGCTCGCCGCAGCCGGCGATCACGCCGAGAATTTTTGCGCCGCGCGCGGTGGCGGCCTCGTAGCTCTCCAACACCAGCGCGCCGGCGCCTTCCGCCATGACAAAACCGTCACGGTTCTTGGAGAAGGGACGGGAGGCCGCCTGCGGCGGATCGTTCTGGGTCGACAGCGCCGAGAGCAGCGAGAAGCGCACCAGCGCTTCCGGGTTCACGGTGCCGTCCGTCGCGACGCAGAGCGCTGCGTCCGTCTCGCCGCGGCGGATCGCCTCGACGCCGAGCTGGATCGAGGTGGCTCCGGACGCGCACGCCGTCGACAGCGAGATCGGCGAGCCCTTGGTGCCGAAGGTCTCGGCAAGATAGGCGGCAACCGAGCCGAACATGAAGCGATGATGATAGGCGCTAAACTTGCCGCCGCCGGAGATGCGGAGCAGATCGTCATAGGTGATGTCTTGCTGGCCGACGGCGCGACCGAGCTCGCGACGCTGCGGCCATTCAACCTCGACCGGCGCCACCGCGAGGAAAAGCGGACCCGGGAAATCGGCCTTGGCGCCGATGCCGGCTTGCTCCAGCGCTTCCTGCGTCACCAGCTCGGCCATCCGCTCGGACAGAGCGGTGGAAGAGAACGGATCGGCGCTGACGAAATCGACCGTGCCGGCCATCGTGGTCTTGAGGCCGTCGATCGGAAAACGCGTGATGGTGCGGATACCGGATTCGCCGGCGACGAGCTTTGCCCAATTGTCGGATTTGCCGGCGCCGAGCGAGGTCATGATGCCCATGCCGGTGACGACGACGACGGGACGTCCGAGTTTGTCGCGTGGTGCAATCATGTCGATCCCCGCTTGAGCTGATTAAACCGCCTCGACCAGCGCCATGCCTTCGCCGCGCCAGTGTCCGGCTCCCACCACCACGATCTGGGTGGGCGCGCCCTGCATTTCAATCTCGGTCCCCGTGGAATCATTCGGCGGGAACAGCGCTCCGCGCGAGATCGACAATGCAGCGAGGGCAATGCCGAGCGGAAATTGCGTTTCCATGGCGTGGCCGAACACCGTGCCGGTCGAGCGCACCGGAAAGTCGGCATGGTTCTTCAGGAAGTCGCGCTCGTCCGAGGTCGCAGGCTCCGCGCCGGTCGCCCCGGTGATGATCGCGCCCTTGCCCTCGCGCCTGGGCAGCTTGTCCCACAGCTTCTCGAGCGTCGCGGTCATGTCGCCGGGCTGCTTGCGTTTGGCGAGGTCGGCGACGACGCTCGACAGCTTTGCGAACGGCTTGGCGCCGCGCGCTTGCGCATGCGCCTTCGATTCCAGCACCAGGAAGGCGCCGGCCGAGCCGAGCGCGAAGCCGGGATGGTCCTTGCGCGCCCACACGGGCGCGAACTTATCCTTCAGGTTGAAGTCGCCGAACTCGTAGAGGACGAGCAGGTCCTTGCGCTCGCCGTTGTACGAGCCGCCGACCAGCGCGATGTCGCTCTCGCCAGAGGCGATGCGCGCGAGCGCGATGCGGGCGGCGTCGGCGCCGGCGACCTCTTCGCCCATGAAGGTGCGCGAGGTACCTCCCAGACCGTGCACGATGGCGATGTTGCCGGCGAGCAGGTTGGAGAGCTGAGCCAGGAACAGCGTCGGCCTGAGATCGCTCATCAGCCGTTCGTTGAGGAAGCCCGGCGCGTTAGCGCCCTTGGCCTCGGCGGTGAGAATGCCGCTGTCGACGTTGATGTCGCGCTCTCCGCCGCCGGCAGCGACGACCATGTCGATCTTCGACAGGATGTCCTTGTTGCCTTTGATGCCGGCGGAATCGAGCGCAAGACCGGCGGCATAGGTGCCGATGCGCTGCCAGGCTTCCATCTGGCGCTGGTCGCCCTTCTTCGGGATCTGGCTGTCGAAGGATACCGGCATCAAGGGATGCACGATGTAGGGCGCAAAGCCCTTCTCGTCGACATTGATGCGCTTCTCGGAAAGCGCGGCCCAATTGGCGTCGAGGCCCTCGCCAAGCGAGGTGGCGAGCCCAATGCCGGTGATCCAGACCTCGGTCTGGCCCGGCTTCAAAGCGGGAGTGTCAGTCATGACGATACGGCCTGTTGCGGAAAGCCGACGCGCTCGGCGACCTTCGCCATGTATCCGCGCATATCCGCATTGGGGAAGGGAATCAGCGTGAAGGTCAGCGCCGAATTGGCGCGCAGCTTGCCGCCGACCCGGATCTTGGCCTCGGTCATGGCATAGCCGGAGCCTTCATGGGTGAGGCTCGCCTCGATGCTCATGAGGTCGCCGGGGAAGACCGAGCCGCGGACCTTGGCCTCCTTCACGGCGGCCAGGATCGGCATGCGTTCGAATCTGAACACGCCGAGTTGAAGCCAGCCCGAGGCCTGCGCCATCGATTCGATCAGGAGCACGCCGGGCATCAAGGGATAACCCGGGAAGTGCCCCTCGAAGATGGTGCTTTCCTGCGGGACCTGCGCTTCGACGACGATCGTCTTCTCGTCGACCTTGAGGTCGACGATGCGATCGATCATGTGGAAGTATTCGAGTTGCATGACTGCGCCCTTAGGCGCTCGCGCCCTTGGCCGCAACCAGTTCGTCGATGCGGGCGCACAGGTTCTTCAGCACGAAATATTGCTCGGTGGTCGCCTTGCCGTCGTTGACCTCCTGAGTCCACTTCTCCAGCGGCAGCTTGATGCCGAACTGCTTGTCGATCGCGAAGGCGATATCGAGGAAATCGAGGCTGTCGATGCCGAGGTCATCGATGGCATGGCTATCCGGCGTGATCGTGTCGCGCGGGATGTCGCAGGTTTCAGCGATGATCGTGGCGACCTGATCGAATGTGGAGGACATCACTAAGCCTTTGATATATTGTAGGTATTTGTCAGATTGTCCAGAGTGGCACGGTGGCTGGGCATCGCGTCCCTGATGACGCCCTCAAACCCCCCTCTGGCCGGGTCGAAAGCCCGTATATCGGAGCGCCGCCTTGAGTTCAATGGAGCCGGGCAGGCCTCCGGGGACAGCACCGGACGTGGCTGGGGATGCCGGCTGGGTCCGTCCGCCGCGAGGTCCGTGCCGGGCCGGTCCCTAAATATGCGGCGTCGTGATCTTGACGCAGTCGCGGCGGCCCATCAGCACGCAATCCTGGGTCCGGCGCAGGTCGGCGATGCTGACCGCGAGCCAGATCCCGATCGCCGTCAGCGCGATGGTGAAGGCGAGTGCTGCGATGTTGGCAAGCATGCGCTGCCGGTAATTGTCGGGCTCGGCACGCGGCTGCTCGTAGCGCGACAGGTCCAGCCGTTCGGGCGTGAGGCGAAGCGGTTGCACGGAGCCATTACCGCGCTGGACCCTTGGGGCAGGCGGGGTGCGCGGCCTGAACTGGAGCACCCGGTGCTCCTCATCAGAGCTTATGGGCCGCTGATTGTTCATGGGGCGGGGATCACTCCGAAGCAGCGATCTAGATAGCATAGGTGAGGCACGCGTTGCAGTAAATCTTTGCAATGCCAGGATGCATTTGTGCGTTCGTACTATTTTGCGCATGGACCGGTGTGCCGCGATCCAGCAACGGGCCATCGTGTCCGTCGCGAGCGTTGCGCTGCAACGCGGGCATAGCGACAGCCATTGAGGACGTCTTTTTTACCGGCCGGCATCGACTTGTGATCTGCGCGTCTTCCGAACGGATTTTGCCACCGCGGGACCCGTGGCATAGTCGCGGGAACCCGAACCGTTCGTTGCTGCCAGGGGCCTTCGATCATGACCACGACCAACGCGCGCGAGCCGAGAGTGCATCCGGTTCCGATCCTGTCGCTCCGGCCGACGCAGATGACGGTCGGCATGCGCGAGGTCAAGGAGAAGCGCAGGCGCTGGCGCGAGCACGGCAAGAAGAAGCAGGCGGATCTGCTCGGCAAGCACATGATCCCCGTCGTTTACGGCCCCGACGCGCGCTACTACGTGATCGATCATCATCACCTCGGCCGCGCGCTGCACGATGAAGGCGTCAGGGAGGTTCTGGTGACCGTCGTCGGCGATCTCAGGATGGTGGAGCGCGAGGCGTTCTGGGGCGTCATGGACAACAAGCGCTGGGTCTATCCTTACGACGCCAAGGGCGAGCGGCGCTCGTTCCGCGACCTGCCGAAATCGGTGGCCGACCTCAAGGACGATCCGTTCCGCAGTCTTGCCGGCGAATTGCGCCGCATGGGCGGCTTCGCCAAGGACACCACGCCGTTCTCCGAATTCCTGTGGGCCGACTTCCTGCGCCGGCAGGTCTCGCGCAAGGCGGTGGAGGCCGATTTCGATAATGCGCTCGAGAAGGCGATGGCCGCGGCCAGAAGCAAGAATGCGATCTATCTGCCCGGCTGGTGCGGCCCGGCGGACGACGACTGAGGGTATTCACGTCAGTCGCGCTGGAAGATCCTGGCGCCGGGGTAGGCCCGGCGGGCGTAAGTTACCACCAGCGCGCGGTCCTGGGTATCCAGGAAGGGCGTTCGGATCTGGCTCGATCCGACGATGAGATGCCACAGGCCATTGAGCTTCTGGATCACGATCTTCATTTGCGTAGTCCTCGACGACTCCCATTCCGGCGAATGTTGCCGCCGCAGTGCCTAGGATAGCGCTCGCGGGTATCAAATTCCCAATACGGCCGGCGCTGCAAAACACGTCCACCCTTGTTAGTTGGTTACGGAATGTGCCGAGATAAGCCGGATCTCATCACAGCCGCTTGAGCGAAATCAATTTCCCCGCCCACGAAACCATCCTGAAACAGAGCGGCCCCATCTCTATGGGGTAGTCGAGCTCATACAGGAGGCGAACATGCGCCGTCTGGCTTTCGTAGTTGCCTTGCTCGCGGTCGCTTCGGCGGGAATCTCTGCATCCTTTGCCGCAGTCCACCACGCCAAGACGTTGACGTTCGCGGAGCGCTTTGCTCCGGCGCTCGAGTTGATGGCGAAGCGCTAGCCGCATACGCCTCGCAGCCGTGAGCGATGCAGCGGCTGTTGACTGTTGGCTGCTGGGTGGACATCACGTCGCAGTCGTCGACCGATGATGGCCGGGTCAGGTTTGACCTGTCGCAAACCTGCCTCGCCCTGACCGGCTAAGGTCTGCCTGCATGGTTGCAGAGACAGCGTTGTGCCCGATGGGAGGGCCCGGGCTCCAAGTCATGCAGATCTTGTCATGCAGATCTTGGAGGCACGGCCATGAGCGTCATCTTTCGCATCCTCTTTGTCCTCGCCGGCGCGATCACGGCGCTGTTCGTTGCGCGTGACGCGCTGAACTTCACCTTTATCCAGACTTTCGTCGCCGTCCTGCTCGCCACCGCAATCGTCGGTGCCGGCAGCTTCTGGAGCCTGCGGCGGAAACCGTGAGCGAGGTGCAACGCGGAGGTGCGGCCGGTCTGAGTGAGACCGAGGCGCGGGCGAGGCTCGCGGCAGACGGCCCCAACGAACTGCCTCGGCCGGAACGACGCAGTCCGCTGCGCATCGTGGTGGAAGTGCTGCGCGAGCCGATGCTCCTGCTGCTGCTCTGCGGCGGGCTGATCTACCTCGTGCTCGGCGATCTCAAGGAGGCGTTGATCCTGCTCGCCTTCGGGGCGATGTCCATCGTGATCACGGTGGTGCAGGAAACCCGGACCGAGCGCGTGCTGGAAGCCTTGCGCGACCTGACCAGCCCGCGGGCGCTGGTGGTGCGTGACGGTGCGCGCCGGCGAATTGCCGGCCGCGAGGTCGTGCAGGGCGACCTTCTCGTCCTCGGTGAAGGCGATCGCGTTCCCGCCGACGCCGCGCTCGTCGAAGCGCGGGACCTGCAGATCGACGAGTCCCTGCTGACCGGCGAGTCGGTGCCCGTCCGCAAGAAGACCGCCGACAAGATCAAAGTAGCCGCTCACCGGCCCGGCGGCGAGGATCAGCCATTCGTGTATTCCGGCTCGCTCGTCGTGCGCGGCGAGGGGTTGGCGCTGGTCGAGGCCACCGGGCCGCGCAGCGAGATCGGGAAGATCGGGCTGTCGCTTCGCGGCTTGCAGGCCGAGCCGCCGCGGCTTCAGCAACAGACCGCAAGGCTGGTGCGGCTCTGCTTCCTCGGCGGCACCATCATCAGCCTGGCCGCGATTGTGCTCTACGGCGTCTCGCGCGGCGACTGGCTGCAGGCGCTGCTGGCAGGCGTCGCCATCGGTATGTCGATGCTTCCGGAAGAATTCGGTGTCGTGCTCACGGTGTTCATGGCCATGGGTGCGTGGCGGATTTCGCAGGCCCGCGTCCTGACGCGGCGCGCCGCCGCCATCGAGGTCCTCGGCTCAGCAACAGTCCTGTGCACCGACAAGACCGGAACGCTGACGCAGAATCAGATGTCGGTCGCCGAGCTGCGCCTGCTGGACGGCGCGCGCCTGCGCGCGGAGGCGTCCGGACCGGATCAGGTCGGGCGCGAATTCGCAGAGCTGGCGCGCTGCGGGGCACTGGCAAGCTCTCCGGAGCCGTTCGATCCGATGGAGAAGGCGCTGCATTCGTTCGCGCGTGGTGTCCTGCGGGACGGCGACGCGATGGATGGCGAGCGGACGCTGGTGCGCACCTATGGTCTGCGCCCCGAGCTGCTGGCCATGACCCAGGTTTGGCGGACAGCCGGAGGGGCGGACCTCGTCGCATGCGCCAAGGGCGCGCCGGAAGCGATTGCGCGCCTGTGCAGGCTGAACGAGGCCGATCGGGAGGCCGTGCAAGCTGCCATCGGGGCAATGGCGAAGGACGGGCTCCGGGTGCTGGGGATGGCGATTGCCGTTTGCGATGAGGCTTCCCTGCCGGCATCCCAGGAGGCTTTTGTATTTCGCTTCGTCGGCCTGGTCGGGCTTGCCGATCCGTTGCGGCCTCATGTTCCGGAGGCGGTTCGCGAATGCCGTTCGGCCGGCATCCGCGTCATCATGATCACGGGCGACTATCCGGCGACCGCCATGGCGATCGCCGCGCAAGCCGGGCTCGACGTCGATGAGGTCGCGACCGGGGAGCAGGTCAAGCTCGCTGACGACCGCGAGCTCGAGGCACTCGTCAGGAAGGTGAACGTCTTCGCGCGGGTTCTGCCGGAGCAGAAGCTGCGGATCGTGCAGGCGCTGAAGCGCAGCGGCGAGATCGTCGCGATGACGGGCGACGGCGTCAACGACGCGCCGTCGCTGAAGGCCGCCCATATCGGAATCGCGATGGGTGGCCGCGGCACCGACGTCGCTCGCGAGGCATCCTCGATCGTCCTGCTCGACGACGACTTCAGCTCCATCGTCGCATCCATCCGCCTCGGTCGCCGGATCTACGACAATCTGCGCAAGGCCATGGCCTTTATCTTTGCCGTCCACGTGCCGATCGCGGGTCTTGCGCTGCTTCCCCTGGTGTTCGGGCTGCCGCTGGTGCTCGGCCCGGTGCACATCGCCTTTCTGGAGCTGATCATCGATCCCGTCTGCTCGCTGGTGTTCGAGGCCGAGCGGGAGGAGCGCGACGTCATGAAGCGTCCGCCGCGGCGTGCCGATGCGGAGCTGTTCTCGTGGCCCCTGATCGCCTGGAGCGTTCTGCAAGGCACGATGGCTTTCGCCTTGATCGCCGTGATCTTCGTCGCAGCGCTTCGTTCCGGCCTTCCGCCCGAGGAGGCTCGCACCCTCGCATTCATCGCGCTCGTCGTCTGCGTCCTCGCGCTGGTGCTGGTCAATCGATCCTTCAGCGCATCGTTCTTGTCCGCCTTCTTCCGTCCGAACGCGGCATTGCTCTGGATCTTCCTCTTGATTGCGCTCGTTCTCGCCACAGCCTTGTTCTGGCCGCCGGCCTCAGGCCTGTTTCGCTTCGGTCCCCTGCATCTTGACGATCTGATGATCACGCTCGGCGCCGGACTATTGGTGCTCACGGCGCTCGAACTGCTGAAGCCGATTTGGGCGCGGCGGCTTCGGTTCTAGCTCTCGCGAGGACTCCTGTGAAGCCAGGCGTCCGTCGGTTGCGGACAGGAGTTCCGACCATCGAGCCCGGTCCTCGCGCCTCGACTACGTCTTCGGCAGGCGGCCCATCAGATAGAACTCCTCGTTCGGCCGCATGCCCGTGAAATTCGCCAGCCGGTTCGACAGCGCGAAGAAGGCCGAGATCGCGGCGATGTCCCAGATATCATCGTCGCTGAAGCCGTGCGGCGCGAGAGCGGCGAAATCGTTCTCGGAAATCCGCTGCGCGTCTGCCGAGACCTTCATGGCGAAATCGAGCATCGCCTTCTGCCGCGGCGTGATGTCGGCCTTGCGGTAGTTGATCGCGACCTGGTCGGCGATCACAGGGTTCTTGGCGCGGATGCGCAGGATCGCGCCATGGGCGATCACGCAATATTGGCACTGGTTGGCCGCCGACGTCGCCACCACGATCATCTCGCGCTCGGCCTTGGTGAGGCCGCCGTCTTTCTCCATCAGCGCGTCGTGATAGGCGAAGAAGGCGCGGAACTCGTCGGGGCGATAGGCCAGCGTCAGGAACACGTTCGGGACGAAGCCGCTCTTCTCCTGCACGGCAAGGAGGCGCTTACGGATGTCGTCGGGCAGGGTGTCGAGGGCGGGGGCGGGAAAGCGTTGCGCGGCGGTCTTTGTCATGGGCATGGATTCCGGCTTGGGGCGGGAACCATAGTCGATGCGGAAGGCGGGCTCAATCTGCCGGTCCGAAGTGGCCGCGACGAAGGTGTCAGGTGGGAACGACGTTCCATCCTCCGTCATTGCTTCGCTGCGCTCGCAATGACGATGTGGATGGAGCGAAGCCTTACCGCAGCGGCTTCTTCAGCAGCGAGAAGCGGTCCGGATCGAGGCCCATCGAGGGCTGCAGCATCGGGGCTTCGACGCTGGACATCGTCTTCGCGGGCGGTGCCGAGAACACGGGGTCGTTCGGCACGTCGCGCTGCGAGGTGGCGCCGCGCCAGCGTTCGAGCACGGCGCTGACGAAATGCATGTCGTGGCCGGAGGTGACGGAGGGCACGCTCGAGATGGTGGCCTCGCCGCGCGGCAATTGGTGCGGCGGCACCTCCTTGAAGCGCAAGCGGGTCGGCAGCGCCACGCCTTCGCCGAACGCCAGCACCTCGCGGGTGCCGAGCGACGGCACGAAGGAGAGCAGGTTCGCGGCGGCGTCCGACACCGCGGCGCGCAGCAGCGCCTGGTCGCGGTCGTTGGCGAGGCGCATCGTGAACAGCGTGTTGCACTGGGAGATGATGGTGGCGTCGAGCTCGGCGGGGCGCTGGGTGATGAGGCCGAGATAGACGCCGTATTTGCGGCCTTCCTTGGCGATGCGCGATACCGCCTTGCGGGTCGGGCCGAAGCCGATGTTGCGGTCGGCGGAGGCGTAGCGGTGCGCCTCTTCGCAGACGAACAGCAGCGGCGAGACGCCGTCGCTCCACAGGCCGAAGTCGAAGGCCATGCGGCAGAGCACGGAGACGACGGAATCGATCACCTCGGCCGGGAAGCCGGCGAGCTGCATCACCGTCATCGGCTTGCCGTTGGCGGGCAGGCGGAACAGATGGCTGATCACCTCGGCCATGGTGTCGCCGCCGACATTGGCGTTGTCGAACATGAAGGCGTAGCGCGGGTCGTTGCGCACGGCCTCGATGCGCGAGATCAGCTTGTGATAGATGATGCGCGAGGAGCGGTTCTCGAGCTTGCCCATCCGCTCGTCGATCAGCGACAACAGGTCGACCAGGCGATAGGGCACAGGCGTATCGACGGTATAGCCTATCTGCTTGGGATCGATGCGCTTGAGGCCGATGCGGTCGGCGTTCTGGTACTGGGTGTAGACGCCTTTGGCGAGCGGGATCACCTCGGCGAGGATGTCGAGCTCTTCCGGCACGCCGGCGCGGCCGCCGAACAGCACGTCGACGATTTCCTCGAAGTTGAACAGCCAGAACGGCAGCTTCAGGTTTCGCGGGTTGAGCACCAGCGCGCGGTCGCCGAAGCAGCGGCCATATTCGTTGTGCACGTCGAGCAGGAAGATGCGCAGGTTCGGCCGCGCCTTCAGGATCTCGTTGAGCAGCAGCGAGACGCCGGTCGATTTACCGACGCCGGTCGATCCCAGCACGGCAAAATGCTTGGACAGCATTTCCTCGACGTCGACATAGGCGATGACCGAGCGGTCCTGCTGCAGGAAGCCGACATTGATCTGGTCCGAGCCGGTCGGCGCGTAGATCGTGCGCAGCTCCTGGCTCGTGATCAGGTCGACGGCATCGCCGATGGTCGGATAGTTGGTGACGCCGCGCTGAAATTTGGCCTTGTCCGCGGCATTGAGGATCTCGCCGAGCAGGTCGACCGAGGCGATGGCAATGTAATTGTCCGAGCCCGACAGATTTTCGCAGGAGACCTCCGTGATCATCGCAACGATGACCGAGCTGGCGCAGCGAATGCTGACGAACCGGCCGACGGTGGCCCGCACCTCCGAGATCGGCATCCGGCTTTCCGCCAGAAGCCCAACCCGGGCGAGCGATCCGCGAACCGAAATCACGCGTCCAAAGGATGTCACGATGAATGAACCTGGCAAGAGCAAGGGGAGTTGCCCGGACTATGCGCGGCCGTCGCTGCACAAACGGTTAAACGCCGGACGCGCCGGCTCCATTAAATCCGCGGTAATTCGGTCGGGAGCCTCGCCGCCAATGCCTGCTTATTGGCAAAATCGCCGGGAAAATGCTGCATTTTCCGGACCTTTCAGGTGAGATGGTCCTTAAGGAAGAGTTTACCATTCGGGCAGGCTGCCCGTCTCGTCCGGAGGCCGGCGGTCAGGCGCCGATCGCAGCAGGATACCGGCTGCTTTGTTGACTGGACCTAATGATTTGTACATTAGTACAAATGAGGGGCCGCGCCGAAAGCCCCGCGTCCGCTCCAGGAGGAAGCCATGCAGCCCGAACCGATCCTCGACCTTGCCCACCTCGGCCACATGGAGCTGCTGACGCCGAAGCCCGACGAGAGCCTGAAGTTCTTCGTCGATGTCATGGGCATGACCGTCAGCGGACAGAAGGGCGAGTCGGTCTATTTGCGCGGCTGGGACGATTACGAGCGCTATTCGCTCAAGCTCACGGCGTCGAAGACCTCGGGCATGGGCCACATGGCGCTCCGTGCGCGCAGCCAGCAGGCGCTGGAGCGGCGCGTCGCCGCGCTGAAGGGATCCGGCTTCGACATCGGCTGGATCGACGGCGACATGGGGCAGGGGCCGACCTTCCGCTGCCGCGACCCCGATGGCCACATCGTCGAGCTCTATTACGAGACCGAATGGTATCAGGCGCCGCCGGAGCTCAAGCCCGCACTAAAGAACCAGGCGCAGCGCTTTCCGGCGCGTGGCGTCAACGTCCGCCGGCTCGATCATCTCAATTGCCTCGCCGTCGACATCAAGGCCAACCGCGAGTTCTTCGAGAATTACCTCGGCTGCCGCCTCACCGAGCAGATCGTACTCAACGACGGCCGTGAGGCCGCGATGTGGCTGACGATGTCGAACAAGAGCTACGACTTCGCCTATTCGCTCGATCACTCGGGCGTGCCGGGCCGCTTCCATCACGTCACCTACGCGCTCGACAGCCGTGAGGAGATTCTGCGCGCCGCCGACATTTTTCTAGAGAACGGCGTGCACATCGAGACCGGGCCGCACAAGCACGCGATCCAGCAGACCTTCTTCCTCTATGTCTATGAGCCCGGCGGCAACCGCGTCGAAGTCGCCAATGCCGGCGCGCGTCTCATTCTCGCGCCCGACTGGAAGCCGATCGTGTGGACCGAGGAGGAGCGCAAGAAGGGCCAGGCCTGGGGATTGAAGACGATCGAGTCCTTCCACACCCACGGCACGCCGCCGGTGGAGGTGAAGCACGACTAGCGTATTCACGCAGTGTCATTCCGGGGCGACGCGAAGCGGCGAGCCCGGAATCCATAACCCCGGCTGGTGGTTATGGATTCCGGGCTCCCTCGCTATGCTCGGGCCCCGGAATGACGTTAGTGGGTCGAACTTCGCACCCGCGAGATCGTCTCGCGCACGCCGGTCCAGGCCGGCTTGTCCGGCGCGAACTGCTTGCGCAAAAACGTCACGAGCTCCTCGACCTGTGCATCGCTCATGCTATTCCTGAACGCGGGCATGTAGCCGAGGTCGCTGGAGACTGGGTCTGCAATGCCGTGCAGGATCACCTGCACGAGATTATCCGCCTTCGTGCTGTGAACGTTGCTGTTGAGCGCGAGTGAGGGCCGCGTGCCGAACAGCGGCAGGCCGCCGACCTCGTGGCAGACCGCGCAGGCGCCTTGATAGAGGCGCGCGCCCGCGGAGGAGGCGACGGTCACTTCCGTTGTGCTTTCGAGCTTGGCGGCAAGCGCATCCTGCGCCTGTTGGTCGACCGCCGTGTCATTGAACGAGTTGAGATAGACCGCCATCGCACGGATGTCCTGGTCGGGCAGAGCCTTGAGGTCGCGGATAACAGGCGCCATCGGGCCGGCCGCGACACCGTGGTAACGCGAATGGCCGGTGCGCAAATAGGCGTAGAGCTCCTCCTCGCTCCACGGAATCGGCGCGTGCGAGAGCGAGGTCAGCGCCGGCGCTTCCCAGCCCTCGGCAAAGCCGCCGGCGAGATAAGCGTTGCGTTGCTCGGCGCCGAGCGCGTTGCGCGGCGAATGACAGCCGCTGCAATGGCCGAGACCTTCGACCAGATAGGCGCCGCGATTCCATTGATCGGACTTGGCGGGATCAGGCTTGAACTCCTTCGTGTCGTGGAACAGCGCATTCCAGCCCGCGAGCAACGAGCGGAGATTGTAAGGGAAGGCGAGTTCGTTCGGCGGTGCCGTCGCACGCACTGAAGGCTGCGCCATCAGATACGCATAGAGCGCCTGCATGTCCGCGTCGCTGGTCTTTGCAAAATGCGTGTAGGGAAAAGCGGGATAGAGCTGCCGTCCGTCGCGATGCAAGCCATCGCGCATGGCGCGCTCGAAGGCCGGATAGGACCAGGCACCGATCCCGGTCTCGACGTCGGGCGTGATGTTGGTCGAATAGATCGTGCCGAATGGCGTCTCCAATGCGCGGCCGCCGGCGTTGAGCGCGCCGCCAATGCTGGTATGGCACTCCGCGCAATTGCCAAGCGCTGCAAGCTGCTCGCCGCGGGCGATGGTCGCCGCGGAATAGACCGACGCGTCGGGCCGTGCGATCGGCGCAATCGCGCGACCTGGAAGGAGCGCCGCACCGATGCCGATGGCAGCGGTGCAGACGGCTGCGATCGCTGCAGCGATACCGGCGCGCCTGGCGAACGGATTCGCCCAGACCCGCGACGGCCGCGATGCCGCCGGTGCGGGCAGAGCCTGCGGCGTCACCGCCGCATCGCCACGCAGACCCTTGAGGATTCGCTCGGGCGTGAACGGCGGCTCGCGGAAGCGCACGCCGGTGGCATCGAAGATGGCGTTCGCGATCGCCGCTGCGCTCGGCACCGAAGCAGACTCGCCGACGCCGAGCGGCGGCTGGTCCTGCCGCGGCAGCATCAAGACGTCGATCTTGGGTACGTCGGGGAAGGGGATGATGGGATAGGCGCCCCATTCGCGCGCGGCCACCGTGCCGCGCTCGAACGACACCTCTTCCATCAGCGCGCGGCTGGTGGATTGGATGACGTTGCCCTGGATCTGGTGGCGCACGCCGTCCGGGTTAATCATCAACCCGGAATCCTGCCCCGCGACGACGCGCGTCACGCTGACGTCGCCGGTCGTCTTGTTCACCGCGACGTCGGCAACCCAGGCCGACCACGCCGCGCCGTAACCCGGAAACTTGCTGTGGACGTAGAGCGCATATGCAAAGCCGCGCCCGTGCACGACCTCGCCGTCCTTCTCCTCTCGGACCGGCCGCGGCGTCCAGCCCGCGCGCTCGGCCACCGCATTGACCAGATCGATCGCGCGCGGGTCTTTCAGATAGCGCAGGCGATATTCGATCGGATCGACGGCGGCTTCGGCCGCAGCCTCGTCGATATAGGATTCATGCGCAAAGGTGTTCGGCAATGCCGAGACGCCGCGGAACCAGGAGGCACGCACGATCGGCGGTGTGTCGTGGGCGACGACGCGCATGTGCTCGTAATCGTAAGGCGGGATCGCGGTACGGTCGCCCATCTGGAGCACCGCGGGTTCGGGCGAGATCCGACCCGTCAGCAGCAGCGCCAGCGTCGGCGCGGCGTTCGAGGGATAGCGCGTGGCGAGATCGTAAGCGGCGATGCTGCCGTCAGCGTCGAGGCCGCCATTGACGTCGATGAGCTGCGCGGTGCCTTTGGGCTCCCAGGCATGCTCCTGCTCACGCGTCAGCTGCACGCGGACCGGACGGCCGACGGCGCGCGACAGCAGCAGCGCATCGGCGGTGACGTCGTCGGCGCAATTGCGGCCGTAGCAGCCGGCGGCCTCCAGCCGGATCACCTCGATCTCGCTCTCGGGGCGCTCGATCAGCAGCGCCAGGTCGCCGCGCAGCACGTGCGGGTTCTGCGTGCCCGACCAGACGCGGATGTTACCGTCCTGAAAGTTGGCGACGGCGCAGGAGGGGCCGATCGAGGCGTGCATCTGATACGGCCAGAGGTAAGTGCGCTGCATCGGCTTGGCCGCGGCTGATATCGCCTTGTCGACCTCGCCCTTGTCGATCAGTGTGCGCCGCGTCGATGGATTGGCACGCAGGGCGGTCTCGACATCGCCAAGATCGGTAAGCGTCGGCGTCGGCTTCCAGCTCACCTTGAGCTGCTCTGCCGCACGGATCGCATTCTCCTCGCGCTCGGCGACGACGCCGACGAAATCGCCGATCCGCACGACGGCGACAAGGCCGGGAATGTCGCGCACGGAGGATTCGTCGACCGCAATGAGGCTGGTGCCGACGAACGGTCCGGCATCGACGCCAGCATAGGGCGGCCGCACCACGCGGCCATGCACCATTCCTGATACTCGGACGTCGTGCACGAAAGTCAGCTCGCCCGTGGCTTTAGCAGGTAGATCGACGCGCGGCACCGACTGGCCCACGATGGCGTAATCGCCGACAGGCTTGAGCTCGACGTCATCGGCGAGCTCGAGGCGGATCGCTTCGTCGCCGATGAGCTCGCCATAGCTGACGCTGCGATTGTCGTGGCCGCGAACGAGTCCGTCCTCGATCTTGAGCTCGGCTTCGGGCAAGTCCAGGCGTTCCGCCGCGCGCGCGATCAGAAAGTGCCGGGCTTGCGCCGCAGCCTTCCGCAGCGGCACGGCCGTGATCTGGATGGTTTCGCTCGCGATCGTCGCGCCCTGGTTCGGCACCAATGCCGTGTCGCCGAGTACGACGATGACGCGGGCAAAAGAAACGTCGAGCTCTTCGGCGACGATCTGGCCCAGCGCAGTGCGGATGCCGGTGCCGAGATCGACATGGCCGTTATAGGCCGTGACCGAACCGTCCGCGGTGATGCGGACGAAGGTTTCCGATGTGACCTCGTCCACGCTGCGCGCGACGATGAGCGAACCCGCACGCTCAGCTCCGTTCGTAACAAAGGACGCCATCAATCTGCGGCCTCGGTGAGCTGGCCCGATGCGCGCATCACTGCGCGAAGGATCTCGACATGCGTCCCGCAACGGCAGAGATTGTAGCGCAGCGCCGCCAAGGCCTCCTGTTCGGTCGGCCGCGGGTTGATCGCAAGCAACGCCTTGGTGGTCATGATCATGCCGTTGAGACAATAGCCGCATTGTGCGGCCTGCTCGTCGATGAAGGCCTGCTGCACGACGTCGGGCTTGTCGCTTGTGCCGAGGCCTTCGAGCGTCACGATGTCGCGCCCGGCGCAGCCGCTCACCGGAATCGCGCAGGAGCGTGCCGCCAGTCCGTCGATCAGGACAGTACAGGTGCCGCATTCGCCGAGGCCGCAGCCGTATTTCGGGCCGTTCAGCGCGAGGTCGTTGCGCAGCACATAAAGCAGCGGCGTGTCCGGCGCTGCCGTGACCTCGTGGATCCTGCCGTTCACGGTGAGGCGGATCGGTGTCTGCGTCATCCTCGTTCCCAAGCCCAAGACGATATCCAAGATCATGCAATCGCGAAAATCGGGCGCCGCGACGATACCGTTTGTACACAAACGTGCAAGCGGTGCATGCCGCACTGCAGCGCGGTTGCCTTCTTTGTGGACAGGGCGGATAGGCAAATGAGGTTTTATGCGGCAGTGGCATCTTTTGCGCTGCACCGCCGCTTGACAGCCCCGGGGCAGCGCGCGCAACATCGTTCGTATACGAATGATAACAGCGGTGTCCGCCGGCTCCGACATGGTGACAGAAACGACGAGCGCCGTCATCGACAAGATCCGCTGCGATGCTTGTCCGGTGATGTGCTACATCAAGCCCGGCGCGGCGGGGGCCTGCGATCGCTATGCCAATCACGACGGCAAGCTGGTCCGCGTCGATCCGCATGTCATCCTGGAGCGCACCGTCTCTCACGGCGGCAAGCTCGTCCCGTTCAGCCGCACCGAGGACTGGGACGGCAAGATCGTCCACGAGCCCTCGACTTTCGTGACGGCGATCGGGGCAGGCACGACCTATCCCGACTACAAGCCGGCGCCGTTCATCGTCTCTGCGGAGGTCGACGGCGTCGACATGGTGACGGTCGTCACCGAGGGCATCTTCTCCTATTGCGGCATCAAGGTGAAGATCGACACCGACCGCTATCTCGGCCCGGAGACCGCGACCGTGCGCGCGCAGGGCGAGGCGGTCGGCCACGTCACGACCAGCGAATACGGCTCGCAGATGCTCTCGCTCGGCGGCGTGCATCATCTCACCGGCGGCTCCAAGAAGGAGGGCCGCGTTACCTGCGACACGCTGATGGACCTCGCCAATTGCAAGGCGGTCGAGCTCACCATCGATGGCGGCGCCACCGTGGTGGTGCAGGCCGGGCAGCCGCCGATCGTCAACGGCGTGAAGGAAGAGCGCATGCGCGTCGGCTGCGGCTCGGCGACGATCGGCATGTTCGCCAAGCAATGGCACGGCAAGGTGGACGAAGTCGTCGTGGTCGATGACCACATCACCGGCGTGCTCAGCGAGCATCAAGCGGGCAAGCTGCTCGACATCGCCGACACCGGCATCAAGATGAAGGGCCGTCGCTCGACGCCCGGCCGCTATTTCCAGGTGGCCGATCCAGGCACGGGCTGGGGCGGCACCAACATCTCAGATCCCCTGTCGATCCTTGGCCCGTTCGATGCCAAGGAAGCAAAGCCCGGTCTGACCATGCTGATGGTCTCCACCACCGGAGAGCATTCGTCCTATTACGTGCTCGACCAGGCCTTGAAGCCGGTCGAGACCGAGATGCCTGACGACTTGAAGTTCTCGGTCGAGCGCATCCAGGAAAATTGCGAGCCCGCGTTGTGCACGGTGTTGTTCATGGCGGGCGCGGGCGGCTCCTTGCGCGCTGGCGTCACCGACAACCCGGTGCGGCTGACGCGCTCGGTGAAGGATGCGCTGACGCGCGTCACCAGCGGCGGCGCGCCGGTCTATGTCTGGCCCGGCGGCGGCATCACCTACATGGTCGACGTGACGCAGATGCCGTCAGGCGCGTTCGGCTATGTGCCGACACCGGCCCTGGTCGCGCCGATCGAATTCACCATGAAGCTGTCCGACTATGCCGCGCTCGGTGGCCACATGGATTATGTGAAGCCGCTCTCCGAGGTGCAGAGCGGCGACGATGTCCGCCAATTGCCCTGGCGGAACCCGATTCCGGGGCCTCGCACATGACCAGGCGCCCGCAAATCGCATTGCTGTCTGATGGCCGGCGGCTGCATTTGCAGGATGGACCGATCGATCTGATCGTGGAGGCGAGGGGACGTACGGATGCGGTGCGGGTCGCCTATGAGGCTGCGGCGCTGCGGTTCACTGGATTGCTCGACGAGCTTTGCGCGGAATTGCCAGGGCTGCGTACGGCGGTCGAGGAGAAGACCTCGCTGAAGGGCGTTGTCGCCCGCCGCATGCACGCTGCCGTCGCGCCTTATGCCGCCGATTGCTTCATCACGCCGATGGCGGCCGTTGCCGGCAGCGTCGCGGAGGAGATTCTGGCCGCGATGCTGCGCGCTGCACCGCTCGATCGGATTTACGTCAACAATGGGGGCGACATCGCGCTGCATCTCGGTGTGGGCGAGCATTTTTCGGTCGGCCTGATGGATCGTCCCGACCACGACGGCGTGATGCGGAGGATGCGGATCGATGCGGACGATCCGGTGCGGGGCGTCGCGACCAGCGGTCGGCACGGCCGCAGCTTTTCGCTCGGGATCGCCGATGCCGTGACCGTGCTGGCCGCAACCGCTTCGCAGGCCGATGCGGCCGCGACCGTGATCGCCAATGCCGTCGATCTGCCCGGGCATCCCGCAATCATCCGACAGCCTGCGAACGAGCTTCAGCCCGACAGCGATCTGGGCGCGCGCCTCGTGACGCGCGGTGTCGGCGAGCTGTCTCACGATGAGATCGCCGCCGCGCTTGAATCTGGCGCGGAATGTGCACGGCAATTGTTCGATCGCGGACTGATCGAAGGTGCCGTGCTGCGGCTTCGTGGTGATATGCTTGTCATCGGAACAAAGGATATAGAAGAGCAACGATCGCGCCCGCGTGTGCTGGAGAACGCGGTCCATGCCTGAACAGGGAAGCGAAACATGAGCGCGATCATCCGCAAGATCGTCACCGTCGTCGAAGAGACGCAGATGGAGATGGGACGCCAGGTGTCGCCGCCGACCCGGCGTGCCGCCGCGATCGCCGTGATCGAAAATCCTTTCGCCGGAAAATATGTCGAGGATCTCTCGCCGCTGATCGCGATCGGCGAGGAGTTGGGCGAGCTCCTGTCGAAGCGCGCGGTGGCGGCGCTCGGCATCGATGGTGCCAAGGCGCACAGCTACGGCAAGGCCGCGGCTGTCGGCGAGAACGGCGAGCTGGAGCACGCCGCCGCCATCCTCCACCCCAAGATGGGGGCGCCGGTGCGCAAGGTTCTGGGCAAGGGCGCGGCGCTGATCCCGTCCTCGAAGAAGCGCAGCGGCCCCGGCACGACCCTGGACATTCCGCTGGGGCACAAGGACGCAGCCTTCGTCCGCAGCCATTTCGACGGGATGGAGGTACAGATCAACGATGCGCCGCGCGCCAACGAGATCATGGTCGCGGTCGCCGTCACCGACAGCGGCCGTCCGCTGCCGCGCGTCGGCGGGCTCACGGTCGCGGAGATCAAGGGCGAAGACGGTCTGAGATAGAAGTCGTAAGCGAGTTCAAATTGGAGGTTGGGATGCGAGCAAGAAATACTATCGTCGGCGCGGCCTTCGCGCTTCTGGCAGGCGGCATGGCCCATTCGGCCCTGGCGCAGGACATCAAGATCGGCGAGATCAACAGCTATTCGCTGCTGCCGGCATTCACCGAGCCCTATCGCAAGGGCTGGCAGCTTGCGGTCGAGGAAGTCAACGCGGCCGGCGGCATCAACGGCAAGAAGCTCGTCGTCATCTCCAAGGACGACGGCGGCAAGCCGGCGGACGCGCAGACCGCGGCTAACGAGCTCGTCTCGAGCGAGGGCGTCGCGATGCTCGCCGGCACGTTCCTGTCGAACATCGGTCTTGCGGTCTCTGACTTCGCCAACCAGAAGAAGGTCTTCTTCCTCGCGGCCGAGCCGCTCACGGACGCCATCACCTGGTCCAAGGGCAACAAGTACACCTTCCGCCTGCGTCCCTCCAACTACATGCAGGCGGCGATGCTGGTGGAAGCTGCCAGCAAGCTGCCGGCGAAACGCTGGGCGACGATAGCGCCGAACTACGAATACGGCCAGTCGGCGGTCGCGGTGTTCAAGAAGCTGATGTCGGAGAAGCGGCCCGACATCCAGTGGGTCGACGAGCAATGGCCGCCGCAGGGCAAGATCGACGCCGGCCCGGTGGTGCAGGCGGTTGCCGCCGCCAACCCGGAAGCGATCCTCAACGTCACGTTCGGCGCGGATCTCGTCAAACTCGTGCGCGAAGGCAACACCCGCGGCCTGTTCAAGGGGCGCGAGGTCGTCTCCTTCCTCACCGGCGAGCCCGAATATCTCGACCCGCTCAAGGACGAGACGCCGGAGGGCTGGATCGTCACCGGCTATCCCTGGTACTCGATCAAGACGCCAGAGCATGATGCGTTCCTGAAGGCGTACCAGGCCAAGTACAACGATTATCCGCGTCTCGGCTCGATCGTCGGCTACCAGACCATCAAGTCGGCCGCCGCGATCCTGACGAAGGCTGGCTCGACCGATCCGGAGAAGCTGATTGCCGCGGCGGAGGGGCTTACGATGCCATCGCCGTTCGGCGAGATCACCTTCCGCAAGATCGACCACCAGTCGACGCTCGGGGCCTTCGTCGGCAAGACCGCGCTGAAGGACGGCAAGGGCGTGATGGTGGACTCGTCTTACAAGAAAGGCGCGGACTATCTGCCCAGCGATGCCGAAGTCGCGAAGTTGCGTCCGAAGGATTGATACAACAGAGACCGGGGCCTTCATGGTTCGAGACGCGCGGCGTCGCCGCGCTCCTCACCATGAGGGTCCCGGACCTCATCCTGAGGAGGCGCGGAGCGCCGTCTCGAAGGATGAAGACCAGCACCGAGACCTAACCAACCCGGACCGCCGATGGCCTTTTACGTCGTACAGTTTCTGACCGGTCTCGCCAGCGCAGCGTCGCTGTTTCTGGTGGCCTCGGGCCTGTCGATCATCTTCGGCGTGACCCGGATCGTGAATTTCGCGCATGGCGCCTTCTACATGATCGGCGCCTACATCGCCTTCACGCTGACCGAGCGCTTGTCCGGCGCGTTCGGCTTCTGGGGCGGCATCGTGCTGGCCGCGTTCGCGGTGGCGCTGATCGGCGTCATCGTCGAGATGGTGCTGCTCCGGCGCATCTATCATGCGCCCGAGCTGTTCCAGCTGCTCGCGACCTTCGGCCTGACCTTGATGGTCGAGGATCTCGTCGTGCTGATCTGGGGGCCCGACGATCTCGTCGGCCGCCGCGCGCCGGGCTTCAGGGGCGCGATCGATTTCTTCGGCCAGAACATTCCGAGCTACGACCTGTTCCTGATCGTGCTCGGACCGGTCGTGCTCGGCATTCTCTGGCTGCTGTTCCAGCGCACGCGCTGGGGCGTCTTGGTGCGCGCGGCGACGCAGGATCGCGACATGGTGGCCGCGCTCGGCGTCAACCAAAAGTGGCTGTTCACGTCGGTGTTCGCCGTCGGCGTCTTCCTCGCAGCGCTCGGCGGCGCGCTCCAGATCCCGCGCGATGCCGTGCATCACGCCATGGACCTGCGGATCATCGTCGAGGTCTTCGTCGTGGTCGTGATCGGCGGCCTCGGCAGCATCGTCGGCGCCTTCGTCGCGGCGGTGCTGGTCTCCGAGCTGAATGCCTTCGGCATCCTGATCTTCCCGAAGATCTCGATCATTCTCGTCTTCCTGGTCATGGCGGTGGTGCTGATCGTGCGTCCCTGGGGCCTGTTCGGCAAGCCGGAGGCGGCCGCGCGCAAGACGCCGGGTCTCACCGTCAATCCCTGGCGGCCGCTGACCTCGAACGAGCGGCTGATGGCGCTTGCGGCGCTGATCGTCGCGGCCATGCTGCCGCTGTTCGCCGGCAACTATCTGCTGACCGTGGGCTCGGAGATCGCGATTTTCGTGATCTTCGCCGTCAGCCTGCACTTCCTGATGTCGGTCGGCGGGCTCGCCTCGTTCGGTCACGCCGCCTATTTTGGCCTGGGCGCCTATGGCATCGCCTTCCTCGCCAAGATGGCGGGACTGCCGATGATCGTCTGCCTGCTGCTCGGGCCGCTGCTCGGCTGCATGGGTGCGGCCGTGTTCGGCTTCTTCGCGGTGCAGCTCTCCGGCGTCTATTTCGCAATGCTGACGCTTGCCTTCGCGCAGATCGTCTGGTCGATCGCGTTCCAGTGGGTGGACGTGACCGGCGGCGACAACGGCATTCTCGGCCTCTGGCCATCGAGCTGGGCGGCAAGTCCGTCGCGCTTCTATTGGCTTTCGCTCGGCGTCGCGGCGCTGGTGACTGTCGCGCTGCGGGCCATGGTGTTCTCGCCGTTCGGCTACGCGCTTCGTGCCACGCGCGACTCGGTTTTGCGCAGCGAAGCCATCGGCATCGATGCCAAGCGCATCCAGTGGACCGCCTTCGTGATCGCCGGCACGACCGCCGGCATCGGCGGTGCGCTGTTTGCCTACCTGAAGGGCAGCGTGTTCCCCGACAATCTCGGCATCTCGCTCTCGGTCGACGCGCTGGTCATGGTGCTGCTCGGCGGCGTCGAGACGGTCTCGGGCGCGGTGATCGGCGCCATCGTCTACAAGGCTTTGAACATCTGGCTGGTGAGCCAGACCGATCTGTCGAAGCTCGTGCTCGGCGGCTTCATCATGCTGATCGTCGTCGTCTTCCCCAAGGGCATCGTCGGCACGCTGGAGATGCTGGCGCAGCGCCGCAAGAAAGCATCGCCGCCGGGATCACCTTTGCTCGCCAAGCCGATCGAGTCTGCCGAATGAGCGTCGCACCTCCACTTCTCGCGGTCGAAGGCCTGACCAAATCCTATGGCGGCATCCATGCCGTGCGAGGCGTCTCGTTCTCGCTGCGGGCCGGCGAGATCCTGGCGCTGATCGGGCCGAACGGCGCTGGAAAAAGCACCTGCTTCGACATGCTCAACGGCCAGAACATGCCTGATAGCGGCCACGTTCGCCTGCTTGGCGAGGAGATCACCGGCCGGAAGCCGCGTGAGGTCTGGCGGCTCGGCGTCGGCCGCACCTTCCAGATCACCGCGACCTTCGCCACCATGACCGTGCGGGAGAACGTGCAGGTCGCGCTGATCTCGCACGGCAAGCAGCTGTTCAATCTGTTCGGCTCGGCGCCGAAGTTCGATCGCGACGAGGCCGGCCGCCTGCTCGAGCTGGTCGGCATGGGCGGCTATGCGGACCGGCCCTGCGGCGAGCTTGCCTATGGCGATCTCAAGCGGCTCGAGCTTGCGGTTGCGCTCGCCAACCAGCCCAAACTGCTGCTGATGGACGAGCCGACGGCCGGAATGGCACCGCGCGAGCGCGTCGAATTGATGCGGCTGACCGCGCGCATTGCCCGAGAAAAATCCATCGGCGTGCTCTTCACCGAGCACGACATGGACGTGGTGTTCGAGCATGCCGATCGCATCCTCGTGCTCAACCGCGGGACGTTGATCGCGGAGGGCTCGCCGGCGGAAGTGCGCGGCAATCCCCAGGTGCAGGCGGTCTATCTCGGCGAGGGCCTGGTCTACGATTCCCGCCACCGCGAGGGAGCCTCCACATGAAGCTCACGGTGCAGGACCTCAACAGCCATTATGGTCCGGCGCATATCCTGTTCGACATCGGCTTCGAGGTCGGCGAGGGCGAGGTGGTGGCACTGCTGGGACGCAACGGCGCCGGCAAGTCGACGACGTTCCGGTCGATCGTCGGCCTCGTCGCGCAGCGCTCCGGCCGCATCACGTTCGAGGGCAAGGACGTTTCGTCGAAGCCGACACACGAGATCGTGCGCGAGGGCCTTGGCTACGTGCCGGAGGAGCGGCGCATCTTCACGGACCTGACCGTCGAGGAAAACCTCGAAGTCGGCCGCCAGCCGAAGCGTCCGAATGCGCCGCACTGGACGCGCGAAAAGCTGTTCGCGCTGTTTCCTAACCTCGGCGAGATGAAGAACCGCCCGGGCGGACGAATGAGCGGCGGCGAGCAGCAGATGCTCACCATTGCGCGCACGCTGATGGGCAATCCCTCGCTGGTGCTGCTGGACGAGCCGTCGGAGGGCCTGTCGCCGAAGATCGTGGAGCAGATGGTTGATGCCATCCTGACCATGAAGAAGGAAGGCGTCAGCATCGTCGTCTCCGAGCAAAATCTGCATTTCGCGGGGCTGATTTCGGATCGCGCCTACATCATCGAGCGCGGCCGCATCTGCTTCGGCGGCACCATGGCCGAGCTCGACGCGCGCCCGGATATCCGCGACGCGCATCTGTCGTTGTGAGGCAAGGGGAAGGGCTGCGAACGGATGGCGAGAAGCGTTGCGGCAAAGAAAAGTGTCAAACCGGCGAAACCGCCTTACGTGCTCGACGAACAGGTCGGCTTCATCCTGCGCCAGGTCTGGCAGCGCCACAGCTCGATCTTCGCCCGCGACATCGGCACCAATCTGACGCCGACGCAATGGGCGGCGCTGTCGAAACTGGCCGAGACCGGGCCGTGCTCGCAGAATCAGCTCGGGCGCCTGACGGCGATGGACGTCGCGACCATCAAGGGCGTGATCGATCGTCTCACCGCGCGCGGCCTCACCGAGACGAGCCAGGATCCCGAGGACGGCCGCCGCCTGCTGGTGAGCCTGACCCGCGCCGGACAGCAGCTTGCCGAAAAGCTGGCGCCGAACGCGCTGGCGATCACCCGCGAGACGCTGGCGCCGCTCGAGGCGAAAGAGCGCGAGACGCTGATGATGCTGCTGAACAAGCTCAGGTGAAGGTTTCGTAGGGCGGGCAGAGCGAAGCGTGCCCGCCATCCTTTCTCGAGTCGCAAAAATCGTGGGCACGGCACTTCGCGCCGTTTGACCACCCTACGGCAGTTGAACAAGGTGCCGGAACTGGCGACTAACCTTGATGAAGGGTTTATCGAGGTTTTGGTCATGAGAGTTGCGACGCGCTTTGCGGTTGTCTTGAGTCTTGGTGCCGTGCTCGCCGGCCAATGCGCTCCCGCCTTGGCGGCGCAGCCTTACGAAGGCTTCTGGGCCTCGACCAAAAAGGACTGTCGCGACGACGACAGTCCCAACCGCATGAGCATCGAGGGCGGCAATCGCCTGTACTGGTATGAGACGCGGTGCCGCGCCAGCCAGATCACGGCCGACGGAAGGCTCGGCTGGAAAATGAAGCTGGCCTGCGAAGGCGAGGGCGAAAAATTCCGCTCCAATCCTCGCGTCTCCGTCGCTGCGGATGGCAGGCTGGTGATGGACAACGGTCCAGTTGGGCGGGCCAAGCGCCAGACCTATGTGCGCTGTGAGATTGCGAAGAAGCGCTGATCTCTTACGTCTTTCCCGGCCATTTGGCGCGGTAGCGGATTTCGCTGCCGTCACCAAGCCGCCGCCACGTTCCGAATTCCGGCGTATGCGGCGCGCGGGCCGTCAAATCGATCGGATAGATCCGGCTCGGCTGGCCCTGGATGTTGATGGCGAGCTGCCGGTGCGAGGTTCGAAACGCCAGCTCGACTTCGCCGGCGATAACCGCCTGGTCGCCATCGCGATAGAACGCGGCCGGACTGACTTCGCCCGGCATGGTGTTGATGTCGGTTTGCAGTTCGATGGTGATGTCCTGCGCCGATGTTGGCACCGTTGCTCCCGCCGGAAAGCGGACCTCGAACACGAGCAGGGGATTGGCGCCGTTGCGGTTGAGCCAGGGCGTTGCGGTCGCGTATGCGTACGCAATGTAGGCGCCGAGGCCGGCGGTGCAGAGCAGGGCGACGATGCCGAGCGACTTCAAGCTGTTCCGCGCGACGCCGCCGACGCCTGCGTCCTGCCCTGCATTTTTGCCTGAACGCGTCACGAGCCAATTGGCGAGGACCGCGCCGGCGATTGCACCGGTGGGCGAGTAGACGAACAGTCCCAGCAGACCCGATGTGATCGGGTCCGCACGGTTGCCGACATCGAGGAGAGAAAACAGCACAAAGATCGCGATATAGCCCGCCACCGCGCCAGCGACGCCCACGGCTATCCGTGATGGGTCCTTCATGTCAGCCTCGATGGTCGAACAATGAACTGCCGCCGCCGAGGGCTGCCTGCGTTAGACGCAACAGGCTTGCGACTTGTTCAATGCCTTCGAGGGACGGTGCGAGCGGCGGGCCGCTCCGGCTGCATCACTTCGCCACCACCTCCGGCACCTTGCCGGCGGGCGGCGTGTTGCGGCTGCGCTGGGTGCGGACGATGCCGTCGATGATGGTCATTCCGATGCCGGGGAGATCGCCGAGCTGAACGCTCTCCAGGATGTTCTTGCCCGGCGAGTGCTGGGCCTTGTCCATGATGACGAAGTCGGCGGAGCGGCCGACCTCGATCAGGCCGCAGTCGAGCTGGCGCATCCGGGCGGTGTTGCCGGTGGCAAGGCAGAATGCGATCTCGGCCGGGAGGTCGCCGAGCGAGGACAGCATCGAGACCATGCGCAGAATGCCGAGCGGCTGCACGCCGGAGCCGGCGGGCGCGTCGGTACCAAGGATGACGCGATGCAGGTCGCCCATCTCGCGGGCGGTGCGCAGCGTGAACAGGGCCGAGCGCTCATTGCCGTTGTGCACGAGCTCGAGGCCGCGCTTGCAGCCCTCGCAGATGCAGCGGATCTGGTCGTCGGGCAGAGCAGTGTGGCCGCCGTTGATGTGGCCGACCACGTCGGTGTCGGCCTCAAGCACCACGTCCTTGTCGATCAGGCCGGAGCCGGGGATCGACGGGCCGCCGGTGTGGATGGTGCTCTGGATACCGTATTTGCGCGCCCAGCCGACCATCTTCCGCGCGGTCGGGCCGTCCTTGACGCCGCCGAGGCCGACCTCGCCGAGCAGCTTGACGCCGTTGGCCGCCATCTCCTTGAAGTCCTCTTCCACCATCTCGCATTCGATCACCGGCGCGCCGGCGTGAACCTTCACGCCGCCGGGGCGCAAGGTCCAGAACGCGCGCTGGGCGAACACGGCCATGGCCTTGAGGCCGACGACGTCGCGGGGTCGGCCAGGCATGTGCACCTCGCCGGCGGAGATCATGGTGGTGACGCCGCCGTGCAGATAGCTGTCGATCCAGTTGATCTGGTTCTGCCGCGGCGTCCAGTCGCCGGCGACAGGGTGGACGTGGCTGTCGATCAGGCCCGGCGCCACCGTGGTGCCGTTGGCGTCGACGATGGTGGTGGCGCCTTCGGTATTGACCTCCTTGAAGCGGCCGATCGCGCTGATCTTGCCGTTCTCGGCGACGATGGTGTCGCCGTCCAGGATCGGCTTTTCCAAAGCGCCGGACAGGATCAGGCCGATATTGCGGATCACCAGCTTCGAGGGTCCGGTGGCCTGGGGTGCGTCATGCGCCATGGAAGGGGCTCCTTATTCCTAACTGCAACGCTTCCGATCTTGGGCAGCCTTGACCGCGGGATCAAGCCGGATTATTCATTAGTATACGAATGATCGTGTACAAACGACGCATAGCTGCCGGCCTCGGAACCGCAATCGACGCGACAGGGAAGGTGAGATGAGCAATTTCAATCAAGAAAGCGTTTTGAGCGTCCACCACTGGACCGATACGCTCTTCTCCTTCAAGACCACCCGCAACCCGACCTTCCGCTTCCGTAACGGCGAATTCACCATGATCGGGCTCAAGGTCGGCGAGAAGCCGCTGCTGCGGGCTTACAGCGTCGCCAGCGCCAATTACGAGGACACGCTGGAATTCTTCTCGATCAAGGTGCCGGACGGACCGCTGACCTCGCGCCTCCAACATCTGAAGGAAGGCGACGAGATCATCGTCAGCCGCAAGGCCACCGGCACACTGGTGATCGACAATCTGGAAGAGGGACGTAACCTCTACCTGATCGGCACCGGCACGGGTCTTGCGCCGTTCCTGAGCGTGATCAAGGATCCCGAGACCTACGAGCGGTTCGGGAAGGTGGTGCTGCTGCACGGCTGTCGGCACGTCAAGGAGCTCGCCTATGGCGAGATGATCACCGAGCATCTGCCGAAGGACGAGCTGCTTGGCGAGTACATCCAGAACCAGCTGATCTACTATCCGACCGTGACGCGCGATCCCTTCCGCAATCGCGGCCGCATCACCGATCTCATCACCTCAGGCAAGCTGTTCGCCGATATCGGCCTGCCGGTGCTGGAAGCCGCCCATGACCGCGTCATGATCTGCGGCAGCCCGGCCCTTGTGGCGGACACCCGCGTCCTCCTGGGTGAGCGCGGCTTCGTCGAGGGCAATCACGGCGAGCCTGCCCAGTTCGTGGTAGAGAAGGCCTTCGCCGAGCGCTGAAGCGTTTTCGAGCGAAGTGGATACCGGTTCGCGTCAAGAAGACCCGCCCAAATAGGAATCTAGGGCCCCGTTGCGGGGGCTCCAGATCCGGAATTTCTGCGCGAGAAGATCGCATTTTCGCCACCGCCGGGGCGTTGCGGCGCCGATTCGGCGCACGATACTATGTGGGACCGAATCAGCGGAGTTCCCACATGGTTGCGGACAGCGACAGCAACATCGCCTGGCACCGGGTTCAGTTGAAGAAGAACCGCGCCGAGCTGAAGGCGCTGGAGACCGCGCGCTTCACGATGGGCGAGATCGCCACCTCGAAGCGCAACGGCCAGACGCAGAAGACGATCGCGGAACTCAAGCGCAAGATCGCACAGTCGGAGCGCGCCATCGCCGATCACGACAAACGGACGCGCCGTCCACTCGCAACCGACCTGCAGAGCCTCAGCAACGGCAGCTGGAGCCATTGGGACGCCTACACCCAACAGCAGCGCAAGAGCGGCCAGCGCTCCTCCGGGCGCGGATAGGCGCGGCTCGCCACGCCTGCGGCCGACGAGCAGACGCACCCTTGCGCCGGCCGCGCCGCGCACCATCTCGGTGATACGCCACCAATCGTTCCGGTGATCCCATGACAGTGCGCCTCGATTTCACCAGCGAGGCCTTCTTTCGCGATCCGCCCAAGGCGATCGCGAAATTGCGCATGTCCGCACCCGTGGTCGCGACGCGGTTTCCCATCGTCGGCAATGTCTGGATCACCACGACCCATGACGCCACCGCGCAGGTCCTGAAGGACGGCGCGACCTTCACCTTGCGCAAGGAGGATGGTGACATCGCGGGCTTGCGCTGGTGGATGCCGAGATTCGTCAGGACCATCGCCAACAACATGCTGACGATGGACGAGCCGGATCACACGCGGCTGCGCAGCATCGTCGACGAAGCGTTTCGCCGCCGCGCGATCGTTGCGATGGAGCCGCGCATCCGGGCCATCGCTGACGGTCTGGCCGACGAGCTGTTCGCGCAAGGATCCCCGGCCGATCTGGTCCAGCGCTATGCGCGCATCCTGCCGCTCGCGGTGATCTCGGAGCTGCTCGGCCTGCCGCTCGCAGATCGTCCAAAATTCATCGCCTGGGCCAACGCGATATCCTCGCTGACGAATGTCGTCAGCTTCTTCCGCCTGCTGTTCGCGGTGCGCAAGATGCGCGCCTACCTCGAGCAGCAGTTGCAGATCGCGCGTGTCCAGGGCGGCGAGGGCCTGATTGCCGAGCTGATTCAGGTCGAGCGCGAAGGCGGCCAGATCACGCCGGATGAAATGGTCTCGATGGTGTTTCTGTTGCTCGGGGCGGGATCGGAAACCACCACCCATCTCATCAGCGGTTCCATCTACGAGCTGCTCAGGAATCCCGAGCTGCGCGACTGGCTGGAACAGGATTGGAGCCGCGTCGGGCTCGCGGTCGAGGAGTTTCTGCGCTTCGTCTCGCCCGTGCAATTCTCCAAGCCACGCTACGTGCGGCGCGATGTCGAGGTCGAGGGCGTGCGCCTGAAGAAGGGCGATCGCGTCATGGTGATGCTCGCCGCTGCGAACATGGATCCCGCGGTACATGATCGTCCCGAGACCCTCGATCTCGAACGCAAGCCGAACCGCCATATCTCATTCGGCACGGGAATCCACTTCTGCCTCGGCCATCAGCTCGCGCGCATCGAGGCGGCCTGCGCGCTGGAGGCGCTGTTCGTGCGTTGGCCGAAATTGAGTCTTGCCGTCGATGCCGCTGAAATCCGCTGGCGCAAGCGGCCGGGCTTGCGCGCGATCGCGAAGCTTCCCGTCACGGCAGAGGGCCGCGGAACAGAGGCGACTGCACGCAGCGGAACGAGGGGCGATCGTTCCCTCACCGCGGCAAACTGACGTCGGCGGCGCCCTTCGGAAAATCTTTGCTTGTTGTGATCGGCCAGGAACGGTGTGCCGTTCGTGCTGTTGTCATCCCGACATGACGCGGAGGGGAGTTCCTTGGGGCGCATGTCGCAGATCGACGTCTTAACGGGAGACCAGATCATGGCCAGCAAGATGCCACCTGTTCCACCGGACAATCAGAGCCGCAAGGGAACCGGCGATCGCAAGCAGATGTCCGCCGATCAGATGCCGCACGGTCAGGAGCGTGTACAGAATCCAGATCAGCATGGACAGCAGGGCAACATCAAGCAGAACACGACCAACCAAGGCTATCAGCAAGATCGCTGAGGAGGACGACATTCATGTCGACATCCACGAAGACACCGAACAGCATTCGACAGGGTGGGCCCGGCGCCTCGCATGAGAACGCGAAGGCACCGCTTCAGGTGAAGAAGCCGCCGGCGGACGATCCGCAGCGCAGCCACAGCCGGGTTTCCGGCGGCGGTGGCGAGCGCGACTCCCATCACACGCACGACGAGGCCGGAAAGGGCGGAGGCAGGTGACATGACCAACAAGCAACCCAAGCTGTACGCGCCGACCGAGAAGGACCTGCATGACAACCCCCTGATCGGCGGATCCAAGGGCGTGAATAGGGCAGGCGTTTCGCCTGACGACCTCGAGGAGGTCTTGGGCGAGAACACGATCGAAGGCGACGTCGAAAACGACGTGAACGCCGGTGGCGGTATCGACAAGGATGTCGCGCGGAGCGGTTCGCCCCGAAGAGGCCGGTAAGATTGGAGGCCCACAATGCAGGGCAAGAAGACTCACGAACAGCAAGTGCGCATCCTCGAGCGGAAGCCAGATGTTCCGGATGCGCGAGAACTCGAGCAGGCCGCCGGTCATAACCCGCAAGACACGCGCGTCCATCGTGCGAACCCCGAAGCTCGTCACAGCGAGTTTCCAGTGAGCCGCGGCGGTCTCAACCAGGAGAGCGATCACAACAAGCACAACGATCCCGGCCAGAGCGGCCACAAGCCGCCCAAACCGACGACGGCACAACAGAAGCACTAAATCATCGGAAGAGAGGAGAGACTGATGCCTGGTGGGCATGGCAGCAAGACGCACTTCAGATCGGGCATGCATGGCAAGGGCGACGGCACCGGCGCATTGACCGACGTGCCGAAGGAGATGATCGGCGACAACATGGTCCTGTCCAACCGCGACAAGAAACAGCATTCGGACATTCGTGGCATGGACGGCAAGTCCATCCAGACCGAACAATATCAGGACCACGCAGCAAACCGGCTCGATGAGAAGCCGGAGGCCGACGAGACCTGAGAGGACGTTCCTTCCGCCGACTTGCGGACCGGTGTTCAGCCGGTCCGCTTTTTTGTGGGCGCAAGGTCACGCTCCCAGCCGAACACCGAACGGCCATCGAGCTCCGGTGAGGCCGCACGCTCGCCGGCGATGAAAGCATCGACTGAGGGGCCGCGCGCGGTCCTCTCCAACCGCCGTGCCTGGTCGTCGAGGCGTTTGATCGCCTGCATCTCCTCGTCGCGTCCGAGCTTCGCGTTTCGGATCGCGCCCTTCAGCACCCGGATGGTCTCGTCATAGACCTTGATCGGAACGGGGTAGGGATGCCGGTCCTTGCCGCCATGGGCGAGCGAGAAACGTGCGGGGTCCCTGAAGCGATAGGGCGCGCCGTGCACGACCTCGGCAACCATCGCGAGCGAGCGCACCGTGCGCGCGCCGACGCCCGGCGTCAGCAGCAGCTCCGGAAAATCCGCCGGGCCGCGTTCGGCTGCGGCGGCGAGCGTGCCGTGCAGGCGGCGCGCGAACACGTCCTTCGGCCGCACATCATGATGCGCAGGCATGATCAGATGCGGCAGCATGCCTTGCGCCGGCGTGGACGGGGTCCCCGTGAGCCGCTCGAATTCGGAGACGATGCGATCCGGACCGAGGTCGGAGAGCAGCTCGAGCTGTGCCGTCCGAGATAGATCGGCGCGATGATCGGTGAGATTGACGATCTCCCCCTGCTGCGGCCCGTCGATTGCGCTGTGCGGTGTATCGACAAAGCTCTTCAGTGCCTCGGAGTGCCAGTGATAGCGCCGCGCCTGCCGCTTGTCGCCGTTCATGCCCTGCTGCACCACCGTCCATTTGCCGTCAGTGGTGACGAAGAAGCCGTGCAGGTAAAGGTCAAAGCCGTCCTGGACCGCGGCGCTGTCGACCTTGGCGACCAGACGGCTGGCCCGGGTCAGCTTGACGCCGTCAAATCCGACGCGGTCGCCGAGCTGCAACAGCTCGTCCGGCGTCTTGCGCGAATGCTGACCGCGACCGCCACAGACGTAAATCCCGAGCTCGTCCTGGAGCGGTCCGAGCCCGCGCTTCAGCGCGCCTATCACGGAGGTGGTGATGCCGGAGGAGTGCCAGTCCATTCCCATCACGGCGCCAAACGACTGGAACCAGAATGGATGCGACAGGCGCTGTAGAAATGCGTCGCGGCCGTAATGATGCACGATCGCCTGGGTGACGATCGCCCCGAGCGAGGACATGCGACTTGCCAGCCAGGGCGGAACCCGCCCGGTGTGAAGAGGAAGATCGGCGCTGCCGGTTCGTCGAGTCATGGCGACAAGCCTAGCGCAGCTCAGCGACGGTTGCACCTGCGGGATGCTGCATTGCACGGGGCGGGGGAGCGAAGCCGGCCGGGATGCGTTGTGCGGGTTGCGTGAGTGCAATGATGGGGACGATCCATGGATTGGCAGGCTCTGACGGCCGATATCGACAGGATGTTCGGCTGGATACCGTCATGGTTCATCGGCCTCACCCTGGTTGCCGGCGCGATCCTGCTTGCCCTGCTCGTCTACCGGGTTGCCACATGGCTTCTCAACCGCGCTTTCGGAACGCGGCTTCCGCTCTTGAGCGTGTTCATCGAGCGCACGGCAGGCCCCGCGCAAATGGCGCTTTGCCTTGCCGCCGTCGCAATGGTGCTGCCGCTGGCGCCGCTCGACGATACGATCCGCACCCCCCTGACGCGGCTGTTCGTCGTGGCCTTCATCGCGCTGATCGGCTGGATCTCGATCCGGATCGTCGACATGAGCGCGGCGCGCTACTTGCAGAACTTTCGCGATGTCACCGAGAATTTCGTCGCGCGCAAGCACGTCACGCAGGTGCGCGTGTTCAAGCGCGTCACCGACACCATCATCGTCATCATCACGGTCTCCGCCGCGCTGATGACGTTCGACTCCGTGAAGCAATACGGAGTCAGCCTGTTCGCCTCCGCAGGTGCTGCCGGCATCATCGTCGGCCTTGCCGCGCGCCCGCTGCTGAGCAATCTGATCGCCGGCCTGCAGATCGCGATCACCCAGCCGATCCGCATCGAGGATGCCGTGATCATCGAGAACGAATGGGGCTGGATCGAGGATATCGCCTCGACCTATGTCGTGATCCGGCTGTGGGATTGGCGCCGCATGGTGGTGCCGCTGTCCTACTTCATCGAAAAGCCATTCCAGAACTGGACGCGCGACACCGCATCCCTCATCGGCGTCGTCGCGCTGCATGTCGACTATCGCGCCGACGTCCCGCGCATCCGACGCTGGCTGGAGGAGGCGGTGAAGCAGTCGAAGCTGTGGGACGGGGAGGTGGTGAATCTCCAGGTGATCGATGCCGATTCGCGCACCATCGAGCTTCGGGCGCTGGTCAGTGCCAGGAACGCACCGCAGTCGTGGGACCTGCGCTGCGAGATCAGGGAGAAGCTCATCGCCTTCATCCGCGACGAGATGCCGGAGGCGCTGCCGCGCGACCGCGCCATCCTGATCCCGTCGGGAGACGGAGAGGGCGATCTCGGACTGCGTCCCGCACCGCCGGAGAAGATGCGGGCGAGCGCCAGTCACTGAACGGCGCTTACGCGCCTGCGCCGTCCCGCCATTGCCACGTTCTTGTTGACGAGACCTGATCTTTTGTACGATAGTACAAATCTCATGGTACGCAAGCCCACCAGCAAGGAAGCGGCCCGCAAGCCGAACATGCGCGAGGCAATCCTCGCCGCCGCGGAGGAGCTGTTCGCCACCAACGGCTTCAATGCCGTATCGGTGCGCGACATTGCGCAAGCTGCCGGGGCAAATCCGGGCAGCGTGACCTATCATTTCAAGACCAAGGACGGTTTGCTGCTGGAGATCTACCGGCGTCATTGCGGGCCGATGAATCTGCGCCGTTCCGAGCTGCTCGCGGCCGCAAAGCGCGTGCGCGATCTCCAGGACCGGCTGGAGGCGATCGTTCGCGCCTATGTGGTGCCGGCCTTCACCTCGGGCAGCGATCTCGCCGGTGGCGGAGCGCGCTTCACGCGGCTGCGCGCGGTGATGTCGGCGGAAGGCAACGAGGTCGCGCGAAAGATCATCGCGCAGACCTTCGACGACACCAGCCACGCCTTCATCGACGCGGTCCACGAGAGCCTGCCGCACATTCCGCGCACGGACATCGTCTGGCGCAGCCATTTCCTGCTGGGCGCACTCTATTATTCGCTGGTGACGCCGGAGCGCGTGTCGCGCCTGTCGCGCGGCGAGGCCGACGGCAGCGATGCCGCTTGCGCCATCGAACAATTGGTGCAGGCCACCGTCGCCGCCTTCCAGGCGCCGGCGCTGGATGAGGCCGCGCCGGCGCGGCGGCGGCCGGTCGTCGCCGGCAAGGCGTGAAACAAGAAATCTCGCTTCGGCGGTTCACCTCATGACGATGATGTACACGCCGACCATTCCACCGCCCGATCCGAACACGCGCACGCCGAAGTTCAGGCTGCCGAAGCTGTCGTGTGACGCGCATTGCCACATCTTCGGGCCCGGCGCGAAATACCCTTACGCGCCGGAGCGTTCCTACACGCCGCCGGATGCGCCGCTGGAGGATTTTCGCATCCTGCATGCCAAGCTCGGCGTGGAGCGCGCCGTCATCGTCAATGCCAGCGTGCACGGCACCGACAACAGGGTGGCGCTCGATGCGATCGCTGAGAGCAATGGCGCCTACCGTGCCGTCGCCAATATCGATGGCACCATCACCGAGCGCGACCTGCGCGTCCTGCACGAGGGCGGTTTTCGCGGCTGCCGCTTCAATTTCGTCCGCCATCTCGGCGGCGTCCCCGACAAGCGCGTGTTCGACCGCATCGTCGCGATAGTCACGCCGCTCGGCTGGCACGTCGACCTGCATTTCGATGCGGTCGATTTGCCCGAATATGCCGACATGCTGACAAGCCTGCCGCTGAGCTACACCATCGACCATATGGGCCGGGTGAAGGCGGCAGACGGGCTCGACCAGCTGCCGTTCAAGATCCTGATCGAGCTGATGCAGCGCGATGACAAGTGCTGGGTGAAGATCTGCGGCTCGGAGCGGGTGTCCTCTATCGGTCCGCCGTTCACCGATGCGGTGCCGTTCGCACGAAAGATCGTCGAGACCGCGCCGGATCGCGTCATCTGGGGTACGGACTGGCCGCATCCCAACGTCAAGGTGATGCCGAATGACGGCGATCTCGTCGATTTGATCCCGCTGTTCGCGCCGGAGCCGGAGCTGCAGACAAAGATTCTGGTCGACAATCCCGCGCGCCTGTTCGGGTTCGAGGCGTGACGACGTCATCGCGACCGGCACGCTGGGAGGACATGTGCTGTGGACGCATGCATACGAAACAAAAGGGAGTAGCCCATGAAAACAGGCCTCGTCGTCACCGCCCATCCCGGCGATTTCGTCTGGCGCGCCGGCGGCGCCATCGCGCTGCATGCGAACAAAGGTTATCGCGTGAAGATCGTGTGCCTGTCCTTCGGGGAGCGCGGCGAGAGCCAGTTCGCCTGGAAGGAGCAGGGTGCGACGCTGGAATCGGTCAAGGCCGGCCGCAAGGACGAAGCGGAGCGGGCGGCCAGGCTGCTTGGCGCCGAAATCGAGTTCTTCGATTGCGGTGACTATCCGCTGAAGCTCACCGAGGCGCATTTCGACCGCATGGTGGATATCTACCGCGAGCTCAATCCGAGCTTCGTCCTGACGCATGCGCTGGAAGACCCCTATAATTTCGACCATCCGAACGCGGCGCATTTCGCGCAGGAGACGCGCGTGGTCGCGCAGGCCATGGGCCACAAGCCCGGCGTGCCGTACAAATATTCGGCGCCGCCGGTGTTCCTGTTCGAGCCGCACCAGCCCGAGCAGTGTAACTACAAGCCCGACACCATCCTCAAGATCGACGAAGTCTGGAAGGAGAAGTATGAGGCGTTCCAGATTCTCGCTGCGCAAAAACATCTCTGGGGCTATTACGAGCGCGTCGCGCTCAACCGCGGCATCCAGGGCAGCCGCAACACCGGTGTTCCCATGACCTATGGCGAGGCCTATCAGCGCCTGTTTCCGACGGTTGCGGACGAGCTGGCATGAAGCCGGTCCGCACAATCAAGCTGAAAGCCGTACTCGGCAGTCACCACCATGTGCAGGCGGTGAAGAGCGGGGCGCTCCGTTCCGACCTGTTCGATCTCGATTTCATCGAATACACGCCGACCAACACGGCGTTCAAGCCGATGGTGCGCGAACGGGCCTTTGACGTCTGCGAGATGGCGATCGTCACCTATTTGATGGCGAAAGCGCACGGCAAGCCGCTGGTGCTGCTGCCGGCGACCATGCTCGGCCGCTTCCAGCATTCTTACGCGCTCTATAATCCCACGCATGGGACGCTCGGGCCCACCGATCTCGAAGGCAAGCGTGTCGGCATCCGCTCCTTCACGACCACGACGGGCGCCTGGATCAGGGGCATCCTCGCCAACGATTACGGCGTCGATCTCGACAGGATCCGCTGGATCACCTTCGAGGATCCGCACGTCGCCGAGTATGTCGACACCACGGAGCGCGCCCCGAAGGACAAGAAGATCCTCCAGATGTTGCTCGACGGCGAGCTCGATGCCGTCCTCGGCGAGACCTCCGATGATCCCAAGCTGAAGCCGCTGTTTCCCGATCCGGCCGCAGAAGCCTCCAGATGGTATTCGCGGCGCGGCGTGGTCCCGATCAACCATCTCGTGGTCGTGACCGAGAGCCTCGCGAAATCGCGCCCCGACGTGGTCGCCGGCGTTTATGATCTCTTGAAGCGGAGCAAGGCGCAGGCAGGGCCGGCGGCAACGCCCGACCTCGTTCCGTTCGGGATCGAGGTCAACAGAAAACCGCTCGAGCTGATCGTCGACTACGCATTCCAGCAGGCGCTGATCCCGCGCCGCTATGCGGTAGAGGAACTCTTCGACGAGACGACACGAGGGCTGAACTGATGGCAGGTGATCCCAGGCGCTGGCAGATCGGGTTGGTCGGCTATGGCGAGGTCGGCAGGATACTGGCTGAGGATTTGCGCCAGCAGGACATCAAAGTCTCAGCCTACGATATCAAGCTCGGAGGCGAGCAGGGTGTGCCGCTGCAGGAGCATGCGGCGAAATTCGCTGTCGCTCTTGCGACCTCTCACGCCGAGCTGACCGCGAAATCCGACTTCATCATCTCCGCCGTCACGGCGAGCCAGGCCGTGCCGGTCGCAGAGGCCTGTGCGACGGCGATCAACCAGGGCACCTGGTTTCTCGATTTCAACTCGGCCTCTCCCGGCGCCAAGCAGCGCGCGGCGGCGCTGATCGACGGTGCCGCCGGGCGCTATGTCGAGGGCGCGGTGATGACCTCGGTGCCGCCTTATCGCATCAAGGTGCCCTTGCTGCTCGGCGGACCCGGCGCGAGAGAGCTCGAGCCGCTGCTGAACGCGATCGGTTTCGCGGCCAAGGTTGCCAGCGACAAGCTCGGCGTGTCCTCGGCCGTCAAAATGTGCCGCAGCATCATGATCAAGGGCCTGGAGGCCATGGTCATCGAGAGCTTCACGACGGCGCGTGGCTATGGCGTCGAGGATGCGGTGCTGCCTTCGCTTGCGGAAACGTTCCCCGGGATCGACTGGGAGGAGCTGGGCGCCTATTGCTTCCAGCGCGTGATCGAGCACGGCCGCCGCCGGGCCGAGGAGGTGCGCGAGGTCGCCAAGACCGTGCGCGAGGCGGGGCTGACGCCGTGGTCGGCGCAAGGCACGGCCGAGCGGCAGGCCTGGATGGCCGATCTCGCCGATGAGGGGCTGTTCGGGTTGAGGGGCAGCAGCGAATTCGCCCGCAGTGCGGACTGGCGCACCGAGGCGGACCGGATCCTGGCGAAGATCAATCGGACGAAATAGTCAGCTCAGGACCGGGTCGCTGGCTTCGAAGCTCCCGACCTGGTCACGCGCGCGTTCGATGAGGTCGATCAGATTGCGGGATTTACGGACGAGCTGCTCGGTGGCCGGCTGGGTGCGGAACTCCGCCAGCACGGCGCGAACGCACTTGCTGGCGGCATCGAGCGTCCAGAGCGTACGGTTCACGTCGGCCTGCGTCTGGATGGCCGAGATATCGAGACCCGAGAGAACGTGGCCGATGCCGTCCAGCCGCTTCACCGCCGTATCGGTCGGCGTTCGGGCCTGGACCGAATCATCAATGCTGCTGAATGCGCTGAACAGACTCATACTCCCCCACTGAACGCAGATTGTCAGTGCACGTCGTAGTTACGGCGGCGCGGCCTGCCTCGCAATGCGTTGAGCTACGGTCCGGGATTCTACCGAACTCGGGTCGGCGCGGACCGGCGGTAAAATCGAACTGCCGTGGCCTCGCGGCCGATCAGGTTGTGCGCGCGATGCCCGAAATATCGGCCGTGAAACGCGCTCAGCTCTTGAACAGGGTCGGCCGGGGCCGTGCAAATGTCTGCCGGCCGCGCTTGAAGCCCATCAGGACGTCAGGCAGCTCGGCGATGGCGAATCGGCTGTCCTTGGTATCGAGCACGATCAGATCGGCGGGATTGCCGACCTCGATGCCGTAGTCGGCGAGGTTCATCAGCCGGGCCGGCAGCTCGGTCACGAGGTCCAGGCAGGTGTCGAAGTCGCTGACCGAGGCGTGCGCGACGTTGGCGTAGAAGTTCGCCATCCGCAGCAGCGAGGCATCGCCGAACGGCGTGAAGGGATTGAGCACGTTGTTGGTCGCGACCGAGCAGAGCACGCCGTCGCCGGCAAGCTTGTGGGCCAGGGTCAGCCCGCGCGGCGCGTTGTGCGTGTCCTCGCGCCCCATCAGATAGAGATCGGTCGCGGGCAGGACGGTGACCGCAACGCCTGACCTTGCCAGTTGCGCAGTGGCCGCCTTCATCCGTTCGGGGGGCAAGGCCGACAGCTTCGTGGCATGGCCAATCGCGACGCGTCCGCTGTAGTTGCGCTGCTCGGTCTGGCGGCAGACCTCGTCGAGATGCCACCAGGAGGGATCGAGATCGAAATCGAGATGGAGATCGACGTCGATGTCGAATTCCTCAGCGAGATCGAAGATGCGCGCGAGATGGGCGTTCGGGTCGGTGTCCATGTAGGGACAGCCGCCAATGACCTCGCCGCCTTCGCGCAGCGCCTGGATCAGCAGCTCCTCGGCTCCGGGATCGTTGGTGAGGCCTTCCTGCGGGAAGACGCAGAGCTCGAGATCGATCGCCCAGGCGTAATCGCGCTTCAGCGCCTTGACCGCCTCGTAGCCGCGGAGGCCGATGCGGGGGTCGATCTCGACATGCGTCCGCATGCGCGTCGTGCCGTTGACGATGGCGCGTTCGAGCACTCTGGCGCCGCGCGCGTAGACGTCCTCGATTGTGAAATCCTTCTTCATCCCGGCGACGGCGCGGATCGCCTCCGAGACGCTGCCGTGATCGTGGCCGCAGCGGCCGAGCAGGCAGGCCTTGTCGAGATGGATGTGGGTGTCGACGAAGCCGGGCAGGGCGAGGAGGCCGCCGAGATCGACGTCGGCGGCCTCGCAGGCCAGCTTTGGCGCGATCGCGGCGATGCGGCCGTCCTTCACCCCGATATCGACCGGTGCGGCGGAAGAGCGCAACAATGCGTTGCGGAAGATCAGGTCGAAGGTGGCTTGGGCGGTCATGGCGTTGGATTCAGCCGTGGCAGCCTAGCGGAAGCCGTGGGGGCGGGCAGCTCCAGATTGTGTGCAATGCTGGGGCTGGATTGTCCAAAAATTGTGCATGCACTTTGAGGCACCCGGATTGTAAGATGGCGGCATCCGGAGAGAACCCCGCGATGTCTACTGCCGCAAAAGCCGAAAGCCCGACGACCGACGCCGAGATTGTCGAAGCCTATCTCACCGCTTCGATGATACCGGATCCCGACGCCGCTGCGGCCTATATGAAGCCGGGCACGGTGATCACGTTCACCGGCGGGCGCGCGTTCGACCATCCGCGCGGGCCGACCGGCTTCAACGCGAAACGCTATCGCTGGGTCAAGAAGAAGATGGACCGGTTCGACGTCTGCCCGGGCCCGGACGAGACCGTCGTCTACAGCGTCGGCACGCTCTATGGCGAATGGATGGACGGCACGCCGTTCGAGGGCAACCGCTATGTCGATCGCTTCGTCGTGAGGGACGGGCAGATCGTGAAGATGGATGTCTGGAACGACAGCGCCGAGCGCATCCTCGTCCAGCGCGGCATCGAGGCTTAGCCCCTCCGCGCGATTTTCGGCAGCTTGACGACGCGATTGCTCGTCACCTCGTCCGCATAGGGTGCGAGGATGTCGAGCAGATCGCGGCCACGCTGCGGAGTGGGAGCGACCAGCGCACGATTGGCCACCGAATCCAGGTGATGATGCATCAATTCCATCACCTTGGCCGCATCGCCCTTGGCAAGCGCCGCGATGATGGCGCGGTGCTCGTTGATGGCGCATTCGGTGGAATGCGGCCGGCTGTACAGCGACAGCGTCAGGCAGCAGCGATAGGCGACCTCGCTGACATAGCGCACCAGAATCGGGCTGTTCGTCATATGGGCGAGCAGAATGTGGAATTCGGTGGCGAGTCGGATCGACACCGCATCCGTGCCGCCGCGGGCGCGATCCTCGGCATCGACATGGGCGTTCAGCTCGGCGATCTGCGCCTTGGTCAGCTTGCCCGCGAGCTGGCGCACGACGAGGCGTTCGAGCTCGATGCGGATGTCGAAGGCATCGCGCGCCTCCTGCCAGCTCGGCGTCGCCACCACGGCGATCCGGTTGCGGCGGAGCTCGACCAGGCCTTCGGCGGCGAGTTGACCTAGCGCATGGCGGGCAATGGTGCGGCTGACGCCGAAACGTTCGCCGAGCGCATCTTCCGGCAGCTTGGCGCCGGGCTCCAGCGCCTGCTCGATGATGGCGCGCCGGAGCGCGCGGCAGATCACGCTGACCTTGTCCGACGATTCAGAAGTCTTGCTGCTGGCGCGCGCCGCCATCGGCGAATCCCATGGGAGTGACATCTCTCTTTAGCACAGGCTCGCGCCGATTGAGCGCTCCAATTGCATGCAGTTTGGCCTCCGGACTGCCTAAATCGAATCCGGCGGTTTGGCGCGGATTTCGGCTAGGCCTTTGATTTCGCGGGGCTCGATCGCTGGCATCCAGCTTGCATGCACTTTTTTCCGTGATGCGCATGCAACCCAACGCCCAGTTCGACGGCCAGCCCGTTCCCGAAGGCTCTGCGACGATCGCCATCGAGCTGTCGGAGGCCTCGGTGACCTTCGGGCGCGGCGACCGCGCCGTGCCTGCTTTGTCGAAGACCACGCTCAAGATCGCCGACGGCGAGTTTGTCGCATTGGTCGGCCCGTCCGGATGCGGCAAATCGACCATATTGCGTCTCGTCAGCAGCCTGGTGCAGCCGACCAGCGGCGTCGTCATCGTCGGCGGCCGCGAGGTGGCGGCCCGGGCGATGCGGGTCGGCATGGCCTTCCAGAACCCGACCATGCTGCCGTGGATGACGATCGAGCGGAATATCATGCTGCCGCTGAAGATCGTCGAGCCGTTCCGCTCGAAGTTCCGCAAGCTGCGCAAGACCGAATTCCGCGACAAGGCCAATGCGCTGCTGGAGCAGGTCGGCCTCAAAGGGTTCGGCAACCGCTATCCCTGGCAGCTCTCCGGCGGCATGCTCCAGCGCGCCAATCTCTGCCGTGCGCTGATCCACGAGCCGCGCATGCTGCTGCTCGACGAGCCCTTTGGCGCCCTCGACCAGTTCACCCGCGAGGAGCTATGGGCGATCCTCCAGAATCTCTGGATGACGCACAAGCCGACCGTGCTGCTGGTGACGCACGATCTGCGCGAGGCCGGTTTTCTCGCCAGTCGTATCTGCGTGATGAGCGCGCGTCCCGGCCGCATCCTCGACGACAGCCGCGTGGAGTTCGCGCGGCCGCGCACCGTGGCGATGACCTTTGAGCCGGATTTCGTCGCGTTGAACCAGAAGCTGCGCGCCTTCATCGAGGATGCGCGCAGCGCCGCTGAGCAGGGGGCAGGCTGATGTTCGGGATCGATGTCAGGCAAAAAGCGTGGTCGGCGGGGCTGATCGTGCTGTTCTTCGTCGCCTGGGAGCTGTTCTGCCTGATGACCGGCATGTCCGACCTGGTGCTGCCGCGGCCCTCGCAGGTGTTCGTGACGTTGGTCCAGCGCTTCCCGGTGCTGTGGCCGCACATCGTGCAGACGCTGGCCACCACCATGTTCGGCTTCGTGCTTGGCGTCGCGCTCGGCGTCGCCCTCGGCGCGATCATCGGCGTGTCGAAGACGGCCTACGACACCTGCTATCCGCTTTTGATCGGCTTCTCCTCGATTCCCAAGGTCGCGGTGGTGCCGATCTTCGTGCTGTGGTTCGGCTCCGGCACGGTGCCGGCGGTGCTGACTGCGCTGTCGATCTGCTTCTTCCCGATCGTGGTCAATATCGCGACGGGACTTGCCACCACGGAGCCCGAGCTCGAGGACGTCTTGAAGGCGCTCGGCGCCAGCAAGCTCGACATCCTCTGGAATGTCGGTCTGCCGCGCACCATGCCGTTCTTCTTTGCTTCGCTGAAGGTCGCGATCTCCTACGCCTTCGTCGGCGCGGTGCTGTCGGAGACGGTCGCCTCCAACCGCGGCATCGGCAACGTCATGATGACCGCGTCCTCCAATTTCAACGTGCCGCTGGTGTTCGCCGGCCTGTTCGTGCTCGCCGGGCTCGGTGTCGCGCTCTACGTCGTGTTCTCGCTGATCGAAGGGCAGGTCACCGGCTGGGCCACGCGCAAGAACGACGTGATCGCCACCTGATTTCTTGAACCGTCACGCAACGAAGCTGAGGAGGTCTCGATGTTGAGGAAGTTAACCGCCGCGCTGCTTGGATTGGCGCTGTCCGCAGGCGCCGCCACCGCGCAGGAGACCACGATCAAGTTCACGCTAGGCTGGAAAACCCAGGGCAGCGACGCTGCCTTCTTCTATGCCAAGGACAACGGCTTCTTCAAAGAGGAAGGCCTCAACGTCGTCATCGATCAGGGCGAGGGCTCCGGCGCCACCGTCACGCGCGTGATGTCGGGCGCCTATGACGCCGGCTTCGGCGACGTCAACGCCATCATCCAGAACGCCTCGACCAAGCCGCAGGAGGCGCCCGTCATGGTCTACATGATGTGGAATCAGCCGCCGTTCGCCATCGTCGCCAAGAAGAGCAGCGGCATCAACACCATCAAGGATTTCGAAGGCCGCACGCTCGGCGGTGCGCAGGGCACGCCGACCACGCGCTTGTTGCCGGTGTTCACCCGCAAGAACGGGCTCGACGGCGAGAAGATCAAGATCTCCAACATGGCGCCGAACCTGCAGGAGCCGATGCTGATCAAGGGCGACATCGATGCGGCCCTCGTCTTCAACATCACCAGCTATTTCAATCTGGTGCTCAACCGCCAGGATCCGGACAAGGACTTTAAATGGTTCTCCTTCGGTGAATATGGCCTCGATCTCTACTCCAACGGCGTGATGGTCTCCCGCAAGCTGATCGCCTCGAATCCGAAGGCCGTGGCGGGCTTGGTGCGCGCCATCAACAAGGGTGCGATCGCGATCGCCAAGGACCAGAATGCCGGCATGAAGGCGGCACTGAACTACGACAACCTCATCAACGCCGAGGTGGAGAAGCGCCGGCTGCAATATTCCTTCGAGAAGCTGATCGTCTCGCCGGAGATGAAGGAGATCGGCATCGGCGACATTAAGGACGACCGGATGACGCGCGCGATCGGCATCGTGGTCGAGGGCTATCAGCTCGCCCGTGCGCCGACGCCGGCGGAGGTGTTCTCGCGCGAATTCCTGCCGCCGCGCGCGGAGCGGGAACTGGTGTACACTGCCAACTGAGATTGGAGGAACAGCCATGGCCACGGAGATCTCGGCAACCAGCCTGTTCCGTGGCCCTGACCGTGGCGTCAGCGCGAACGTCGTGCTGCGGCACGACGAGGGCGTCATCACCGAAATCTCGGAAGGAGCGGGGCCGGCGCCTCGCTCCTTCGTCATCCCCGCCTTCGTCAACGCCCATGATCATGCCCGTGCCACGGCGTCGTCCTTCGATGCGGTCGGCATGCCCCTGGAAAGCTGGATTTTGCGAACCGCGCTGGGCTCGCCGATCGATCCCTATCTGACGGCCGTCTCGGCATTGGCCCGTTCCGCCAAGGCAGGCTGCGCGGCGATGATGGTCCATTACACGCGTCCGAGCGGGACGATGCCGCTGCTGGACGAGGCCAAGGCCATCGCGAAAGCCGCATCCGACGTCGGGATTCGCATGGCGTTTGCAATGGCGGTGCGCGACCAGAACCCCATTGTCTACGGTGATGCCGAGCCGATGCTTTCAGGGCTTCCCGGGGACGATCGCAAGACGATCGAGGATCTCTTCGTTCGCGCGCCGCTGTCGCCGAAGGCCTATATCGAGCTGACCGACGCAATTGCCGCAGCCATCGCCGGACCGATGGTCGACGTGCAGCTCGGGCCGGCCGGTGTGCAATGGTGCTCGAAGCCGCTGCTGGAGGCCGTCGCGGAGAACTCCGCGCGGACCGGTCGCCGCATTCACATGCATCTGTTGGAAACAGTTTATCAGCGCGCCTGGGCCGACCAGCACTTTCCGGACATGGTGCGCTGGCTTCGCGAGGTCGGCTTTCTCTCCGAGCGGCTGACGCTGGCGCATTGCATTCACGCCCGTCCCGAAGAGCTCGAGATGATCGCGGCCTCCGGCGCGCGCATCGTCACCAATTTCAGCTCGAACATGCATCTGCGTTCGGGCCTCGCCCCGATCGCCGCCGCGCACAGATGCGGCTGCGCCATCACTGTGGGCGTCGACGGTCTGGCGCTGGACGAGGATGACGACATCCTGCGCGAGATGCGGCTGGTGCAGATGGTCCATGGCGGCCTCGGCTTCAAGGCGACATGGACGCCGGCCGAGATGTTTTCGCTCGCCATCCGCAACGGACGCCATGCGACCGGGGCGCCCGGGAATGGTGAGCTCTCGGCGGGCAATCCCGCCGACTACGTCGTGATCGATCTTGACCGGCTGGATCGAGACCAGATCATGTCGGTTGACCCGATGGCGCTGCTGTTCGCGCGCGGCAATGCGTCGCTGGTGAAGGAGGTGGTCGTCGCCGGCAGGACGATCGCGCGGGACGGGGTCTGCACGGGCGTCGACCTTCCGGCCATCGAGCGCGAATCGCGGGCGATGTACCGCGCCAATGTCGGCAAGCTCGACAGCTTCCGGCGGATGTGGCCGTCCCTGTCGGATCGGTTGAGCGGCTGGTTCGAGCAGCAGCTGACGTGCCAGTGAAGCAGCGTCGGTTTGGCCAGTATTGAAAAGCGCGATAGCTGGTAGTCGCTGTCCCGTCTGGCGGACGCTGCATGTGTCGGTTATCACCCCCCTCGCGATAAGGCCGACGACCCCATTGAGGAGCAACTGATGCGTCTACCCGTTCTTTTCCTTGCCCTGACAAGTCTTGCAGGCGCGGCGTCAGCCGAAGACCTCGCGGGCACGCTCCAGAAGATCAAGGAGACCAAGAAGATCACGCTGGGCTATCAGGAGGCCTCCGTCCCATTCAGCTATCTCGACGGCAACCAGAAGCCGGTCGGCTTTGCCATGGACATCTGCCTCCGTATCGTCGAAGCCGTGAAGAAGCAGCTCGGCATATCAGACATTTCGGTCGAGACTGTCGCGGTGACGTCCTCGAACCGGATTCCTTTGATGGTCAACGGCACGCTCGACCTGCATTGCTCGGCGACCACCAACAATGCCGACCGCCAGAAGCAGGTCGCCTTCACCAACACGCACTTCCTCAGCGCGACGCGGTTCGCGGCCAGGAAGGCGGCGAGCATCAAGACCATCGACGATCTCAAGGGCAAGGCGGTCACGGCGGTCGCGGGATCCGTGAACTTGACGCAGCTCGCCAAGGTCAACACCGAGCGCAATCTCGGCATCAACATCATGCCGGCCAAGGACCAGGCCGAGGCCTTCCTGCTGCTGGAGACCGACCGCGCCCAGGCCTATGCGCTCGACGACGTCCAGCTCGCGGTCGCGATCGCGCGGTCGAAGGAGCCGCAAGCTTACATGATCAGCGAGGAGGCGTTCTCCAAGCCCGAGCCCTACGGCATCATGCTGCGGCGAGAGGATGCGCCGTTCAAGGCGCTCGCCGATCGCGCCACCGCGGAGCTTTATGCCACCCCCGAGATCGAGGCGCTCTACAAGAAGTGGCTGCAATCGCCGACGCCGCCGAACGGCCTCAACTACAACGTCCCGATGTCATCAGCCTTGCGCAACGCCTTCAAGAAACCGAGCTCGAGCGCCGATCCTGACGTCTATGTGGTGAACTGAAGCGAAGGAAGAGCGCCTTTCTTAGGCGTTCGAGTATTTCTTCAGCTCGAGCCGCGCGATCTGGTTGCGATGGACCTCATCGGGTCCATCGGCAAGTCGCAGCAAGCGCGCGGTGGCGTAGGCCTGCGTCAGGCCGAAATCGTTCGAGGTGCCGCCGCCGCCATGGGCCTGAATGGCCCAGTCGATGATCTGACAGGCCATGTTGGGCACGGCGACCTTGATCATTGCGATCTCTGCCTTCGCCACCTTGTTGCCGACCGTGTCCATCGCATGGGCCGCGTTCAGCGTCAGTAGCCGCGCCTGCTCGATCATGATGCGCGCCTCCGCAATGCGCTCCTGCGTCACCGTCTGCTCCGAGACCGGCTTGCCGAAGGCGACCCGGCTCCGCACGCGGCGGCACATCTTCTCCAGCGTGCGTTCGGAAAGGCCGATCAGCCGCATGCAATGATGGATGCGGCCGGGCCCGAGACGGCCCTGCGCAATCTCGAAGCCGCGGCCCTCGCCGAGCAGCATGTTCTCCTTGGGCACGCGCACATTGGTGAACACCACTTCGGAGGCGCGGTCGGGCACGCCGTAGAAGCCGAACACGGGCAGGGGACGCTTGACCTCGATGCCCGGCGTGTCCATCGGCACCAGGATCATGGATTGCTGCTTGTGACGGTCGGGATTGTCGGGGTCGGTCTTGCCCATGAAGATGCAGATCTTGCAGCGAGGGTCGGTCGCGTTGGTGGTGTACCATTTGCGCCCGTTGATGACGTAATGGTGGCCGTCCCGTACGATCGAGCTCTCGATGTTGGTCGCATCGGATGATGCGACCGCCGGCTCGGTCATGGCGAAGCAGGAGCGGATTTCGCCCGCGAGCAGCGGCTTCAGCCAGCGCTCCTTGTCCTGCTCGCTGCCGTAACGCTCCAGCACCTCCATGTTGCCGGTGTCGGGCGCCGAGCAGTTGAAGACTTCAGGAGCAAGGTGCGAACGGCCCATCACCTCGCACAGTGGCGCGTATTCGAGATTGGAGAGGCCCGCGCCGTGATCGCTCTCGGGCAGAAACAGATTCCACAGCCCCTCCGCGCGCGCCAGCGGCTTAAGCTCCTCGACGACCGGATAGACCTTCCACGGCCCGAGCTCTTCAGCCTCGCGGTAGAAGCGCTCCTCGTTCGGATAGATGTGCCGGTCCATGAAGCTTTCGAGCCTGCGCTTGAGCTCGACGACTTTTGGCGACATCGGATAGAGCATTTTCTGGTCTCCTTGATCGACGGCGACCGGGTCACGCGACCCGGTACTCTTTGAACCTATCGCGCAGAGCGGATTTCAGCACCTTGCCGGTGCCGGTCATCGGGAATTCGTCGAGGAATTCGACGGCGTCCGGCAGCCACCAGCTCGCGATCTTCGGACGCATGTGCTCGAGCAGCGCCTTGCCGTCGACGGTCGCGCCCTTCTTGCGGACGACGAGGAGCAGGGGGCGCTCCTGCCATTTCTCGTGGCTGATCGCGACGACGGCCGCTTGCAGCACGTCGGGGTGGGACAGGGCGATGTCCTCGAGCTGGATCGAGGAGATCCACTCGCCGCCGGACTTGATCACGTCCTTGGAACGGTCGGTCAGCGTGACGTGGCCTTGTGGGTCGATCACGGCCATGTCGCCGGTGATCAGCCAGCCGTCGCGGTCGAGGCCTTCGTCCAGCTTCATGTAGCCGGAGGCGACCCAGGGGCCACGGGCGCGCAGATGGCCGACCGTCTTGCCGTCGCGCGGCAGCTCAATGCCGGCGTCGTCGACGATGCGCAAATGCGTGCCGAAGCAGGCGCGGCCGGAGACCTGGCGCCGGTCGAATTTCTCCTTCTCGCTGAGATGCTCCGAGCCCGGCCGCAGGCCCGGCATCGAGCAGCCCAGCGCCTCGGTCATGCCCCAGGCCTGGATGTAATCGACATTGTACTCGCGCTTGAGCTTCTCCACCATCGCGCGCGGCGGGGCCGAGCCTGACGACAACGTCGCGCGCAAGGCCGAGAATTTGTTGCCGGTCCGCCCGAGCCAATCGAGCAGGATCAGCCAGAAGCTCGGCACGCCCGCCGACAGCGTCACCTTCTCGCCTTCCAGCAATTCATAGAGCTTGTCCGGCTCGTAGTTGCGGCCGGGCAGTACCAGCTTGGAGCCGGTATAGGGCGCGGTGAACGGCATGTTCCAGCCATTGCCGTGGAAGAGCGGCGCCATCGGCATCATCACCTCGCGCACGCCTTCGACGTGTCCCGGCAGGAAGTCGAAATTGCAGCAGGTCATGGTCTGCAGGATCGCGGCGCGGTGCGAGTAGATTACGCCCTTGGGATTGCCCGTCGTGCCCGACGTGTAGCAGATCGTGGAGGCGGACTTCTCGTCGAACTCCGGCCAGGCGAAGCCGGCATCGTTCTCGCGTTCCAGAAGCTCTTCGTAACAATGCACGTTCGCGAGCTTCGTCTCCGGCATCCGCTCGCGCGAGGACATCACGACATAGGCTTCGACCGTCGTTAGCTGCGGCGCGATCGCCTCCACGAGCGGCAGCGTGGCGCGATCGATGAAGAGCAGGCGGTCCTCGGCATGGTTGATGATGTAGACGAGCTGCTCGGGAAACAGCCTGGGATTGACCGTGTGCAGCACGTAGCCCATGCCCGGCGCGGCGTAGAACATCTCGAAATGCCGGTGTGTATTCCAGGCCAGCGTTCCGACGCGGTCGCCTTGCTTCATGCCGAGCCGCTTCAGCGCCAGCGCCATGCGCTTAATACGCGGATGCGCGTCTGAGTAGGTGTAGCGATGGATGTCGCCCTCGATCTCGCGTGCGACGATCTCGGCTTCGCCATGATAATCGGCCGCATACTGGATCAGGCCGCTGATCAGCAGCGGCATGTCCATCATCAATCCCTGCATGGTCTCCCTCCGGATGGCCATGTCGTTGCATGGCGTAGGCTCGTGATTTGCGCTCGAGGTTAGCGGAAGGTCACGCAGCGTTCACGCAAAAAACAATCAGCGTGATTGCATGCCGCGCTTTTTCGGCGCTAACGTGCGGTGAGCTGCCGACGAAGCAGCATGCGCGGGAGGAATCGAATGTCAGCGGAAAGACACAAGACCGATGCAACCGGCGCATCTACGGTCGATATTTCCGCCCTCCGTGCCCGTTATCGCGACGAGCGCGACCGCCGTCTGCGCGCCGAGGGCAAGGCGCAGTATGTCGAGGTTGCGGGCGAGTTCGGCCGTTATCTCGACGACCCCTGGGCCGATCCCGGATTTGCGCGCGCGGCCATCAACGAAGCGACCGAAGTGCTCATCGTCGGCGGTGGCTTCGGCGGCCTGCTGTGTGGCGCGCGATTGCGCGAGGCCGGCATCGCGGATTTTCGTATCGTGGAAAAGGCCGCCGACTTCGGCGGCACCTGGTACTGGAATCGTTATCCCGGCGCCGCCTGCGATACCGAGAGCTATATCTACCTGCCGTTGCTGGAAGAGACCGGTTACATGCCCGTGCGCAAATATGCCCGGGCGCCGGAGATCTACGAGCACTCGCGCCGCATCGGCCGTCATTTCGACCTGTACGAGCGCGCGCTGTTTCAGACCGTCATCTCGCGGATGACCTGGCAGGAGCATGAGGCGCGGTGGCTGGTCGAGACCAACAGGGGCGACCAGATCCGCGCGCGCTTCGTCATCCTCGCCGGCGGTCCGCTGAGCCGTCCGAAGCTGCCGGGGATTGCCGGCATCGAGACGTTCAGAGGTCACAGCTTTCATACCAGCCGCTGGGATTACGGCTACACCGGCGGCAACGCGGATGGTGGCCTTACCGGTCTTGCCGGCAAGCGCGTCGGCATCATCGGCACCGGCGCCACCGCCGTGCAATGCGTGCCGCATCTCGGCCGCTCCGCCAAGGAGCTCTATGTGTTCCAGCGCACGCCGTCCGCAATCGGCGTTCGCGACGATCGTCCGACGGACCCGGCCTGGGCGCAGAGCCTCAAGCCAGGCTGGCAGCGCGAGCGCATGGACAATTTTACCGCCGTGATTTCAGGCGAGCCGTTCGAGCAGGACCTGGTGCAGGACGGCTGGACCGGCCTGCTCGGCGAAATCCTGCTGGCACCGCGCCGGCAAAAGCAGCCGGTGACTTCGATTGAGGAAGCGCTGAAGGTCATCGAGCAGGCCGACTACCGCAAGATGGAGGAGATCCGCGCGCGCGTCGACACCGTGGTCAAGGACGAGGCGACCGCGGCTGCGCTCAAGCCCTGGTACAAGGCGTTCTGCAAGCGGCCGTGCTTCCACGACGAATATCTGGACACCTTCAACCGTCCCAACGTGCATCTCGTCGATACCGGGGGGAAGGGCGTCGAACGCATCACCGAGAATGCCGTCGTCGCCGGCGGCAAGGCCTACGAGCTCGACTGCTTGATCTATGCCAGCGGCTTCGAGGTCGGCACCGATTACGCGCAGCGCATGGGCTTCGAGGTTTATGGCCGCGACGGCATGAGCCTGTCCGAGCGCTGGCAGGACGGCGTCAAGACGCTGCACGGCTTTTACAGCCGCGGTTTTCCGAACTGCTTCCTGATCGTCACCGTGCAGGCCGGCCAGAGCGCCAATTTTCCGCACATCATCGACGAGCAGTCGCAGCACATCGCCTATGTCATCAAGCAGGCGCGCGAGCGCAACGCACGCACCCTGGAGCCGACGCTTGCGGCCGAGAACGCCTGGGTCGAGGAGGTCGTCAAGGCCGCGCTCGGTCGGCAGACCTATCTCGCCGAATGCACGCCGGGCTACTACAATAACGAAGGCGTGTTCGATCCGATCGCGGCAAGAAACAGCCAATATTGGCGCGGGCCGGTGGCATTCCTGCGGCTGCTCGACAAATGGCGCAAAGAGGGCAACCTGGAAGGCCTCGAATTGTCCTATGATCGGGCCATGGAGTCGGCGCATTCCAGCGGGTAAGATTGCGCCGCCGAGCGGTACAGGACAGGAGAGGTCGGGCATGATCAGGGGCAGGGCTGTTGCGGGAGCGGTTCTTGGCGCAATGACGCTGCTCGGTTGCCTGGCATCCTCCGCCGAGGCCGCGCAATGCGGCAGCTCGCCGGCCGGCTTCGAGGCCTGGAAGCGCGAGTTCAGCGCGGAGGCTCAGGGCAAGGGCATCGGTCCCACCGCGCTGTCTGCGCTGATGCAGACGAACTATGCCAGCGCCACGATCGCGGCCGACCGCGGCCAGCGCAGCTTCTCGCTGACGCTGGACCAGTTCCTGGCCAAGCGCGGCGCCACCACCATCGTCGCCAAGGGCCGGCAGCTCAAGCAGTCGCAGGCCGCTTTGTTCGCCTCGATCGAGCAGCGCTATGGCGTCCCGCCCGGGCCGCTGATCGCGATCTGGGGCATGGAGACCGGCTTCGGCAGCCAGCGCGGCAACCAGAACATGCTGTCGTCGATTGCGACCCTCGCCTATGACTGCCGCCGTCCCGAATTCTTCACCGACCAGCTCTATGCGGCCCTGAAGCTGATCGACCGCGGTACGCTGTCGGGATCGACCCGCGGCTCCATGCATGGCGAGGTCGGCCAGACCCAGTTCATGCCCAAGAGCATTCTGGCCTACGGCACCGGCAATCTCGAAGTTGCGGCCAATGCGCTGAACTCGACCGCGAATTTCCTCAAAGCCCATGGTTGGCGTGCGGGAGCCGGATACCAGCCGGGCGAGCCCAATTTCGCTGCCATCGAGGCTTGGAATGCCGCTGGTGTCTATCAGAAGGCGATCGCGCTGATGGGCCGGCAGATCGACGAGGGCGGGAGTGCCGCGGCCTCACGCTGAGCTCTTGCTCAGCGACGTGTGATGCGACGGCGAGAGAAAGTTGTTGCCTTCTGGAACCGACGGCACGAGGTTTGCTTTGATCAAGTTCAGGGCTGGGCATGAGGAGACTCAACATGGCTACCCAGATCGTGATGGACCAAACTGGCGATACGCGCCACGAGTTTGATCCTGGCAACGCCGAGGCGCTGGCGCGAGCCGAACGGCGCTTTCGTGAGCTGACCGGAGCGGGCTTCACCGCCGCGCTTCGAACCGGACCCGGCGAAGTGACCCGGATCCGATCGTTCGATCCGACCGCGCAGGAAACGCTGTTCTATCCCCGCCTGGTCGGCGGTTGATCTGAGCTGCTCATGATCGCGGCAGTTTGGCTCCGCGCGCCGGCGCGTGCGCGCCTGCATGCGCTGCGTGAACTCTATCGCCGCTTCTTCGGCGAGAACACGCCGGATGCGCGCGGCCGCCGGCTTCTGGCCGAATGGCTGTCACCGGCGCAGCGCGCTCAATTCGAGCAGTTTCGGTATTTCGACGTCGTCGGTTGCGACACCGGCCGGACCTATCGCATCCACTACGGCACAGCCGCCAACGTCCACGAGGTCGATAGTGAGGGGCGCGCGACGATGGGGTGGTGCTTCGTCCCGTCAGGCTTCCTGGTACCGGGCGATGTGATGTTGGCGCAGAAGATCGCGCTCGAGACGGACGAGAGAGGGGCGCTTGCGCTCGCCAACCGGTTTCCGCCGGCGACGCATTCCGAGCACTTCTACCGGCGACCTTTCTAGAGCATGATCCAGAGGAAAAGTGCGGAGCGGTTTTCCAAAAAGATCATGCTCAAACAACAACCTAAAGCGCGATGACGATTCATCCTAATCGCATCGCGCTTTAGCGTCAGAACGGTCAGGAATGCGTAGTGCGGTAAGCGTCGAACGCATGCGCCGCGAAGACGCCGATGCTGCACAGCGCGAGCAGGGCTGAGATCAGCTCGATCATAGCTCGTCCTCCCGCAGCGGCTGGGCAACGAGATTCTGGCAGCACGAATATTCGTAGATCAGGTCGAGGATGAACTGCATGGTGGCCGTCCCTGTATTTATTTTGACAACTACTTAAGCGGCCATCTGTTTCAGGCGTGTTTCGTCGCATCGGGAAAGGGGTTTCGTCAGGAACCTTGCGCTGGTTTGTGCGCTGCGGGCCCGCTATATCCCTCATGGCTCAGTCGATTTTGAGCCGTCTCTTCGGGAGCGGCACGTCATTTTGCGAGGCAAAATCATGGCGCAGGTCGAGTGGTTCGACGATCTCACCATCGGAATGCAGTTCAAATCCCCCGAAGTCGTGGTCACCGAGGCCGACATCAAGCGCTTTGCCGCCGAGTTCGATCCGCAGCCGATGCATCTCGACCACGAGGCGGCGAAGCAGACCCTGTTCAAGGGGCTTGCCGCCTCGGGATGGCACACCGCCGCGATCGCGATGAACCTTGCGATCCAGACCCGTCCGTTCGGCCCGCATCCGCTGATCGGCGCCGGGGTGGACGGCCTGCGCTGGACCATGCCGGTGCGGCCCAACGACCGCCTGCATCTGGTCGGCGAGGTCATGAGCCTGACGCCGTCGAAATCGAAGCCGCAAGGCATCGCTCTGGTGAAATGGACCATGTTCAACCAGAACGGCGAGGAGGTTTACACCTTCACTCCGATCGCGATCGTGCCGCGGCGGGGATAGGACGGCCGCCGGCCGTTCGCCTCGCCCTCTTGCGAGCCGCCGGGAGAGGTGGTCATCTCGGCGCGGGGAACGCGCTGGAGGCCGACATGAAACGATCTCTTCTTGCCGCCGGAATTCTCGCTTGCGTCTTGAGCGCAACCGCCTCGAGCTCGAGGCCCGCGCTTGCGCAACAATCCAAAGTCGGCGACTGGACCATCGAGAAGCGGGCGCAGGACACCCATTGCAATGCCAGCCGCGGCTACAAGGACAAGGATGACGAGAACCGCGACTACGTCATCGTGATCACCTATTCCGAGCAGGCGATCGTGATCGTGATGATCTACGACGGTTGGGAATGGGACAAGGCCGGTGAGATCCTCCGGGCCGATGTCGGCACCGACGATGCCGACATCATGAAGAAGGCCAAGTGGGAGGTCATGGACAAGACGACGGTGCGCGGCATCTTCGCATACGACCAGTCGATCATGGACCGCCTCGCGAAGGCCAAGCGCCTCACGCTGGACTTCGAGGACGACGACGATGACAGCATCGAGATGCAGATCCCGCGGGCCGGCGAGGCGCTGGCGGCGCTGAAATTCTGCGAGGAGAACCGGAAATGATGGTCCCGCCGGGGGCGTGCCGCGGCGGGACGCTGTTCACTCGGCAGGCCCCTGGACCGGCGCTGCGCTGATGTCGCTGCCGTGATGAACCAGCGGCTTCATGCCGGTGACGGTTCTAAGCAGCACATAGAACACCGGCGTCAGGAACAGGCCGAACACGGTGACGCCGATCATGCCCGAGAACACGGCAACGCCCATGGCGCGCCGCATCTCCGAGCCCGCGCCGGTCGAGAGCACCAGCGGCAGCACGCCCATGATGAACGCCATCGACGTCATCAGGATCGGGCGTAGCCGCAAGCGGCTGGCTTCGATCGCAGCCCGGATCGGCGTGCGCCCGGCGAATTCGAGCTCGCGCGCGAATTCGACGATCAGGATCGCGTTCTTGGCGGAGAGGCCGACCAGCACGATGAGGCCGATCTGGGTGAAGACGTTGTTGTCGCCCTTGGAGATCCAGACGCCGAACATCGCGGCGAGCAAGCCCATCGGCACGATCATGATGATCGATAGCGGCAGGGTCAGGCTCTCATAGAGCGCGGCCAGCACCAGGAACACCAGCAGGATCGCCAGCGGAAACACCCAGATGCCGGAATTGCCGGCGATGAACTCCTGATAGGTCAGGTCGGTCCATTCGAAGGCAAAGCCCGGCGGCAGCACCTCCGCCGCGATCCGCGTCGCCGCTTCCTGCGCCTGGCCCGATGAAAAGCCCGGCGCAGCCGCCGCGTTGATGTCGGACGACAGGAAGCCGTTGTAGCGGATCGCGCGCTCCGGCCCCGCGCTCTGGCGGATGTTGAGCAGCGCCGACAATGGCACCATGTCGCCGGACGACGAGCGCACCTTCAACTGCCTGATGTCGTCGGCGCGGGCGCGGAACGGTGCGTCGGCCTGGACGCGGACCGAATAGGTGCGGCCGAACTTGTTGAAGTCGTTGACGTAGTAGGAGCCGAGGTAGATTTGCAGCGTGTTGAACACCTCGGTGACGGGCACGCCCAGCTGCAGCGCTTTGGTGCGGTCGATGTCGGCGAACAGCTGCGGCACGTTGACCTGGAAGCTGGAGAACACGCCGGCGATCTCCGGCGCCTTCTGCATCGCCGCCATGAAAGCGTTGGTGGCCTCATTCAGGGCGTCATAGCCGAGACCGGCGCGGTCCTCGATCTGCAGCTTGAAGCCGCCGATGGTGCCGAGGCCGTTGACCGGCGGCGGCGGGAACATGGCGATGAAGGCTTCCTGGATGCCGGCATATTTCTTGTTCAGCTCGGCCGCGATCGCAGGGCCGCTGAGCGAGGGATCCTTGCGCTCGTCGAACGGCTTCAGCGTCGAGAACACGATGCCGGCATTGGATGAGTTGGTGAAGCCGGAGATCGACAGGCCCGGGAAGGCTACCGAGCTCTCGACACCGGGCTGGGTCAGCGCGATGTCGCTCATCCTGCGGATCACCTCTTCGCTGCGGTCGAGCGTGGCGCCGTCGGGCAGGCGGGCAAAGCCGACGAGGTACTGTTTGTCTTGGCCCGGCACGAATCCACCAGGCACCTGCTGGAACAGAAATGCGGTGAGTCCGACGAGGACCACATAAAGGCCCATCATCGCGGACTTACGCGAGATCACCTTGCCGACGCTGCCGCTGTAGTTCTCCGAGGACCGCGTGAACGCCTTGTTGAACCCGCGGAAGAACCAGCCGAGGCTCTTCTCCATGATCAGCGTCAGCCGGTCCTTCGGCTCGTTGTGGCCCTTGAGCAGCAGCGCCGACAACGCCGGAGACAGCGTCAGGGAATTGATGGCCGAGATCACCGTCGAGATCGCGATCGTTAGCGCGAACTGCTTGTAGAACTGTCCCGTGAGGCCGGAGATGAAGGCGAGCGGCACGAACACCGCGATCAGCACCAGCGCGATCGCGATGATCGGGCCCGAGACCTCGCGCATGGCCTGATAGGTGGCATCGCGCGGCGACAGCCCGGACTCGATGTTGCGCTCCACGTTCTCGACCACGACGATGGCGTCGTCGACGACGATGCCGATGGCGAGCACCAGGCCGAACAGGGTGAGCGCGTTGATCGAGAAGCCGAACACGTGCATCACGGCGAAGGTGCCGACGATCGACACCGGCACGGCCAGCAGGGGGATGATCGAAGCCCGCCAGGTCTGGAGGAACAGGATCACCACCAGCACCACGAGAGCGATGGCTTCCAACAGCGTGTGGATGACGGCTTCGATCGAGGAGCGAACGAACTGAGTCGGGTCGTAGACGATCTGGTAGGACACGCCCTCCGGCATGTTCTTCTTGATCTCCGCCATGGTGGCGCGGACGTTGTCGGAGATCTGCAGCGCGTTGGAGCCGGGCGCCTGGGAGATCGGGATTGCCACCGCATGCTTGTTGTCGAGCAGCGAGCGCAGGCCGTATTCGGACGCGCCGAGCTCGATGCGCGCGACATCGCGCAGACGAACGACCTCGCCGCGCGTGCCGGTCTTGACCACGATGTCGCCGAACTGCTCCTCGTTGGCGAGCCGGCCTTCGGCATTGACCGAGAGCTGGAGATCGATGCCTTTGACGTTCGGAGAGGAGCCGACCACGCCGGCGGCAGCCTCGACGTTCTGCGCCTGGATGGCGCGCACGATGTCGCTTGCGGTCAGGCCGTGCTCGGCCGCCTTCTGCGGATCGACCCAGACCCGCATCGAATAGTCGCCGGCGCCATAGAGCTGGACGTCGCCGACGCCGTCGATCCGCGCCAGCCGGTCCTTGACGTTGAGCACGGCATAGTTGCGCAAATACGTCATGTCGTAGCGGCCGTTCGGCGACAACAGATGCACCACCATGGTGAGGTCGGGCGAGGACTTCTTGGTGATGATGCCGAGCTGGCGCACCACGGCCGGCAGGCGCGGCTCGGCCTGCTGCACGCGGTTCTGCACCAGCTGCGTCGCCTTGTCGGGATCGGTGCCGAGCCGGAACGTCACCGTCAGCGTCATCGCGCCGTCGGTGGTCGCCTGGCTCGACATGTAGAGCATGTTCTCGACGCCGTTGATCTGCTCCTCGATCGGGGTCGCCACTGTCTCCGCGATAACCTTGGGGTTGGCGCCGGGATAGGTCGCGCGCACCACGACGGAGGGCGGCACGACGTCCGGATATTCCGAGATCGGCATCGCGAACAGCGAGATCAGGCCGGCAAGGAAGATCAGGACCGACAGCACGCCGGCGAAAATCGGACGATCGATGAAGAACTTTGACAGATTCATGGCCTTGCCCCTGGGCAATATTCTGATGTTCTCCGAGACCTCCACTCGTCATTCCGGGGCGCGCGAAGCGCGAACCCGGAATCCAGAGGTGATGTGTTCGGAGTTTCGTACGCTCGAGATTCTCAGGTGCGCAATTGCGCACCGTAGTTCGCGCGATGCGCGCCCCGGGATTACGGGGTGCATTAACGCTGCACCACGTCCTGGTTGCTGTGGTTCGACGCCTGCTGCGGCCCCCGTGCACCCATCGCCGCCACCTCCGTCTTGAGGAGGGCTCCCGGACGCACGCGTTGCAGACCATTGACGACGATGCGGTCGCCGGACTTCAGGCCCGAGGTGACGATGCGAAGCCCATCGACCGCGCCGCCGAGCGTGACCGGCCGGTAGACGGCGCGGCTGTCGTCGCCGACTGCCATCACGAACTTCTTGTCCTGGTCGGTGCCGATCGCGCGCTCGTCGATCATCACCAGCGCCTGTTGCTTCGGCTGGCCCATGCGCACGCGCGCGAACTGGCCGGGGATGAGACGCCCATCGTCGTTGCGGAACACCGCGCGGACACGGATGGTGCCGCTCTGGCCGTTGACCTGGTTGTCGATGAGCTGGATGTTGCCCTTCGCGGACAAGCCGCCCGAGGTCGTCATCTCGACCGGGATCTGGTCGAGCTTGCCGCGTTGGCCGGAAGCATCGGCGATCGAGTTCAGCGCGCGCAGCACCACCTCTTCGTCCGCATCGAACGAGGCGTAGATCGGATTGACCGAGACCAGCGAGGTCAGCACCGGCGAGGCGGTGCCGGCGGCGACGAGATTGCCGACGGTGACCTCGATCTTGCCGACGCGGCCATCCACGGGCGCGCGCACTTCGGTGTAGTCGAGATTGAGCTTTGCGGTCTGCAGCGTCGCCTCGGCCGCCTTGACGTTGGCGATCGCTTCGCGATTGGCGTTGTCGCGCTGGTCGTAGTCCCGCCGGGTGACCACGGCGTTGCCGACGAGCTGTGCGCCACGCTCGAGTTCGCTTTGGGTGAAGACGACGCGCGCTTTGGCGGCCTCGAGCTGGGCGGCAGCTTTGTCGACCTCGGCCGCATAGGGGGCGGGATCAATCTTGAACAGCACGTCGCCGGCCTTCACCAGCGCGCCCTCGGTGAAGTTCGCCGACATGATCGCACCCGCAACGCGGGGGCGGAGCTCGACACGGTTGATCGCCTCGAGCCGGCCGGAGAAATCGTCCCACAGCACGGTCTGCCGCGGCTCGATCATCGCGACGGTGACGGAAACGGCTTGTTCAGCTGCGGCCGCCGGTGCGGTCGCTTGCGCCGCATGAAAATAGCGGCCGGTCACGATCGAGCCGGCCGCGGCGAGGGCGCCCACGATGGCGACGCCGCCCAGAAGGCGGCGGAAATGGCCGGTACGGGAGGTATTTTGGGAGGGATGCATTTGCGCGCTCCAGATATGTAGTGTTCACTACAGATGTGGAGCTGGATACCGCAGTGCAAGATACTTATGTACCAATCACTAAGAAAATTGTACGCCGATACCGCGACGATTGGAAGACACAAGAAAAAGAAAGCTAGAACAAATAGATAGGATCCGGCGTTAGGCTGAGACAGCACGCCGAATCCGAGGAGACAGGCACATGGGCATGGGACGCCCCCGCGAATTCGACGCCGAAACGGCGTTGGACCAGGCGATGGAAGTGTTTTGGCGCCATGGCTATGAGGGCGCGACCATTGCCCAGCTCACGGAGGCCATGGGCATCAATCCGCCCAGTCTCTACGCCTGCTTCGGCAACAAGGAAGGCCTGCTGAAGGCTGCGCTCGACCGCTACACCACGCTGCGCAACATCTGGATGGACGAGGTGGTCGCAGCGCCCACCGCTCGCCAGGTGGCGGAGCGGATGCTGATGGGCATCGCCGACAAGCAGACCGATCCCGCCAATCCGCCCGGCTGCCTGCTCGTGCAGGGCGGCATCGCCTGCGGCACCGGCTCAGAAAACGTCCCCTTCGAGCTCGCCGCCCGCCGCGCCCAGAACGAGGACCAGCTCCGCGACCGTTTCGTCCGGGCCAAGGCGGAGGGCGATCTCAAGGAGAGCGCCGATCCGGCCGCGCTCGCGCGCTATGTCTCGGCGGTGGCGGTCGGCATGGGCGTGATGGCGTCTTCAGGCGCCGATCGTGAAGCGCTGCGGCAGGTCGCTGATGTCGCCGTGCAGGCGGTGGAAGCGCAGTCGGCCAGGGGGTAGAGACGAGTGGCCTGCGCTGAACGACGATCTGCCCGCTCGGGAGCGCGATAGATCGCAAGGCCGCTTAGCTCAGGTCGTGAAGGTCCTTTCCAAGCGGCGGTGTCAGACGAAAGTTCGAGAACACGACTTCCAGTCCCGCCCGCTCGGGCGTGCAGGCCATCGGGCCCACAAGATAGGAGCTTGCTGCCGGAAACGGCGCTAGCCGCATGAGAGGCCAGGTCTTGCCATCGGCCGAGACTTGTAGACGAAGGACGCCGTCGGCGACGGTTGCGCGGACCCAGAAGTCTCCGGCATCATGCTCATAGGGTGCCGTTGCCCAGTCCGATCGCCCGTCGGTTAGCACGCTTGCAAGCATGGCGCGGCCGTCCGACAGTTCGATGCCGGCCTTGACCCAATGTCGCGCGTCGATGCGCACCATGATGCCCGCCTGATCGTAGAGCGCCTGGAAGTCGCCCTGTACACGTAAGCTGGCGGTGAATGCCTCGCCGGTTGGAAAGCCCAGGAAATGCCCGCTGTCACGATAAAAGCCGTAGTGGGTTTCTCGCCAGAAATCGGTGCCTTTGTCCGTCACGACCTGGAGGCGATCGTCCTCTGCCGTCCATCGTTTCGGTTCGTTCAACCACACGCCGTCACTTCTGAGGAGAGTCATTTCCAACCTCGATTGCCGATGCCTGCCGTGGCTCGATCCATCTGCCGGACAAGCATGGCCTCGTGCAAACTGCGATCGGGCGCGTGCATAGAGTTCAGCCTCGCGCCATCGACAGTGGTGCCGATGTCGAGGCCGGCTCACGTTTGATAGCAGCCATGGCTTCCGACCGGTTAACGGCGTCGGCGCGAGTTGCGAATTCACGATCGGCGATCATGCAACTTTGCGCCTGTTCTGCCCGACGTGTCAAACGGCCCTCGCCGGCAGGACCCGCACCATGCGGCGCGAAATTCTTCAATGATTCGTACTGTGCATGGGGTTGTTTTCGCATTTTTGTTTGACTGTGCCCGGAGCCTGATCATCCAGCGCCGCGAACCGTATCGATACGGGAACTCCTAAGAGTTTTTACATACAGTTCTGGCACGTTCCGTGCGTGAATATCCGCAACCTGCATCGTGTCTCATTGCGCGCACGAAAAGATGGGGCCTGCGGGCATCGAGGGGGCGTAAGCCATGACTGCACTTGCTTCGGACGCCGGTCGCGCCAGGAGTGGGATCGTGCCGATCCTGTTGTGCGTCGTGCCGTTCAGCCAGATTCCGCTCGATGCCTATACGCCGGGCCTGCCACAGATGGTGGTGGATCTCGCAGCTGACGCGGCGTCGATGCAGAACACCGTCACCGCTTACATGCTCGGCATGTCTCTGGCGCTGGTGCCGGTCGGTATCGCCTCGGACACTCTCGGCCGCCGCAACGTGCTGCTCGCAGGCCTGTCGGTCCTGATCGCGATGAGCATCGCCTGTGCGATGGCCACCAGCGCCTCGCTGCTGCTCGGCTTGCGCTTCCTGCAAGGCATCGGCGGCTGCACTTGTCTCGTCGTCGCCTATGCGGTCGCAGCCGATTGTTTCCGCGGCCGCGAGCTCACCGCGATCTCCGGCTTGTTGGGTGCCGCCTGGGGCCTTGCGCCGGTGCTGGCGCCGGCAGCCGGTGGCTTCATCGTCGAGCTGACCTCGTGGCGCGGCGTCTTCGTCGTCATTGCCGTCGCCGCGGCGATCGTCGCCGCGATCGTCGCATTTCTTCTGCCCGAAACATTGCCGGCAGAGCGGCGCGCGCCGTTCGATCCGCGCCGCACTGCCGGTATTTTGCGCGATGCGCTGGTCCGCCCGGGCTTCCTCGCCTTCGTGCTGGTGTTTGCCGCGGCGGCCAGCGCGCAGCTGGCGTTCGGCGTCGTCGCGCCGTTCTTCTACCAGACCGGTCTCGGCTATTCGGCGGCCATCTACGGCCTCGTCGCACTCGGGCTTGGCGGGGTCAATCTCGCCGGCGAGCTCGGCTGCGCGCATTTCGCGCGCGTCATGCCGGCGCGCTTGCTGGGCTTCGGCGCCTTCGCGCTGTTCCTCGCCGGCTCTGCGGTCCTGAGCGTAACGGGCATGACCCTAGGTCTGGATTTTACGTCGATCACGATCGGCGGCGCGCTGGTGCTCGGCGGCTGCGGCGTGCTGTGCCCGATGATGTACGGCATGGCGCTTGGCCTGTTCGAACGCGACCATGGCCTGGTTGGCGGCCTCATCAGCGCGCTCTGCTATCTCGCCGTGAGCGGTGCCATGGCGATCACGGCGGTGTTGCCCGAAGCGACACAGGCGCCGATCGGATGGCTTTATCTCGGGCTCTGCGCCATTGCGGGGACGCTGCTCGCGATCTCGCTGCCGTCGGCGCGCCAAGCGACACACAGTTAAATAAGGAACCAAATCATGACCACGGTCGGAATTCGCGGCACGTTCTTCGATTTCGTCGACGATCCCTGGAAGCACGTCGGCAACGAGCCGGCCGCCGCGCGCTTTCACCAGGATGGTCTCATGGTCGTCACTGACGGCGTGATCAAGGCGTTCGGTCCTTATGACAAGATTGCCGCCGCCCATCCGGGCGTCGAGGTCACCCACATCAAGGACCGCATCATCGTTCCCGGCTTCATCGACGGCCACATCCATCTGCCGCAGACGCGCGTGTTAGGGGCCTATGGTGAGCAGCTCCTGCCGTGGCTGCAGAAATGGGTCTACCCGGAAGAGCTCAAATACCGGGATCGCGACTACGCGCGCGAGGGCGTGAAGCGTTTCCTCGATGCGCTGCTCGCCTCAGGCACCACCACCTGCCAGGCCTTCACGAGCTCCTCGCCTGTTTCGACCGAGGAGTTGTTCGAGGAAGCGAGCAGGCGCAACATGCGCGTCATCGCGGGCCTCACCGGGATCGATCGCAACGCGCCGGCCGATTTCATCGACACGCCGGAAAATTTCTATCGCGACAGCAAGCGGCTGATCGCGCAGTACCACAACAAGGGCCGCAATCTCTACGCCATCACGCCGCGCTTCGCCTTTGGTGCCTCGCCGGAATTGCTGAGAGCGTGTCAGCGTCTCAAGCACGAGCATCCGGACTGCTGGGTCAACACCCATATCTCCGAGAATCCGGCCGAATGCAGCGGCGTGCTGGTCGAGCATCCGGACTGCCAGGATTATCTCGGTGTCTACGAGAAGTTCGACCTGGTCGGTCCGAAATTCTCCGGCGGCCACGGCGTCTATCTCTCCAACAACGAGTTCCGCCGCATGTCGAAGAAGGGCGCGGCGGTGGTGTTCTGCCCGTGCTCGAATCTGTTCCTCGGCAGTGGCCTGTTCCGCCTCGGCCGCGCCACCGATCCCGAGCATCGCGTCAAGATGTCGTTCGGCACCGATGTCGGCGGCGGCAACCGCTTCTCGATGATCTCCGTGCTCGACGACGCCTACAAGGTCGGCATGTGCAACAACACGCTGCTCGACGGCAGCATCGATCCCGCGCGCAAGGACCTCGCGGAAGCCGAGCGCAACAAGCTCTCGCCCTATCGCGGTTTCTGGTCGATCACGCTCGGCGGCGCCGAAGGCCTCTACATCGACGACAAGCTCGGCAACTTCGAGCCGGGCAAGGAGGCCGATTTCGTCGCGCTCGATCCGAACGGCGGGCAGGTCGCGCAAGCGTGGCATCAATCGCTGATCGCCGACGGCGCCGGCCCGCGCACGATGGACGAGGCCGCGAGCATGCTGTTCGCCGTCATGATGGTCGGCGACGATCGCTGCGTCGACGAGACCTGGGTGATGGGCAAGCGGCTCTACAAGAAAGGCTGAGGCGGACCGCTGCCAATGAGCGCATCTCCTGAAACAACCGGCCAGCCGGTCGCTCTTGTCATTCAGCGCCGCATCGCCGACGACGGCTTTGCTGCGTTCGCCCGGTGGAACGGTGAGGTCGGCGAGGTGCTCAAGGCCTGGCCAGGCTTCCTCAGCCTTGAAGTGGTGCCGCCGCAACCGCCGGCGCATGTGGACTGGGTGACGATCCTGCGTTTCGCGAGCCCGGCTGCGGCACGTGCCTGGCTGCAGAGCGAGGTGCGGGCGAAGTTGATCGCGGAGGTGCAGCGCTTCTTCGTCGGTTCGGAGGACGTCCATATCCTGCCCGACACCGGCGTCCCGCGCGACAGCGCGGTCTCGGCCGTCATCTCATTCAAAGTCCCTGATGGACTCGAGGACGCGTTCCTGAAATGGCAGCAGCGCATCCAGGCAGCGGAGGCCGAGTTCAAGGGATTTCTGCGGCACAAGGTCGAGCGGCCGATTCCGGGCCTGCATGACGAATGGATCATCATCCTGTCTTTCGACAGCGATGCCAATCTCAATGCCTGGCTCGACTCGCCGTTGCGGCAGACGCTGCTGAAGGAGGGCGCGCGCTTCAACGCCGGCATGAACGTGAAACGGGCGAGCTACGGCTTCAACTTCTGGTTCCCGGCCGGCAAGACGTCGGCGCCCGAGCAAGGGCCCGGTTTCATCTGGAAGAGCAACCTGATCGTCCTCCTGGTTCTCTATCCCGTGGTCTACCTCTGGGGTACTTTCATCAGCGCGCCCCTGATCGACAGAAACGGCGTGCCGGTCTGGCTGTCGCTGTTCATCGGCAATCTCGTCAGCACGCAGCTGCTCGGCTGGTGGCTGGTGCCCGCCGCCTTCAAGGCGCTCGACTGGTGGGTGACGCCGAAGGCGACGATCAGTCGCCAGATCGCGGGGTACGTGCTGCTCGCCGTGCTCTATGCCGGGTCGATGGGCCTGTACGCGCTGCTGCTCGCGTGGCATTGGGGACGGTGAGACCGTCAACCGTATCGACGCGGAGAAGGACGGTCGCTGGACATCGACGACCATGTTCGCCCTGACGTTTCTCGGGACATCGGCGAGCGTTCCCTCGGCGGAGCGCAACCATCCGGCACTCCTTGTGGAAGCCGCAGGCAAGCGCGTCCTGGTCGATTGCGGCGAGGGCACGCAGCGCCAGCTGCTGCGCAGCGGCGCCGGCTTCCGGCGGCTCGACCGCATCCTGCTCACCCACGCCCATCTCGACCACGTGCTCGGCATCCCCGGATTGTTCTCGACCCTCGGCTTGCGGCAGACGTCCGAGATAATGACCGTTCACGGCGGCGCGGGCACGCTCGACCTCGTCACCCGCATGCTCGCCGGCCTGTGGGGCGCGGGCAGGGCGCCGATCGCCGTCCAGTTCGAAGCGCTGACCGAGGGACGAGCTATCGATACCGGTGAATTCGCCGTTGACTGTTTTCCGGTCCGCCACCGCGACACCGACAGCTTCGGCTTCATCTTCCAAAGCCCCGCGCGCCGTCATCTGCGGCCTGATCGCCTCATCGCGCTGGGTGTCCCCGACGGCCCGTTGCGCGGCGAGTTGGCCGCCGGCCGACCGATCGTGCTTGCCGACCGAACTATCGATCCGGAAGACGTCCTCGGTCCGCCGAGCGGCGGCAGCAAGCTCGTCGTGATCGGCGACACCGAGACCACCGATGGATTGTCGCAATACGTGGCCGGCGCCGACATGCTGGTGATCGAGGCGACGTTCCTCGATCGCGACGCGCCGACCGCGCGGAATTACGGCCATCTCACCGCGGCAGAAGCGGCCTCCTTTGCCGCCGCGAACGAGGTCGGACAGCTCGTGCTGACGCATATGTCGGGACGCTACGAAGACGCAGAGATTCTCGCCGAGGCGGCAAAAATCTTCCCGAACACCCGGATCGCCGCAGACTTCGACCACATCGTCGTCTGATCAAACGCGCCCTGACCCGATCCGTCCACCGCAGCGCTTGCCAGCCCAGATGCGAGCGGGTAGAAGGCTGCCACGCCTGAGCCGCGATTAGCGCGATGCGCTTCCCGGCCACAGTCGAACAAATCAAGCAGGCCTTTGAATTTGTTCGACTATTCCGTTGGGGAATGGTGTAACGGTAGCACAACAGACTCTGACTCTGTTTGTCTTGGTTCGAATCCAGGTTCCCCAGCCAGTTCCGGGCGCTTTCCCAAGGTATGGTTCCGGTCCTGGGCAGGATGGCAGGCAGGTTGATGGGCTGCCTCGTTGCTCGCGACGGTTTGCCTCACCTAGTATTTGCATTTCCAAGTCGGATCGCCGCGCGCTGTATCGTCCTTGGGCTGGACAACTCAAGGAGATCCACAATGCCCTATGTCGATGGTTTCATTCTCGCCGTGCCGAAGGCCAACATCGAGGCTTACAAGGCGCTGGCGACGCAAGCCTGCGCCATCTGGATGGAGCACGGCGCGCTCGATTATGTCGAATGCATCGGCGATGACGTTCCCTATGGAGAGCTCACCTCGTTTCCGCGCGCGGTGATCGCGAAGGAGGACGAGATCGTGGTGTTCGCCTGGATCGTCTATCGGGACCGCGAGAGCCGCGATGCCATCAACAAGAAGGTGATGGCGGACCCGCGCATCAAATTCGAGGGCATGCCGTTCGACGGCAAGCGCATGATCTATGGCGGCTTCACAACGCTGCTTCGGGCGAGTGACATCGTGACGTGAGGCGTGCCCGCTACTTGATCTTGTCGTAGGCCGCCGCGAAATCGCCGAGCGGCATCGGGATCGCGATGGTCTCCTTGGCCATGTTCTGAAAAGAGACCTTCAGCTGCTTGCCCGACCGCAAGGCGGCGAGCAGGTCCGGCGCAACCGGGGTCGAGGCGTAGCAGCCGCGATTCTCGCAGGTCTGGATCTGGAGATCGAACGTCTTGCCTTCGTCGATCTGGAGCTTGGCCCCGACCGGAAGGTTGAGGCCGAGCGGCAATTGCAGAAGCGCGATCGGCGTGCGGGTGTCGGGCGCGATGCGGATGTTGATCAGGACGACGGTCTGGCCCGTCTTGGTCAGCACCGCGTTCTGCTCCATCGCGCATTCGAGCGGCGCGTCGCGGCTTGCGCTGGTGCAGCGGACGATCCAGCCGGGCTGTCCGGAAGCACCGTCAGCCTGCGCCTGTGTCGGGGCAGGCGCGGGCTGCGCGGCCGGGGCGGGCGCGGCGTTCTTCTTGGCGCCCTGCTGGGCGTGTGCTGCGCCCGCTGACAACAGGACAGCAGCGACAAGGGCGACAAGTCTGGATTGCACAGGCATGGGAAACCGCATTTGCGAACCGGGGTCTCGCTGTAGCGTCGCGGCAGGCGCGGCGCAAGCTTACTCGGCGGCTTCCTTGACGCTGCCGTGCTCGGGCGTCTCCTCGCCTTCGTCGTCCGAACGGCCCCAGGTCGAGAACCAGTTGTTGAGCTTGTCGAGGTAGAGATAGACGACCGGCGTGGTGAACAGCGTCAGCGCCTGACTGACGATCAGGCCGCCGACCATGGCGTAGCCGAGCGGCTGGCGGATTTCGGCGCCGGTGCCGTGGCCGAGCATGAGGGGCACGCCGCCGAGCAGGGCCGCCATCGTCGTCATCATGATCGGGCGGAAGCGCAGCAGTGCGGCCTGGCGGATCGATTCCTCCGGCGTCTTGTGCTCGTCGCGCTCGGCGGCAATCGCGAAGTCCACCATCATGATGCCGTTCTTCTTCACGATGCCGATCAGGAGGATGATGCCGATCAGCGCGATCAGGCTGAAGTCGAATCCGGCCGCCATCAGGATCGCGAGCGCGCCGACGCCGGCCGAGGGTAGCGTCGACAAAATCGTGATCGGATGGATGTAGCTCTCGTAGAGAATGCCGAGGATCAGATAGACCACGACCAGCGCGGCGAGGATCAGGAGCGGCACGGTGCCGAGCGATTGCTGGAATGCCTGCGCGGTGCCCTGGAAGCTCGAATTCAGCGTGGGCGGCGTCCCGAGCTCCGCCATCGCCTTCTGCACGGCCTCGGTGGCCTGGCCGAGCGCGACGCCTTGCGCGAGATTGAAGCTGATCGTGATCGACGGGAACTGGCCTTGATGGCTGATCGAGAGCGGGCGGACCGGATCGGTGGTCCAGCTCGCGAAGGTCGACAGCGGCACCTGGTCGCCGGTCAGCGGCGATTTCACGTAGAGCTTGTTTAGCGTCTCGAGATCGCCCTGCATCTCCGGCAGGACTTCCAGGATCACCTTGTAGGTGTTGAGCTGCGTGAAATATTGCGTGACCTGCCGCTGTCCGAAGGAATCATACAGCGTATCGTCGATCAGCTGGGGCTGGATGCCGTAGCGGGCGGCGGTGTCGCGGTTGATCTTGAGCTGGACCGTCGTGCCCTGCGTCTGCTGGTCGGTCGCGACGTCGCGCAGCTCCGGCAGTGTCTGCATCTTGCCAAGGATCTTCGGCGCCCATTCGTTCAGCTCGTCCAGATTGGCGTCTTGCAGCGTGAATTCGAACTGAGTGCGCGTGGGTCGACCGCCGAGCCGCACGTCCTGGGCCGCCTGCATGTAGAGGCGGGCGCCCTGGACCTTGTCGAACTGCGGACGCAGACGCGCGATAATCTGCTGGGCCGAAGCGTCACGCTCATTGCGCGGCTTCAGCGTGATGAACAGGTTGCCGTTGTTGCCGGCACGGCCGCTGCCGCCGATCGACATGGCAACGCTGGCAACGTCGGGATCGGCCAGGATGATCTTCCCGAGTTGCTCCTGGCGTCTCACCATCTCCTTGAACGAGATGTCCTGCGAGGCTTCGGACGTGGCCGTGATCAGGCCGACGTCCTGCTGCGGGAAGAAGCCCTTGGGGATCAGCACGAACAGGTAGATCGACAGGCCGAGCGTGACGAAGAAGATCGCGAGCGTGGTGCGCCGCCAGGCGAGGGCGTGATCGAGCACATATTCGTAGCCGCGCAGCATCGCGTCGAAGGCGCGCTCGCTCCATTGATAGAAGCGGCCGTGCTGCACCTCACCATGGGCACGCAGGAAGCGTGAGGCCATCATCGGTGTCAGCGTCAGCGATACGAACATCGAAACGAAGATAGTCATCGCCAGCACCACGGCGAATTCGCGGAACAGGCGCCCGATAATGCCGCCCATCAGGAGCAGCGGGATCAGCACCGCGACCAGCGAGATGCTGATGGAGACGATCGTGAAGCCGATTTCCTTGGAGCCCTTGAAGGCGGCCTCCATCGGCGAGTCGCCTTCCTCGATGTAGCGCGTGATGTTCTCGAGCATCACGATGGCGTCGTCGACCACGAAACCGACTGCGATGGTGAGCGCCATCAGCGACAGATTGTCGAGCGAATAGCCCACCGGCCACATCAGGGCGCACGCGCCCAGCAGCGCCAGCGGAACCGTGACGGTAGGAATGACCGTCGCCCAGAAGCTGCGCAGGAAGATGAAGATGACCATGACCACGAGCACAATGGTCAAGAGCAGCGTGAACTGGACGTCCTCGACCGCGGCACGGATGGTCGCGGTGCGGTCGCTGATGAGCTCGATCTTGATCGCGGGCGGGATCGCCGCCACGAGACGAGGGAGGGTCGCCTTGATCCTGTCGACGGTTTCGATGACGTTGGCGCCGGGCTGCTTGAAGATCACCAGGAACACGCCGCGCTTGCCGTTGGCCCACGCCGCCTGCTTGGCGTCTTCGGCAGCGGTGACCGCTTGGCCGATATCGCGGATTCGCAACGGAGCGCCGTTGCGATAGGCGATGATGACGTCGTTCCAGTCCTTCGCGTGGGTGAGCTGGTCGTTGGCGTAGATCGTATAGGCCCGCTTCTCGCCGTCGATATTGCCCTTGGGGCTGTCGACCGTGGTGATCGCGATCTGGCTGCGGATATCCTCCATCGACAAGCCCTTGGCGACCAGCTTTGCGGGATCGACCTGAATGCGGATCGAGGGTTTCTGCTGGCCGCCGATGAAGACCTGGGCGACGCCCGAGAGCTGGCTGATCTGCTGGGCGAGCTGGGTGTCGACGGCATCGCTGACGCTGGTCAGCGGCAGCGTCTCCGATGTCGCCGACAGTAGCAGGATCGGCGCGTCGGCGGGGTTGACCTTGCGGTAGGTCGGGGGCGACGGCAGGTTCCTCGGCAACTGGCCGCTGGCCGCGTTGATGGCACCCTGTACGTCGTTGGCGGCGCCGTCGATGTTGCGGTTGAGGTCGAATTGGATGGTGATCGACGCCGTGCCCAGATAGCTCGTCGAGGTCATCTGCGCGATGCCAGGAATCTGGGCGAATTGCCGCTCGAGCGGCTGCGCCACCGACGAAGCCATGGTCTCGGGGCTGCCGCCGGGCAAATTGGCGGTGACCTGAATGGTCGGAAAGTCCACCTGCGGCAGGGGCGCGACCGGGAGCAGGGGATAGGCGACCAGGCCGACGAAGAGAATGCCGGCCATCAGCAGCGAGGTGCCGATGGGATATCGGATGAAAGGCGCCGAAATCCCGCCCCCGATCATTGCTGTCGAACCTTGTTCTGGGTCGGATCCGAGCTTGCTACCGCCGTCGACACCAGGCTTCCGGGCTGCACCTTGAACTGTCCGCCGACGATCACCTGCTGACCGGGGCTCAATCCTTCCTCGATGACCGAATGACCGTCGATGCCATAGCTGACCTTGATCTGGTGCAGTTCGGCCTTGTTGTCCTGGTTGACCGTATAGGCATAGAGTCCGTTGGTGGAGCGCTGGACCGCGTCATCCGGAACGACCGTCGCATCCTTCAGCGTTCGCACCAGGAGCCGCGTCGAGACCGATTGCCCCGGCCACAGCGTTCTTTCCTTGTTGTCGAACACCGCCTTGAGCCGGATCGTGCCGCTGGTCGCGTCGACCTGGTTGTTGATCACCGCGAGCTTGCCCTCGGCCAGCGTCCTCTTGCCGTCGGTGGTGAAGGCGATCACCTTGAGCGCGCCGGCCTTCTGGCCCTCGCTGATATAGGGGAGCTGGTCTTCCGGCGCGGTGAAGATCACGGCGATCGGCTCGACCTGCGAGATCGTGACGATGGCGGTCTGCGACGAAGCGTTGACGATGTTGCCGATGTCGACCTGACGCAGGCCTGCCACGCCGGTGATCGGCGCCTTGATCTGGGTGTAATCGAGCTGGGTCTGGGCGTTGGAGATCGCGGCATCGTCGGCGGCGATCTGGGCGGTGAGCTGAGCGACGGTGGAGCGCTGTGTGTCGACGCGCTGGGCGGTGGCGAATTCGCCGAGCTTCGTGGCGCGCTGGAGCTCGAGATTGGCGTTGGCGAGACTGGCCTCGTCCTGCGCCTTCTTGGCCTTGGCTTGGTCGAGCGTGGCCTGATAGGGGCGGGGATCGATCGAAACCAGGAGATCGCCCTGCTTGACGATCTGGCCTTCCCTAAATTCGAGCCTGTCGATCTGGCCATCCACACGGCTTCGGACCTGGACCGTGTTAAAGCCCTGAACCGTGCCGAGACCAGTGAGATAGACCGGAAAGTCGGTCTTCTGAACCGGCGCAACGCTGACCGGGACGGCGGAGGGGCGAGGCGGGCCTTTTTGTGCGGTCTGGGTTTTTCCAGCCTCGGACGTGCCGAATTTCTGCCAACCATAATAGCCCGCAGAAGCCACGGCCGCGATGATCAGAAGCCAAAGGATCGGCCGGGACTTGTTCATGTCGTCTCGTGTCGGCTCGTATGCCCTCGGCTACGAATATCGGGGCAATCGTACGGTTCCAGCATGATGTATAATACACGCCAACTTCCAGAGTAAACAGCACTATCGGGTGAGAATCCTAAACAATTGGAAAGCTTTGCACCGTGTAGGCAGCTCGTTGGCGCGGCGACGTGCAATGCCGCGTTTTCCCGCCGCGACCGGCCGGCGTGCAAGTCTTGCGCAGCACGCGGAGCAGTGTGCTCAGGACCGATCGGCCCCGCGCCGCGCTGCCTTTCGGATCTGCCGCAAGAACGGTTCTAAGTCGCCTCGTAGCCGTTTCGGTTACCATGGATTTCGGCATCGTCCATTTCGGCGCCGCAGCGACGGAGCAAAGCATGCACGAGCTGAACGGCAAGCTGATCGCGTGCCAGATTCTGATCAAGGGGTTGATCGCGCGTGTCGCCAACGAGCAGCGCGATCCCTTGTGCTTCCTCACCGACTTTCGCGACGAAATCAAAGCCGTTGTCAATGGCGCCAACATCGCCGGCATGGACAGCACCGATCGCGTGCGCGCCGTTGCGAAGACCGTCGACGAGTTGCTGTGGCTGATGAAACCCAGAGCGGCGATCGAGTGGCCAGCAATCGATTTGCGTTTAGGACGCATCCTTCGCTCAGAGAGCGGGGCAGTTTAGAATCGTTTTGATCTTGATCTATTCAAGGGTTCTCGCGAACGGCACGCATTGACCCGCAATTGTGTGGCCGATACCAACAGGCGACATTCGTTCGACGCGTGTGAACGACAGGAATTGGAGGGCCTTGTGCTCTATCCTCCAGCACCTCTCGTTGCCCCCGTGACCAGGGGGACGCGGGTTGCGTCTTTCTTCTGGCTTCAGAGCATGATACGGGACGATCAAGCCCGGAGCATGATCTATGGCCTCGACACCGCGATACAGGCGCTGGTGGAACGGCTCGGGCGTGACGATCCCGAAACGGTCAAATTGACGGGTATCTATCACAATCTCATTCGCTACTGGGCCGAAGTATGAAGACCATCTCCTTTCAAGCAAGCCTTGCCGCAGCCTTGATGCTGGCGTCTGCCTGGCTCGCATCCCCCGTTTCCGCCCAGACGCAGAGCCCGCCGGCACCGGCCCCATCGACGGCTCAGCCGTCCGCTGCCGGGACCGTCCCCCCGGCAGCTGCGCCTGTGGCCTCGACGGCTCCCGCCGTCGTGGGCGCCGCCCCGGTGGCCGCCAATCCCGCGGGTGCGAAGCCCGAGGCTGCGGCCATGAAGGAATTGTCGCCCTGGGTGATGTTCATGTCGGCGGACGTCATCGTGAAGGCGGTGATGATCGGGCTCGCCTTCGCTTCGCTGATGACCTGGACCGTCTTCATCGCCAAGTCGATCGAGCTGTCGGTCGCCTCCGGCAAGCTGCGTGCGGCGTTGAAGAAGATTGCGGAGGCGCGCTCGCTTGCCGAAGCGCAGATGGCGCTCGGCACCAAGGAGGGCATCCTGCCGTCGTTCCTTGCGGCGGCGTTGCGCGAAGCGCGGATCTCGGCTGGCCTGTCCAGCGATGCCGGCATCAAGGAACGCGCCGCCTCGAGCTTTTCCGAGATCGTGCGCGCGGAGCAACGGCGCATCCGGATCGGCATGGGCGTGCTCGCGACCATCGGCTCGACCTCGCCCTTCGTCGGCCTGTTCGGCACGGTCTGGGGCATCATGAACAGCTTCATCGGCATCTCGAAGTCGCAGACCACGAACCTCGCCGTGGTCGCGCCCGGCATCGCCGAGGCGCTGCTCGCCACCGCGATCGGCCTCGTCGCCGCCATTCCCGCCGTCATCATCTACAACCACTTCTCGCGCGTGACGAAAGGCTATCTCGAGCTCGTCAGCCGCGCCTCGGGCGCGGCGGGGCGACTGCTGTCGCGTGATCTCGACCGCAGCCACGGCAGCGTGCATTCGCGCGCGGCGGAGTAGACCATGGCCGTTTCGCTCGCTGACAATGATGACGACGACGATTTCTCGGAAACGCATGACATCAACGTCACGCCGTTCATCGACGTCATCCTGGTGCTGCTGATCATCTTCATGGTCGCCGCGCCGCTGTCCACGGTCGACCTGCCGATCGATTTGCCGACGTCGAGTGCGACGCCGCAGAAGAAGCCGGACAAGCCGATCTATCTCAGCATCAAGCCCGATCTGACGCTCGCGATCGGGGAGAACGCCGTTCACCGGGCCGAGTTGATCGGAACCCTCGACGGCCTTTCCGAGATGAGCAAGGACAAGTACGTTTTCCTGCGCGCTGATCGCTCGGTGCCCTATGGCGAGTTGATGGGCGTGATGGAGCTCTTGCGCTCGGGCGGCTATACGCGGGTGAAGCTGGTCGCGCTGGAAGGCGCACCGGGGGCGCCTGTGGCAGGCGCCGCCCAGCCTTAAGAAGACGGAACGATGGCGGACGAACCGAGACCATCCCGGAAGCTCTGGATCCTGGCGGCGGCGGCCGCGCTCGCCCTGCATCTCGGCGGTGCTGCGCTCGCGCTGGCGCATTTGCACGGCGACGACGACGGCGATGGTCTCGGCGCGGCCGGAGCCGAGTTCGCCGTCGAGATGGCTTCGCCGGAGGCTCAGGAATCCGATTTGCCGACCGGACCAAACGACTCCGCGGCACAAGAGGAGCGCCCGGAGCTTCCGGAGCAGAAGGCCGAACTGAAGGAGACGGAACTTCCTCAAGATCGACCGCAAGAGGCCGAGGATCCCGATCGCATTGTCAGCGAAAAGGTTGCGAAGAAGGAGCAGGACGACGATCCGAAGGCGGCTGCCGTTGAAACGCCCGCCATGGAGGCTGCCCCAAAGCAGGTTGATATGGCCCGGCAAACGTTCGAGGACGCAACGCGCGAGGCCGAAAAGGCCCTGGCGCCGGTGGTTGGGCTCGGCAAGGACATCCTGAAGATCACGGTGGACTGGAACAAGAAAATCAGTGCGCGTATCAAGCAGCACCAGATCAATCCGGAAGGCAGAGAGAACGCCAATCAGAAGGTCACGGTGAGTTTCGCGCTCAACCGAAAGGGAAATGTGGTCTCGGTCGACGTGATCGCGTCGTCCGGCGACGCCGCCTACGATGCAGCTGCGATCTCGATGGTTCGCAAGGCGGATCCTTTCGAGCCGCCTCCGGTTCAACTGACCGAGGAGCGTTTCGAGCGCACCCTCGAGATCAGCTTCGCCCCTGAGAAATCGAAGAAGACCGCCAACAAGAAGTCGGCTCAACGCCAGTAGAGCCGGATCCCGACATAGACCACCACCAGGCAGGCGAAGATCAGCGCCACGGGCAGGGGCCGTTTCTGGGCTCCGCTGGCCGCGCCTGTCCCAAAGAAACCAGCGCTTTTCGGCTTCGGCGCCGGGCGCCGGAAAGCGGTAACATTATCCGCTGCCGGCTCGGCCTCGCGCGGACGCACGTCGGGCGGCGTTCCAGCGCCACCCATCTCGACGTAATAGGCCTTGTAGATCGCACCGATGGTGGCCTCGGTGGCTTCGCCTTCGCTCATCTGCGCCAGCAGGTTCCTGTAGCTGCTCAGGAACTCCTGGGCCTCCGGAGGCAGCGCGGACGCCCCGTTGAGCTTAGCCATCATCTTCCAGGTGGCAAAATCGGCGCGGGCGCGGGTGTCGGCGCGTCGCGCGATCAGCATATCGGCAGCTTTGACCAAGTCGGCCTCTGGCCTTTCGGCTCGTGTTCGGGTGTTCCGGTTCAACTACGCATTGCCGGTCAGGAAGAGAACAGCCTGAATCACATAACCGGTCAACGTCCGCAGTATTGCTGAAATAACATCAAGATTTAGACCTAACTGCGAGCCCGCCAGCGGCAGCAGGATCAAGAGCCCGATCAGGATCAACATACCGAACGGCTCGAGCCGGGCGAGCGGCAAGGCCAGGGGGCGCGGCAGCAGCCCGACCGCGACGCGGCCGCCGTCCAGCGGCGGGATCGGCATCATGTTGAAGACGGCCAGGATGGCGTTGATGATGAGGGCATTCTTGAGGTTGTCGGCAACCCATTTCGCCGCGCTCGCGGGCACCAGCGGCAGGGCATGGAAGGCGAGGGCGGTGGCGAGCGCCAGCAGGATGTTGGTGGCGGGTCCGGCCAGCGCTACCCAGACCATGTCGAGCCTGGGATTGTTCAGCTTGCGGAAGTTTACCGGCACCGGCTTGGCGTAGCCGAACAGGAACGGCGAATGCGCGAACAGCAGCATCGCCGGCAGGATGACGGTGCCGAACGGGTCGATATGCCTGATAGGATTGAAGCTGACGCGGCCGAGCTGCGCGGCCGTGTTGTCCCCGAGCCGGTCCGCGACGAAGGCATGCGCGGCCTCATGGAAGGTGATGGCGAGCACGAGGGGAAGCACCCACACCGACAGGTCGTACAAGGAAATGTTCACAGCTCATCCATTTCGGTTAGCTAGCGGCCTTGCAACCGTCCTGACCAAACCGGCGCAGCAACGCTTCGGCTCAACATAGGGTGGCCGGTTCCGAATTGCCACGCTGCAGATGGATGCTTCGGCCGGCCGCCGTGCAGTCGCGCAAAGTCACGCCGGGATCGTCCCGGGATATTGCACCAAGCCGTCGTCGAGCTTCACCCAGGCGAGCTTTTCCGACACCCAGATGTGCTCGGTCGGCGCAAAGGCGTTACGATCATCGAAGGTGGCGAGCGCAACGCCCGCTAGCGTGCCGTTGCGGCGCCAGGCGAAAAGCCGCGTGCCGCAGCGCTTGCAGAACACGCGATCGATATTCTCCGAGGAGGCGTAGCGTGCAGTCTCGCCCTCGACGCTGAGCGCGCGCTGGTCGAACTGGGCGCGGGCGAAGTAGGGCGAGCCCATCGCCTTCTGGCAGATGCGGCAATGGCAGATGCGGACGTTGAGCGGCTCGCCCTCCGCCTTAAAACGCACCGCGCCGCACAGGCAACCACCTTCCCGGATCATGATGTCCTCAATAGGTCGCGCGCCCGCCCGAGATGTCGAACACCGCACCGGTCGAGAAGGCGCAATCCTGGGATGCGAGCCAGCTCACCATCGCGGCGAGCTCTTCCACCAGCACGAAGCGCCCCTTCGGGATCTTCGACAGCATGAAGTCGATATGCTGCTGCGTCATCTGGTCGAAGATCGCCGTCTTCGCCGCCGCCGGTGTCACCGCGTTGACGAGGATGTCATGGGCGGCGAGCTCCTTGCCGAGCGACTTCGTCAGCGCGATCAGGCCGGCCTTGGACGCCGAATAATGCGCGGCGTTCGGGTTGCCTTCCTTGCCGGCGATCGAGGCGATGTTCACGATCCGCCCGTATTTCTGCTTGAGCATTTCGGGCACGATCGCCTTGGAGACGATGAAGGGGCCGTCGAGGTTGATGCGCAGAACTTTCCGCCATTCCTCCAGGTCCGTCTCCCACACCGGCTTGTTGACCCCGGCGATGCCGGCGTTGTTGACGAGAATGTCGATCTTGCCGAAGGCCTTGAGCGTCGCATCGCGTGCCTGCTCGACGGCCGCCGTGTCGGTGACGTCGACCTTGAAGACTTTCGTTTCGCCGCCGATCTCCTTTGCCGTCTTCTCGGCCAGCGCGGCGTCAAAGTCCCAGATCGCGACCTTGGCGCCGGAGGCGACGAAGCGCTCGGTGATGGCGCGGCCAAAGCCCTGCGCGCCGCCAGTGACGATAGCGATGCGGCCGTTGAGATCGATCTTGTTCATGCCGGAGGCCTTCCTGCGTCAGAGCATGTAGCCGCCGTCGACGACGAGATCGACGCCGGTGGTGAAGGCGCTCTCGTCGCTGCCGAGATAGACCGCCATCGCGGCGATCTCCTCGGCGGTGCCGAGCCGGCCCATCTTCTGGCGCGAGATGAACATCTCCTTGCCCTGCGGGCCCTGGGCTGCCGCGCGGTCGAGCATCGAAGGCGTCTCGACGGTGCCGGGACAGATCGAATTGCAGCGGATGCCCTTGGTGATGAAGTCGAGCGCGACCGCGCGGGACAGCAGCGACACCGCCGCTTTGGACGAGCTGTAGACGTAGCGGTTCGCCGGCGGCCGCAAGGCCGCGCAGGACGAGATGTTGACGATGCTGCCGCCGCCGCCGGCGATCATGTCGGGCAGGAAGGCCTTGATGGTCCGGTGCATCGACTTGACGTTCAGGTCGAACGAGAAATCGAAATCCTCTTCCGAACATTCCAGGATGGTGCCGTGGTGCACGAAGCCGGCGGCGTTGAGCAGGATGTCGATCTTGCCGACGCGCTTGGCGAAGGCGTTGACGTCGGCGGTGTTGCGGACGTCGAGCTTTGCGACCTCGGCGATGCCTTCCTTCGTCAGGCTCGCGATGCCGGCCTCGTTGATGTCGGTGGCGATGACGGTTGCGCCTTCACGCGCGAACGCGATGGCGCAAGCGCGCCCGATGCCTGCCGCGGCAGCCGTGACGACGGCGCGCTTTCCCTTGAGGCGGTCTGCCATGTTGTTTCTCCTGCGAATTTTCCTTCGTCATTCCGGGGCGCGCCTCTTGGCGCGAACCCGGAATCCATCGCGCCACAGCGCCGGTGGATGAATGGATTCCGGGCTCGCGACTGCGTCGCGCCCCGGAATGACCGTGTCAGTGATTGTCCCGCGCCACACCGAACGTACCGGCGACGTTCTGATACCTTGTGGCGAGCTCCATGCAGGCGCCGGTCGATTGCTGGCCGACGGTGTTGCGATAGATCTCCTGCCACGGCGTCTGGTTCGGCGGATGCTTGAAGCCGCCGCTGGCCTTGAGCTCGGCATGGCGCTTCTTCAGCTCCTCGTCCGAGATCAGGATGTTGGCGCTGCCCTTGTTGAGGTCGATGCGGACCTTGTCGCCGGTCTTGAGGACGGCAAGCCCGCCATTGGCGGCCGCTTCAGGCGAGGCGTTGAGGATCGAGGGCGAGCCAGAAGTGCCGGACTGGCGACCGTCGCCGATGCAGGGCAGGGACAGGATGCCGCGTTTGATCAGCGCCGCCGGCGGCTGCATGTTCACAACCTCGGCGCCACCGGGGTAGCCGATCGGGCCGGTGCCGCGGATGAACAGCACGCAGCGCTCGTCGATGTCGAGCGAGGGATCGTCGATCCGCTCGTGATAATCCTCCGGCCCCTCGAACACGATGGCGCGGCCCTCGAAGGCATTGAGGTCCTTCGGGTTGCTGAGGTAGCGGTCGCGGAATTCCTTGGAGATCACGCTTGTCTTCATGATCGCGGAATCGAACAGATTGCCCTTCAGCACCAGGAAGCCGGCGTCCTTCACCAGCGGCTTGTCGTAAGCCCAGATCACGTCGTTGTCGGGAGCGGGCGCGTTCTTGCAGTTCTCGCCGATGCCGCGGCCGTTGACCGTGACCGCGTCCTCATGGATGCGCTTGTGCTTCATCAATTCGCGCACCACCGCGGGCACGCCGCCGGCGCGGTGAAATTCCTCGCCGAGATAGAAGCCGGCCGGCTGCATGTTGACCAGGAGCGGCACGTCGTGGCCGAACTTCTGCCAGTCCTCGATCGACAGCTCGACGCCGATATGGCGGGCGAGGGCGTTGATGTGGATCGGCGCGTTGGTCGAGCCGCCGATCGCCGAATTGATCACGATGCAGTTCTCGAACGCCTTGCGGGTCAGGATATCGGAAGGCTTCAAATCCTCCCAGACCATCTCGACGATGCGTTTTCCGGTCTCGTAAGCGATCTGGCCGCGCTCGCGATAGGGCGCCGGGATCGCCGCGCAGCCCGGCAGCGAGAAGCCGAGCGCTTCGGCAAGCCCGTTCATGGTCGAGGCCGTCCCCATGGTGTTGCAATGGCCGACCGAGGGCGCCGAGGAGGCCACGATCTCCATGAACTCTTCATAGTCGATCTCGCCGGCCGCGAGCCGCTCGCGCGATTTCCAGACGATGGTGCCGGAGCCGGTGCGCTCGCCATTGTGCCAGCCGTTCAGCATCGGGCCGCCCGACAGCACGATCGCGGGCAGGTTCACCGTCGCCGCCGCCATCATGCAGGCCGGCGTGGTCTTGTCGCAGCCGGTGGTCAGCACCACGCCGTCGAGCGGATAGCCGTAGAGAATTTCGACGAGGCCGAGATAAGCGAGGTTACGGTCGAGCGCCGCGGTCGGTCGCTTGCCGGTCTCCTGAATGGGATGGGTCGGGAATTCCATCGCGATGCCGCCGGCCTCGCGGATGCCTTCGCGGACGCGGTGCGCGAGCTCGAGATGATGGCGGTTGCAGGGGGACAGATCGTTGCCGGTCTGGGCGATGCCGATGATCGGCTTGCCGGATTGCAGCTCGGCGCGGGTGAGGCCGTAATTCAGGTAACGCTCCATGTAGAGCGCGGTCATGCCCGGATTGTGCGGGTTGTTGAACCATTCCTGCGAGCGAAGATGGCGGCGGGTACCGTTGCTGCCGGCGGCATGCCCGTTGGTTGGTTTCTTTGTCATTGGTTTCTCCTGCAATGCAAACGCGACTACCGTCCGTCTCATGGTGTCGGCATGTGCGGTGCCCAACGGCGCGCGCGATGATCTGCCTTCCCGCTGGCGGGTCGTTTCCTCACGATTCCGATACTAGTCGTGGCTGCTTGGTAACGCTATCATTTTGTTCGCCGCGCCCGCGCCTGATACGGCTGGCCTGCTGTCCGAACGTCGCGCCGACGAGCTTTGCCGCTCGATCACCTTGAAGCCGAGATCGAGCACCGGCTGCTCCGGGCGGCGGCCCTCGATCGCGTCGATCAGCATGGTGGCGGCCGTCTTGCCCATCTCATAGCGGTTGGTGCGGACGCTGGTGAGGGTGGGGACGGCGGCGGCCATGAATTCGAGATCGTTGAAGCCGACGATCGCGATCTGCCCGGGGACTGTGATCTCCCGGCGCCGGCATTCGAACAGCACGCCGAGCGCAAGGTCGTCGTTGGCGCAGAACACCGCATCGATGTCCGGCTCGCGCGCCAGCAGATCGGTGAACAGGGCGCCGCCGAGCGTCACCGAGGTCGGCGTCGCCGTCGTGACCACCAGGCGCTGGTCGAACGATCCGGCGTCCTTCATGGCCGAGACATATCCGTCCAGCCGCCGCTGCACCCTGGGATCCATCCTCGCGCCGACGAAGCCGACCTTGCGGTGACCTTGCTCGAACAGATGCGCGATCGCCGCGCGGGCCGCATCATAGTGCGAAAAGCCGATCATCATGTCGACCGGGTCCGGGCCGATCTCCATGATCTGCACGATCGGACAGTCCGCGGCCTGAAGCATCGCGCGGGACTCCGCGGTCTGGTCGATGCCGGTGACGATCAGCCCGGCCGGCTTCTGCGCCAGAAACAGACGCAGCAACTTCTCTTCCTGGAGAATGCTGTAGCGCGTGTTGGACAACTGGATCGAGTAGCGGCTGCCTTCGGAGGCGTCATAGATGCCGCGCAGCACGTCCGAGAACACGTTGTTGGTGAGCGATGGGATCAGGACACCGATGACCTCGGTGCGTTGCGAGGCGAGGGCGCGCGCGGCAAGGTTGGGCACATAGCCGAGCTCCTTGGCGGCGCTCTCGACCCGCGTCCGCTTGGCGACCGACAGGGCCTCCGGATTGCGGAAAAAGCGCGACGCGGTAATCGGGCTGACGCCGGCGAGCTCGGCCACTTCGGCCAGCCGGATTTTGCCTGACTTGGTGCGTTTTCGACCCATTTGCTGCTCTTAACACAGTCAGTCCCGCAAACAAAGGAACGTTGACAGCGCTACCAGCAACGACTAACCAAAGACAAATTGCCAAAACCGCACAAACTACCGACAATGTTGCCCGCTAATATCGGGCCTGGTTCGGTAAAGTCCGAAAAACAAGACGGTCGCGGCGCGAGAGGCGCCGTGGACTTTCGAGGAGGGAGCTAGATGTCGTCTGTGCAAATCCGCGACGTGCGGAAATCGTTCGGCAATTTTGAAGTCCTGCACGGCGTGACGATTCCGATCGAGGACGGCCAGTTCGTCGTCCTGGTCGGCCCCTCCGGCTGCGGCAAGTCGACGCTTCTGCGCATGCTCGCCGGCCTCGAGAACATCACTTCCGGGACGATCTCGATCGGCGACCGCGTCGTCAACAATGTCCAGCCCAAGGAGCGGGACATTGCGATGGTCTTCCAGAACTACGCGCTCTATCCGCACATGACGGTCGCCGACAACATGGGCTTCTCGCTCAAGCTGCGGAATGCCAGCTCGGACGAGATCAACAAGCGCGTCAAGCGCGCCGCCGAGATCCTCGCGCTGTCGCCGCTGCTCGACCGCTATCCGCGACAGCTCTCCGGCGGTCAGCGCCAGCGCGTCGCCATGGGCCGCGCCATCGTGCGCGATCCGCAGGTGTTCCTGTTCGACGAGCCGTTGTCGAACCTGGACGCCAAGCTGCGCGTGGCCATGCGCACCGAGATCAAGGAGCTGCACCAGCGGCTGAAGACGACGACCGTCTACGTCACCCACGACCAGATCGAGGCCATGACCATGGCCGACAAGATCGTTGTCATGCATGACGGCATCGTCGAGCAGATGGGCACCCCGCTCGAGCTCTACGACAAGCCCGACAACCAGTTCGTCGCCGGCTTCATCGGCTCGCCTGCCATGAACTTCCTCAAAGGCCATGTGCGCGTCAACGGCGTTGCGAGCTTCGAAGGACCGAACGGCGTCAAGCTCCCGCTCAAGACCGCGCCCGCCAATTCCGACGGCCGTCCTGCGGTCTATGGCGTGCGGCCGGAGCACTTCACCATCGCCGATGACGGCGCCGAGGCCGAGATCATCGTCGTCGAGCCGACCGGCTCGGAGACGCAGGTGTTTGCCAAGCTCGGCGGCGAGCAGGTCGTCGCGGTCTTCCGCGAGCGTCACCAGTTCAATCCGGGCGACAAGGTGCGGCTGAAGCCCGAGCCATCGCTGGTCCATCTGTTCGACGATGCGACGGGCAAACGCATGAACGCCTAACGCATCAGACGACAAAGCATAAGACGACAAAAAGCATCACAGGGAGGACAACATGCAAGACTTTACCCGCCGGTCTCTGCTTCAAGGCGGCACCGCTTTGGCTGCGACCGGCATGCTGACGGGGCCGGCACTGTTCGACTTCGCCAAGGCCTGGGCGCAGAGCGCGCCCTGGAAGGCCGAGCCCGGCGCCAAGCTGACGGTGATGCGCTGGAAGCGCTTCGTGCCGGCGGAGGACGATGCGTTCAACGCGATGGTGGCGGCGTTCAAGGCCGCGACCGGCACCGAGATGAACACCTTCAGCGAGTCCTTCGAGGACGTGCAGCCGAAGGCCTCGGTTGCGGCCAACACCGGCTCCGGCCTCGATCTCGCCTGGGGTCTGCACACCCTGCCGCAGCTGTTCCCGACCAAAGTGCTGAAGATGAACGATGTCGCCGATTATCTCGGCAACAAGTACGGCGGCTGGACCGATGCGGCTGCCAAGACCTGCAAGCTCGGCAACGACTGGCTCGGCATTCCCGTCGCCACCAACGGCGGTTACATGACCTACCGCAAGTCGGCGCTCGACAAGGCTGGCTTCAAGGAATTCCCGAAGGACTTTCCCGGCTTCCTCGAGATGTGCAAGGCGCTCAAGGCCAACAATACGCCGGCCGGCTTCGCGCTCGGTCACGCCTCGGGCGACGGCAATTCCTGGCTGCACTGGGTGCTGTGGGGCCACGGTGCCTACACGGTCGACCAGAACGACAAGATCGTCATCAATTCGCCGGAGACGGCGAAGGCGCTGGAATATTGCAAGGCGCTGTACGACAACTTCATTCCGGGCACGGCGTCCTGGAACGATTCCTCCAACAACAAGGCGTATCTCGCCGGCGAGCTCTATTGCACGGCGAACGGCATCTCGATCTACGTCGCCGCCAAGACCGATCCCAGCAAGAAGGAGCTCACCGAGGACACCTATCACGCGCTCTGGCCGGTCGGTCCGGTCGGCAAGCCGACCGAGCTGCAGCTGGCGCTGCCGATCCTCGCCTTCAACTTCACCAAATATCCGAATGCGGCAAAGGCCTTCGTCGCCTTCATGCTGGAGAAGGAGAACTACGAGAAGTGGCTGGCCGGCGCGCAGGGCTATCTGACGCAGACCCTGAACGCCTATGAATCGGCGCCGATCTGGACGGCCGATCCCAAGAACGCCGTGTTCTCGCAGGCCTCCAAGCGCACGCTGCCGGCGTCGGGCATCGGCACCGTCGGCGAGAAGGCGGCAACCGCGATCGCCGACTTCATCGTCGTCGACATGTTCGCCAATTACTGCACCGGCGCCAAGGATGCGAAGGGCGCGATGGCGGAAGCCGAGCGCCAGCTGAAGCGCATCTATCGCTGAACAGTCACGGGGCGGGCGCCTCTTGGGTCGCCCGCTCGTCTACATTTCGATCAGGGATATCGGGCATGGCTGATGTCGCAATTCCCCGGGCCAAGCCTCAGATGACCGAGGCTGGCGCCTGGGCCCAGCTTAAACACAATCGCAATTGGCTCGGCTTCTGGTTCATGGTGCCGGCCATGGTGTTCCTGATCTTCTTCCTGGCCTATCCGCTGGGGCTGGGCATCTGGCTGTCCTTCACGGACACGCGCATCGGCAGGGCCGGACAGTTCATCGCCTTCGAGAACTACGAATGGCTGTGGGACGATTCCATCTTCTGGCTGTCGGTGTTCAACACGCTGCTCTACACCTTCGTCGCCAGCGCCTTCAAATTCGGCATCGGCCTTTACCTCGCGCTGCTGCTCAACGAGCACATGCCGTTCAAGGCGATGCTGCGCGCGATGGTGCTCATCCCCTTCATCGTTCCGACGGTGCTCTCCGCGCTCGCCTTCTGGTGGATCTTCGACTCGCAATTCTCGATCATCTCCTGGTCGCTGAAGCAGCTCGGCCTGATCAACCAGAACATCAACTTCCTCGGCGACACGACCTGGGCACGCATTTGCGTGATCTTCGCCAATATCTGGCGCGGCGTGCCGTTCGTCGCGATCACGCTGCTCGCAGGCCTCCAGACCGTCTCGCCGTCGCTCTATGAAGCCGCGACGCTCGACGGCGCCACGCGCTGGCAGAATTTCCGCTACATCACCTATCCGCTCTTGACGCCGATCATCGCCGTCGTGATGACCTTCTCGGTGCTGTTCACCTTCACGGACTTCCAGCTGATCTGGGCGATGACGCGTGGCGGCCCGGTCAACGCCACTCATCTGATGGCGACCCTGTCCTATCAGCGTGCGATCATCGCCGGGCAGCTCGGCGAGGGCGCCGCGATCTCCAGTGCGATGATCCCGTTCCTGCTCGCCGCCATCATGGTGTCCTGGTTCGGCCTGCAGCGTCGCAAGTGGCAGCAGGGAGAAAACAATGACTGATCTCCCCACCTCGCGGATCGATCTCAAGGCCATCCTGCATAGCTCGGCTCCGACAGTCGCGAAGGATGATCACAGCGAGGGCATGAGCTATCTGCAGTCGGTGCCGCGCAGGCTGGTGACGCTGTACCTGCCGCTCGCCATCATCGTCGTCGTCCTGCTGTTCCCGTTCTACTGGATGGCGCTGACCTCGGTGAAGCCCGACGAGCAGCTGCTCGACCTCGACAAGTACAATCCGTTCTGGACCTGGAATCCGACCTTCAAGCACTTCCACAAGCTGCTGTTCGAGAGCTACTATCCGTACTGGCTCTGGAACACGATGTACGTGGCGATCTGCGCGACGGTGCTCTCGATCATCGCCTCGGTGTTCGCCGCCTACGCCATCGTGCGCTTGCGTTACAAGGGCGCCAATCTCGTCGGCGGGCTGATCTTCCTCGCCTATCTGGTGCCGCCGTCGATCCTGTTCATTCCGCTCGCCACGGTCGTGTATCAGTACGGCCTGTTCGATTCGCCGCTGGCGCTGATCCTGACCTATCCGACCATCCTGATCCCGTTCTCGACCTGGCTGTTGATGGGCTATTTCAAGACCATCCCCTTCGAGCTCGAGGAATGCGCGCTGATCGACGGGGCGAGCCGCTGGCAGATCCTGATCAAGATCGTCGTGCCGCTGGCCATTCCCGGCCTGATCTCGGCCTTCATCTTCTGCTTCACGCTGTGCTGGAACGAGTTCATCTACGCCCTGACCTTCCTGCAATCGACCAGCAACAAGACGGTGCCGGTCGCGATCGTGAACGAGTTCGTGGACGGTGACATCTACCGCTGGGGCTCGCTGATGGCGGGCGCGCTGGCCGGCTCGCTGCCGCTCGTGATCCTTTACGCCTTCTTCGTGGAGCATTATGTGTCGGCGATGACCGGCGCCGTGAAGGAATGATCGCGGGGCTTGCCGAGGGCGCGCCAATGGTTTCAAGAGCGGCGCGCTCCGGCCAATAAGTCCGGCCAATAAGAAGGAGTTGAGCTCTTGCACATTCTGGTTCTCGGCGCCGCCGGCATGGTCGGCCGCAAGCTCTGTGAACGGCTGCTGCGCGACGGCCGGCTCGGCAAGAGCGATATCACCAAGCTGACCATGCATGACGTGGTCGAGCCGAAGAAGCCGGAGCAGGCCGGTTTTGCCGTCGAGACCGTCTCGGGCGATTTCGCCGTCCCGGGCGCGGCTGAGAAACTGATCGCAGGTCGCCCCGACGTGATCTTCCATCTCGCCGCGATCGTCTCCGGCGAGGCCGAGCTCGACTTCGACAAGGGCTATCGCATCAATCTCGACGGCACGCGGATGCTGCTCGATGCGATCCGCCTTGCGGGCGGCGGCTACAAGCCGCGCGTGGTGTTCACGTCCTCGATCGCAGTGTTCGGCGCGCCGTTTCCCGATGCGATCGGCGACGAGTTCTTCCATACCCCGCTGCTCAGCTACGGCACGCAGAAGGCGATCGGCGAACTTCTGCTCGCCGATTATTCCCGCCGCGGCTTCCTTGACGGCATCGGCATCCGCCTGCCGACCATCTGCATCCGGCCGGGCCTGCCCAACAAGGCGGCATCGGGCTTCTTCTCCAACATTCTGCGCGAACCGCTCGCCGGCAAGGAAGCGATCCTCCCGGTCTCCGAGGACGTCCGCCACTGGCACGCGACGCCTCGCTCGGCCGTCGGCTTCCTGCTTCACGCCGGCTCCATGGATCTCGCCACTGTCGGCCCGCGCCGCAACCTGACCATGCCGGGCCTATCGGCCACGGTCGGCGAGCAGATCGCCGCCTTGAAGCGGGTTGCGGGCGAGAAGGTCGCCGCGCGCATCAAGCGCGAGCCCGATCCCTTCATCGTCGGCATCGTCGGCGGCTGGCCGCGCAATTTCGATGCCAGGCGGTCGCGCGAACTCGGCTTCACCACCGCCGAGAAGACGTTCGACGATATCATCCGCATTCACATCGAAGACGAGCTCGGCGGCAATTTCGTCGCCTGAGCTCGGACTGAGCGGGCCCTGATGATGGCGAGCGTTGCTTGCATCGGCGAATGCATGGTCGAGCTGCGGCAGGCCCAGGGCGGCGCGTCCGCCGGGCAGGGGCAGGGCGGTGGCCTGTACTCACGCGGCTTCGGCGGCGACACCCTCAACACGGCGGTGTATCTGACGCGGCTGGACGTCAAGGTCGATTATCTCACCGCGCTCGGCGATGACGCCCTGAGCGACGAGATGGTCGCTGCCTGGAATGCGGAAGGCGTCGGCACGCGGCGTGTCGTGCGGCTCGCGGGCAAGCTGCCCGGCCTCTACATGATCCAGACGGATGCGGAGGGCGAGCGCCAGTTCTTCCATTGGCGCGACAGTGCGGCCGCGCGCCAGCTGATGAGCCTGCCGGAGACGGACGAGCTGCTCAACTCGCTGATGAGCTACGACGTCGTCTATCTCTCTGCGATCACGCTCTCGATCTACGACGCGGCCGGGCGCGAGCGCCTGTTCGGCGCCATCAAGCGCGCGCGCCTGCTCGGCACTCGCTTCGTGTTCGACACCAATTTCCGCGCGCGCGGCTGGCCCGACCGCGATATCGCGCGGGAGGTGTTTGCGACCGCCTTCGCGGCCGCCGACATCGTGCTGACCTCGACCGAGGATCTGCTCGCGCTCCATCCCGGCGAAAGTCACGACCAGCTGATGGCGCGCATCCCAACCCCGGAACTGGTGTTCCGTCTGCCCGAGCCGGTGAGCCTGTTGCGCTACCCCGGCGGCGCCAGCGAGGTCCGCGCCGAGCCCATGACCAAGCCCGTGGTCGATACCACCGCCGCCGGCGACAGCTTCGCCGCGGCCTATATCGCGGCCCGGCTCGCCGGCGCCGAGCCGGTGGAGGCGGCCCTATCAGGACATCGGCTCGCCAGCCTCGTGATCTGCTATCCCGGCGCCATCATTCCGGGCTATGCCATGCCGCCGAAGAAGCGGCACCGGCCGGCGGCGTCCCGCCAGGCCAACAATTAGACAGCGACCAAATGAATCGAGACCCATGACCACGGCTGCCCAACAGAACCACCTCGTCGCGCTGTTCAAGGCTGCGACTGTCATTCCCGTCCTCACCATCGAGCGCATCCAGGATGCGGTGCCGCTGGCGCGCGCGCTGGTTGCCGGCGGGGTCCGCACGCTGGAGGTGACCTTGCGCACCCCCGTTGCGATCGAGGCGGCGCGCGCGATGATGACCGAGGTCCCCGAGGCGGTCGTCGGCATCGGGACCATTCTCAACCCGTCCGACTTCAGCCGCGTCGAGAAGCTCGGCGTCGCGTTCGGCATCAGCCCGGGCCTGACCCCCGATCTGCTCAAGGCCGCGACCGACAGCTCATTGCCGTTCGCGCCGGGGATTGCCACGGCCTCGGAACTGATGATGGCGCTGTCCTACGGTTTCGACGTCGCAAAGTTCTTCCCGGCGGAGCAGGCCGGCGGCATCAAGGGCCTGCGCGCCCTCGGCGGGCCGTTCCCGAACGTGCGGTTCTGCCCGACCGGCGGGGTGGGCGAGGCCAATGCCGCGACCTGGCTGGCTGAACCCAATGTCGTTGCGGTCGGCGGGTCCTGGCTGTGCCCGACGGCGGAAATCCGGGCCGGGAACTGGGCCGGCATAACTGCCATCTGCGAGCGGACCCTCAAGGCGCTGAAAGCCGCGTGAAGTCTTGCCATCCCTGGGCTAAGACTTAGCTCAGGAAGAGGCCTCCAGGGAGAAATGACCATGACCGCCAGCATCGTCGGATGGGCGCATACGCCGTTCGGCAAGTTCGACACCGAAACCGTCGAAAGCCTCGTCACCCGCGTCGCCAATGAGGCGCTGGCGGATGCCGGCATCTCGGCCGGTGATGTCGACGAGATCGTGCTCGGCCATTTCAACGCCGGCTTCTCGCCGCAGGATTTCACGGCGTCGCTGGTACTGCAGGCCGATCCCAAGCTGCGCTTCAAGCCGGCGACCCGTGTCGAGAACGCCTGCGCCACGGGATCTGCCGCCGTGCATCAGGGCCTGCGCGCGATTGCCGCAGGGGCGGCCAAGATTGTGCTGGTCGTCGGCGTCGAGCAGATGACGCGCACGCCGAGCGCCGAGATCGGCAAGAACCTGCTCAAGGCTTCCTACCTCCCTGAGGACGGCGACACGGTCGGCGGTTTCGCCGGCGTGTTCGGCAAGATCGCCAGCTCCTACTTCCAGAAATACGGCGACCAGTCCGATGCGCTGGCGCTGATCGCGGCCAAGAACCACAAGAACGGCGTCGCCAATCCCTTCGCCCAGATGCGCAAGGACTTTGGCTTCGACTTCTGCCGCGCCGAGAGCGAGAAGAACCCCTATGTCGCCGGCCCGCTGAAGCGGACGGACTGCTCGCTGGTCTCCGACGGCGCCGCTGCGCTGGTGCTGGCCGATGCCGAGACGGCCAAGGGCATGACCAAGTCGATCGGCTTCCGCGCCACTGCGCACGCCCAGGACTTCCTGCCGATGAGTAAGCGCGACATCCTGCAGTTCGAGGGCTGCACGGTCGCCTGGCAGCGGGCGCTGGAGAAGGCCGGTGTCACGCTGTCCGATCTCTCCTTCGTCGAGACCCATGACTGCTTCACCGTCGCCGAGCTGATCGAGTACGAAGCGATGGGTCTGACGCCGAAGGGGCAGGGCGCCCGCGCCATCAAAGAAGGCTGGACGCTCAAGGACGGCAAGCTGCCGGTCAATCCGTCCGGCGGCCTCAAGGCCAAGGGCCATCCGATCGGCGCCACCGGCGTCTCCATGCATGTGATGACCGCGATGCAGCTCGCGGGCCAGGCGCCCGAGGGCATGCAGCTCAAGAACGCCAAGCTCGGCGGCATCTTCAACATGGGTGGTGCGGCCGTCGCCAACTACGTCTCCGTCCTGGAGCCGCTGAAGTAGTTTGATCCTGTAGGGTGGGCAAAGGCGCCATACGCCATGCCCGCCTTATTTCTTTGCGTTAGATCATGGTGGGCTCGCGCGGCCCCCCTTAATGCTCTGATTGATTTTGCGGGAAATGCATCATGAGCACTAACTACGAAGATTCACTGTCGATGGACGCACTCAACGATCGTATCGCGATCCTCGAAGACAATATCCGCCAGCTCATCGAGCAGGCCGCTGCCGCCTCCGGCGAGCAGAACGAGTCGCGCATCGCCGACCGGATCAATCAGCAGAATGACGAACTCGACCGGCTCCTGAAGATCCGGGAATCCCGTCAGAAGAAATAGCGGCCGACGTCGCCCCGCGGCGCATGCCGCCATACGCCGCCCGCCCTTGCGCGAGCGGCGGCACTGCCGTTAGCTGGACCGAAATCGCGTGGGCAGTTGGGCTCGGCGCAATCGGGAGCGAACGATGGGGCCGCTGAAAGGCATCAAGGTCGTCGACATGACCACCGTGCTGATGGGCCCTTATGCGACCCAAATGCTCGGCGATTACGGTGCCGACGTCGTCAAGGTGGAATCGCTGGACGGCGACGTCACCCGCCTGATCGGCCCGATGCGTCACGCCGGCATGGGGCCGGTGTTTCTCAACACCAACCGCAGCAAGCGCTCGATCTGCCTCGATCTGAAGAAGGCTGCGGGGCGCGAAGCCGTGCTGCGGCTTTTGAAGGACGCCGACGTCCTGGTCTACAACGTCCGCCCGCAGGCGATGGCGCGGCTTCAGCTCGGCTACGACGTCGTCTCCGCCATCAACCCGCGCCTGGTCTATGCCGGCGTGTTCGGCTTCGGCCAGGACGGGCCCTATGCCGCAAAACCCGCTTACGACGACCTGATCCAGGGCGCCACGGCGCTGCCGGCACTGATGGCGCAGACCGGCGACGGCGTGCCGCGCTACGTGCCGAATGCGCTCGTCGACCGTATCGTCGGCCTCACCGCGGTCGGCGCGATCTGCGCCAGCCTCGTGCACCGCGACCGCACCGGCCGCGGCCAGCGTCTGGACATTCCGATGTTCGAGACCATGGCCGGCTTCGTCATGGGCGACCACATGGGCGGGCTCACGTTCGAGCCGCCGCTCGACAAGGGCGGCTATGCCCGCCATCTCTCGCGTGACCGCAGGCCCTACAAGACCTCGGACGGCTATCTCAGCGTCATCGTCTACAACGACAAGCAGTGGGAGAACTTCTTCAAGGCCACGGGGCGCGACGACCTGCGCGCCGATCCCAAATTTGCAACCTTCGCCGGCCGGGCCGCCAATATCAATGTGGTGTATGCCGAGCTCGCCCGCATCTTCGAGACGCGGACCACGGCCGAATGGATCGACCTGCTGACGAAAGCGGACGTGCCTGTCATGCCGATGCACGATCTCGCCTCGATCCTGCACGATGAGCATCTGGAGGCGACCGGCTTTTTCCCGGTGGTGACCCATCCGACCGAAGGTCCGATCCGCAGCATGAAAGTGACGGCGACCTGGTCCGAGACCGAAGCCGAGCCGGTACGCCTGGCGCCGCGGCTCAACGAGCACGGCGCCGAGATCTTGCGCGAGATCGGCTATTCCGCTGACGAGATCGCAGCCATGGTGCGCGACGGCGTCACGCGTGACGCACCGGAGTAGGGGGAGTGCAGATGACCACGCTTCTCTCATCCGTCATTCCGGGGCGCGCCTCTTGGCGCGAGCCCGGAATCCATTCATCCTCCGCACATGCCGTTCGATGGATTCCGGGCTCGCGACTTCGTCGCGCCCCGGAATGACGGTGGAGAAATGGCACCATGAGCTTCATCACCGGCGTCGGCCTCACGTCGTTCGGCAAGCACGAGGGCTCCTCCTCGCTCGACCTGATGAGCGAGGCCGCGCAAGCCGCGCTCGACGATGCCGGCCTCAAGCGCACCGACATCGACGGCATCCTCTGCGGCTATTCCACGGTCTCCCCGCACATCATGCTCGCCACCGTCTTCGCCGAGCATTTTGGTATCCGCCCGTCTTACGCCCATGCCGTCCAGGTCGGCGGCGCCACGGGTCTTGCGATGACGATGCTTGCACATCATCTCGTCGCGTCAGGTGTCTGCCGGAACGTTCTGGTGGTCGCTGGCGAGAACCGGCTCACCGGGCAGAGCCGCGATGCCTCGATCCAGGCGCTGGCGCAGGTCGGCCATCCCGACTACGAGGTGCCGTTAGGACCGACCATTCCCGCTTATTACGGCCTCGTTGCCGGCAGGTACATGCACGAATACGGCGTGACCGAAGAGGATCTCGCCGAATTCGCGGTGCTGATGCGTGCCCACGCCTGCACCCATCCCGGCGCGCAATTCCACGATCCCATCAATGTCGCCGACGTCATGGCCTCCAAGCCAGTGGCGCTGCCGCTCAAGCTGCTCGATTGCTGCCCGGTCTCCGACGGCGGCGCGGCGTTCGTTGTCAGCCGCGAGCGAACCGGGGAAGCGGGCGTGCGTATCCGCGGCTGCGCCCAGGCCCACACGCATCAGCATGTCACGGCAGCGCCCGCCCTCAGCGAGCTTGGCGCCGAGATCTCCATCGCGCGTGCAAAGGCGGCCACGGGTCTCGCGATCTCCGACGTGCGCTACGCCGCGATCTACGACAGCTTTACGATCACGCTCGCGATGCTGCTGGAAGACCTCGGTCTCGCCGGCCGCGGCGAGGCGGCCGCGCGCGTGCGCGCCGGCCATTTCAGCCGTGACGGCGCGATGCCGCTGAATACCCATGGCGGCCTGCTCAGTTACGGCCATTGCGGCGTCGGCGGCGCCATGGCGCATCTCGTCGAGGCGCATTTGCAGATGACGGGGCGGGCGGCTAGCGGCCAGGTCCGCGACGCCTCGATTGTACTGCTGCACGGCGATGGCGGCGTGCTGTCGTCTCACGTCAGCATGTTCCTGGAGCGGGTGCGATGAGTGAGCGTCTGGCGGACTGGACCAAGGGTGAAGCGGCCATCACCTACCAGGCCTGCACCGCATGCGGGCATGTACAGTATTTTCATCGGGCCTTCTGCGCAGCTTGTGGCGAATCGGACCCGCGCGAGCAGCGCGCCAGCGGCAAGGGCAGGGTGTATGCGACCTCGTTGGTCTGCCGCGCGGCAACGCCCGAGACGCGCGCGCACGTGCCCTACAACATCCTGCTGGTCGATTGCGCCGAGGGTTTTCGCATGATGGCCCACGGCGAGAATGACCTCGCCATCGGCGATTCGGTCATTGCGAGCTTCAAGCCCTTTGCCGGCAAGCTGGTGCCGTTCTTTGCCAAAACCAAATAGGGAAACGCGAATGTAGCCCGGATGGAGCGCAGCGAAATCCGGGATTCGCACCTCGCGGACAGACTTCCCGGATTGCGCTGCGCTTCATCCGGGCTACACGCCAACGAGGGATCCGTCATTCGGGGGCGGTCATGTGACCGAGCCTGGAACGGGAATTCTGGGCTTGGCTTGTGCGAGAGCCACCCCGGAATGACGAAAACGCTGAGCGCCTGATCCGGAAAAGTGTGAAGCGGTTTTCCGAAAAGATCATGCGCAATCGAAATACTCTAACGCCCGTAGAACAAGATGCTGGCGATGACGAGCATCGCCGTCACCGCCAGCATATGCGCGAGCGCTCCCGAGGCTGCCCCCTTGGTGGCTTCCTTCATGCCGTTTTCTCCCTAGACTTGGGCATGACTCATCGTTGCGCGGTGAGCGCATACGACGGCCAATTGTTTTTACTCGGAACACCCCTTGCGAGTATCCGCCGCGATTTGTCCCCCCGCGGCGAATATCGACTGTGCCAGGGTCGATCAGCAATGCGGCGGCAATTTGACTCGATGATGTTGCTCGTGCGTCCCCACGCGAATAGAGTCTTCGGGAACCTTCGCCAATGGCGACAAAAAGCATCAAAAGATCAGGGAAAACTTCAGGAAAATCATGGCCCGCATTCAGTACAGCGACCCGTCCAAGGCATCCGACCGCACCCGCGAAATCCTCGACAAGAACCGCCATGCCAACATCTTCCGGATGATGGCGCATTCGCCGAGTTACTTTGAGCAATATTGCCGCCTCGGGGGCGCAATCAGGCACAAGGGCGAGCTCGACCCCATCGTGCGCGAGCTTGCGATCACCCGTACCGGCATTCTGTGCGAGGCACCCTATGAGATCGTCGCGCACAAGCGCATCGGCAAGAATGTCGGCGTCACCGACGAGCAGAACGAGGCGCTCGAGAACTGGCAGGCCGCATCCTGCTTCAACGAGGTGCAGCGCGCCGCGCTCGCCTTCACCGACGAGATCGTGAAGCTGACGAAGCCGACGGATGCGACCTTCAAGGCGATCGCATCGAAGCTGACGCCAGCGGCGCTGGTCGAGCTCCAGCTCTCGGTCGGCTTCTACATCATGACGTCAAAATTCCTGGAGACGTTCGAGATCGACCTCCAGCCCGTCACCGAAGTGGTGGGCTGATCCAAAGCTCGGCTTGCGAGGGATGCTCATGACAATCGATGAATATGCGGCCTGGGCCGCAACCATTGCCAAAGTCGACGAGCATCCGTCGAACGAGCGGTTGTCTTATCTCGGGCTGGGCCTTGCCGCTGAGGCGGGCGAGGTCGCCGAGCACATCAAGAAGCTCCTGCGCGACGACTGGCTCGACAAGGCCGGTCTAGTCGAAGAGCTTGGCGATGTCGTCTACTACTGGGCCTGCCTGTGCGCCGCCACCGGCCAGCAGCCGTCCGCGCTGCTCAACGCCAGTGCCGCCAAGATCAGGCGACGCATCAGCGAAGCGGCGAGCCGGTAGAGCAAGTGAAAGCTGGGAGCTCCGGCGTCATGGCCGGGCTTGTCCCGGCCATCCACGACTTGCCGCGCAGCACGAAGAACGTGGATGCCCGGGACAAGCCCGGGCACGACGATCTGTTGCGCATGAACCGCTCACGTCGAGGTCAGAATATCCACCTTGGCGTTGGCGACGATCAGGCGGTCGGCCAGAAGCTGGGCCAGGTTACGCATGATGCATTCGCTGGCGCGGGGGTGCTGCTTGCGGAAGCGCTCGAAATCCTTCAGCGGCACCTCGCATGCCGTCGCTGCCATGTCGGCGAACACGTCGGCGGAGCGGGTTTGTTCCAGCAGCGCCATCTCGCCGAACGCCATGCCGGCGGTGAGCGTAGCCAGCCTGACGCCATCGGGCAAGGTGACGTGCACAGCGCCGCTGCGCAGGAAGTACAGGGCATCGGCGGGGTCGCCGGCCGTGAGGATTTTGGCGCCGGATTGATAGGTCCTGATGGTGCAGAGCGAGGCGAGATCCGTCAGCTCTTCCTCGCTCAGCCCGGTCAGCAGCGGCTGTTCGGCTAGCTCGGTGGTCTCGTGAAAATCGATCGAGCCGCCGTAGCGATAGACGATCTGGTCTTCGGCCCATTCGATCGCAGTGTCGAGCAGATAGAAATCGCGCACGTTCTTCAGCTCAGCGGTCCATTCGCGTAACGTATTCCATTCCTTGGAGGCGCGCCGGACGCCCGACAAGACCACCGTGACATTCAGCGCGGCCAATTCCTCGAACGCTTCGGCCACAAGTCGTGCGCCGGCCCGCGTAGTCGAGGTCACGCGGTGGAGATCGAAGATCACGAATTGCGGCCGCGGTCGTCCCGCGAGCCGGCGCGAGACGTAATCCACCGCCGACAGCGACAGCGTGCCGACCAGTTCGATGATGCGCACCTCCTGCTCGTGGGCCGCCAGGATCTCGCGCTCCTGCGGGCGGCGCACGCGGCGCGACGGGCTCTTGCCGATGTCGTAGTCGGCGATGACGGCGTTGCGTGCGTCGTCGCTGCGGTTGAGCATGTGCAGGTCGTAATGCGAGGACAGCGCCTCGCAGACCTTGATGCCGCGCACGCTGTTGCCGTGCTTGTCGAGCTTTGGCGAATAGCTGCCGAGGCCGAGGCGGGCAGGGAGCGCGGCCAGGATGCCGCCGCCGACGCCGCTCTTGGCGGGGATGCCGATGCGGTAGATCCACTCGCCGGCATAGTCGTACATGCCCGACGACGTCATCACCGAAAGTGTGCGCGAGATCGCGTAATCGCTCAGCACCTGCTCGCCGGTGACCGGATTGATGCCGCGATTGGCGAGCGTTGCCGCCATCACCGCGATATCGCGCGCGGTCACCAGCACGGCGCATTGCCGGAAATAGACGTCGAGCACGCCGGCTACGTTGTCCGAGATCACCGCGTTGGTCTTGAGCAGATAGCCGATGGCGCGGTTGCGGTCGCCGGTCTGGCTCTCGGAAGAATAGACGGCGTCGTCGACGGAAAGGTCGCGGCCTGCAAAACGGCTGAGCGCAAGGCGGATCTGCTCGAAAGCCTCCGCGCCCTTGCTGTCGTAGATCAACCCGGTGCAGGCGATCGCGCCGGCATTGACCATCGGGTTGAACGGATGGTTCTCGGAATTGAGCCGGATCGAGTTGAAGGGATCGCCGGAGGGCTCGACGCCGATCGCACCTTCGACCTTGCCGGCGCCGAGCAGGTCCAGCGCCAGCGCGAACACGAAGGGTTTCGACATCGACTGGATGGTGAAGGGCACCCTGGAGTCGCCGACTTCATAGACATGGCCGTCCAGCGTCGCCAGGCTGATGCCGAAATAGGCAGGGTCGGCCTTGCCGAGCTCGGGAATGTAATCGGCGACATGGCCTGACGTTTCGGCGGAGAACTCGCTGAGGCAATTTTCCAGGAACCGCAGCAAGGGCGGCTTCGAGCGGGTCCAGGCGGTGGCGAGAGGCGAGAGCGGTTTCATCGCCTCCCTTGTGCAACGCAATCAGGGTACGCGCAACCCGTCGGGCAGCACAGGCTGGCGCCGGACCAGGAGAAGCGCGATCAGGATCGTCGGCAGCAGGATGCCAAGGCCGAGCAACGTCACCTGCATCTGCGACAACGGCATGATGCCGCCGCCGGGGGTCGCCACCACGAAGCCGCCGATCACGAGCAGCACGCGAATGGGCCATTCCAGGCTGCCTGTGCCGCGCAAGTCCCCGACGAAAGGCTGGTAGCCCTGGATGCCGCCGCAGATGAACAGCGTACCGAAGGCGGCGAGGCCCATCAGGCCGAGCCCGGCGAGGTATGGGCTCGAACCCTGCAGCACCAGCGCCGGATTGAGCACGAAGAAGAACGGCAGGAAATAGATGATGCTGCCGACCCACATCGATTCCCAGCCGGTCTTCATGGCCGGCGATCCGGCGATGCCGGCAGCTGCGAAGGAAGCGATCGCGACCGGCGGGGTGATCGACGACAGCATGCCCCAATAGAAGATGAACATGTGCACCGCCATGCGGTTGAGCCCGAGCTTCTCCAGCGCAGGCGCGACCAGGATGGCGAGGAAGATGTAGCAGGCCGTCGTCGTCAGCCCAAGGCCGAGAATGAGGCTGGTGAGGGCGCACATGCCGAGCAGCAGGAAGGCATTGTCGCCGGCGATGTGCAGGAGGTCGTTGGCAAGGCTCGACACCACGCCCGTCATCGAGAACGCGCCGATCAGCAGGCCGCAGCCGGCGAGGATGCCGACCAGCTCGACGAAGGTGCGGCCGTTGACCTCCAGGAACTTGCCGATCGTCGCAAATGTCCAGCGCGTGTCCTTCGAGAAGAACTGGTTGAGCACGAGAAGCAGCGCGGTGGCGTAGAACGGCGCGTGGCTCTCGCGCTTGAAGTAGAGCAGCATCACGATCAGAAGCGCGATGACCAAGACGTAGTACCAGCCGTCCTTGATCGTATCCATGATCCGCGGCAGCTCGGCGCGGGGAATACCTTTCAGCTTGTGGCGCGCCGCGTAAGCGTCGACCTGCATGAAGAGGCCGACGTAGTAGAGCACGGCCGGAATGATTGCGGCGAGGGCGACATCGGCGTAGCTGACGTTGAGGAACTGGGCGATCACGAAGGCGGTCGCACCCATCACTGGCGGCGCCAGCACGGCGCCGGTCGAGGCGCAGGCCTCGATCGCGGCGGCATAGGAGGCGCGAAAGCCGCTCTTCTTCATCACCGGGATGGTCATGGTGCCGGCGGTGAGCACGTTGGAGATGATCGAACCCGACATCATGCCGAGCAGGCCGCTGGCAAAGATACAGACTTTTGCCGCGCCGCCGCGAAAGGTGCCACACAGCGCAAAGGCCAGGTTGATGAAGAACTTTCCGGCGCCCGTCATCATCAGCGCGGTGCCGAACACCAAAAAGCCGATCACGGTGTCGGCGAAGGCCTGGATGGGGATGCCGAGCAGGCTCTCGCCCGAGAGCACGTGATAGGCGGTCGCCTGTTCGAGCGTCGATTGCGTGCCACGAAACGGCCCGAGCCAGCGGGCTTCGGCGAACAGGGGATAGACAGTGAAGGGCAGAACGCTGAGGAGCAGGCTCCAGCCGCCGGTGCGGCGCAACGCTTCCATCAGCATCACCCACATCACGAGGCCTGCGGCGATCACCGTGTTGGGCGCGCCGCCGAATTCCCAGCCGGCCTCCGCCGCTTTGCGCACGTTAACCATCAGCATGAGCGCCGCCGCGAAGGTCACGACGAACAGGACGAGGTCATACCAGGGAACGCGGTCGAGCGGCGCGCGTCCGGTGCCCGGAAAGATCAGGAACGTGAACGGCAGCATCAACGCGATCAGGAGATAGAAATATTCCGTGTTGAGCTGGGTGTATCCGACGAAGAAGCGCAGCGAGAATTGCTGGTTGATGCAGAGCAGGATCGTCGCGGCGGTCGCAACGATCAGCGTCCAGCGCCACGCGCCGCGCAACGTGCGGACGCGCGTGACTTCCGCTTCCTGCATGTTGCCGGCGGCGCCATGGGGATCATCGAACACGACGCGCTTGGGCTCGTCTTGCGGGACGGTGGAAGTGGAAGAGGACATCATCGATCCCGCGCGTGGGCTGGTGAACGCAATCAGGCAAACGGCAGTTGTTTGAACCGCTCTGGCCGCGCGCTCAACCTCTCCCGCGTGCGGGAGAGGTTGGCGCGAAGCGCCGGGTGAGGGCTTTCTCCTCTGGGGGAATCCCACCGCGGAGGCACCCTCTCCCCAACCCTCTCCCGCAAGCGGGAGAGGGGGCGCACTTCTCGCGAGGCAACGATCACGCCTAACAACACCTCGCTCTATTCCTCGAACCCGTTCGGCATGCCCGCTTTCGCTAGCGCCGCGGCACGCGCCTTCGTCCAGCCTTCGAGGAACGCCTTGTCGTCCGACGGCGGATTGGACTTGCCGTAATCGGCCCAGGCGGCCGCCAGCACCTCCTGCCGCTTGATCAGCTGGTTGTTGTGTGCCTCCTGAGCGTCGCTCCATTGGCCGGCCTCTTTCAACGCCTTCACCGCGCCGGGATGCACCGGCACCACCCAGTTCTTGGTCTGGCGGTTGGCCGCGAGTCCGCCGGCGCCGGGCGCGGAGTCCTTATAAGCGTCGTAGTTGACGATCATCGCCTTGGTGATCGCATAGACCTGGTCGGCCGGTTGCGAGGCGTAGGCGACGAAGATCGGGTAGGGATAATTGCCGAGCTCGATCGGCTTCTCCGGCGAGATGCCGGCACCGCAAGTCGCAAGCTGCGGGAAGAAGAACGAGCCGACCTTCTGCATCCGCGCCCAACCTTCCTTGTCCTTGGCGGGCAGCGGCGGCCAGATCAACCCGCGCGGCGAAGCCTCGGCCTCCTTGGCGGGACCGGTGATGGTGGTGCCGAAGGCGGCATCGACGTCGTTGTTGATCAGCCCTTTCCACATCGCGCCGTAGCTGGCGAATTCGACAGCCTTGACGTCCTTCTGCGTCAGCCCGGCGAAGGCGAGCACCGCGAGCGAGTTCTGGTTCAGCGCGGGTGAGCCGACCACGAAGCCGACGCGCTTGCCCTTGAGGTCCTTCAGCTCCTTCACGCCGGTGTCGGCGGCCACCGCAAGCGAGGCGCAATTGCAGTCGACGGTCGAGAGCAGGGTCTGCAGCGGCTGCGGACCCCATTCCTTCGAGCCGAACTCGAACACGCCTTCCTGCGCGAAGTAGGTGCCCGACCCCATCGCCGCGGAAACCGCGCGCTTGGCGCGCAGCGGCGCGAGGCGCGCGACGTCGTTGCCTGCGGGGAGCACGCGCACGTCGGTGCCGTACTTGTCCTTCATCATCTTGCCGACGCCGACCGCGATGTTGAATCCGGCGGTGCCGGTGTCATAGGCGGTGAAGGTCAATGTCGCCGGCAGCTTGATGTCTTCGGCGAACGAATAGCGTGTAGACGCAAAAGAAATGCCCGCCACCAGAGCAGGCGCGAGCACGAGCAGCCCACGAAGCATGTTTCCCTCCAATGATCTTCGCTTTGCCGCGAAGATTTTCATTCTTTGTTTGAAACAACGTTTTGTTTGAAACCGATCATGTCACCGCGATCAAGCGATGGCAACGCCATACAGCGCGCGTGGGAATGCGACTGACACATTGTCGCGGAAAAGACCGGATAAGACGCTCAGTTCGCGACGATCGCTATCGCCTGTCCCTCCGCAACGACGTCATCGACCTTTACCAGAAGCGATGTGATGGTGCCGTTTGCGGGCGAGGGCACTGGGATCTCCATCTTCATCGCTTCGACCACCACAACGTCATCGCCATCCGCGACGGTTCCTCCAACTTGCACGGGAGTTGCGCAGATGCGTCCCGCGACCTCCGTGACGATCTTAATTTCTGGCATGCCATCGCCTTTTTGTTGTCGTCGCAAAATGCCTGAGGTAGCGTCGTCTGCAAGTGGAATTTAATTCCGCACAGCGGAACACAACGGTAGGGATCATGGGACGACGTTCGGAGCGGTTGAGCAGGCAAGGTGCGCTCGCTGGCGAAGCCGGTGAGGGTGATGTGATCCAGGTGGTGTCGCGCGCGTTCGACGTATTGCGATGCTTCGAGGGCCACGAGGCGCGACTCGGCAATCTCGAGATTTCAAATCGCTGCGGTCTGCCGCGCTCGACGGTATCGCGGCTCACGCATACGCTGACCCGCATGGGCCAGCTCGTGTATCTCCCGCGCGACCAGAAGTATCGCATCGGCCCCAGCGCGGTGGCGATGAGTGCTTCGATGATGAAGGGCGCGCAGCTGCGCAGCATGATTCGCCAGCGGCTGCAGGAAGTCGCCGAGCAGCTGCCGGGCACGGTCGGGTTCGTCGTCCCCGACCGCTTCCATCTCGTCTATCTCCAGTTCGCGCGTTCGGCGACGGCGCTCGGCTTGCACGAGGGCACCGGCAGCCGCATCTCGATGGCCTCGACCGCCGCGGGCGCGGCCTACACCGCGGCGCTCGCGCCGGAAGTCGGTGATGCCTTCGTCGCGGACATGGAGCGGGAAGCCCCCGAAGCTGCGAAGATTCTCAAGCCCCGCATCGAGGCCAACCGGCAGATGTTGCGCGAGCGCGGCTATGTCGTCGCCTGCGGCCTCTGGAGCCCGCACATCAACGGTCTCGCGGTGCCGATCTGGTCGCCGCAGTACCAGACCTTCGTGGTCATCACGATCGGTCTTCTGTCGGCGATGTATGACGAGCAGCGTCTGCACGACGAAGTCGCACCGCTGATGCTCCAGCTTGGCCGCTCGCTCGGCAGCCTGATGGAAGGCGCGGAAGGCGACGCCTTCAACAACCGTATCTCGCGTAAGCCGGTCGCCATGGCCGTGCACAACAATAACAAGCCGATCCATTCGGAGGGAGTGAATGAACTGGAAGCCGGAACTCGACGAGCTCGCCCGGCGCGAAGCCTTCGCGCGGGAGATGGGCGGCGTTGACAAGGTCAAGCGACAGCATGACCAGGGCCGGCTGACTGTTCGGGAGCGTATCGACAAGCTGATCGACAAAGGCAGCTTTCACGAGATCGGTGCCGTCTCCGGCATCGGCGAGTACGATTCCAGCGGCGATCTGAAGAAGCTCACGCCGGCCAATTGCGTGTTTGGCCGCGCGCGCGTTGACGGCCGCACATTGGTCGTGGTCGGTGATGATTTCACCGTGCGCGGCGGTTCGGCGGATGCGTCGATCTCGGCCAAGCCGCTGATGGCGGAGGAGATGGCGCACGATTTCCGGCTGCCCATCGTCCGCATCATCGAAGGCTCCGGCGGCGGCGGCTCGGTCAAGACCATCGAGACCAAGGGCGCGGCCAATCTGCCCGGCGGCATCGGCGGCACGCGCTGGTATCGCTTCACGACGGAGAATCTGTCGCGCGTGCCGGTGGTCGCGCTCGGCCTCGGCTCGGTGGCGGGCCTGGGCGCCGCGCGTCTTGCCGCCAGCCACTATTCCATCATGACGCGGAAGTCCGCGATGTTCGTCGCGGGTCCGCCGGTGGTGAAGGCGCTGGGGCAGGACCTTACCAAGGAGGAGCTCGGCGGCGCCGACATCCAGACCCGCGCCGGCGCGGTGGATCATGCGGTCGACACCGAGGAGGAGGCGTTCGCCTGCGCGCGGCGCTTCCTCTCCTACCTGCCGTCATCGGTCTACGAGCTGCCGCCGACCTTGCCCTGCACGGACAGTCCTGAACGCAGCGACGAAGCGCTGATGAACGCGGTGCCGCGCAACCGCAAGCAGGTCTACAAGATGCGGCCCATCATCGAGTCCGTCGTCGACAAGGGCTCGTTCTTCGAGGTCGCAAAAAACTTCGGCAAGCCGATCATCGTCGGCCTCGCGCGGCTCGAGGGCAGGGCGGTGCTGCTGCTCGCCAGCGATAGCTTCCACTATGGCGGATCCTGGACCGCGGATGCCTGCCAGAAAGTGGTGCGCTGGGTCGACTTCGCCGAGACCTTCCACCTGCCGGTCGTCTATCTCATGGATTGCCCCGGCTTCATGATCGGCCTCGATGCGGAGAAGGCGGCCACCATTCGCCACGGCGTGCGTGCCATGGCGGCGGTGAACCAGACCACCGTGCCCTGGTGCACCGTGATCCTGCGCAACGCGTTCGGCGTCGCCGGTGTCGTGCACCAGCCGGCCGACCGCTTCTCGATCCGCTATGCCTGGCCCTCGGCCTATTGGGGCTCGCTGCCGCTCGAAGGCGGCATCGAAGCCGCCTACCGCGCCGACATCGACGCGGCGGAAGACAAGGCGGCGAAGCTGAAGGAGATCGAGGAGCGGCTCAACAAGCTCCGCTCGCCGTTCCGCTCGGCCGAAAAATTCTGGGTCGAGGAGATCATCGATCCCAGGAAGACGCGATCGCTGCTGTGCGAGTTCGCCCGGCTGGCGGAGCCGCTGCGAAAGCCGGGGCCGCCGGAGAATATGACGATCAGGCCTTGATATCGGCCATCATCCGACTGCCGCGACAATCTTGTCGCGGCAGCGATGGCGTGACCTCACAACAGGAACGCGCTACGTTCCCCCAACAAGAACAAGAGGAAGCGCCAATCGTGTACGACTTCATTATCGTGGGCGGCGGCTCGGCGGGGTCCGTGCTGGCCCACCGGCTCTCCGCCAGGAGCGCCAACAAGGTCCTGCTCTGCGAAGCCGGTCAGGACACGCCACCCGGCAACGAGCCAGCCGAAATCAGGGACAGCTATCCCGGCACGGCCTATTTCGATCCGCGCTTTCACTGGACCGAGCTCAAGGTGACGACCCAGGTCGTCAGCCACAACAATCCCGAGGAGTCGCGGCCTCCTTTGCGCAAATACGAGCAGGCGCGCGTGCTGGGCGGGGGCTCGTCGATCAACGGGCAGATGGCCAACCGCGGCGCGCCGACCGACTACGATGAATGGGAGGCGCGCGGCGCCGAGGGGTGGTCGTGGGCTGACGTGCTGCCGTTCTTCAAGAAGGTGGAGCGCGACCTCGATTTCGACGGACCGTATCACGGCAAGGACGGAAGGATCCCTGTCCGCCGCATCCCGCGCGAGCACTGGACGCGGCATTCGGAGGCATTCGCGCAGGCCTTCCAGCAGGCCGGCCATCAATTCGTGGCCGACCAGAACGGCGAATTCGTCGACGGCTTCTTCCCCGTGACGCATTCCAACCAGGCCGAGCAGCGCGTCTCGGCCGCGATGGGTTATCTCGATCGCGACACCCGCGCGCGTGTGAACCTTGCGATCTCCACCAACACGCAGGTACGAGAGCTGCTGTTCGAAGGCACGCGCTGCGTCGGCGTGAAGGCGATGGTCGACGGCCGCGAGCAGGAATTCCGCGGACGCGAGATCATCCTCTCCAGCGGCGCCATTCATTCGCCGGCGCATCTGCTCCGCGCCGGCATCGGCCCCGTCGGTCACCTCAAGGAGCTGGGCATTCCCGTGCTGGCGGCCTTGCCGGGGGTGGGCCAACGCTTGATGGATCATCCCTCGATCTCGCTGTCCTCCTTTGTCCGCCGCGGCGCGCGCATGAACGAGCACACCAGGCGGCACATGCAGCTGGGCCTGCGCTACTCCTCCGGGCTGCCTGATGTGCCCAAGGGCGACATGTTCGTCGTCGTCATCAGCAAATCGGCCTGGCACGCCGTCGGCGCGCAGATCGGCTCGCTCCTGACCTTCGTCAACAAGACCTATTCCGAGACCGGACAGGTCAAGCTCGCCTCGCGCGATCCCTCGGCAGAGCCGATCGTCGAGTTCAACCTGCTGTCCGACCGCCGCGATCTCGATCGCCTGATGAGCGGTTTCCGCAAGATGGCGGCGATCCAGATGAGCGAGGTGGTCAGGAAGGTGACGGACAAGCCGTTTCCGGCCGCCTATACCGATCGCGTCCGCAAGATCGGCGTGGTCAACACCAGGAACAAGATTCTCACCACGATCGCCGCGACCCTGATGGACGGGCCGGCGGCGCTGCGTCACTACATGATCGACAATTTCGTCGTCGAAGGCTTCACCTTCGATCAGGTGATGAACGACGACGAGGCGCTGGAAGCCTTCGTGTGCAAGGCGACGATCGGCGTCTGGCACGCCTCATGCTCGTGCCGCATGGGCCGCACTGAGGATCCGATGGCGGTGGTCGACAATCAGGGCCGCGTCAAGGGCGTGCAGGGCCTGCGCGTCGTCGATGCCTCGATCTTCCCGGTGGTGCCGTGCGCCAACACCAACTTTCCGGTGTTGATGTCGGCGGAGAAGATCGCGGCCGCCATGATGCAATGAGCGGCAGCGAGTTCTGGCGATCCGGGCAGTGCGGGGAGGAGGAGCGCTGATGGATACTTGCCTCGCGCGGTCCGACTTGGTTGCATGCCGTGAGCTTGACGCGCTAATCGCGCATTCGAGCGCGGCGAGTTAATCATCTCAGGCGCTACGTGTAGGCTATGAGATCGTGCAGTCGTGGCGCACGATCGCAGCCAGTTTCAGCCGCGCTTTAGGCCCATTTCAGCCAAACTGTTATTGGTCTCTTTGCCCGGGGCAGGGTCTCTCATTTGGAGTCCTGCAATGTTCAAACGCGTATTTTCTGCGTGCGTCCTCGTTATCCTGGGTTCTATCGCTTCGGAAGCGCGCCCTTATCGCATTCATCAAGCTCCTGAATGCAACGTCACAATGCCCTGCGACTTCTCGTATTCGCAGACGCGACGCGAGCGGGCTGCCAGGCCCTCACTGGCTTCCAGATCTTCGCTGATTTCTAGGTCCACACTGCAAGCGTACCGCTCGACACAACTGACGGTGACTGATGCTGGGAGCACGACCACGCCGGCGGCCGTCTCCGGTGCCCACGGCACTCGCATTGTCGGTGGCCGTCCGGCCGGTTGCCCTTCGTCGTTCTGCGGCTGCGGCGCGGCTCTGCGCGTGTTCGGCCGTATCGTGCCGGAATTAAATCTTGCGTCCAATTGGCTCCGCTTTCCGCGGACATCACCCGCACCGGGAATGGTTGCTGCGCGACGAGGACACGTGTTCGTCCTTGAGCAGCACCTCGGAGGCGACGTCTGGATGGCCTATGACGCCAACTCGGGTGGGCGCGCGACGCGAATCCACGCGCGTTCGCTGCGAGGGTATACGATTGTCAACCCGCGCGGCGGCTCGGTGGCTTGAGGGCAGCGGATAGCACTCCAAAAACGGCGGACGGGTCGCAACATCTTTGCGACCCGCCAACGCCGAACGCCGAGCCGATCACAGCCGGAGCACCTTGCCGGGATTCATGATGTTGTGCGGATCGAGCGCGCGTTTGATGGTGCGCATGATGTCGAGCTCGGTCTTGGAGCGGTAGTGGCTGAGCTCGTCGAGCTTGTCGATGCCGATGCCGTGCTCCGCCGAGATCGAGCCGCCCATGGAGGTGACGAGATCGTTCACGGCGCGCGTGATGGCGGCCGCGTATTGGTTCAGCGTCTGCTGGTCCATGCCCTTCGGTCCCATGAACGAAAAGTGCAGATTGCCGTCGCCGATATGGCCGAGCGGATAGGGCCGAATGGTCGGGAGAATGTCGAGCACGGCCTTGAGGCCCTTGTCGATGAACTCCGGGATCCCTGAGATCGCCACCGACACGTCGAAACTGATCCCCGGTCCCTCGGCGCGGGAGGCCTCCGCCATTGCTTCGCGGATGCGCCACATGTTGCGCGATTGACCGAATGTGTGCGCGATCGCCGCATCCAGCACGCGGCCGGCCTCGAGTTGATCGGCGAGAAACTGCTCCATCTTGCCGGACATGCCCTCGGTTCCGTCCTGCCGCGGGCGCGCCGACGACCATTCCAGCAGCAGGTACCAGGGCGTATCCGCCTTCAGCGGATCCTGCGTCCCGGGAATGTGGCGCAGGGAAAGGTCGATGGCCGCCCGGCTGAGCAGCTCGCAGGAGCCGACATTGTCCTCGGATGCCGCGTGCGCCTCGGACAGGATTTCCAGCGCCGCGCGGGGATCGCGGATCGCCAGCCACGCCGTGCAGACGTCCTTCGGTGCCGGCCACAGCTTGAGCACGGCCTTGGTGATGATGCCCAGCGTCCCCTCGGCGCCCATGAACAGGTGCTTGAGGTCGTAGCCGGTGTTGTCCTTCTTGAGCGCGCGCAATCCGTCCCAGACCTCGCCATTCGGCAGCACGACCTCGAGCCCCAGCACGAGATTGCGGGCATTGCCGTAGCGCAGCACCTGCACGCCGCCGGCGTTGGTGGAGAGATTGCCGCCGATCATGCAGGAGCCCTGGGCACCGAGGCTCAGCGGCAGGAAGCGGTCGTGCTCGCTTGCGGTCTCCTGAAGCGTCTGTAACACGCAGCCGGCCTCGACCGTCATCGAATAGCCGACGGGATCGACATCCAGCACGCGGTTCATCCGGCCGAGCGACAGCACGATGCCGGTGTGCGCAGGCCAGGGCGTCGCCCCGCCCATCAGGCCGGTGTTGCCGCCCTGCGGCACGATCGCGACGCCGTGCTCGTGGCAGAGCCGGACCACTTTCGAGACCTCCTCGGTGCTGCCAGGGCGAACGACGGCGCCGGCGTTGCCGACCAGCAATCCCCGCCAATCCGTCACAAACGGCTGCTTGCCATGCTCGTCCTCGATCAGGCCTTTGTCGCCGACGATCGCGCGCAACGCATCGCGCAATGGTTCGGTCACGGGAGCGGTCGGGATGGTGGGCAGGGACGTCGGGAGCGGCATTTGTTTCCTCTGGCACATCTTTGTGTGTACTGAGCGCGCGAAGCGCCGCAGCCATTGTCCACGTTTAGGCTGCCGAGTCTAACGGCAATGCGCCACGCGTGTGGGGAGTTTGGGTCGGCCTGACCGCTTGGAACGGTCCGCAGCAGCACGACGTTTGCCTCTCGGCACAACAGGAGAGCCGCATGGCGAAGGTTGACGAGGAGCTCATCCGGGTGAGAGCCCACCAGCTTTGGGAACTCGCAGGCAAGCCGGAGGGCCGCCAGGACGAGTTCTGGCGAGAAGCCGAGCGCGAATTATCAAACGACGCCGGCGCAAATGCCGAAGAATCCTCAAAGACTTTCACGGAGTAATCCGCGAGCGAACGGTCTGGCGCTATCGGGCTTCAACCAGCTGGCGGGCATTGGCCATGGCTGCGCCCGAAGCGGTGTTGTCGAAAATGCACCAGACCGAGGCCGCCGCGCATCCGGCCAGCCGCACCTTGAGCGCCGCCAAGGCAGCCGCGTCATAGCTGGAATAATAGACCCTCGGTGAACCGTGAAGCCGAAAATAGGCCAGCCCGGTCCAGCCGCCGGGCGCAGCGCCATTGGCGGCACGCGGTGGATCCGCGGCCACCCGCGCGACGCCTCGTTGCGCCAGCCAGTCGTCGGCCGGCCTGGTGAACCAGCTCGCGTGCCGTGGCTCGCAAACCACCGGCACCTGCCCCCTTTCTGCAGCGCTATTACGAGCTTCCCGGCGCCGCGCCTTGCGAAGATTGTCGACGAAGGCAATTGCAGCAGCAGCACGCCGAGCTTTTGCCCAAGGCCGGAAATCTCCTCGCAGAACCGATCGACGTCCGCGCGATCGAACCTCAGCTCCGGCGCATGGCTGATCGATTGCGGGACCTTGACCGCAAAACGGAAGCCGGCCGGCACCGCAGCGCTCCATCGCTCATATGTCGTGCGCCGATGCGGACGATAGAACGACGTGTTGATCTCGGTGCAGTTCAGCACTGAGGCGTAGCGCTCAAGGTGGGAGCCCTCGGCCTTGAACGCATCCGCATGCTGGGACGGCACGTTCCATCCCGCCGTGCCAATCCGAAGGGCATGCTTGCGCGTCCGTCCAGGCCTGTCTGTCATCGCCACAGCATAGGAGGCATCTTTGCGGCGTGGTCATGTCGGAACGATTTGGCCCGCCTTCACGACACTGCGGGGCTCTGTTTCTTCTGTCAAACCGGAAGGCAGAAGACGTGGTTCCTTCTCACGCCATCGCCACTTGCGGCTTCGGCTGCCGCGACAGCGCCAGCACGATCAGGGCCGCGAACACGCAGAGCGCGCCGGCGATGAAGAAGGCGGGCAGGTAGCTCTGGTAGACTGTGCGCGAGAACCCCGCGCCGAACGCCGCGGCGCCGGCGCCGAGCTGATGGCCGGCGAATATCCAGCCGAACACCAGATTGGCGCGCTCGGGCCCGAACTTTTGCGCGGTGAGCCGCACCGTCGGCGGCACCGTCGCGATCCAGTCGAGACCATAGAACATCGCGAAGACCGAGAGGCCGTAGAAGGAGAAATCGCTGAACGGCAGGAAGATCAGCGAGAGCCCGCGCAGGCCGTAGTACCAGAACAGGAGCCAGCGATTGTCGTAGCGGTCGGACAGCCAGCCCGACATGATCGTGCCGAAGAAGTCGAAGATGCCCATCGCCGCCAGCAGGCTCGCCGCCTGCACCTGCGGGATGCCGAAATCGAGGCACATCGGGATCAGGTGCACCTGCACCAGCCCGTTGGTGGAGGCGCCGCAGATGAAGAAGGTCGCGAACAGGATCCAGAACGTCATCGACGTCGAGGCGTCGCGTAGCGTGCCGAGTGCAACGCCCGTGATCGAGCCGTGGCTGACGGGCGGCGCGGGCAAGGGTGCGGTGCCTTCGTCGCCGAACGGCCGCAGGCCGACGTCGCTGGGGCGGTCACGCATCGCGAGCAGCACGGCCAGCGCGGAAACACCGAGCATGATGCAGACGAGACCGAGCGCGAGGCGCCAGCCATAGCGCTCGGTGAGGCTTGCCAGCAGCGGCAGGAACACGAGCTGGCCGGTGGCAACGCTCGCCGTCATGATGCCGATGACGAGGCCGCGTCGTGCCGCGAACCAGCGCGTGGCGATGGTCGCGCCGAGCACCAAGGCCGTCATGCCGGTGCCGATCCCGATCACCACGCCCCAGAGGGCAATGAGCTGCCAGACCTCCGTCATGCCGAGCGAGAGCACGAGCGCCGAGACCACGATCAGCTGGGCGGCCAGCGTGACGTTGCGCAGGCCATAGCGGTTGAGCAGGGCGGCCGCGAACGGCGCCATCAGTCCGAACAGGATGAAGCGGATCGACAGCGCGGACGAGATCTCCGCCGTGCTCCAGCCGAACTCCTTCTGCAGGGGAACGATGAACACGCCGGGCGCGCCGACCGTGCCGGCGCTGATCAGCGCGGTGAGGAAAGTCACGCCGACCATCACCCAACCGTAATGAATGTTACGGCGGGACAGTGCTGCCGCGAGCCAGTTCGAGATCATTGGGCCTCAACATTGATGGGCAGGCCGAGACAGACCTGCGTCAGTCTAGAGAATGACACGGGATGTATCTGTCGCAAATGACAGAGTTCCCTCGTTTCCGGACGTCCGCGTCAGCGGCGTTCCACCGCGATGGCCGTGGCTTCACCGCCGCCGATGCAGAGTGCGGCGATGCCGCGCTTGAGGTTGTTGGCCTCCAGCGCATGCAGCAGCGTCACGATCAGCCGCGCGCCGGTGGCGCCGATCGGGTGGCCCAGCGCGCAGGCGCCGCCATTGACGTTCAGCTTGTCGCGGGGAATGCCGAGGTCGCGCTGCGCCGCCATCGCCACCACGGCAAAGGCCTCGTTGATCTCGAACAGGTCGACGTCGCCCGCGCTCCAGCCGACCTTGTCCAGCAGCTTGCGGATCGCCGGGATCGGCGCCGTGGTGAACCATTGCGGCTCCTGGCTATGGGTGGCGTGGCCCTTGATCTCGGCGAGAACAGGCAGGCCGCCCCGGTCGGCAAGCGCGCGCTTCGTCAGCACCAGCGCGGCGGCGCCGTCGGCATTGGCGGAGGAGGCGGCCGGCGTGATGGTGCCGTTGGCGCGGAACGCCGGCTTCAATCCGGGGATCTTGGCGGGGTCGACCTTGAGCGGATGCTCGTCATTGGCGATCACGCGCGGTCCGGCCTTTTCGGTCAGCGTGATCGGCGCAATCTCGGCCTTGAACGCGCCGCCCTCGACGGCCTTGCGGGCGCGGCTCAGCGTCTCCATCGCATAGGCGTCCTGATCCTTGCGGGTGAATTGATAGGCTTCCGCCGTGGCTTCGCCGAAATCGCCCATGGAACGGCCGGTCTCGTAGGCGTCCTCCAGGCCGTCCATCATCATGTGGTCGATGATGCGGTCGTGGCCGACGCGATAGCCGCCGCGCGCCTTGGCGAGCAGGTAGGGCGCGTTGCTCATGCTCTCCATGCCGCCGGAGACGACGATGTCGGCCGAGCCGGCGCGGATGATGTCGTGCGCCAGCATGGTCGCCTTCATGCCGGAACCGCAGACCTTGTTGACGGTGGTGGCACCGGTCGCATCAGGCAGACCGGCGCTGCGTGCGGCCTGGCGCGCCGGCGCCTGGCCTTGGCCTGCCGGCAGCACGCAGCCCATGAAGACCTCGTCGACCTTCTCCGGAGCGAGCTCGGCGCGCTCCAGTGCCGCCCCGATCACATGTGATCCGAGCTTGTGCGCGGAAAGCTGTGACAATTCGCCCATGAAGCGGCCGAGTGGGGTGCGTGCGGCGGAGACGATGACGACGGGCTCGGCGGCTTCGGCCATGACGAGAACTCCCTGGCGATGACGTGTAAGATGATGGACATCATATGATGCGTCGCAAAAAATGCAACCGCGACAGGGATGAGAAAATGTCGTGGGCCGGATGAGATTTGGTCGTGCGATTGGGGGCTGCTTACCCACAGTACGCTGTCATTGCCCGCGAAGGCGGGCAATCCAGTATTCCAGAGGCCACGCGGCTAGAACCGGGAAGGCGCGGCGTACTGGAGGCCCCGCCCCCGTGCGCAACTGCGCACTAGGCGGGGCATGACACCGTCTTTTCTTGGCTGCGCTGTTGCTTCCTCGCGTCTACCGCTTCCGGTTGACAAACGCGCCCATCAGCCGCGTCGGCTCGTCCGTCAGGAATGACTCGCCGAACACTTTCACGCTCAAATTCACCGACTCGGTCAGCGGCAGTTCCTCCCATTGCCGCAGCAGCGCCTTTTGCGAGCGCAGCGCCTCGGGGCCGCATTCGAGCAAGGCCTTCACTAGATGCTCGACCTCGGCATCGAGCTCGCCGGGCGCAGCGACCTTGTCGACCAGGCCCCATGCCAGCGCCGTGGCTGCATCGATGTTCTCCGCCGTCATCACCAGCCAGCGCGCGCGGGCCCAACCGATCAGGCGCGGCAACAGCGCGGCATGGATCACCGAGGGGATGCCGACACGCACCTCGGGCATGCCGAAATGGGCATCATGCGCGGCGACGCGGAAGTCGCAGGCCGCCGCCACTTCGAGCCCGCCGCCGAGGCACCAGCCCGGCATGCGTGCGATGATCGGGGCAGGGAAGGCGCGCACCGCCTCGCAGAGATCGCGCAGGCGGCTGATGAAGGCCTCGGCGGATGTCTGGTCGAGCCCGGCCATCTCCTTGATGTCGGCTCCGCCGATCAGGCTCTTCTCGCTCTGTCCGCGCAGCACCACGACGCGGATGCTGCGGTCGGATGCGAGCTGCTGCAGGCCTTCGCGCACGGCGTCGGTCACGGGCGAGCCGAGGATGTTGAGCGGGCCGGCGTTGCAGATCGCGACATGAACGACGCCGCGCGCATCGCGCGTCACGCCGCAATGATTGTTGAGCATTTCCATCGTGGGATCTCGAAAGGTTTCGTGGACATGCGCGGGGCGCGCCGGTCGGGATCACTTCCGGGCCGAAACGTACGTCTTGTCAAGCGGCGGGGAGGGCGGGTTGCCAGCGTGAAGTCCGTGGCATAGTATGACGAATATCATCTAAAGAGGCTGCCATGACCGGTGACGATCAACCCGACCTGTTTTCGCCCGCGCAGAGGCGGGAACGCGTAGTGGACTGGCAGGTGCCTGCGCCGGTGGCGCGGGCGGCGATGGGCCTGTCGGGCATGGATGCCATGCTGGGCATCCGTGACGGCCGCCTGCCGCCGCCGCCCTTCGCCAAGCTGATAGGTTTCACCATGGCCGTGGTCGAGCCGGGCCGGATCGTCATGGAACTGGAGCCGCGCGAGGATCTCGAAAACACCATCGGACTTCTCCATGGCGCGACCGCCGCAGCGCTGCTCGATACGGCCATGGGATGCGCCATCTCGACCAGGCTGGAGGCCGGACAAAGCTCGGTGACCCTCGATCTGAAGCTGACTTATCTGCGCCCCCTGTCGGTGCGTTCCGGGCTGGTTTCGGCCGAGGGCAAGGTGATCAAGCTAGGACGCCAGACCAGCTACACCGAGGGTTTTGTGCGGGACGGCAAGGGCGCACTTGCGGTCCATGCAACTGCGACCTTCTCTATGATCGGCACAACTTGACATGAATTAATGCACCCATCTCGGCATTTGCGTGTTATGAGATGATCTCCGACATTCAATGAGATCCGCATGCGCTATTCCCGGGAACACAAGCAGGAAACCCACGATCGCATCGTGAAGAAGGCCTCGGTGCGGCTGCGGGAGAAGGGTGCCCACGGTATCGGCGTCGCCGACCTCATGAAGGAGGCGGGCCTGACCCACGGCGGCTTTTACGCGCATTTCGATTCCCGCGAGGCGCTGGTGATCGAGGCTTTTGCCTACGCGATGGACCGTTCGATGGAACACTGGCGCAAGCTCACCGGCGAGGTCGCTCCGGAAAAGCGGCTGGCGCTGATCGCGGAAAGCTATTTGTCCACGCTGCATCGCGACAATCCCGGTCACGGCTGCTCGATTCCCGCGCTGGGAGCCGAGATCGCCCGCGAGAGTCCGAAGACACGCAAGGCCTTTGCCGGCAAGCTGGATGAGATGATCGAGGCCCTGACCGACACCATCCCGAACATGCCCCGCAAGGCGGCACGCAAGCAGGCGATCGCGACGCTCGCGACGATGGCCGGAACCATGCTGCTGGCGCGCATCGCCGGCTCGAGCGAATTGTCCGACGAGATGCTGAAGGCCGGCCGGGACCACGCGAACGAGGGAGCGAAGCGTGAGTCGAAGGTGGCGGCCGCGAAGAAGGCGAAACAGAACTAGGCGAAATGCCGTGTAGGGTGGGTTAGCCATGCGATTGCGCGAAGCGCATTCGCTTGGCGTAACCCACCACTGTGTTCGTCCGCGGAGACGGAAGAGGTGGGTTACGCCTTCGGCTAACCCACCCTACGAGACCGCCGTTCACCGCCCAGCAAACAACGCCCGCTCGCGCTCGACAATCTCCGAGATGTAATCCGCCACGGCCCTGATCCGCGCCAGGTCCTTACTGTCGGCGTGCATCAGCATCCAGAACGTCCGCGTGATCGAGATCTCTTCGGGCAGCACGGCGACAAGCTGCGGATAGTCGCTCGCCATGAAATGCGGCAGCACCGCGATGCCGAAGCCGGAGAGGGTGGCGTTGAGCTGCGCGATCAGATTGGCGCTGCGGAAGCGCGCCGAGATCCGCGGCGACACCTGCGGCAGATAGTCGAGCTCAGGCGTGAACAAGAGTTCCTCGATGTAGCCGACGAAGCGGTGCTGCGTCAGATCCTGCCGCGAGGCGATTTTCGGGAAGCGGTCGAGATAGGCGGGGGCTGCGTAGAGCCCGAGGCGGTAGTCGAGCAGCTTGCGCCCGACGATGCGACCTTCCTTCGGCATGGTCAGGCTGATGGCGATGTCGGCCTCGCGCTTGGAGAGGCTGAACAGCCGCGCGGTTGCTACAAGTTGCAAGTCGAGATCGGGATAGCGGTCCGCGAACGGCGTCAGCCGCGGCGCCAGGAAGGCGGTGCCGAACCCATCAGGCGCGCCGATCCGCACCGTCCCGGTCAGCCGCGCCACGGAGCCGCCGACCTGCTCCTGATTGGCAACAATGGTCGATTCCATGGCTTCGGCGCTGTCGGCGACGCGCTGGCCGGCCTCGGTGAGGAGGTAGCCGGTCTTGCGCCGGTCGAACAGCTTGGCCGAGAGGTGCTTCTCCAGCCGGTCGACGCGGCGGATCACGGTGGCATGGTCGACCCCCAGCTGTTTTGCCGCAGCCGACACCGAGCCGCCCCGCACGATGGCCAGCACGAAGCGAAAGTCGTCCCAATCGATAGCGCCTTGATCCAGCATTTTCGCACATCTATGGTGCATTATCTCAGACTTGAATCCTATAAAATGCAGGTCAATAGGATTTGTCAAAGCGACCACGCTCGGCCTGAAGGAGATCATTCCATGCGTTCAATCGGACATTTCATCGGTGGCAAGGAGGTCAAGGGCACCTCTGGCCGCACCGCCGACGTTTTCGAGCCGATGACCGGTGACGTTCAGGCCAAGGTGGCGCTGGCGTCCAAGGCCGAAGTCCGCGCCGCTGTCGAGAACGCGCGCGCGGCACAGCCCGAATGGGCCGCGACCAATCCGCAGCGCCGCGCCCGCGTCATGATGAAATTTGTGGAGCTGGTCCAGCGCGATTACGACAAGCTCGCCGAGCTGCTCGCGCGCGAGCACGGCAAGACCGTCCCCGACGCCAAGGGCGACATCCAGCGCGGCCTAGAAGTCGCGGAATTCGCTTGCGGCATTCCGCATCTGATGAAGGGCGAGTACACCGAAGGCGCTGGCCCCGGCATCGACATCTATTCGATGCGTCAGCCGCTCGGCGTCGTCGCAGGCATTACGCCGTTCAATTTCCCGGCGATGATCCCGATGTGGAAGTTTGCGCCGGCGATCGCCTGCGGCAACGCCTTCATCCTCAAGCCCTCGGAGCGCGACCCCGGCGTGCCGATGCTGCTCGCCGAACTCATGATGGAAGCGGGCCTGCCCGCCGGCATCCTCAACGTCGTCAACGGCGACAAGGAGGCGGTCGACGCCATCCTCGACGATCCCGACATCAAGGCCATCGGCTTCGTCGGCTCGACGCCGATCGCGCAATACATCTACGAGCGCGCCGCGCAGACCGGCAAGCGCTGCCAGTGCTTCGGCGGCGCCAAGAACCACGCCATCGTCATGCCGGACGCGGACATGGACCAGGCCGTCGACGCGCTGATCGGCGCCGGCTACGGCTCGGCCGGCGAGCGCTGCATGGCCGTTTCCGTCGCGGTCCCCGTCGGCAAGTCCACCGCCGACCGCCTGATGGAAAAGCTGATCCCGCGCGTCGAGTCCTTGAAGATCGGCACCTCGATCGATCCGTCGGCCGACTACGGTCCGCTCGTGACCCGCGAGGCGGTCGAGAAGGTCAAGAGCTACATCGACATCGGCGTCAAGGAAGGCGCGACGCTCGCCGTCGACGGCCGCGGCTTCAAGATGCAGGGTTACGAGAACGGCTTCTATCTCGGCGGTTCGCTGTTCGACAACGTCACCAAGGACATGCGGATCTACAAGGAAGAGATCTTTGGCCCGGTGCTCTCGGTGGTGCGCGCGCACGACTACAAGGAGGCGCTGGCGCTGCCGTCCGACCACGATTACGGCAACGGCGTTGCCATCTTCACCCGCGACGGCGATGCCGCGCGCGACTTCGCGGCCAGAGTCAACGTCGGCATGGTCGGCATCAACGTGCCGATCCCGGTGCCGATCGCTTATTACACCTTCGGCGGCTGGAAGAAATCGGGCTTCGGCGATCTCAACCAGCACGGACCGGATTCGATCCGCTTCTACACCAAGACCAAGACGGTGACCTCGCGCTGGCCGTCCGGCGTCAAGGAAGGCGCGGAGTTCTCGATCCCGCTGATGAAGTAATCCTCTTAAAGAGCGAGGCCAGCATGCAGTTCGCTCTGAACGAGGATCAGGTCGTCCTTCGCGACATGGCGCTGGCGTTTGCGGCGGAAAGGATCGCGCCGCACGCGCTGCGTTGGGACGAGGAGAAGTATTTTCCAGTCGAGGTGATGCGCGAAGCCGCCAAGCTCGGCATGGGCGGCATCTATATCCGCGACGATGTTGGCGGCTCCGCCATGACGCGGTTCGACGCAGCGCTGATCTTCGAGGCGCTGGCGACGGGCTGCCCGACCACCTCGGCCTTCATCTCCATCCACAACATGGCGAGCTGGATGATCGATGCCTTCGGCAGCGACACCCAGCGCCACCAATGGCTGCCGAAGCTCTGCACCATGGAGCTGATCGCAAGCTACTGCCTGACCGAGCCGGGTGCCGGCTCGGACGCCGCGGCGCTGCGCACGCGCGCCGTGCGCGACGGCGACCACTACGTCCTAAACGGCCAGAAGCAATTCATCTCCGGCGCTGGCGGCACGGATATTCTGGTCGCGATGGTCAGGACCGGCGGTGATGGCCCCGGCGGCATCTCGACCCTCGTCATCGACGGCAAGGCGCCGGGTGTCTCCTTCGGTGCCAATGAGCGCAAGATGGGCTGGAACGCGCAGCCGACCCGCGCGGTGATATTCGAGAACGCCCGCGTGCCTATGGCCAATCGTCTGAGCGAGGAGGGCACAGGCTTCAAGATCGCGATGGCGGGTCTCGACGGCGGCCGTCTCAACATTACGGCGTGCTCGCTCGGCGGCGCGCAAGCAGCACTCGACAAGGCGCGCGCCTACATGAAGGAGCGCAAGGCGTTCGGCAAACGGCTGGACGAATTCCAGGCGCTGCAATTTCGTCTCGCCGACATGGCCATCGAGCTGGAGGCTGCGCGCACTTTCCTGTGGCGCGCCGCCGCGGCGCTCGATCGCAAAGACCCCGACGCCACCATGCTCTGCGCCATGGCTAAACGCTTCGGCACCGATGTCGGGTTCGAGGTTGCCAACCATGCGCTGCAACTCCACGGCGGCTACGGCTACCTCAGCGAATACGGCATCGAGAAGATCGTGCGCGACTTACGCGTGCACCAGATCCTCGAAGGCACCAATGAAATCATGCGGCTCATCGTGGCGCGCAAACTGATCGAGGGCGCGCGATGAGCGGAGCGGAAGAGGGCGATCTGGTCGCGCGCGTCGAAGGCGCGGCCGGCATCATCAGGCTCAATCGTCCCAAGGCGATCAACGCCGTGACGCTTGAGATGTTTCGCGACATCGACAAGGCGCTCGATCGCTTCGAAGCTGATCCTGCCGTTGCCGTGATCCTGCTGGAAGGCGCCGGCGAGCGCGGCCTCTGCGCCGGTGGCGACATCCGCACGCTCTGGGAAAGTTCCAAGGTCAATGGCGACCTCGGCAAGATCCTGTGGCGCGAGGAGTACATCCTCAATGCCCGGATCAAGAAATTTCCAAAACCCTATGTCGCCTTCATGGACGGCATCGTGATGGGCGGCGGTGTCGGTCTGTCCGCCCATGCCAGCCACCGTATCGTCACCGATCGGACCAAGCTCGCGATGCCCGAAGTCGGCCTCGGCTTCTTCCCCGATGTCGGCGGCACCTATCTGCTGTCGCATTCGCCGGGCGAGATCGGCACCTATTTCGGGCTGACCGGCCAGACCATGAACGGGCCGGACGCGATCCACGCGAAGTTTGCCGATTGGGTGGTGCCGGCCGTGAGATTGCCGGAGCTGCGCGAGGCGCTGACCAAGCTGCGGTCCGGTGCGACCGCAGCCGATGTCAGCAAGCTCATCGACGGCTTCGCCTCCGGCGAGACTGCGGGGCCGGTCGCCGCCAGGGAGCCGGTCATCGATGCGTTGTTCGGTTTCGATCGCATGGAGGACATTTTCGCTGCGTTGACGCGCGATGGTTCCGAGTTCGCGCTGGCCACGCTGAAGACGCTGAACGAAAAATCGCCGCGCGGCATGGTGGTGACGCTCAAGCTGCTGCGGCTTGCGCGCGGATCGAGCCTGGAAGAGTGCCTGGTGCGCGAATACCGCGCCGCGCTGGAAGTGTTTCGGAGCGATGATTTTCGCGAGGGCGTGCGCGCTGCCGTGATCGACAAGGACCGCAACCCGACCTGGTCGCCGCGAGCAATCGAGCATGTGACGCCGGAGATGCTTGCGCCCTATCTCGCCGAGATCGGCGCGGACGAGTTGAAGTTCAATTAACAACGCGACAGGGGAGGATACGACAATGGCCACGATCGCATTCATCGGTCTCGGCAACATGGGCGGCCCGATGGCGGCCAACCTCGTCAAGGCCGGCCACAAGGTGGTGGCGTTCGACCTGGTCGAGGCCTCCCGCAATCAGGCCAAGGCCGATGGCGCCAGCATCGCCGACAGCGCCGCGGGCGCGGTGAAGGGCGCCGATATCGTCGTCACCATGCTCCCCGCAGGCAAGCACGTGCTCGGCGTCTGGAACGAGGTGGTGCCTGCCATGACCAAGGGCGCGCTGATCATTGACTCCTCGACCATCGACGTCGAGAGCGCGCGCGCCGCGCACGCGCTGGCTGCCAAGAACGGCGTGCTTTCGGTCGATGCACCGGTCTCGGGCGGCACCGGCGGCGCCAAGGGCGCCACGCTCACCTTCATGTGCGGCGGCGAAGAGAAGGCGTTTGCCGCGGCCAAGCCGGTGCTGGAGAACATGGGCAAGAAGATCGTGCATTGCGGCGGCGCCGGCGCGGGGCAGGCCGCCAAGATCTGCAACAACATGATCCTCGGCATTTCCATGATCGCCGTGAGCGAAGCGTTTGCGCTCGGCGAGAAGCTCGGGCTCTCACATCAGGCGCTGTTCGACGTCGCCTCGACCTCTTCGGGCCAGTGCTGGTCGCTCACGACCTATTGCCCGGTGCCGGGGCCGGTGCCAACTTCTCCTGCGAACAACGACTACAAGCCGGGCTTTGCTTCGGCGCTGATGGTCAAGGACCTGACCCTGGCGCAGGACGCCGCGAAGGCGGCCGGTGCGGCGACGCCGCTCGGCAAGCATGCGCAGGAGATCTATCAGTCTTTCGACGCAGCCGGGCAGGGCGGGGTGGATTTTTCCGGAATTATCAAGCACGTTAGGAGTCTAGCCGGGAAAGCTTGATGACGACATTTCAGGAAGCGCGCGCGTTCCTTCTGCAACATCGCACGGATTACGAGGCGGCGGTCAAAGGTTTCCGCTGGCCCGATCCGGTTCCGTTCAACTGGGCGCTCGACTGGTTCGATGCCGAGCTGGCGGCGAACGCTGACAGCAAGGACCGGCCCGCGCTCTGGATCGTCGATGCCGCGCAGGACAAGCAGACGAAGCTCTCCTTCGCAGCGCTCTCGAAGCGTTCGAACCAGGTCGCGAATTTCCTCCGTGCGCAAGGGCTGAAGCGCGGCGATCACCTGCTCTTGCTGCTCGGCAACGTGGTTCCGTTGTGGGAGACCATGCTGGCGGCGATGAAGCTCGGCGTCGTCGTGATTCCCGCGACCACGCTGCTCACCGCTGACGAACTTCGCGACCGGCTCGAGCGCGGCAGGGCGAGGGCGGTGGTGGCGGCCGAAGATCAGGTGGCGAAGTTCGCGAGCCTTGGCGCCGAGAACATCGTCCGCATCGTGGTCGGCGCCGGCCCGGATGGATGGCTCGCCTACGACGCGGCCGCGACAGCACCGGAGGATTTCACGCCCGACGGTCCCACCAACGCCGACGACCCGATGCTGCTCTATTTCACCTCGGGCACAACGGCGAAACCGAAACTGGTGCGGCACAGCCAGCGCAGCTATCCCGTCGGCCATCTCTCCACGATGTACTGGATCGGGCTGAAGCCCGGCGATGTCCACCTCAACATCTCATCGCCGGGCTGGGCCAAGCATGCCTGGAGCTGTTTTTTCGCACCGTGGAATGCGGGCGCGACCGTGTTCGTGGTCAACCAGCCCCGCTTCGATGCCAAGGGCCTGCTCGCCACCATCGGCCGCTGCGGCGTCACCACGCTGTGCGCGCCGCCGACCGTGTGGCGGCTGTTCATCCAGGAGAACCTCGCCTCGTTCAAGGTGGCGTTGCGCGAGGTCTGCGGCGCCGGCGAGCCGCTCAATCCCGAAGTGATCGACCAGGTGCGGGCTGCCTGGGGTCTCACCATTCGCGACGGCTACGGCCAGACCGAGACCACCGCGCTCGCCGGCAATTCGCCGGGGCAAAAGATCAAGATCGGCTCGATGGGCCGGCCGCTGCCGGGCTATCGCGTGCAGATCAGCGATGCCGACGGCCATCCCGCAAAGGAGGGCGAGGTGACGCTGGTGCTCGGCGCCGACCGTCCCGCCGGCCTGATGCAGGGCTATCAGGGCGAAGACGGCAAATTGTCCGGCGCCGCAGGCGCGCTCTATCGCAGCGGCGACGTCGTTTTCGCGGATGAGGACGGCTACTTGACCTTCGTCGGCCGCTCTGACGACGTCTTCAAATCCTCCGATTATCGCATCAGCCCGTTCGAACTGGAGAGCGTCCTGCTCGAGCACGAGCTGGTCGCGGAAGCTGCGGTGGTGCCGAGCCCGGATCCAATCCGGCTCGCGATCCCCAAGGCGTTCGTGCTGCTGACCGCGGGTGCAGAACGCTCGCCGGAAACCGCGCTATCGATCTTCAAGCACCTGCACGCGCGTCTGGCCCCGTTCAAGCGCATCCGCCGCCTCGAAATCGTCACCGAGCTGCCGAAGACGATCTCTGGAAAGATTCGCCGCGTCCAGCTACGACGGCTCGAACGCGACGACGATCGCAGCGATCCCTTGCGCGGCCGGGAATTCCGTGAGGAGGATTTTCCGGAGCTGGCGAAGACACGGAGTGAGACCTAAGTGAACGAAGTCTGGAAGAAGCCGCCTGTTACGCTCGAGGCCTATCAGGCCATGATCGGCAAGGAGATCGGCGTATCGTCGTGGCACCTGATCGATCAGCCCCGCATCGACAGCTATGCCGACGTGATCGAAGATCACCAGTTCATCCACGTCGATCCGGAACGCGCGAAGAAGGAAACCGCGTTCGGCACTACCATTGCGCATGGTTTTCTCACGATGTCGCTGCTGTCGATCATGTCCTACGAGGTGATGCCCGTGATTGCGGGCACCACGATGGGCGTGAATTACGGCTTCGACAGGCTGCGCTTCATCTCGCCGGTGCGCTCAGGCAAGCGCGTGCGTGGCCGTTTCGTGCTGGCGGAAGCCAAGCTCCGCAAGTCAGGCGAGCTCCAGTCCCGCACCAACGTCACGGTCGAGATCGAGGGCGAGGATAAACCGGCGCTCGTCGCCGACTGGCTCGGCCTGATCTATTTCGAGTAGGCCCGTGCCGTCCTTGCCGGGCTTGACCCGGCAACCCATCGCTGCTCAAAAGCCTGTCGATTTTGATGGATGGCCGGGTCAAACCCCGCCATGACGGCTAACATCTGGGAAACCCACTATGCCAATCAGGTTCGACGGACGCGTCGCCATCGTCACCGGCGCGGGCAATGGTCTCGGACGCGCGCATGCGCTGGGGCTGGCGAGCCGCGGCGCCAAGGTCGTGGTCAACGATTTCGGTGGCGCGCGCGACGGCACCGGAGGCTCGCTGTCGCCGGCCGAGGCCGTGGTCGAGGAGATCCGCAAGGCCGGCGGCATCGCGATGGCCGACGGCGCCGACGTCTCCAATTTCGAGCAGGTCACCGCCATGGTCGAGCGCGCTACCAAGGAGTGGGGCAGCGTCGATCTCTTGTGCGCCAATGCCGGCATCCTGCGCGACAAGTCGTTCGGCAAGATGGAGGTGGCCGATTTCCAGAAGGTGCTCGACGTGCATCTCGTCGGCACCTTCTATTGCTGCAAGGCAGCCTGGGCCGGCATGCGTGACCGCAATTACGGCCGCATCGTGCTGACGACGTCGTCCTCGGGCCTCTACGGCAATTTCGGCCAGGCCAATTACGGCGCCGCGAAATCCGGCATGGTCGGCTTGATGAACGTGCTCGCCGAGGAGGGCCGCAAGAACAACATTCGCGTCAACATCATCTCGCCGACGGCTGCGACCCGCATGACGGAAGAGCTGCTGCCGCCGCAGGCGCTGCAGCTGATGAAGGCGAACGCGATCACCCCCGCGGTCGAGTACATGCTGAGCGAGGATGCGCCGACCCGCACCATCATGGGCGCCGGTGCCGGCTCGTTTGCGGTGATCAAGATTTTGGAGAGCGAAGGCATCAACCTGCCGGAGAGCGAGTGGACGCCGGATGCGATCGCCGCGCATTTCGCCGAGATCAGCGACATGTCGAAGGCCAGGGCGCTGCAGGGCGCGTTCGAGCAGACGCAGAAATACGTCGCCCAGGCCGCGGCGCGGGCGGGGATCAAGCTCTGACCGACGTCGCCGTCATCGGCGCAGGTCCCGCCGGGCTGATGGCGGCGGAGGTGCTGGCGTCAGGCGGCGCCCGCGTCACTGTCTACGACGCGATGCCGTCGGCGGGACGCAAATTCCTGATGGCCGGCCGCGGCGGACTCAACCTCACTCACAGCGAACCGCTGCCGCAATTCATGGCCCGCTACCGCGAGGCCGCACCGAAGCTGCTGGCGGCGTTCGAGGCATTTTCGCCCGATGCGCTGCGTGCCTGGAGCGAGGCGCTGGGCGAGCCGACCTTCGTCGGCAGCAGCGGACGCGTGTTTCCGAAAACGTTCAAGGCCTCGCCCTTGCTGCGCGCCTGGCTGCGGCGGCTCGATGCCGCCGGTGTCCGCTTTGCTTTTCGCCATCGCTGGATCGGCTGGGACGGCGAGGGTCGGTTGATCTTTCAGACGCCGAAAGGCGTCTCCGCCATCGAAGCGAACGCCACGCTGCTCGCGCTCGGCGGCGCAAGCTGGCCGCGGCTTGGCTCGGACGCCGGCTGGGTCGACATCCTCGCTGCAAAGGGCATTGCCGTCTCGAAGCTGCGGCCGGCCAATTCCGGCTTCACGGTCGCATGGTCCAAAGTGTTCCGTGACCGTTTCGAAGGCCAGCCGCTCAAGGGCGTGGCGCTGACGCTTCGTGCGCACACGGTGCGCGGAGAGGCGATGATCACCCGCAGCGGCATCGAAGGCGGCGCGATCTACGCGTTGTCGGCGGAACTGCGCGAGGCTGTGCTGAATCTCGGACAGGCGACTCTGATGATCGGGTTGCGGCCCGATCTCGACGCCGCTGCGCTGACCACGCGGCTGTCAGGCGTGCGTGGCAAGCAATCGCTGGCGAACTTCCTGCGCAAGGCCGCGCAATTGTCGCCGGTCGGCATCGGATTGATGCAGGAGGCAGCCTTCGCCTCCGGCCGGCCGCTGGCCGCGTTCTCGCCGGCGGAGCTCGCAGGGCTGATCAATGCTATTCCAGTTCAGCTCACCGGAGTGGCGCCGATCGATCGCGCGATCTCGACCGCGGGTGGAATTATGTTCGACGAGCTCGACGAGCAATTCATGCTGCGCAAATTGCAAGGTGTGTTCGCCGCCGGCGAGATGCTGGATTGGGAGGCGCCGACCGGCGGCTATCTCTTGCAGGCGTCCTTCGCGACTGGGGCTGCCGCGGGCAGGGGCGTGCTGGAGTGGCTCAAACGCTAACCCCCGTCATTGCGAGCGCAGCGAAGCAATCCAGAATCCCTCCTCCGCGGAAGTCTGGATTGCTTCGTCGCAAGAGCTCCTCGCAATGACGGCCGTGGCAACGGCGCGCGTACACCTACCGCAGCTTCCCACGCGCGGCCACCGGCAGCGTGCCGATGATGTCCTCGCCGCGCACCATCACCACCTCATCCATCATGTTGACGACGACGCAGACGTGGTTCGGCACGATGCGGACGACGTCGCCGACATTGGGCCGCGTGTTGCTGCGGGAGAGATCGAGAAAACCGTGCTCCTCGGCGAACTTCGCGATCTTGGCTTCGGGATGTTCCAGGATCAGGCCGTGACCGTCGAGGCCGCCGGTGTCCGTCGTCAGCGTCTTCGAGCCGGCGTCGAGGATGCCGCGCTCTGGCGCGGCGCGGCTGACCACGGTCGAATAGATTTGCAGGGCGCAATCGTCCCAGGTGGCAGATCCCGCGGCGACCTGCATGCGATCGTTGTAGATATAGGTGCCGAAGCGATGCTCGGTGCCGCCCTTGAGCTTGCCGATATTGACGAGGTTCGGCGTGCCGCCGGTCGAGACGATCTTGGCGTCGAGCCCGTGCGCGCGCACGCCGGCCAGCGCCTCGTCGTAGAACTTTTGGGCCTCAGCCCAGCCGGTCTCGGTCGGGTAAAGCATGAAACCGGCAAACTCGAGGCCCTTGGAGGCCGCGATCTCGCGCGCCAGCGCAATCGCCTCCGCCGGCGTTTCGACGCCTGCGCGCTTGCGCCCGGTATCGCATTCGACCACGACCGAGAGCGGGCGGCCTGACGCCGCAGCCGCCTTAGGCAGGCCGGCGACGACGGTCGAATTGTCGGCCGCCACCGTCATGTTGGCCTTCGCCTGCAGCGCGCCGAGCCGCGCCATCTTCTCATCGCCCAGCAGATTGTAGCTGATCAGGATGTCGTCGATGCCGGCATTGGCCATGATCTCGGCTTCGCCCAGTTTCTGGCAGGTGATGCCCTTGGCGCCGGCCGCGACCTGCATCTTGGCAATGGTCGGGTTCTTGTGCGTCTTGATGTGGGGGCGATTGGCGATTCCGGCGTCGTCGCAGGCCTTCTGGATCCGCGCGATGTTGCGCTCGACCCTGTCCATGTCGATGACGGCACACGGTGTGCCGTATTCGCGGGCGATCTTGGCTGCAAGAGTTGTTGTCATGAGTTATGCCTGTTCAATCTCTTCGCGGAGCATTTCGAGTTCGAGCCAGCGCTCTTCGGCGGCGGACAGTTCTTCGTGCGCCTTGGCGATGGCAGCCGAGGTGTCGTCGAATTTTTTGCGATCTTTCGCATAGAGACCGGGGTCGTCGAGCACACGCTGCAATTTTGCAATATCGGCGTGCAGCGTTTCCATCTTCTTCGGCAACGTTTCCAGCGCGTGCTTCTCGTTGAAGCTGAGCTTGCGCTTGGGCGCGGACGAGGGGACCGCTGCGCGCTCGTCCTTCTTCTCCGCCAGCGGTGGCGCTTTCGGCGCCTCGCGCTTCAAATCGGCGCCACGTTGGCTCAGCATGTCGCTGTAGCCACCGGCATATTCGGTCCACTTGCCGTTACCCTCCGGCGCAATCACCGAGGTGACGACGCGGTCGAGGAAGTCGCGGTCGTGACTGATCAGGATGACGGTGCCTTCGTAGTCGCCAAGCATCTCCTCGAGCACGTCGAGCGTTTCGAGGTCGAGATCGTTGGTCGGCTCGTCCAGCACCAGGAGGTTCGACGGCTTTGCCAGCGCTCGCGCCAGCATCAGCCGGCCGCGCTCGCCGCCCGAGAGCACCTCCAGCGGTGTGCCGCGTTGCTCCTGCGCGAACAGGAAGTCCTTCATGTAGCCGACGACGTGCTTCGGCTTGCCGCCGACCATGATTTGATCGCCGCGGCCGCCTGTGAGCGCTTCCGCCAGTGTCGATTTCGGATCGAGGCTTTCGCGATGCTGGTCGAGCGTCGCCATCTCCAGATTGGCGCCGAGACGTATCGTCCCGGAATCCGGCTGCATGCCGCCGGTGAGCAGGTTGACCAGCGTGGTCTTGCCGGCGCCGTTCGGCCCGATGATGCCGAGCCGGTCGCCGCGCTGGATGCGGGTGGAGAAATTCTCGACGATCTTGCGCTCGCCGTAGGATTTCGTGATGCCCTTGGCCTCGATCACCAGCTTGCCGGACTGCTCGGCTTCGCTGGCTGCGAGGTTGGCGCTGCCGGCGGTGCCGCGATAGTTGCGGCGCTGGGCGCGCAGCGCATGCAGATTGGCGAGCCGCTTGACGTTGCGCTTGCGGCGGCCGGAGACGCCGTGGCGCAGCCAGTGCTCCTCGTCGACGATCTTGCGGTCGAGCTTGTGCTGGTCGCGCTCCTCCTCGGCCAGCACCTCGTCGCGCCAGCTCTCGAACGAGGCAAAGCCGCGATCGATCTGCTTGATCCGGCCGCGATCGAGCCAAGCGGTGGAGCGCGAGAGATTGGTCAGGAAGCGACGGTCGTGGCTGATGATGACGAGCGCGCTGCGCCTGGAGTCGAGCTCCTGCTCCAGCCATTCGATGGTGGCGAGATCGAGATGGTTGGTCGGCTCGTCCAGCAGCAGGATGTCGGGCGAGGGCGCCAGCACGAAGGCCAGCGCCGCGCGGCGCGCCTCGCCACCGGAGAGGTTGTGCGGGTTCTCCTCGCCGGTGAGGCCGAGCTGCTCCAGGAGATAGCGCGCCTGGTGCTGGTCGTCCCCCGGCGCGAGCCCGGACTCGACATAGGCGAGCGTGCTCTTGTGCGCGCCGAAATCCGGCTCCTGCGGCAGGTAGCGCACCGTTGCGCCGGGCTGCACGAAGCGTGTGCCGGCGTCAGGCTCGACCAGGCCGGCCGCGATCTTCAGCAGGGTCGATTTGCCGGAGCCGTTGCGGCCGATCAGGCAGACCCGTTCGGATGGCGCGACGTTGAGCTCGACGCCCGACAGCAGCGGCGTGCCGCCAAAGGTCAGCCTGATGTCTTTGAGTTGGATCAGCGGCGGGGCCATGGCTAACTTTGGCTCGTTGCGGCCTGATCTGCGCGGCGGCGCTGGATCCGGCGCAGTGTCTGGTCGAGCGCCGAGAGGAAGCTGGAGCGGTCTCGCGGCGAGAACGAGCGCGGGCCGCCGGTGACTTCGCCGGCCGATCGCAGGTCCGTCATCAGATTGCGCACCGCCAGCGTCATCCCGATCGATTCTTCGGTGAACGGCTTGCCGTTCGGCGCGATCACGTCGGCGCCCGCCTTCACACAGCGGCTCGCCAGCGGAATGTCCGAGGTCACAACCACGTCGCCGGGCCTGGCGCGCTCGGCGATCCAGTCGTCCGCGGCGTCCATGCCGCTGCCCGCGGCGATGCGCTCGATCAGAGGGTCCTGCGGCACGCGGATGAAATTGCCGGCGACCACGCTCACGGGCACGCCGTGCCGGATCGCGACGCGATAGATTTCGTCCTTCACCGGACAGGCGTCGGCGTCGACAAAGATGCGGGTCGGGGTCTCGGTCATTCCGCCGCGTGGTACCGCATTCGGGCCGCAAAGGCGAGGGGATTGACCCCAGTTCCTCAGGCCCTACGATCGCTCCTGAAACAACAAGAACAGGGAAAGGCCAGTCATGCCGAACCGGCTCGAAACCTATCGCGTCACGGCCTACAACACCGCCAAACAATCCGAAAACAAGATGCACGACGACAATGTGGCCCGCCGCTTCGGCTTTTCCGGCGGGCTGGTCCCCGGCGTCGACGTCTTCGCCTACATGATGCACGTGCCGATCGCGCGCTGGGGGCGGGACTTCCTGTCGCGCGGGCTGGTCGAGGCCCGCTTCATCAAGCCGGTCTATGACGGCGAGACCGCCGATGTCGATGCCACCGAGCACAACGGCCTGCTGACCATCGAGGTGTTCAGTCGCACCGAGCTGTGTGCCACGGGAACGGCGTCGCTGCCGGCGGCGGTGCCGGCATTGTCGTTGAGCGACTATGTCGAAGTCCCCGCCGCCGCCGAGCGCAAGCCTGTCAGTCCTGCGACATTCGAGCTGGGCAAATGGCTGGGCACGACGCCGCGCCGGTGGGCCGGGCAGGATGCGGCCGACTATCTCACTGACGTCAGGGAGGCCGATCCGATTTTTGCCCGCGAGAGCCTCGGCCATCCCGGGCTGATCCAGCGCGTCATGAACCGCGTCCTGGTGGACAACACCATCCTGGGTCCCTGGATCCACGTGGGCAGCCGCATGCAGCTGCTGTCCGCCGCGCGCGCCGGCGACGAGATCACGGCGCGGGCCAAGGTCACTGCGAATTACGAGAAGAAGGGCCACCGCTTCGTCGAGTTCGACGCGCTGGTCGTCGCCAACGGCACGACGCCGCTCGCGCATTGCCAGCACACCGCGATCTACCAGCCGCGCGAGCAGGCGGCGGCGTAGCGGACAGTTGGGAAAGCCCACGCCCGTCAATCAAGGACGTCGTCATTCCCAGCGAAGGCGGGGAATCCAGTACGCCGCAGCTTCTCGGTCAATCGCTGCCGTCTCGGAGTACTGGATCGCCCGGTCAAGCCGGGCGATGACAGTAGAGTTTGTGGCGACGACAGTGCCCCTTACGCCGCCTTGGCCTTCGCCTCCTGGATCGCGCGCCACACCCGCTCGGGGGTCAGCGGCATGTCGATGTGCTTGATGCCGTACTCCGACAGCGCGTCGAGCACCGCGTTCACCACCGTCGACAGGCTGCCGGCGCAGCCCGCTTCGCCGCAGCCCTTGCTGCCGAGCGGATTGGTGGTGGCGGGCACCGGGTGGTCGCCGACCGTCATGTTGGGGACGTCCTCCGCGCGGGGCAGGGCGTAGTCCATCAGCGAGCCCGTGATCGGCTGGCCATTGTCGTCGTAGCGAATGTGCTCCATCAGGGCCTGGCCGATGCCCTGGACCACGCCGCCATGGAGCTGGCCCGCGACCAGCATCGGGTTGATCACCGTGCCGAAATCGTTGACCGCGCTGTAGCGCACGATCTGCACCACACCGGTGTCCGGGTCGATCTCGACCTCGGCGACGTGGCAGCCGTTCGGGAACGCCGAGGCGACCGGTTCGCTGGTGTGGTCGACATCGAGGCTGTCAGGCACGCCCTCCGGCACCTTGCCGTCATGCAGACGCTTGGCGAGCTCCATGATGTCGATGCTGCGATCGGTGCCGGCGATCGTAAAGCTGCCGTCGGCAAACTCGATATCGGCTTCGGATGCTTCCAGCATATGTGCAGCGGCGCGTTTGCCCTTCTCGATGACGAGCTTTGCGGCCCCCACGATGGCCTGGCCCGTCGCGGTGATCGAGCGTGAGCCGCCGGTGCCGTTGCCGGTGTGGACGATATCGCTGTCGCCCTGCACGAGCTTGACGCTCTCGAAGGGGACGCCGAGCTGATCGCACAGCACCTGCGCGAACGGGGTGGCGTGGCCCTGGCCGTAGTCGAGCGTGCCGGTGATGAGCTGCACGGTGCCGTCAGGATCGAACACGATCTTGCCGAGCTCGGGGCTCGGCGGCGCCGTGACCTCGAGATAGGAGCCGACCGCAATGCCGCGCAGCTTGCCCGCCTTCTTGCTCTCCTTCTTGCGCTTGGCGAAGTTCTCGTGGTCGGAGATTTCGAGCGCCTTGTTGAACACGGCCTGGAAGTCGCCGCTGTCATAGGTGACGCCGGAGGACGCCGCGAACGGGATCTGGTTCGGCTTGATGAAGTTGCGCTTGCGCAAGGTCAGCCGGTTAATGCCCATCTCGTCGGCGGCGCGGTCGATCAGCCGCTCCATGTAATAGTTCGCCTCGGGCCGGCCGGCGCCGCGATAGGCCCCCATCAGCGTGGTGTTGGTGAGCACCACCTTGATGTCGACCGCCATCAGCGGCGTGCGATAGACGCTGGAGAAGTTCTTGCCGGTATTGAGCGAAAGCGGCCCCGGCGCGACGCCGGTGATGTAGGCGCCGAGATTGCCGTAGCCGGACAGCTTTGCCGCGAGGAACTGCCCCTCGGCATCGAGCGCGAGCTCGGCGTGGATCTTCTGGGCGCGGCCGTGGCTGTCGGAGAGGAAGCTGGTGGAGCGCTCGTCCAGCCACTTCACCGGGCGTCCCAGTGCCTTCGCCGCATACAGAATGCACATGTACTCGGGATAGTTGATGTTCTTCATGCCGAAGGAGCCGCCGACATTGGCGGTGAGAATGCGCACCTTCTCGTTCGGCACCTTCAGGTTCTTGGCGAGGTTGGCGCGGTTGCCGGCAACGCCCTGCGTCGGCACCTGAAGCGTGTAGCGCTCGGTCTTCTTGTCGTAGGAGGCAAGCCCCACGCGCGGCTCCATCGAGACCACGGCAACGCGGGTGTTCTCGATGTCGAGCTTGGTCACATGAGCGGCGCTGGCGAAGGCTGCGTTCACCTTGTCCATGTCGCCATAGTGGTAGTCGAGTGCGACGTTACCAGGGATGTGGTCATAGAGCTGCGGCGCGCCGGGCTTGGCGGCTGCCTCGGGGTCGGTCACCGCCGGCAGCGGCTCGATGTCGAGCTCGACCGCCTCGGCCGCGTCGCGCGCCTGGGCCAGCGTCTCGGCCACCACGAAGGCGACGGGATCGCCGACGAAGCGGACCTTGTCGGTCGCCAGGGGCTGGCGGTTGGTCTGGAGCAGGGGCGAGCCATCGCGGCTCTTCAGCGGCAGGCCGCAGGTGAAGGGGCCGTAGCCGGCGGCATCGAGATCCTTCCCGGTCCACGCCCCCACCACGCCCGGCATCGCCTTGGCGGCATCGAGGCCGATGCCGCGGATGATGCCATGGGCATGGGTCGAGCGGACGACCACGGCATAGGCCTGGTTCGGCAGGTTGAAATCGTCGGTGTAGCGGCCCTTGCCGCGCACCAGGGTGTCGTCCTCCTTGCGGCGGACCGGTTGCCCGACGCCATACTTTTGCAGTGCAATAGCGTTCTCGAGCGTCGACGATTTGGTGTGTTCTTGCATGGGAATTGACCTGAAAAGCCGGCATTTGCGCATTTTCGCGGCAGCGGAGCACCGGACTCCCTCAAATAACCCACCACCCCCGTTCACGACAACGCACGATTGGACATGGTCCCATGTGATGCGTTGTTGCGCAGGCCTGCCGCGCTGCTAATGTTTCAGGCGAATAATCAATTCCAGACCGGCCCGACCGGCCGCGGAAAGACACTTTGTATGAATGACCACACGCGGCTCCGCGACGGCCATGCGCCGCATAGCGAGCTGGAGGGGTCGATGGCGGCGGTGGCGTTGGCCACCAATCCGGCCGTCGGCGCGCAGGCGCCGGGAACCGGCGTCTATGCGGCGCTGGACCTCGGCACCAACAATTGCAGGCTGCTGATCGCCTGTCCGACCCAGGACGGCTTTCGCGTGGTCGATTCCTTCTCGCGCATCATCCGGCTCGGGGAGGGCGTCTCGGCGACCGGGTGCATCAGCGACGCCGCGATCGAGCGCGCCATCGCCGCGCTCAGCATCTGCCGCGACAAGATCAATCTGCGGAAGGCACGGCGGCTGCGGCTGATCGCGACCGAAGCTTGCCGCGCGGCTTCGAACGCGGAAGGTTTCCGCAGCCGCGTTGCGGCTGAGACCGGCATCGAGCTCGAGGTGATCGACCGCGAGACCGAGGCCGCGCTCGCCGTGCTGGGTTGCTCGCCGCTGGTGGATCCCAGGGGACGCGGGGCCATCCTATTCGACATCGGCGGCGGCTCGACCGAGCTGGTGCGGATCGAGCGCGACGCCACCAATCCGGAGCCGCGCATAAAAGCCTGGATGTCGATTCCCTATGGCGTGGTCACGCTCGCCGAGCAGTTCGGCGGCCGCGACGTCATGCCTGAGATCTATGCCGCGATGGAGCAGGAGGTCGCAAGCCACGTCGCGCCGTTCGCCGAGGAGCACGGCCGCGATCTCGCCGACATGCACCTGCTCGGCACGTCGGGCACGGTGACGACGCTGGCCGGCATCCATCTCAACCTCGCGCGCTACGACCGCCGCCGCATCGACAGCATCTGGATGAACGATGCCGACATCACCGCGACCATCAACAAGCTGCTCGGCATGAGCTACGAGGAGCGTGCCGCCAACAGCTGCATCAGCGTCGAGCGTGCCGATCTTGTGCTGGCCGGCTGCGCCATCCTCGACGCTATCCGCCGCGCCTTTCCGCTGCCGCGCCTGCGCGTCGCCGACCGCGGCTTGCGCGAGGGCATGCTGGTCGAGATGATGCGCGAGGACGGCGCGCTCAGGAGCTGGTGAGTATGGCCAAGGACACCACCGGCCGCTTGCACGTTCAGGTCAAGACCGGCGGCAAGCGCAAATTGTCGTCGAAGCTGTGGCTGGAGCGGCAGCTCAACGATCCCTATGTCGCCAAGGCCAAGGCGGCGGGCTATCGCTCGCGCGCCGCGTTCAAGCTCTTGGAGATTGACGACAAGTTCCGGCTCTTGAAGCCCGGCATGGCCGTGGTCGATCTCGGCGCGGCACCCGGCGGGTGGAGCCAGATCGCAGCAAAGCGCGTCGGATCATTGGAAGGCAAGGGCAAGGTCGTCGCGATCGATCTGTTGGAGGTGCCGGAGATTCCCGGGGTCGATTTCGCGCAGCTCGACTTCATGGACAACGACGCGCCCGAGAAGCTCACCGCGATGCTGGACGGCAAGGCCGACGTCGTGATGTCCGATATGGCCGCCAACACCACCGGCCACCGCAAGACCGACCAGCTCCGCATCGTCGGCCTGGTCGAGACCGCGGCCGCCTTTGCCTGCGACGTGCTCAAGCCGGGCGGCACGTTCCTGGCGAAAACGTTCCAGAGCGGCGCCGATGCCGAGCTGCTGGCCCAGCTCAAGCGCGACTTTGCAACGGTGCGTCACGTCAAGCCGGCGGCGAGCCGGCAGGATTCGTCCGAACGCTATGTGCTGGCGACGGGATTTCGCGGCGGGGGAGCGGCGTAGCCTCGCACTCCGTCATTCCGGGGCGCCTCGAAGAGGCGAGCCCGGAATCCATGTCTCGACGCGTTCCGCGGTGCGATGGATTCTCAGATGCGCAATTGCGCATCATAGTTCGATGCTGCGCATCGCCCCGGAATGACCGAGGAGGTATTCACCCCAGCCGCTGATCCCGCACGTCCTGCGTATCCTCGGATGCCGCCTTGACCGCGGCCTTCTCCGCACCCTTGCCGGCACCCTTGCGGCTCGCGATCTCCACCGCCTTGCGCCCCGAAATTTCGTGGCCGGCGTCCGCGGGCATCTGCCAGAAGAACCAGCTCGAGGCCGCCGAGGTCAGCGCCACCACGACGAAGGCGGGCGCGAACACCGTGGCGTTGAGCTCGCTGACATGGCTGAACCACATCGTCGTCTCGACACAGGCCGCGCCGACGGCGACGCCGGCCGAGATCGCGAGCTGCTGGTTGACGCTGACGAGGGTGGTGGCGCGGCTCATTTGCGCGGTCTCGACGTCGGCATAGGCGACCGTGTTGATCGCGGTGAACTGCAGCGAGCGAAAGAAGCCGCCGACCACCAGGATCACCATGATGATGAGCAGCGGCGTCGTCACCGTAAACAGCGCGCAGACGCCGAGGAAGAACGCGCTGATGATCGCGTTCACCGTCATCAAATTGCGGAAGCCGAACGTGCGGATGATCCGCGCAGCCAGCGTCTTCATGCCCATCGCCCCGAGCGAGGAGGCGAAGGTGACGAGGCCGGAATGGAACGGCGACAGGCCGAAGCCGATCTGCATCAGGAGCGGCAGCAGGAACGGTAGTGCGCCGATGCCGAGCCGGAACAGGAAGCCGCCGAACACGGCGGCGCGCAGCGTCGGCAGCTTCAGGAGCGAGAAGTCCAGCACCGGCGATCCGGTCCGCCGCGCATGGATGACGTAGAGCGTCATCGAGATCGCACCGCCCACGATCAACGCGGCGACGGTGCTCCACGGCAGCAGGTTGAGGCCGGCGACGGAAAGGCCGAAGGCGATGCCTGCGAGCCCCAGCCCAGAGAGCACCATGCCGTAGAGATCGAACGGCTCGCGTTCCTCGCTCTTGATCGGGTCGATGTACTTCAGCGCCATGAAGATCCCGAGCAGCCCGATCGGGATGTTGATCAGGAAGATCCAGTGCCAGGACGCATAGGTCGTGATGAAGCCGCCGAGCGGCGGGCCGATCACGGGACCGATCAGGGCAGGGACCGTCACCCAAGCCATGGCGTTGACCAGCGCGCTCTTATCGACCGAACGCAGCAGCACGAGGCGCCCGACCGGCGTCATCATGGCGCCGCCCATGCCTTGCAGGATGCGCGCGAACACGAAGTCGGTGACCGAGGTCGAGAGCGCGCAGCCGACCGAGCCGACCATGAACACGCCGACGGCGATCGCGAACACCATCCGCGCGCCAAACCGGTCGGCGGTCCAGCCGCTCGCCGGAATGAACACCGCGAGCGACAGCAGATAGGAGGTGATCGCGAGCTTCAGCGTCAGCGGGCTGGTGCCGATGTCGGCCGCGATCGCCGGCAGCGAGGTGGCGATCACGGTCGAATCCATGTTCTCCATAAAGAGAGCCGTGGCCACGATCAGCGGAATGACGCGTTGCTTGTCGACCATGAGGGCAATGAAATCGGAAGGAGGAGTGGAGTTGCGGCTTATCACCGCCGTCCGCCGCCGACCATTGCGGATCCATGCATGGCACCTAAATCCCGCGTAACAACGGTGTGACCGTCTTTCGTCATTCCGGGGCGCGCCCACTTGGCGCGAAGCCGGAATCCATCGGACCGCAGCATCCGCTGCGCGATGGATTCCGGGCTCGCGACTTCGTCGCGCCCCGGAATGACCGGTGGAGGGACGGCGTACCGAGCTCAATCCCGCTGAATCGGCCAAAAAACCCCTGTGCATGGCTGGCCAGCGGCCCGAATTGCTTTGATTCGTCACGCGGCCGTGCTATCGACCCGCGTCAACCCCACCGATGGGCTCCGATTCTCAAGGCGTTGCCGCAAGGGACGCCGAGGGCGGCGCTCATCCATTACCATTTGCGGCAGGGCCGCAGGAAGGAGTTGGCAGATGGCCACGGTGCAACTTCAGGGCATCCGCGAAGCCTTTACGTTCGACGACGTGCTGTTGAAGCCAGGCCTGTCCGACGTCATGCCGGGCGAGGTCGACATTCGCTCTCGCGTCACCCGCGCCATTCCGCTCAACATCCCGATCATGGCCTCGGCCATGGACACCGTCACCGAGGCCCGCATGGCGATCGCCATGGCGCAGGCCGGCGGCCTTGGCGTCATCCACCGCAATTTCGATCCCGAAGGGCAGGCCGCCCAGGTGCGGCAGGTCAAGCGCTACGAGTCCGGCATGGTGGTGAACCCGCTCACCATCAGCCCCGACGCCACGCTCGACGACGCGCTCAAGCTGATGAGCGATCACGGCATCTCCGGGATTCCCGTCGTCACCGGCGCCGGCAAGAACACGCCCGGCAAGCTGGTCGGCATCCTCACCAACCGCGACGTGCGCTTTGCCACCGACCGCCGGCAAAAAGTCTCCGAGCTGATGACCCGTGAAGGGCTTGTCACGGTCCGTGAGAATGTCAACCAGGATGAGGCGCGGCGGATGCTGCACCAGCACCGCATCGAGAAGCTGCTGGTGGTCGACGATCAATATCGCTGCGTCGGGCTCATCACCGTGAAGGACATGGAGAAGGCGGTTGCTCATCCGCTCGCCTGCAAGGACGGGCAGGGGCGTCTTCGCGTCGCTGCCGCCACCACGGTCGGCGATACCGGATTCGAGCGCACCGAGCGGCTGATCGATGCCGGCGTCGACCTTGTCGTCGTCGACACCGCGCACGGCCATTCCCGTCACGTGCTGCAGGCGGTGAACCGCATCAAGCGCCTGTCCAATTCGGTGCAGGTGGTCGCCGGCAACGTTGCCACCACGGAAGGCGCGCAGGCGCTGATCGATGCGGGCGCGGATTGCATCAAGGTCGGCATCGGCCCGGGCTCGATCTGCACCACGCGCATCGTCGCCGGCGTCGGCGTGCCCCAGCTCACCGCGATCATGGATGCGGTCGAAGCGGCGAAGAAGGCCGACATCCCCGTCATCGCCGATGGCGGCATCAAATTTTCCGGCGACCTTGCGAAAGCGCTCGCGGCCGGCGCCGACATCGCCATGGTCGGTTCGCTGCTCGCCGGCACCGACGAGACGCCCGGCGAAGTGTTTTTGTGGCAGGGCCGTTCCTACAAGGCCTATCGCGGCATGGGCTCGGTCGGCGCGATGGCGCGGGGATCGGCCGACCGCTACTTCCAGCAGGACATCAAGGACACGCTCAAGCTCGTGCCTGAGGGCATCGAGGGCCAGGTGCCCTACAAGGGCCCGGTCGGCAACGTCATGCATCAGCTCGCCGGCGGCTTGCGCGCCGCGATGGGCTATGTCGGCGCGCGCGACATGAAGGAGCTGCACGACAAGGCCCAGTTCGTCCGCATCACCGGCGCGGGCCTGCGCGAAAGCCACGTCCACGACGTCACCATCACGCGCGAGAGCCCGAACTATCCGGGCGGGGGTTAGGCGCTTCGCTCGCGCGCGCGTTTAACGCGCGATAAGATACAGCCGTGCTTGGTTCGACCGGAGCGGCCCGCGACCGGATTTCGGATAACCTTGTCGTCGCGGTCGCTCAGGTCGGGTTGAGATGCAATCCTACTCGGCGAATGGCGCTGCATCCACCAGATCAACCACCGAAGGCGCCCTGTATCCTTCGACAAAGCGCTCGCCGAAATCTCGGATGAAATTGTCGTAGCTTGTTTCCGGCCTGGTGCTTGCGATATGGCAGAAGCAGCGGCGGAATTGCCGCTTGATCTGCATTCGCGGGAATTCGGCGATGATCCGCGACACTTCGGCGGCGGGAATGACGTCGTATTGCAGCCCGATGACGTCGAAGCAGATGCCGGCTGTGGCGAGTGCAACCTCGCTCTCTTTGTAGAGAGCGATCGACGGGGTCGAGTTCAGCGCGACGCTGTCCCAGATCAGCTGGGCGCGGCGCCGGTCGAAGCCGCGCTCGGCGGCAAAGTGCCGCGCCAGGTCCGCGCCTTCGACCTCGAAGCGGCGCGGTCCGGCGAAGCTTTCATTCAGCGTGATGTCGTGCAGCAGGGTGCCGACCGCGAGCACCTCCTCATCGTGCACTACGTTCTGCAATTGTCCGAGCCTTGCCGCGAACAGCCACGAGCGGACGACGTGGTTGAACAGATACGGCGCGCAGTGCTGCCGCGCATGTTCGATTGCGGCATCGACTATGGGAGTGTCGGGAACGACGACGCCCGCGAGGGTGCGGTGGGCAGGTTTGTCCATGCTGCTGTCTTTCTCGTTGAGGTCTGCAATTCAGGTGAACGAGATCGCTAGCTCCGGATGAATTTCAGCAGCTCGGCGTTGATATGATCCTGATGGGTGGCCGTCAGGCCGTGCGGGGCTCCCGGGTAGTAGACGTCCTTGGCGCCCTTGATGAGCTTCGCCGATTTGCGCGCGGAGTCCTTGACCGGCACGATCTGGTCGTCTTCGCCGTGCAGGACCAGGGTCGGCACGTCGAACTTCTTCAGGTCCTCGGTGAAATCAGTTTCCGAGAAAGCTTTGACGCTCTCATAGGCATTCTTGGCGCCTGCCTGCATGCTCCACAGCCAGAACTGGTCGAGCGTGCCCGGCGAGACTTTTGCACCAGGTCGGTTTGCGCCGTAGAAGGCAATCGCCAGATCCTTGTAGTATTGCGACCGGTCGCCGGCGACGCCTGCACGAATGGCGTCGAACACCTCGATCGGAAGTCCCTCCGGGTTGGCTTCGGTCTTCAGCATGATCGGCGGCACCGCCGCGATCAGTACCGCCTTGGCGACGCGACCGGTACCATGGCGGCCGATATAGCGTGCGACCTCGCCACCGCCGGTGGAATGGCCGATCAGCGTGGCGTCGCGTAAATCAAGCGCTTCGATCACCGCGGCGAGATCGTCCGCATAGCCGTTCATGTCGTTGTGCTCCGAGGCCTGGCTGGAGCGACCATGACCGCGCCGGTCGTGCGCGACGACGCGAAAGCCGTGCTGGGCAAGGAACAGCATCTGGCCGTCCCAGGCGTCTGCATTCAGCGGCCAGCCGTGCGAGAAGGTCACGACAGGGCCTTGGCCCCAGTCCTTGTAATAGATCTCGGTGCCGTCCTTGGTGGTGATCGTGCTCATGGTTTTGCATCCTTTGGGGTGAGGAGTGGGTTGTGGAGCCAGTCGGCGAGCCGGGTCCGCCCGAGCTGTGGCTCGTCGCCCGGCGTCAGCGACTGATCGTTCAGGGTCAGGCCGAAATAGTCCGCGTGGATATCGGGGATCACTCGGCGTGTGTCGCCCCTGGCGGCCAGAACCTGCTGTGCAAAGTCATCGAGGCCACGCCTTTCGGGACCAGCGATCTCGATTATGCGGTTGCGAGGCGGACCAAGCGCCAATTCGGTCAGTGTGGCCGCGACGTCGTCGGCAGCGACGGGCTGGAGATGCGCGGGCGACAGCCGGATCACGTCGCCCTCAGCGCCGCCTGCGATGATCGCGTCGATGAATTCGAAGAACTGGGTCGCGCGCAGGATGGTGTATGGAAGGCTTGATGCTTGGATGAGCTCCTCTTGCACAAGCTTTGCGCGAAAATAGCCGCTCGTCTGCAGTCGGTCGGTACCCACCACCGACAGCGCGAGATGATGCTTCACCTCGGCGGCGGTTTCGGCCGCCAGCAGGTTGCGGCCCGAGGTCCGGAAGAAATCCATCGCGGTCTTGTCGTCGAAGGCCGGCGAGTTCGCGACGTCGATTACGACTTGTGCACCGTCGACTGCTTCGGCGAGGCCCTCGCGGGTCAACGTGTTGACGCCGGAGGAGGGCGAGGCCGCGACCACCTCGTGGCCTTTGGCCTGAAGCCTGCGCACCACATTGCTTCCGATCAGGCCGCTGCCGCCGATCACCACGATCTTCATTGTGCCCTCGCGTCTCGTTCGCTCCAGAGGCGGCAAGGATGCGCCGGAATCCGGCCCAAGACCTTGGTAGGGACGTGCAGCGCCCTTGGTTTTCGCTTGAAATCTGCTTGCAGTTTCGTCCAAACAGGGCGCAGCAGCCTCGGCTGGGGTGCGCCGAGAGCGGGATGCCGCTCGATTTCAATCAGGGTCTTTGTGGTGCGGTTCACCTTCGAAGCCTATGTCCTCGATGAGGACCGGCGGGAGTTGCGGCGGGACTCCGGGGCTGTCAGCCTCACGCCGCAGGCTTTCGATCTGCTGCTGTATCTGGTGCGCAACCGCGACCACGTCGTTAGCAAGAATGATCTGTTCGACACGGTCTGGGGCGGGCGGATCGTCTCGGAATCGACGCTGGCCAGCCACATCAACGCTGTGCGCAAGGCGCTGGAAGACAGTGGAGAGGGGCAGCGGCTGATTCGAACCGTTCCGCGCAAGGGGTTCCGCTTTGTCGGCGAGGTGCACGTAGCGGCCGATCAGCGCATCGCGATCGTGCCGTCGGCGGAGAAGCCGGTTGCCGCGCTCGACCTGCCCGACCGGCCCTCGATCGCTGTGCTGCCGTTTCTGAACCTGAGCGGGGACCCCGCTCAGGACTACTTCGCCGACGGCGTCGTCGAAGACATCATCTTCGGTCTGTCGCGAATCCGCTGGCTGTTCGTGATCGCCCGCAATTCCAGCTTCACGTACAAGGGCCGCGCGGTCGATGTGAAGCAGATCGGCCGCGAACTGGGCGTACGCTACGTGCTGGAAGGCAGCGTGCGCCGCTCCGCTGGCCGCGTGCGCATCACCGGACAATTGATCGACGCCTCCACCGGCGCTCATCTGTGGGCTGAGCGGTTCGAGAGCGCGATGGACGACATCTTCGAGCTGCAGGACCAGATCACCGCCAGCGTCGTCGGCGCGATTGCGCCGCAGCTCGAGCTCGCCGAAATCGAACGCGCCAAGCGCAAGCCGACCGAAAGCCTCGATGCCTACGACTATTATCTCCGCGGGCTGGCGCAATTCCACACCGCGACCCGCGACGGAATCGATGCGGCGTTGCCACTGTTCTACGGGGCGATCGATCGCGATCCGGACTTTGCTGCGGCTTATGGCATGGCGGCGTGGTGCTTCTACTGGCGCAAGATGAATCGCTGGCTCACAGACCGCGCCGCCGATGGCGCCGAGGCGGCGCGGTTGTGCCAGCGCGCGGTGACGCTGAACAAGAACGACGCAGTTGCATTGTGCCGTGGCGGCCACGCATGGCCCCATTTCGGCGGCGATCTGGACACCTGCGTCGCCCATGTAGACCGCGCGCTGGTGCTCAATCCGAATTCGTCGACGATCTGGTATCTCGGCGGGTATCAACGAATCTCGATGGGCGAACACGACAGCGCGATCGACTATTTCAGTCGCGCCATGCGGCTCAGCCCGCTCGACCCCGAGATATTTCAGATGCAGACCGGGATCGCGATGGGACATCTGTATTGCCGCCGCTTCGACGAGGCGGTGGCGTCACTGCAGCGGGCGTCGCGGCAGATGCCGAACGTCCTGCGGGTGGCCGCCTTCATGGCGGCGAGCCATGCGCTGGCCGGGCGGATGGACGACGCCCGAGAAGCGATGGCCCACGTTCGCAGGCTGGATCCGACTTTACGGGTTGGCGTTTTGGACGATTGGCTGCTCGTCCGCCGCCCGCAGGATTTCGCGCTCGCCTCGGAGGGCATGCGGATGGCCGGGCTACCCGAATGAAGGACGCTGTCTCGGCACAAAATGCTGGAAACGGCGACAACGGATCTGAACAGGCTTGATCGGCGATAGGCCTTGAATCGACGCTGACGCGCCCTCGGCTCCGAGGGGCCAACCGCTCACCGCTTTTGTGTTGACGCGCCTCGCTGCCTCCGCTTCCGTCCGTATCGAAAGACAAAAGGAGGAAGCCATGGCCCAAGCCAAACGCATCGTTCTCGCCGCGCGTCCCGTCGGCGAACCCAAGCCGTCTGATTTTCGCCTGGAGGAATTCGCCGTTCCGACGCCAGGGCAGGGCGAAGTCCTGCTGCGCACGATCTGGCTGTCGCTCGATCCCTATATGCGCGGGCGCATGAGCGAAGGGCCGTCCTACGCAGCTCCGGTGCCGGTCGGCGGCGTGATGGAAGGCGAGGCGGTCAGCGAGGTCGCGGCCTCCAACAATCCCGATTTCGCGGTCGGTGATATCGTGCGCATCCGCTCGGGCTGGCAGACCCATGCGATCTCGAACGGCAAGGGCCTGATTAAGGTGGACCCCAAGCTCGGGCCGATCTCGACCTCGATCGGCGTGCTCGGCATGCCCGGCATGACCGCCTATACCGGCCTGCTCGACATCGGCAAGCCGCAACCGGGCGAGACTGTCGTCGTTGCCGGTGCGTCCGGCGCGGTCGGTTCGGCGGTGGGGCAGATCGCGAAGATCAAGGGCGCACGCGCGGTCGGCATCGCCGGCGGCAAGGACAAGTGCGACTACGTCGTGAAGGAGCTCGGTTTCGATGCCTGCATCGATCACCGCGATCCCGATCTCGCCGCCAAGCTGAAGGAAGCCTGCCCAAAGGGCATCGACGTCTATTTCGAGAATGTCGGCGGTGCGGTGTTCGAGGCGGTGTTCCCGCTGCTCAACCCGTTTGCGCGCGTGCCGGTGTGCGGCCTGATCGCCCATTACAACGACACCGAGGCCAAGCCGCCGAAATGGGCCGCCAGCCTGATGCGCGCCACGCTGACCAAGCGGCTGACCTTCCGCGGCTTCATCGTCTCAGACTTTGCCGCCCGCCACGGCGACTTCCTGCGCGACATGTCCGCTTGGGTTCGCGACGGCAAGGTCAAGTACAAGGAGTTCGTCACCGAGGGCCTGGAAAGCGCCCCCGGCGCCTTCATGGGCCTGCTGAAGGGCGCCAATTTCGGCAAACAGTTGGTCCGGGTCGGGCCGGACAAGGCCTAGGCATGATCCGGAAAAGTGCGAAGCGGTTTTCCGGAAAGATCATGCCCAAACAACAACCTAAAGCGCGAGCGCATTGATCGCGCTTTAGGCGACAGGGAATGGGACTCACGTGGCCCCGCGGCCACACGCCGCGTGGGGATAGTTAAGAAAGAGTCACCAAATGGTCACACCTGCCCGCAAAAGCCGCGGGTGTGACCGCCTGTTCATTGACGGCCGGACGAAGGCATTGAATCATCGCGCATATTTTAGGTGCTGCGATGTTAGAGATTGGTATTTTCTGCGTCATCCTCCTGGCCGTCGGCTATTGGGCGACCATGTTCATCATGGGCCGTCGCGACGACGTCATCCATGGCAAGTTCGTTCACGCCGAGGACGAGGGCGAATTCGCCCCGGCCGCAATGCCTGCGCCTCCGCCATTCCCGAAGCGTCCCGTGAAAGCTGCGCAGCGCCCCGCTGCTCAGCCAGCCGGCACCGAGGCCAAGCCGGTGAACAGCGCTGCGCTGCAATCGCTGCTCGCCGCGATCCAGCAGGATCTCAAAAGCGTGGCTTGAGTCTTTCGCGAGGCCGCAACACAAGAGCGGCTGAGGTTCAGCCGCACATGTGCGCCATGGCTGTGACAGTGCGCTACAGCATGATTCGGAAAAGTGGGTGGCGGTTTTCCGAAAAGCTCATGCTCAAACAGTAACCCAAAGCGCGATGACGATTCATCTTAATCGCGTCGCGCTTTAGGCGGCGTGCCGCATGCGTTCGATACTCTGAGTAATATGGTTTCCTGCATCGTCAGCCACCTTCAAAGACATGTCCGCCATCCGGCGGCTGGTATCGAGGGCGCTTCTGATCGAATCGCGCATCAGATCGGTCTGCACAGCCGCCAAATCCTGCGGAGTTCGGCAGCGCCAGAGTTCATTCATACGGTCCATGGTCCTCTCGATCTGCTGTCGAACGAAATCGAAGTACTCGCGTGAGACGCCGTTCATTCCTTTGACGACCGCGGTTGTAGAGTACATGATTGCTTCAGCGTTGCGGACCGATCGTTCTGTTGCCTGCTCCGTTTCATTGCCCGTCACACCGAACGTGCGACCAAGCTGATCAGCAGACCGGCCCAACATTACAGTGGCCATGTCGACGCCGAAGCGCCAACTGTTTTGCAACATCTCGGCATTCTGTTGCAGCAGGTGACTGCTGGCTTGGGCCACCTCCTCGCTGGCCTCAGCGGTAGCTAAGCCGATCCGTCTGGTTTGCTCAGCGGTCCTTTCGGCGGCGCGGCGCATTGTGTCCTCAGGGCTTTGCGTAGACTTTTCCTCCTGGCGTGGATTAGCCATCTGTTGCTCCTTGGTTATTGTTGGTGACGTCGGATCCTCTCCGTCACAGGTGCGATCCTTAGCGGCCAACGTGGGCATTTCTGGACCGTTCCGGGGCACGTGATTTTTAATCAATCCTCCGCGATCGCGCGCAGGAACGAGCGCTTCAACTTCCAATTACTCCATGGATTGGTTCACTTGCTTGGCACCGCGGGTCTCATGTTCATACCCTCGATCATCAAGGGTCAGTAATGACCACCGCTGAAACCGTGTTGCTCATCGCTGCCTTGTTATTGGCGCTTCTCGTCGTCGGTAACATCGGCTTCTCCAAACTGGCCGAGTGGAGGAATCCACCAATCGGCAAGTTCCTCGAATGCGACGGCGTAGTGCTCCACTATGTCGATCGAGGGGATCCGGCCGCTCCTTGCGTCGTGCTGCTCCATGGCAACGGATCCATGATCCAGGACTTCACGATCAGCGGTCTGGTCGATCTTCTTGCCCGCACCAATCGCGTGGTGTGCTTCGATCGCCCAGGCTTTGGCTATAGTCAGCGGCCGCGGCTCCGAATATGGACCGCGGCAGCTCAAGCCGCTCTGCTGGCGAAGGCGCTCAATCAACTTGGAATCCGCAATCCGGTTGTGCTCGGCCATTCTTGGGGCGCCTTGGTCGCTATCGCTCTCGCCGTGCGAAAGGATTATCCGACCCAGGGTCTTGTGCTTGCGTCAGGGTACTATTTCCCGACCGGCCGATTGGACGTGTGGCTGATGTCAGGTCCAGCCATACCGGTCCTGGGCGACCTGGTCAGTTACACTGTCGCGCCGATCGTTTCGTGGGCCGTCCTGCCAGGAGCTCTTCGCAAGATCTTTGCGCCCCGTTCTGTCCCGCAGACGTTCAGGAATGAATTTCCAGCGTCTTTGGTGCTCAGACCCACACAGTTGAGGGCGGCTGCGGAGGAAAGTGCACTCCTCATTCCAACTGCAACACAATTCCAAGCTTATTATCCAGCCATCGGCGAGCGAGTGCAGATATTCCACGGAACAGAGGACCAAGTGATCGAATTCAGACAAGCGCAGGATTTACATCAAGCACTGCCTCGGTCCGATCTTCACCTTGTTCCAAATGCCGGGCATATGGTCACGTACGCAGACCCCGCCGCCATCGTGGAGGTCGTCAACTCAATGACGAACTCCTGAGATCGGCAGCGACGGCCGTCACTGGGCCTTGCCGCGTGCAGGCGCAGCAACCGGCCGCAATTCCATTCTTGATATGCCTGCTGCGACGTTCACACCTGTCTGCGCCTGGACGGACACCGGCTGCAAGGCAATCGTACGATCCGAGCCGCCCACCAGGAGGTTGGCACCAACTCCGGCGCCGACAGTGCCGCCGGCGGTCGCGCCCGCATAAGTTCCGGCCAAGGCTGCCCGGCGAACTGTCGTTGGCGCAAACACGGTCCAAACGAGCTGACCGCCGGACGTGGCTCCTATGTCCAGACCAAGCGTGCTGACGGTGCCTTCGTAAGCCTCGCGCGCCCTGCCTCGTGCCGATGCATAGATGCAGCTCAGCTGCCGTTGTCCCGCAACAATCATGCCGACTCCGGGCGATATGTTGCACGTGAGTGTGCCGACTCTCGAGCGCCCAGCCTCCTGCGCCGTTGCCGGAACCATCGTGAGGACGAGTGCCAAGGCCGCGCAAGCCGTGGCCAAATTGGTCAGCCTCGCTTCATTCAGCGTTGTCCTGGTCATGGGGCCTCCATCGACGTAGTCTGATCGTCCTTCAATGCGCGCGGAGCCAGCGATGTTCCTGTTGGTCGCAAGCCGAAGCTCCAGAACCACGAGACAGGCCTCGCTTACGGGGTCGGGATGTGGAGCACGCGTGTCCGGCTCTGCGCTAGGTGTTGAGTGACAGGCGGACATCAAGCGCGCCTACTGCACGCAGCCGATTTTATCAGTGCCCGTCGCCCATCTGGATGAGCAGCTCCTCGATATCGACATCGACCTGGCCGGCCGCCCTGATGTGGCGGACCTCGAGACTGTCGGCCTGGAAGCGGTATTCGACCAGGCCGACTTCCTTGATCGCGATCCGGTCCTGGCGCTGATCGTTGATGACGAAGCCCGCTGACGGCGCCCAGACGTGGCGGGTGTGGCGGAAGGTGAAGTCGCGGCGCTGGTGCACGTGCCCGCTGGCGATGAGACGCAGGTCGACCTTGCCGAACATCTCGATCAGCCGCGCCCGCGCCGGCTGCGGCACGTAGCGGATCGACGTCTCCGGCGTCTCGGCGTCGTCGGGCAGGTTGAGGAACAGCGGCTTGTGCAGGAACAGCGCGACCGGCCTGCCGTTCACGCGCGAGATTTCCTGAGACAGCCAGTCGAGCTGCTCGGCCTCGAAGGCGAGGCCCGAATTCATCACCAGCGAATTGAGGCCGATGAAGCGCCAGCCCGCGGCGTCAAACACCCAATGATCTTCGCCGATGATGTCGCAGAACCGCTGGCGGTGCGTCTCGCTGACCGGCGGCTTCGGCGCCGGCCCGATCGCGGTCGGATTGTCCCCGATATCGTGATTGCCGGGGAGATAGCGGCAGGTGACCGGCAGCGCGTCGTGCAGGCTCTTTGCGAATTCGACGTCGTCGCGGCTGGTCGGCCCGTCGAACGAGACATCGCCGGTGTTGACGACGAGATCGGGCCTACCGGCGTCGATGTGCTCGCTGATCGCCGCGAAGTTGGCGATCAGGCCGGGAAAGCGCCGGCCGAGATGGGTGTCGGAAATCTGCGTGAGACGAAATTCGGACATGCGATCATCCTACCCGTCGCCGCGCGTCGGAACGATGACGGCGCGGGTATGGATCGCAGCGAACAAAGTTTAAAGCACGCGGTAGCGGATGGTGTAGCCGTCCTGCGGGGCGACGGCTCCGGCGTGCGGGGCGGCAATGCGGTCGGCGAGGTGCCAGGGGCCGAACTGGCCGGAGCGATGCGGCTCGGCCGGCAGACGGAGGCGGAACTCGAAGACGCCCTTGCCTGAGAGGTTCACGACCAGAACGCGATCGGCCGTGCGGTGGTTGAGCACCACTGCGCCGCGCAGCACGGCCCGGCCGTCCGAGAGGTCACGCACGCCATCCACCAGCGCCAATGTCTGGTTGCGGTCGGTGTGCAGCTCGATCTGGCTGTCGCCCACCGCCGCCAGCATCTCCCGGGGCATGCGGATCTCGAACTCGACGGCGGGCTTGGAGGGGTTGAGACCGAGATAGGCGAGCGCCGCGTGACGCATGTCGTAGGCGGCAAAGGCGAACAGCGCGAGCGCGGCCAAGGTCGCCAGGCCATGCCTGATGACGTCGCGCCAGGTCCTGTAACTCAGGCGGAAGTAGACCGTCATGGCCAACGCGACCGCGAGCGCTGCCGCGGTCCCCGACAGTGCCGACATCAGGAGGCCGAGCTGGCCCGCGGCGGCTTCGCTGAACAAGCTGGACAAGGAATTCATGGCTGGCTCGCCTCGGGGCCCAAGGGGCCGAAATCGCTTCAACAATCTGGGGTTGGTCGGGGAAGCGGGAATGCCGGTTCAAGTCGTTCATTGTCAGCGCCAAAAGTCGCGGCTAATGACGTCGGCGGCATTTCGCCTCCCGGGAAAGTTCCGATGTCCGTTCAAATGGTCCTGCTGCCGGTCTTCGTGCAGGTCGCTCTCACCTTCGCGCTGCTGATCGGCATGGTCCTGGCGCGCCGCAAGACCCTGGTCTCCGGCGAGACCAAGATCCGCGACATTGCGCTCGGCGAGCCAAACTGGCCGAAGGGCGCCACACAAATCGCCAATTGCTACCGCAACCAGTTCGAGCTGCCGGTGCTGTTTTACGTACTGATCGCGCTGGCATTGCCCTTGCGCCGCGCCGATCTCTTCATCGTGCTGATGTCCTGGGTGTTCGTGGTGACGCGCTTTGCCCATGCCGGCGTGTTCGTTTCCTCCAACGATCTCGGCCGCCGCTCCACGGTCTGGCTCGCCGGCGTGCTGGTGCTGCTCGCGATGTGGATTTACTTCGCGCTGAAGCTTTTGCTGCTGATCTAGGCGCTGCGCACCACTTGAAAGAACCCAAATGACCCCCGCTGCCCGGCTGTCCGCAGCCATCGAACTGATCGACACCATCGAGAGGGACCGCGTGCCCGCGGCGAAGGCGCTGAAGGAGTGGGGCACCGCGCACCGCTTCGCCGGTTCCGGCGACCGCGCGGCCATCGCCGGCCTCGTCTGGGATGTGCTGCGCCGCTACGCCTCGAGCGCCTGGCTGATGGATTCCGATACCGCACGGGCCCGGCTGATCGGCATGCTCCGCCTCGAGCGCAACATGGACACGGCGACCATGGGCGCCTTGTTCGACGGCAGCCGCTTTGCGCCGGCGCCGCTGACCGAGGCCGAGCAGGCTGCGCTCGCCTCGCGCTCCCTCCAGGACGCACCTGCCGCCGTCGCCGGCGACTACCCGGAATGGCTCGACCCGCACCTTGCCAAGGTGTTCGGCGAGGATCGCGCCGTGGAGGCGGCCGCGATGGCGAGCCGGGCGCCGCTGGACCTGCGCGTCAACACGCTAAAATCCAACCGCGACAAGGCGCTGAAGGCGCTTTCTCATCTTCATGCAAAACCGACGCCCTGGTCCGCAACCGGCCTGCGCATCGAGCTTTCGGCCGATGCGCGCAACCCCGGCATCCAGGCGGAAGAGGATTTCATCAAGGGCGCGATTGAAGTGCAGGATGAGGGATCGCAGCTTGCGGCCCAGTTTACAGCGGCAAAACCCGGCGAGCAGGTGATCGATCTCTGCGCCGGCGCCGGCGGCAAGACGCTGGTGCTGGCCGCCCTGATGCAGGGCAAGGGCCGGCTGATCGCGACCGACCGCGACAAGCGCCAGCTCGCGCCGATCCATGAGCGGCTGTCGCGCGCCGGCGTCCACAACGCCGAAATCCGCACGCCCAAGGGCGAGGCCGATTCGCTTGCCGACATCCGCAGCACCGCCGACCTCGTCGTGATCGACGCGCCCTGCACCGGAACCGGCACCTGGCGCCGCAACCCCGATGCCAAATGGCGGATGCGCCCCGGTGCGCTGGAGATCCGCCTGCGTGACCAGGCCGAGGTGCTGGAGCGCGCGGTTCCGCTGGTCAAGCCGGGCGGCCGCATCGCCTACATCACCTGCTCGGTGCTGGCGGAGGAGAACGGCGAGCAGGTGAGGGCGTTCGTCGGCCGACATGGCGAGTTCTCGGTTGTCCCGCCCGAGCAGACCGCAAGCGTGCTCTGGGACAAGGCGGAAGCCTTTGGCGAGGCTGCGCTGCAGTCAGCCGAGGGCTGGCTGATGACGCCGCGCCGGACCGGGACGGATGGGTTTTTCGTGTCGGTGCTGAAAAAGACGGGCTGATCTCTCGGCCGTCATTCCGGGGCTCGCGAAGCGAGAACCCGGAATCCATCCGCCTGCAGAGACTGCCGCCCGATGGATTCCGGGTTCGCCCTGCGGGCGCCCCGGAATGACATCAAAAACAAAAGCCCCGCAGACCGATCCCGGTCGCGGGGCTTTCGAGTTCCAACGTTCTGCCGGTACGTCCGCGGTCAGAACGGTGCGAGGGCGTTAACCGACGCGGAGATTGTCAGCCGACGACTTGCCGCTGCGGCGGTCGGCGACGATGTCGAACGAGACCTTCTGACCCTCGTTGAGGGAGGAGAGGCCAGCGCGCTCGACGGCGCTGATGTGAACGAACACGTCCTTCTGGCCGTCATCCGGCTGGATGAAACCATAACCCTTTTGGGTGTTGAACCACTTCACGGTGCCCATAGCCATGGGAATTTCCTTGTTTAGTTAGAGAGGTACGCACGCAGACCGGTACGCAGCATTGCGCCCATAGTCCCTGATGAGTCGATGTTTGGAGAATTCATCTGAAGCGTGCGCGCCCGTCAGCAACGAAGCGAAGCGGCCCAGTCGTTCGGCCAAGTATCGATGATCACAATATAGCGAGAATTTGGGGCCACTTCAAGGCACCACCCGTGGCCCGAAACGTCCCGCCACTTTGCTATTTCGCGGTGCAAATTAACCGTCGGCGCGCTTCAGTCGACGATGAAGAGCGTCGCCCCCGTCGTCGTCGAGGACCGGTGCGCGGCGTCGCCGAAGTCCGATACCTGGTAGCTCATCCCCGCCGTGAGCTTGAATTTGCGCCCGTCGCGCAACTCAGAGTCGAGCTCGCCCTTCAGCACATAGAGCACGTGGCCGCGATCGCACCAGTGATCGGCGAGATAGCCCGGCGAGTACTCCACCATCCGCACGCGGAGTTCGCCGATGTTGAGCGTGCGCCATGTGGCCTCGCCGCTCTCGCCGGGATGCGTGGTCGGCTCAACCTTGCTCCAGTCGGTGACGGTGAAGGGGGAGGTGGGGAGTTTCATGGGGCGATCCTGTCTCGGAGCCGGCGCCGCTTTTGTTAGCGCACGCTGTTGCCTCCGTCATTGCGGGCGCGAGGCGTTGATCGTCGCCCCGATGTGGCCGCTTTTTCTTGGAGCGCTCGTTAGCGTTGCGACGACGTTTGCGTTGACGAACAAATTAGGTAAATATTACTTACCTAAGCGCCTCGTGTCCATGCCCAAAGAAGCATGTGGGCGCGCCACCACCGCGGTTGCGGCCCGCGCTCGGCCAGCGTATTGGCTGGCCATGACAGCAGCACAGAACGACCGCTCCTCGTCGACGCCCTCGGTGGCCTCGGCGCACGACAAGATTCTCATCGTCGACTTCGGCAGCCAGGTGACGCAGCTGATCGCGCGTCGCGTGCGCGAGGACGGCGTCTATTGCGAGATCGTCCCGTTCAACAAGGCGGAAGCCGCCTTCGAGGAGATGAAGCCGAAAGCGGTGATCCTGTCCGGCGGCCCGGAATCGGTGCACGAGGCCGGCTCGCCCCGCGCCCCGCAACTCATCTTCGATTCCGGCGTGCCGGTGATGGGCATCTGCTACGGCCAGATGACCATGGCGGCCCAGTTAGGGGGCGAGGTCGAGGGCGGCCATCACCGCGAATTCGGCCGCGCCGATGTCGAGGTGAAGGCCGAGAGCCAGCTGTTCGCCGATGTCTGGTCGTCAGGCAGCAAGAACCAGGTCTGGATGAGCCATGGCGACCGCATCACCAGGATGCCGCCAGGCTTCTCCGTCGCCGGCACCTCGCCGAACGCGCCCTTCGCAATCATCCAGGATGAGAAGCGCAAATATTACGGCCTGATGTTCCACCCCGAGGTGGTGCACACGCCCGACGGCGCCAAGCTCATCCGCAATTTCGTGCGCAAGATCGCCGGCCTCACCGGCGACTGGACCATGCGCGCCTTCCGCGAGGAGGAGATTGCAAAGATCCGCCAGCAGGTCGGCAAGGGCAGGGTGATCTGCGGCCTCTCCGGCGGCGTCGATTCGGCCGTTGCGGCCGTGCTGATCCACGAGGCCATTGGCGACCAGCTGACGTGTGTGTTCGTCGATCACGGCTTGATGCGCCTCAACGAGGCCGAGCAGGTCGTCGACCTCTTCCGCCACCATTACAACATCCCGCTCGTGCACGTGGACGCCTCCAAGCAATTCCTCGGCGAGTTAGAGGGCGTCACCGACCCCGAAGCCAAGCGCAAGACCATCGGCCGCCTCTTCATCGAGGTGTTCGAGGCTGAGGCCAAGAAGATCGGCGGCGCCGATTTCCTGGCGCAAGGCACGCTCTATCCTGATGTGATCGAGAGCGTCTCCTTCACCGGCGGACCTTCCGTCACCATCAAGTCGCACCACAATGTTGGCGGCCTGCCCGAACGCATGAACATGATGCTCGTCGAGCCCCTGCGCGAGCTGTTCAAGGACGAGGTGCGCAAGCTCGGGCGCGAGCTCGGCCTCCCCGAAATCTTCGTCGGCCGCCACCCGTTCCCGGGTCCGGGCCTTGCCATCCGCTGCCCCGGCGAGATCACCAGGGACAAGCTCGACATCCTGCGCAAGGCGGACGCCGTCTACATCGACCAGATCAGGAAGCACGGCCTCTACGACGAGATCTGGCAGGCTTTTGCGGTGCTGCTCCCGGTAAAGACCGTCGGCGTCATGGGCGACGGCCGCACTTACGATTACGTCGTTGGCCTGCGCGCGGTGACCTCGACCGACGGAATGACCGCGGACTTCTACCAGTTCGACATGAAGTTCTTAGGGGAGACCGCGACGCGCATCATCAACGAGGTGAAGGGCGTGAACCGCGTGGTGTATGATGTGACCAGCAAGCCGCCGGGGACGATCGAGTGGGAGTGATCTGGTTGGTTGGCACGGCCCGGAACCAGAAAGGTGAAACCCTGGAACGCCCGCAGAGATGCGGGCTTCTTCGTTTTCAAGCTGGTGCTTGCGAGCGCCGGCAAGACTCGCGTCGCTGGCACAGGGTCCATCTTTGCCAAGATCGATAGGTAGCGCACCGTCAGCTTGCGGCGGATCTGGCAACATTTTCTCGAAGTCGAAGGAGGAGTTGCGATGACCATCTCGACAAGCGAAGTGGAACAGTTCTTTGAACGATATGCCCGAGCGTTCAGAGATGGCTTGGACGGTACTCTTGATGAGGAGTTTTTTCGTTCGCTTTTTTCCACCCAATATATCGCTGCAGGACCAAAGGGTGTCATGGCAGGGGATAACGATCACGCTTTTGTCGAGCGGATTTCAAAAGGATACGAGCGCTACCGTCAGATCGGAAACAAGGCTGTCACCGTCTCCGAGATCGAGATGCATTCGATCGATGAAACACATTGCCTTGTCCACGTGGGCTGGAGCAGCGAATTCGAGAAAGATGGCAGGCGTATCGACGTGCCTTTTACCAATGCCTATCTGCTTGAGCAGAATGATGGGCTGCTGAAGGTTTTTGGCTGGATTACGGGTGATGAAGTTCAACTGCTCAAGGACAATGGCCTCTTGTGAGGCTTGCCCAACGGCAGCGCGTCAACCGCAACTCGTCCGTTGCAGGCCGTGCGTGGGGTAGGACATTCCGGCATATTGAGATGGTAATGTGCCGAGGATAGCCTTCAAGGACAGTGCCCGCAGAATGCTTAAAACCCTCGACATCGGATGTTCGAGGCAGTTGGAACAAGCGTAGGTTGAAAGCGTTAGCTGCGGGGCGCACTTGATGATGGGGGCGGAGCTATGTCCGATTTGCTGCCCAGCGCGTTGGATCTTGCGCGCTTCCAGTTTGCCTTCACGGTGGTCTGGCACTTCCTGTTTCCGGCCTTCACGATCGGGCTGGCGAGCTATCTTGCGGTGCTCGAAGGGCTGTGGCTGTGGACAGGCCGCAGTGCCTATCTCGACACCTACCGCTATTGGCTTAAGATTTTCGCTGTCGCTTTCGCCATGGGCGTGGTGTCGGGCTTGGTCATGTCATACCAGTTCGGCACGAACTGGTCGGTGTTTGCCGACAAGACATCCCCGGTGCTCGGGCCGCTCCTCGGCTACGAGGTGCTGACGGCATTCTTTCTCGAGGCCGGCTTCCTTGGAGTCATGCTCTTCGGCCTGGGACGCGTTGGCCCGCGCCTGCATTTCGTCGCGACCTGTTTCGTCGCTTGCGGCACCTTGCTTTCGGCCTTCTGGATTCTAGCCGCAAATTCCTGGATGCAGACGCCGGCTGGACATGCGATGGGAGCGGACGGCCAATTCATCCCCGAGAGCTGGCCGGCGATCATCTTCAATCCGTCGTTCCCCTATCGGTTCGCCCATACGGTCACCGCGGCTTACCTGACCACGGCGATGATCGTGGGAGCCGTGGGCGCCTGGCACCTGCTGCGGAACAGGATGAACGAACGCGCTCGCATCATGTTCTCAATGGCGATGTGGATGGCCGCGATCGTGGCCCCGCTACAGCTTCTGATCGGCGATCTGCATGGGGTGAATTCGTATCACCACCAGCCCACCAAGATCGCCGCCATGGAGGGTCACTTCGAGACCGAGCGCCGCGCGCCTTCCATCCTGTTCGGAATGCCGGACGCCGAAGCCGGGGTGACGCGCGGCCAAATTGCCATTCCTGGCTTTGCGAGCCTCTATCTCACGCATAGCCTTGATGGAGAGGTCAAGGGGCTCAAGGCTTTCCCGAAAGACACCTGGCCGACCAACATTCCGCTCGTCTTCTGGGCGTTCCGCATCATGGTCGGCTTGGGGATTCTGATGATCGTGCTCGGCATGGCCTCGCTCGTTCTGCGTTGGCGAGACGCCCTGTACGACACGCCATGGCTGCATCGCTTTGCCGTGGCCATGGGGCCGTCGGGGCTGATTGCTGTGACAGCTGGATGGACAGTGACGGAAGCGGGACGCCAGCCATTCACGGTTTATGGACTGCTGAGGACCGCCGATAGCGTGGCGCCGATCGCAGCGCCGGCCGTGGCCGCGTCTCTGGCGGCATTCGTTGTCGTGTACTTTGTCGTGTTCGGCGCGGGGATTGCTTATCTGTTTCACCTCTTCCGCCAGACCCCTGAAGCCGGCGAGCACGGACCGCCACAAGGCCAGCCGGTCCGCACGGCCGGCATCACGCCGGCGCCAGCCTTGATAGCAGGGTCAGACACGCACAGAGCAGAGCCGCGACAAGCGGGGATTCGGCCATGAGCATCGACCTCACATTGATTTGGGCGCTCCTGATCGCCACGGCCGTGCTGCTCTACGTTGTGATGGACGGCTTCGACCTCGGCGTCGGCATCCTGTTTCCGGCCGAGGTGGCGAGGCCCGATCGCGATGTCATGGTCAACTCGGTGGCACCGGTCTGGGACGGCAACGAAACCTGGCTCGTCCTCGGTGGCGGCGGATTGTTCGCCGTGTTTCCACTGGCCTACGCGACGATTTTTCCTGCGCTTTATATGCCGCTCATTCTGATGCTGCTGGCGCTGGTGTTCCGCGGAGTAGCCTTCGAAATGCGGTTTCGAGCGCGGACGTCGGCTGGTGAAATATGGTGGGACCGCGCCTTCTCGTGGGGCAGCTTTGCGGCCGCATTGCTCCAGGGCGTTTGCCTTGGTGCCATCGTGCAGGGCATCCGCGTGGAGGGGCGTGCTTACGCCGGCGGGTGGTGGGACTGGCTGACGCCTTTCTCGGTTTTGACCGGTATTGCTCTTGTCGTCGGCTACGGCCTGCTCGGCGCATGCTGGCTGATCTGGAAGACCGACGGCGCGCTTCAGGCACGCTGCCGCAACTACGCACGCGTTCTCGGATTTGCGACACTCGGCTTCATCGCCCTCATATCACTGATGATGGTCATCCAAAGCCCTGCGTTCCGGGAGCGATGGCTGACGCTGCCGAACATGCTTTACGCAGCGCCTGTGCCAGTTCTCTTGGCCCTGCTGGCATGGCGCTTTCACCGCGCGCTCGCAAAGGGCGAGGATGGGGTGCCGTTCCTGTGCGCACTTGGTTTTTTCGTGCTGTCCTACGTCGGGCTCGGCATCAGCATGTGGCCGATGATCGTGCCGCCCTCGATTACGATCTGGCAGGCAGCCACGCATCCCAGCAGCCAGTTATTCCTGCTCGTTGGCGCGGCGGTGCTGGTACCGGTGATCCTTGTCTATACCGGCTACGTCTATTGGATCTTCCGCGGCAAGGTGCGGCACGGCGAGGGATATCACTGATGCTGCGTGTGTCTCGCGCCCGGCGGCAGTTGCTGTGGTTCGTTGCGCTGTGGGCTGCAGGTGTCGCCACGCTCTTCGTGATCGCATTGCCGATCCGGTGGTTGCTCAAAACGGGATGAGGAATCCGGAGCGGGCAGGATCGGCAGGCTGCCACTCCTCTCGGCATAGTGCGGCGCTGCGAGCCCCTCGCGTGCCATGCTTGGCCACGTCATCCCGACTGTGCGTAGCTCCCCGGCACAAACGTCGGATGCCCGACCTCTGCTCCCGTGATACGACATCCGCATCGTCTCCAAGGAGCCCGCTTAATGTCCGTCGCGACTGCCGCCAGCCAGCAGCCTGCTGCCGCTGAAACCGACCCCGAAACCCTCGGCTATATGCGCGGCTTCCCGCCATCCCCCGACCGCCTCATCACCTTCCAGGACGGCTCCTTCCGCAGCTTCCCCGAGCTGCGCTGGGCCTGGAGCAACATCCGCCAGCTCGTGCCGACCGTGAACGTCTGGCGCGGGGCAGGGCCGGCGTCGGTGTTGCCGCGGGCGGAGCAGGACATCGGCCGGGTTGCCTCGGTCACGATGGACGGCCGACCCATGACGTTCGAAAAGATGCTGGAGGAGACCTACACCGACGGCATCGCGGTGCTGCATCGGGGCAGGCTGATCTATGAGCGCTATTTCGGCGCGTTGAAGCCGCACAAGCCGCATATCGCGATGTCGGTGACGAAGTCGTTCACCGGCGTGCTCGCGGGGATTCTGGTCGCTGAGGGCAAGGTCGATCCGCAGGCGCCCGTCGTCGACTATGTTCCGGAGCTGAAGCCAAGCGCGTTCGGCGATGCGCGTGTGCACGAGGTCATGGATATGACCACGGGGCTGCTCTACACCGAGGTCTACACCGACAAGAACTCGGACGTGTGGGGCCTCAGGCGCGCCAACGGCATGGCGCCGATCCCTCCGGGCTATGACGGCCCCACCACCATCTTCGATTTCCTCATCGCGCAGAAGAAGCAAGGCGAGCACGGCAAGGCCTTTGCCTACAAGACCGTCAACACCGACGTGCTCGCGTGGATCATCAGGCGCGCCAGCGGCCTGACGCTGTCCGACCTCCTGTCCGAGCGGATCTGGCAGCCGATGGGCGCTGAGGAGGACGCGCATTATCACGTCGACCGCATAGGCACCGAGAGCGGCGGCGGCGGTCTCTCCACGACATTGCGCGATCTCGCTCGCTTTGGCGAGACCATGCGCAACCACGGCCGCTTCAACGGCCGCCAGATCGTGCCGTCGCAGGTGGTCGAGGACATCGCGCGCGGCGGCGATCCCGAACAATTCAAGCCGGCCGGCTACACCACACTGCCGGGCGCCTCCTACCGCAATCAATGGTGGATCACGCACAATGAGCACGGCGCCTACATGGCGCGCGGCGTCTACGGCCAGGGCATCTACATCGATCCCAAGGCCGAGATGGTGATCGCACGCTACGCCTCGCATCCGATGGCGGGTAACGCCGCCAACGATCCCGTGACGCTGCCGGCCTACATGGCGCTAGCGAAGGCGCTAGTGACGGGCGGGTAGGGTGGATTAGCCTGCGGTTGCGCGAAGCGCAGCCCGCCGGCGTAATCCACCATCTCTCGCCGCGCCGTGTTGGCAGATGGCGGATTACGCCTTCGGCTAATCCGCCCTACGAGCCGGCGAAGGCGCTGATGCCCGGCGGGTAGGGCGTCGCAGCTCGTGCCTCACTCATGCGCATCCTGCCAATGCGGATAGGTGACATAGGCGGTGACGGCGCCTTGCTCGTGCGAGCGGATCGTGACCGTCTCGCCCTTCGGCATATGGACGATCTCGCCGGGCCCCGCGGTCACGGTGCTGCCGTCGCTCGTGACCGACAGCTTCCCTTCGAGGACGATCATGACATCGTCGACCTTCATCGTCTCCTTGAGATTTTGGTTCGGCGCGTAGCGGCCGAAGCCGATCGTGATAGGTCCGCCGTGGCGCTGGTCGACCATGTTGGCGACGAAAATATCGCCATCCTGTCCCGGTGAGCGCTCGAGCGAGGCGTCGGCGATGGCGAATTTGCGAACTTTCATGAGGTCATTCCGTCTTGTGGAGCTGGGGGAGGGCACCGATAGACGCCGTGGCCGTTGTTTGGTTCCGCCTCGCGGGCGGTTTGACGCAGCGGAACGTCGCGCAATATAAGTATTGACTTATATTAGTCGCGATCGATATTTGTTCGGCGGATGAACCACAGGGAGAACCGAAAATGCAGATCGACGTCGCCAGGGTCTTGGGGCTTGTGACGCGCTCGGTGAGGAGCTTGGAGAGAGACGGCAAGCCGGCGAGCGCGGTGACGCTAACGCGGCTCTACGACACCAGCGTCGACGATCTCTGGGACGCCGTGACCAGCAGGGAGCGGATCCCGCGCTGGTTTGCGCCGGTCGAGGGCGACCTCCGGCTCGGCGGACGCTACCAGGTCAAGGGCAATGCCGGCGGCACCATCACGTCCTGCACGCCGCCCACCCATTTCGCCGCGACCTGGGAATTCGGCGGCGCCACGAGCTGGATCGACGTCAGCCTGAAAGCCGAGCGGAGCCAGGCGCGCCTGACGCTTGAGCACACCGCGATCATCGAGGATCATTGGAATCAGTTCGGTCCGGGTGCGGTCGGTATCGGTTGGGACCTCGCGCTTGCGGGACTTGAGCGATATCTTGCGACCGGGGCATCGGTCGATCATGAAACGGCGGAGGCGTGGATGGTCTCGCCCGAGGGCAAGGACTTCATGACGACGAGCGGCGAATATTGGCGTGCGGCGCATGTCGCAAGCGGGGTCGATCCTGACGAGGCGAAGCAGCGCTCGGACCGCACCATCGCATTCTATCGCGGCGAGATGCCGCCCGACATCGTTCATCCCGGCACCGGAAGCTGATGCACGCCTTCGAGGTCCTCGCCGATCCCGTGCGCCGCCGCATCCTCGAGCTGCTCGGCCTCAAGGAGATGGCGTCCGGCGAGGTCGTCGAAGTCATCAGGGCCGAGTTCGGCATCACCCAGGCGGCCGTCTCGCAGCACCTCAAGGTGCTGCGCGAGAGCGGCTTTGCGAGCGTCCGGGCGGAGGCGCAAAGGCGCCTCTATTCGGTCGACGCCGCCGGGCTGCAAGCGGTCGATGCCTGGGTCGGCCAGTTCAGGATTTTCTGGGAGCCGAAGCTGGACGCGCTCGCCACCGAGATCGCGCGCGGCAAGCGCGAGCGTCGCAAGGCGCCGATCATCAAGCGGACAGGGAAGAGGGCGTAATCGGCTCCGTAGCCTGGATGGAGCGCAGCGTAATCCGGGGTGTCCCACACAGGCAGTAGCGTAGGGTGGATTAGCAGGCCGCCGCGAAGCGCAGCGGGCGGCGTAATCCACCATCTCTCTCATTTTGTCGTACTCAGGTGGATTACGCTGCGCTAATCCACCCTACGAATTCCGCGACATCTTCTCGAACTTCTTCACCAGCCGCTCCCGCTTCAGCCGCGACAGCCGCTGAATCCAGAACATGCCGTCGAGCTGGTCGATCTCGTGCTGATGGCAGACAGCTCGCAGGGCTTCGGACTCCTCGGTGTGCATGTTGCCGTCGAGATCCCGATAGCTGATCCGCACCCGCGCGTGTCGCTGCACCTCGTCGTTGATCCCCGGCATCGAGACGCTGCCTTCGCGGTGCATGATCATCTCCGGCGAGACCCATGTGATCTCCGGATTGACGTAGGTCTGCGGGCCGTCCTTCGCGTCGAGCTCCAGCACCACGACGCGCAAGGGCACGCCGATATGCGGCGCGGTGATGCCGATGCCGGGCGCGGCGCGCATTGTGTCGAGCAGATCCTGCGCGAGCTCGCGCAAGGAATCGTCGAACGCGGTGACGGGGCGGGCCGGCAGCGCAAGCCGGCGGTCGGGATAGCGCACGATCGGGCGGATGGTCATGCAGGGCTCCTACCACTCACTCACGGATCATTGAAGCATCCTCGCTTGACCGCCTACCTACTGGAAGGTAGCTAAGCGCCATGAGCACCGCTTCCTCGACCGCCGACGACATTCTTGGCTGCGCCCGTACGCTGATCATCGCGGGCGGCTACAACGGCTTCAGTTACGCCGACATCGCCGATGTCGTCGGCATCCGCAAGCCGAGCATCCACCACCACTTTGCCAGCAAGGTCGATCTGGTCCGCACCCTGGTGTCGCGCTATCGCGAGGAGGCCCAGGCAGGGCTGTCGGCGCTCGAGCGCAATGTCGCCGACCCCGCCGAGCAGCTCAAAAGCTACATCGCCTATTGGGAGGCGTGCATCAAGGATGCGACGGCTCCCTTCTGCGTCTGCGCGCTCCTTGCCAGTGAGCTTCCGATTCTGCCCGAGGAAGTGGCGCTCGAAGTCCGCGCGCATTTCCGCTCCGTGTCGTCGTGGCTGGCTTCGGTGATGGAGCGCGGCAAGCGGCAAGGCCGGCTCCATCTCTCCGGCACCGCGCGGGCCGAGGCGGAGGGATTCATGGCAACCGTTCACGGCGCGATGCTGTCGGCGCGGGCCTATGGCGATCCAAAAATCTTCGGGACAATCACCCGGCCGCTGCTGGAGCGGCTTTCCACCAGGCACTGACGAGATCGGCACAGGCCGGGCAGGCCGGTGCTTCGGCGCCGTACGTAAACTACCAACTAGTAGGTAAGGAACAGAAAATGAGAACCAGCGAGATGGCTTTGGGCGCCGACCAGGCGGAATGGCTGAAACAGTACTACTTCATGCGTGCCGCGTTTTCCGTCGCTTGGGTCATTGCGGCCCTCGCGATCGCGCCGTCATCGGCAGTGATCGCAGCGACGTTGCTCGTTGCCTATCCGGCGTGGGACGCTGCCGCCAATTATCTCGACGCGCTCTGGAGCGGTGGCTTGAACCAGAACCGCACGCAGGGCCTGAACGTGCTGGTCAGCCTCGCCACCACCATTGCGGTCATCCTGGCCTTGCAGGTCAGTATGAACTGGGTGCTCGGAATCTTCGGAGCCTGGGCGATCCTGTCCGGACTGCTCCAGCTCGGCACGGCCGTGCGGCGCTGGAAGCGTCTCGGCGCGCAATGGGCCATGGTGCTCAGCGGTGGCCAGTCGGCCCTGGCGGGCGGCTTCTTCATCTTCCAGGCCGCGACGCCTGCGGTGCCGTCGATTGCGAATGTCGCGGGCTATGCCGCCGTCGGCGCGATCTACTTCCTGGTCTCGGCGGTCTGGCTCACGGTCGGCGACTGGCGCCGTAGTGCGGCCCTGTGAGCCGCAATGTCACTTACAGATAGGGCGTGCCGTCCTTGTGCAGGAAGCGGCCGTCCGATGCCGGGCTCATCATGTCGATGTCGGAGCAGGTGATGAGGTCGGCTGGCGAGCGTGAGCCGATCTCGAGATAGACCGCCGTCACGCTCGACCTGTTGATCATGTGATGGCCGTTGCCGCTGGCCTTGGGGAAGGCGGCGCAATCGCCGGCGTGCAGCACGGTTTCGTCGCCATCCTCGATCAGCGTCACTTCGCCTTCGAGAATGTAGACGAACTCGTCCTCGTGCGAATGCCAGTGCCGCTGGCTCGACCAGGTGCCCGGCGGCAGGCGCATCAGGTTGACGCCGAAATCCGACAAGCCTCCGGCATCGCCGAGCCGCTTGCGAATGCGCTCGGCGCAAGGCGCATTGAAAGGCGCCGGATAGCCGGAGCCCTTGCGAGCCGGCACGGTGGCGACGTCGATCTTTGGCATGTGGGACTCCCTGCAATCCACCAACAGACCGGCGGCGCGAAGCATCATCACGATGAACATCGCGGACCAGATCAATATGTGTGGGATGCTGTCATTCTGCGGCTGTTTTGCCCGACGTGTCAAACCGATCTGTGATGATGTCGCGCGAGGACAGGGAGCCGCTGAGCTGTCGTTCCTGGTAGGTAAGTCATTGATCCCGCTAGCGCCGGCTACTGTGCATGGGGTTGTTTTTCGAGTTTTGCTGGCCGCTCACGAAAGCGTGCGGCAAAAATGACGTCGGCCTGTCGGCGGGCGCAGTTCCCGTTCGTCTTTCACGCGAGACAGACCTGACGGGAGACTGAAATGACTTCGTCCAACTATCGCTGGGTGATCGTCGCCGCCGGCGGCGTGCTCGGCTGCGTCGCGATCGGCGGCATGTTTTCGCTGCCGGTATTCCTCCAGCCGATCACCAAGGACACCGGCTGGTCGGTGACCGGCATCTCCAGCGCGATGACGATCGGCTTTCTGGCGATGGCCTTCACCAGCATGGCCTGGGGCACGCTGTCCGACCGGTTCGGGCCGCTGCCGGTGGTGTTGACCGGATCGGTCGTGCTGACGCTCAGCCTGTTCGCGGCGAGCCACGCCACCTCGCTTCTCGTATTCCAGATCGTCTTCGGCCTGTTGGTCGGCGCCGCTTGCGCTGCGATCTTCGCGCCGATGATGGCGACCGTCACGGGCTGGTTCGACACCAATCGCGGCCTCGCCGTGTCGCTGGTCTCCGCCGGCATGGGCATGGCGCCGATGACGATGTCGCCGCTGGCGGCCTGGCTCGTCTCCGGCCACGACTGGCGCACCTCGATGCAGATCATCGCGCTCGTGGTCGGCGCCATCATGATCCCAGTCTCGTTCCTGGTGCGCCGTCCGCCGGCGCTCGCGCAAGGTCCGGCCGCGCCCGCCGGCGAAACCGCCGGACAAAACGAGATGTCGATGGGCGAGGCGTTGCGCTCGCCGCAATTCCTGATCCTCCTCGCCACCAACTTCTTCTGCTGCGCGACGCATTCCGGCCCGATCATCCACACCGTCAGCTATGCCGTGAGTTGCGGCATCCCGCTGGTCGCAGCGGTGACGATCTACAGCATCGAGGGATTTGCCGGCCTCGGCGGGCGCATCGCCTTCGGCCTGATGGGCGACCGCTTCGGCGCCAAGCGCGTGCTGGTCTCGGGCCTGCTGCTGCAGGCCTTCGGCGCGCTCGCCTATGTCTTCGCGCAACAGCTGACGACGTTCTATGCGGTCGGCGCGATCTTCGGCTTCATCTATGCCGGCACTATGCCACTCTATGCCGTTCTGATCCGCGAGAACTTCCCGCTCAAGATGATGGGCACGGTGATCGGCGGCACGGCGATGGCAGGCAGCCTCGGCATGGCGACCGGCCCGCTCGCCGGCGGCCTGATCTACGATGCCTTCTCCAGCTATGCCTGGCTCTACATCGCCTCCTGGGCGATGGGCTTAGGGGCCTTCCTGATGGCGATGACGTTCCGCCCCTTCGCAAAGCCGCAAGGCGAGGTGGCGCCCGCGGCGGCGTGAATTCGAGATCGAGGCGTGGCGTCAGAGCTGCGCCTCGATCGCGGCCTTGTCGATCACCGACCAGACCTGCCGGATCTTGCCGTCGAGAAATTCGTAGAAGACGTTTTCGCAGAAGGACACGCGCCGCCCGTTGACCGCAAGACCAACGAATGTCCCGACCGGTGTGCAGTCAAACTTCAATCGGGCGGCGATGCGGGGAGGATCGGAGATCAGCATCTCGATATGGAACTGCAGATCGGGGATCTCCCGAACATCCCGTTCCAGCATCGCGCGATAGCCCGCAAGCCCAAGGGGCCGCGCGTTGTGGGTGGCCTCCTCATGCACGAATTGTCCGAGTGCCGGCCAATCCCGCCGATTCAGGCAAGCGATGTAGGCGCGGTAGATGTCGGCGAGGTCGTCTCTCATCATTATCGAAGCTCCCACGGCCTCGACCAACGCGCGAGGACCGCGAACCGGTCCAGCGTCAGAGGCGCTTTTCGAAGAAGAGGTCCGGATAGGGATCGTCGTTGAACCGCGGGATCTCGCGCCAGCCCGTGCTGCGATAGAGCTGACCGGCTTCGGGCAGTGCGCTGTTGGTGTCGAGCCGCAGCAGCGCGATGCCGAGCTCGCGCGCGGCGCTCTCGGCCGCATCCATCAGGCGGCGGCCGAGCCGCAGCCCGCGCGCGGCGGGCGCGACCCACAGCCGCTTGATCTCGGCGTAGCCGTGATCGGTGCCCTTCAAGCCGACGCAGCCGATCGGCAGCGTGTCCGACATCGCAACGAGGAATGTGCCGCGCGGCCGGCGCATGTCCTTGGCGTCGGGGTCGCGTGACAGCGAGACCTCAAAGCCCTGGCTGAAGCGGCGGCCGAGCTCGGCATAGTACTCGCCGAGGCAGTAGCGCGCTTGCTCGCAGCGCGGATCCGTCTCCTCCAGCGCGACGCGCTCGCGCGTCAGCGCGGAGGCGATCAGGTCCATCGCCGCCAGCAACGCCTCGCGTTGCGAATGTTGCGCGAGGAGGCCTTCGGCCTGCGCGTTGGACAGCGCCTCGTAGGCTGCGAACTCGCGCCGGCCCGCCCGTGTGAGCGTTGCCATGCGCCGCCGCGCATCGTCCTCGCGTGCGGCGGTCTCGATCAGCCCCTCGTCCTCGAGGCTGCGGAGCAGCCGGCTCATCAGCCCGGAATCGAGACCGAGATAGTCGCGGATCTCCGCCACGTCCGATCGCCCGTGCCCGATCGCATTGAGCACGCGCGCGGCACCCAGCGGCCGGCCGCGCCCGAGAAACGACGTATCGAGCGCTCCGACCGCAGAGGTGACGGCGCGGTTGAAGCGGCGAACGCGGGAGACGGGATCGAGCATGATATCTGACTTTAGTCAGATATCGCGGCTTGTCAATCGAGCGAGAGCTGATCGAGTTGCAGTTGCGCGCCTCTTTGTGAGTTGTTCCCGTGTCGCGAGCCGTTACCATGCGGCCGCTCGGGGAGTCTGAATTCACAACGAGCGGAGGCGGCATTGGGCGGGATGGAACGCAAAGCGAAGGGATCGGACCTGTTTGTCGCGGCGTTGGAGAATGAGGGTGTTGACCGCATCTTCGGCATCCCCGGCGAAGAGAATCTCGATCTGGTCGAATCGCTGCGTGCTTCGAGGATCGAGCTGATCCTGACCCGCCACGAGCAGGCCGCGGCCTTCATGGCCGCCACCCACGGGCGGCTGACCGGCAAGCCCGGCGTTTGTCTGTCGACGCTCGGCCCGGGTGCTCTCAACCTGTCGACGGGCGCCGCCTATGCGCATCTCGGTGCCATGCCGATGATCCTGATCACCGGTCAAAAGCCGATCATGAGCAGCCGGCAGGCCCGCTTTCAGATCGTGGACGTGGTGGCGACCATGAAGCCGCTCACGAAACTTTCGCGGCAGATCGTCAGCGCCTCCAGCATCCCGACCGTGGTGCGCGACGCCTTTCGCGTCGCGATGGAGGAGCGGCCCGGGCCGGTGCATCTCGAACTGCCCGAGGACGTTGCCGGGGACGAGGTGCCTGCGGTCCCCGTGATCCCGGTCCATCCGATCGAAATCCCGGTCGCCCATCGCGCCGCGCTCGACCGCGCCGCCGAGATGATCATGGCCGCCAAGCGCCCGCTGGTGATGATGGGCGCTGCGACCAGCCGGCCGCGGTCGACACACGGCATCGCAAGCTTCGTGCGGCGGACCGGCATTCCGTTCTTCACGACTCAGATGGGCAAGGGCACCGTGCCCGGCGGCACCAATCTCTACATGGGCACTGCCGCCTTATCCGAGCGCGACTATGTGCATGATGCCATTGACGCTGCCGACCTGATCGTTGCGATCGGTCACGACCCGATCGAGAAACCGCCCTTCATCATGGGGCCCTCGGGCCCGAAGGTCATTCACGTCAGCTACACGCCGGCGAGCGTCGAGCAGGTCTATTTCCCCGATGCCGAGGTCGTAGGGGACGTCGGCCCGAGCCTGGAGCTGCTGGCGGATCGCCTCGAAGGCAAGCTGCCGCAGGCCGGGGCGCTGCTGCCGCTGCGCGAAGAGATACTGAAGCACATCGCCGACCGCGCCACCGAAGCGCGCTGGCCGCCCACGCCGCAGCGCATCGTGCACGACATCCGCCAGGTGATTCCGGAGAACGGCATCGTCGCCCTCGACAACGGCATGTACAAGATCTGGTTTGCGCGCAACTACCGCACCCGCGTCGCCAACACGCTGCTGCTCGACAATGCGCTGGCGACCATGGGCGCCGGCCTGCCGTCGGCGATGATGGCCGCGATGCTCTATCCCGACCGCCGCGTGCTTGCGGTTGCCGGCGACGGCGGCTTCATGATGAACAGCCAGGAGATAGAGACGGCGGTCCGCCTCAAGCTCAACCTGGTCGTGCTGGTGCTGGAGGACAAGGCCTACGGCATGATCCGCTGGAAGCAGGCCGTCGACCGCTTTGCCGATTACGGCATGACGTTTGGCAATCCGGATTTTGCACTATACGCCAAGGCTTATGGCGCCAAGGGTCATCGAATCGAAAGCATCGACAGCTTCGGCACGACGCTCGATGCCGCCTTCAGGGAAGGCGGCGTGCATCTGGTCGTGGTCCCGATCGATTATTCGGAGAACGTACGGGTGCTGGTCGACGAGCTGCGGGCGCACGAGAAGGCGAAGGCGTGAATTTTGTGCGACGCTCTCACCGTTCGTCATTGCGAGGAGCCCTTGCGACGAAACAATCCAGACTGTCACCGCGGAAAGATTCTGGATTGCTTCGCTGCGCTCGCAATGACGGAGCCTGTGGCGCACGTCTCGGTTCAACATGACAACCACACTTGTGTTGGGCGTGCCGATCGTCGAAACTCTCCACTACCCAACCAGCCACAGGAATAAAGCATGCCTCGCGTTCGTTGTGTCACCGAGATGGGCATGGGCGTCGACGTCCACGGCAGGGACGCCACCAAGGCGGCCAAGCGCGCGGTCTCCGATGCCATCAGGCATTCCAGCCTCGGCTTCTTCCGGATGATCGGCAAGACCGCGAACGACATGTACGTGGACGTCACGATCGGCGTGCCGAATCCAGAAGCCGTCGACAAGGAAGCCGTCGCCAAGGAGCTGCCTTACGGCACCGTGACCGTCACCGCGGTCAAGGGCGGGCTGGAGATCCCCTCGGCCACGGAAGTGGCCAACGATCCCATCCTGATCGCCAATGCCGCCGTCATCGTCAGCTTCGACAAGGATTAGGCCGATGTCCGCGAGCGATGAGGCGCTGCTGGATCGCCCGATCTGGAGCGCGTTGACGACGAGCCAGAAGCATCTGGCCGAGGGCGGCCCGCGGGCTCTGCGCTATCCCGTGGACATGACGCCGTTTGCCGATATGGCGGACATGTCCGCGGCAAGTTTTGCGGCGCTCGGCGATCTCATGTCGGGCTCGCAAGTCGCGGTGCTGTTCACGCCCGAGCCCGTCGAAATTCCCGCCAGCTTCAAGGTGCTGCTCGCGGAGCCCGGCGAGCAGTTGATCGGCTCGCCCGCCGACACTTCGCTGCGCGATGCCGAGATCGTCCGCCTCGGCGCGACTGACGTTCCCGCCATGATGGCGCTGACCGAGCTGACCAAGCCCGGGCCGTTTGCGGCGCGGACGCACGAGCTCGGCACATTCCTCGGCATCCGTGCACGCGGCGAGCTGGTCGCCATGGCCGGCGAGCGGATGAAGCCGGGCAATTTCACCGAGATGACGGCGGTCTGCGTGCATCCCGATCATCGCGGTCGCGGTTACGCACAGGCGTTGCTCGCCGCCATCGCGCGCCAGATCGAGGCGCGCGGCGAAATTCCGTTCCTGCACGTGTTCGCGAGCAATACGTCTGCCATCGCGCTGTACCAGCGGCAGGGCATGCGGATTCGGCGCCGGCTGCAGGTCACCGTGCTGATGAAGCAGGGATGAGCTGCACCGTGGGCTTCATATCCTGAGAAATCGCGCTATATCGATTCCAACCACAAATCGGGGGGGAGCACATGGACGCCAGAACGACTGATTTTTCCGCCGTACGGACGGCGATGCAGCGCTACGTCGATCAGGAGATCATTCCCGGCGTATCCTGGGCCGTGCTGCGCGGCCGCGAGGTGGTCGATCAGCAATGCGTGGGCTTTGCCGACCGAGAGGCCAACACCGCATTGCGGCCCGACCACATCTTCCGCGCGTTCTCCAACACCAAGATCTTCGTCACCTGCGCGATCATGCTGCTGGTCGAGCAAGGCGGCATCGGGCTCGATGACGCAGTCGAAAAATTCCTGCCGCAGCTCGGCAATCGCAAGGTGCTGAAGCAGGGCGCTTCGAGCCTTGCCGATGTCGAGCCGGCGAAGAGTCCGATCACGATCCGCCAGCTCCTGACCCACACCTCCGGTCTCAGCTACGGTATCTTCGATCCCGGCACGGTGCTGTTCAAGGCTTACAACGAGGCGCGCGTGCTCAATCCGCTAACGCCGCTCAGCGACATGATCGACAGGCTCGCCGACCTGCCGCTGTCCTATCACCCTGGCACGGCCTGGGAATATTCCGTGGCGACCGACGTGCTCGGCCGTGTGGTCGAGGTCGTCTCGGGCCAGCCGCTCGACGCCTTCCTGAAGGCGCGCATCTTCGATTCCCTCGGCATGACCGACACCGGCTTTTATGTCCCCGAGACACAGCAGGGCAGGCTGGTCGCGCTCTACAACGGCGCCGACGTGCTCGACCCCATGAAGCCCGGCCTCACGCGGGCCGACCATCTGCCTTACCCGCAAGCCTATCGGCGGCCGCTGCCGCGGCTCTCGGGCGGCGGCGGTCTGGTCTCGACCTTGCCAGACATGCTCGCGCTGGTGTGTGCGCTGCTGCCCGGGTCCGATGCGTTGCTGAAGCCGGAAACGCTGCGGCAGATGATGACGAACCAGCTGCCCGCAGGCCAGACCATCCGCTTTGCCAATCTCGGCCCGATTCCCGGCAAGGGCTTTGGCCTCGGCGGCGCCGTCACCTTCGCGCCGACACCGTTCGATCCGCCGAACTCGACCGGTGAATTCCAATGGGGCGGCCTGGCCGGGACCCATTGGTGGATCTGTCCGGAAGCCAATACGGCGGGCGTGCTGATGGCCCAGCGCTATATGGGCTTCTGGAATCCGTTCTTCTTCGAGTTCAAGCGCCTGGCCTATCAGGCGGTCGGAGCCTGATCGCAAAAAAATCTTCCGTCAGCGCGAATCCTTCTTGGCCATCGCGTCCTCTTGTTGGTCGAGGCAATCGGTCTCGGCCCATATCGGAGGATGTGATGGGATTCTATCGGAAGAACATCGGCGGACTGCATCAGGTGGTGCGGGTCGTCCTGGGGATTGCGGTGGCGGCTGCGGCGTTCGTTTATCTTGCCGGCGCGACAGCATGGCTGGTCGCGCTCGGTGGCGCCGGCTTCGCGCTGACCGGTTTCGTCGGTTATTGCCCGATGTGCGCGATGGCAGGCATCGGCAAGGGAGGGATGTCGTGAGCGCGGCGGCGATCTCGCCAAACCTGTTCGAGGCCGCGCGGCTCGGCGATGCCGAGGCGATTGCGCGTCTGCTCGAGACGACGCAGCCGGATATTCGTCGCTATGCGCGCGCGACCTGCCGCAGCTCGGCGGACGCCGAGGATGCGACGCAGGAGGCGCTGTGGATCCTGTTCCGCCACGTCGGCACGATCCGTTCGCTGCTGGCGTTGTCGGCCTGGCTGTTCAGCGTGGTCCGGCGCGAATGCCTGCGGCTCGCGCGCCGGGCCGGCGTTGTACCGGCAGTCGATCAGGGCGAGGCGGAGGCCGCACTGCTGTTGCGCCCTGAGGCCGATCTGCGGCTCGACGTCGCCGCGGCGTTCGAGGCCCTGCCGCCGCACTATCGCGATGTCGCGCTGATGCGCGACGTCAAGAAGATGACGATCGATGAGATTGCCGCCGCGCTCGGCGCGACCAGGCAGACCGTGAAGGCGCGGCTGCATCGCGCCCGCGCCTTGATGCGCGAATATCTGACGAGATGAGAGACAACCAGATTCAAAGGAAAAAAACGGAGTGACGTGGGCGGGAGACGTCGCCTCCCGCCCACGGTTTCGCTTTAGTCCTTCCACGGATCGAACTCGCCTTCGCCGGCCATGGCGACGGCGAATGGCCGCAGCGTGTGCAGCACGCGCACGGTGCCGGCGTGCTGGGCCAGCACGTCCGGCAGGCGGCGATAGGCCATCGGGCTCTCGTCGAGGTCGGCACCGATCAAGGTGACGCCGCGCTCGTTCAGCCAACGGTCCATCTCCTCGCGCGAGAAGCGCCGCTTCGCCTCACGTCGTCCGAACAGGCGGCCGGCGCCGTGCACGGTCGAGTAGAGCGAGGCCTTGGCTTCCGGGCTGTCGACGCCTTCGAGGATGACGGCGTCGTCGCCCATCGAGCCGCCGACGAACCCCTTCTGGCCGGGAAACGCCGGCGTCGCGCCCTTGCGCACCACCCACAGATCCTTGCCGTCGTGGGTCTCACGCCAGGCATAATTGTGGTGGTTGTGCACGCTCTCGGTCACGCTGCCGCCGATGATCTGGCGGACGCGCTCGACGACCCATTCGCGGCCCGCATAGGCATAGCGCCCGGCGAGCTGCATCGCCGCGATGTAGCGGCGGCCGAGCTCGCTGTCCTCGTCGACGACGGCGGGCGGGACGTTCATGCCGTCCTTGCCGCCGGCGGCCTTGAGGTAGCGCGTCGCGGAGGTGTGCCCGAGACCGCGGCTGCCGAAGTGGACGCCGATCCAGACGAAGCCTTCCTCGTCGCGCATGAGGTCGACATAGTGGTTGCCCGATCCGACCGTGCCGAGCTGCTTCACCGCCTTCTGACGGTAGTCCTCCATGTCGCTTTCGCGCCAGGCCTCGCCGTCGTCGAACAGGTCGTGCTCGGCCCGTTCCGCGTTGGCACGTCCGACGCCGAACGAGATCACCTTGGCGACGTCGCGGATGATCGTGGGAGCGATCCCCGCGATGTCGTCGAAGCGCGTGTCGAGCCGAGCCGCCATGTTGCCGCAGCCAATGTCGAAGCCGACGCCGGAGATGCTGATCTGCTTCTCATAGGCGATCACCCCGCCGACCGGCTGCGCATAGCCGAGATGGCCGTCGGCGCAGATCACGCCGGAGACGACATTGCCGATGGCCATGCAATTGCGCATCTGCGCGATCGTCGCCTCCTCATGCGGGCCGAACACCTTCAGCGGCGCATTCTGGAAACGGGCGTCCTGCGTCCGGAACGCGGCAATCGAGCTCGCGGTCGCATTGGCCTCGCGGGCAAGATGCTCCTTGCGCGCGGCGTCCTTGTACAGGCACCAGGCCGGCTGGCCGCGTCCTTCGCCGACGCGCGAGTCGGGGTCGACACCGGCGGCGAGGCAGAGCTCGCGGGCGCGTTCCATGTAGGGATCGGGTCGTCGCATGGTCGTAGATCCTTGTCATTCCGCGCGCACCATAACGGGGGCGGGCGGATCATTTCAGAGATTTCGCTGGCCCCGGGCGCATCTCGCGTCCGGGGCCATTGTTGTTGCGCGTCAGTTCAACGCCGTCTCGGACGCCGCGATCCACGCGACCACGGCCTCGGAGAAGCCGTTGACGCGGGTCCAGGCGCCGTGACCGACGCCGTGCTGATACGAGGCCACGTTGACCATGGTGCCGCGCGCCCTCGGCTCGGGCACCTGGTCGTGGCTCTGCTCGTCGGTGAAGACGATGAGGCGATCGCCCTTGCAGTCGATCTCCGTCACCGCATTGCCGAGATAGGTTCCGCCATGCGGCTGCGAGTTGATGATCGCATCCCGCAGCGCGAAACCGCGGCGGGGAGGGACCTTCACGACCTCGTTGGAGAAGGTGAAGATCTCGACCTCGTCGCAGATCTCGCGGGCGAGAATGGCAAGGCCACACGCCGCCTCCGCGCGCGTCATTTCCGACTGCGCGGAGAGCGTTGCGAACATCGAGCCGGACACGTCGATCAGGAGCCGGGTGCGGCCCGGAAGCCGCACATGGTCCTTGATTGACTTGAGCATCGCGGCCTCGAGCTCGGGCTCGAAGTCCGGCGCATAGCGTGCCGCCGTGATGAAGCGATAGGGCAGGATACGATCCGTCCGCATCGCCTCGATCGCGCCTGCGATGATCTCGCGCGGGACCTGCGCGTTCTGCATCAGGCGCAGATTGCGCAGTAGCGCCAGGCCGCCGAGCTTTCGCTCGGCGATCAGCCGCTCGAAGGTCTCGCGCTTGTTCTTGCCGGCCGAGAGCGAAACCTCCCAGGTGTCGGGGGAGGCGAGCTCGCCATCGACGAGCTGCTTCCACACCTTCGCCTGATCGGCGTCTTTCGGCTTGGCGTGCACCAGGAACAGAACGTCCCTGATCCGCACCGCGCCGTCGCGGTCCCACTTGGCGAGCTGATAGGCGTCGAACTTGGTCAGCGCGCGGGCAAGACCCTTCTTCACCTGTGCCGAGACCGGCTGGCGCTTGCGCTGCTGCATCGGCCCCAGCGCATCCGCCCAGTAGATCGCGAGCAGCTCCGTCATCTCGTCGGGACGCTGGATCACCTGGGCGAGCGTGTGGGCAACGAGGGTGCGGTGCTTCTCGTTCCGCGCCATCTCGCGGATGACGAGGAGCGGTGCGTGCCGCAGCTTCATCACCTCGCGCGCCTCGATCGCAAGCTGCGCGACGCGCGCGGGCGCGACCTTGGGCACGAGGGCCTTGATGCGGTCGGCGATGGCGACGCCATCCTCGTAGAACTGGTCCTCCCACAGGAGGCAGTTCATCAGCGCGCGCTTCAGCTCCATCTCGGGCGTGAAGCGAATTGCGCGTGCGCCCTCCCGCGTGAAGGCGCGAACGATCTTGTTGAGCCTGACCATGATGGCCTCCTCTTGGGTTGATGGGGATGGAAACGGTGCCGGGGAACAGGCGAGGCTGTACTGCCCTTGCGGGCAAGTCACATGCTCTACCGCTGAGCTACGGACTTTCGTCCGGAAGGAGTCGAACCTTCGACATTGCGATCCGAAGTAACAGCGCTCTTCACCACCGGCGGTGGCTAGGGGACACGATCCGGGAACGGGCGATTGCTGTACCCGACGAGCCGAAGCTCGCCGGAAAGCGCTCTATCCTCTGAGCTACCGGTGCATGGGACACCGGGCGGGATTCGAACCCGCGACCTCTCGCGTTGCAGGCGAAGTAACAGAAATCTTCACCACGGATCGTGATGGGTTGGCGGGGAACGATCGATGCTGTTGCTGCCCTTGCGGGCGATCCGCCTTTCGGCGCGCAGGGTTCGAACCTGCTCGGCGCTTTCACGCCTTTACCACGAAGTAACAGACATCTTCACCACCGCCAGGCCGGTGCTTTCGCATCGGCCATTGATGGGTAGGCTGGGGAACGGGCGATATCGGCTTTCAGTGACAACAACACAGTCTCTGTCCCCAACGGACAGATCCTGCGCCGGGCCGCGTGCAAGCCTTTTCCGAGGCCGCATCCCGGTGCGTGTGTCAAAGGCGGGAGGCATACCCGCTGTGCCGTGTGGAGAAGTATCCGACATCTTCACCACCAGCGTCGGTTGAGCCGCGATCCCTCACGGCAAACCGAGTTACAAAAATTCGATCACGGCGCTGTCGACGCGCCGCACATTGCGAACCCACTGGGTTCGCTCTGCCATCGGTGTCCGGCTCATCGCCTCGTTCCCTCCGGCAGGCCCCGCGCATTTGGGCACGCGCCTCTCCAGCGCGAGCCCCGAGATCCGGGTCTCTCGTTCCGGCCATTGCCGGGATGTTCGGTGGAGCCGCGCGGCGGGCAACAAAAAACCCTCCGGAGCGGCAGGCTCGGGAGGGTCCGTGAGAAGCGGACTGTCGATCTCGCGGTCAGGCAAGATCGCTCCCATGAGCCGGGCATGCGCAATCGAACAGCTTTGGGCTATTCGGTATGCGGATAATTCTTTCGTAGCGGTACGACATCGCTCGGTTCATGGTGTCTGTCGCAAACGGAAGTGCTTGCGAGGGCGCGGGACATACGCCCGCAACTTGCGGATGTCAAGCGAGACGCGCGAGGAAACTGAAATTGACGGACGCATGACTTGCAAAAACTATCTGGGGCTCGACGGATTTCGCTTCGGCTGGGTCGCAGCGTGGATTGACGAGCGCGGCGATCAAGGCTTCGATTATTCGCCAAGCCTGATGCGTCTGCTCGCAATCCCGCACGCCCGCGCGATGATCGACATGCCGATCGGACTGAACGCGAGCGGCTACCGCGCCTGCGATTTGCGCGCACGCGAACTGATCGGCCCATCCGTGTTTCTCGGCGCGCGCCGCGACCTCTGGGCGTTCCACGACATGGCGGCGGCCAATCGCCATTACTGGAAGCACGAAGGCGAGGGCAGGGGCGTGTCGGCGCAGCTCTGGAATATCAGGGACAAGATGAGGGAGGTCGACGAGGCCATGACGCCGGCGCGGCAGGCGACGATCGGCGAAGCGCATCCGGAATTGATCTTCTGGAATCTGGCAGGACGCGTGCGGCTCGAACCGAAGACCTCGCCGCGGGGCCGCGAGCAGCGTATCGCGCTTTTGAGAGGCCGCGGCTTCACTGAGGTCAAGAGATGGCTCACGCTTCGCCACGGCACCGGGATCGGTCGCGACGATCTCATCGACGCCTGTGCCTGCGCTGTCGCAGCGCGCGACAGCACGCAATCCGTTGGTGACGGCAGGATCGATCCGCGCGGACTACGGATGGAGATCAACTTCTGAAGGCGATCAGCCCTCGACGTCGCCTTCGAGGTGCACGCGGCTGCTGTGACCTGGATGCGCGCTGCCGCTGTCGTCGTCCAGCCTCGTTGCTCTCGCTTCATACTCGTCGGCCATCGTCCGCAACCGCTGCGCGGCTTTGCTGTGCGCGAGATCGTTCGCGACGCGGCGACAGCGTTCAGCGTGGTCGAGCAGGGCGCGCTTCTCGATGTTCATCGCGTGACAACGCGCGAGGGGACCATTGGTCCCCGCGCAAGCCGCCGGAACAGCACGATCGCTTCGCTGTAGGATCGGGAAAAAACGGCAACATTCTAGTGCCGCCTCGGAACATAGCGCCTGAGCCGACGTTCTACGCCAGAGGCTGTGAGGGACATAATACCATGTACGACGTGTGCCAATTGGCGACCGCGATGCTCGCGATCGCCTTTACGGCCCTGCTGTTGGTGACGGGTCAACGATTCATCGAGTCTCGGCTGCAGCGTGACGCATTGCCCCCGTTCGTAACGATGGCGACGCTGCCGCCCTAAGCACAGCCGGAAGTCACTTGCGCGGTGCGGTATCTTGCCTAGATTGAGCACGCCTCAGTCCATGCGCCCAGGATCCCGATGTCCGATCTGTCCGTCTTCCCCATCACCAAACGTTGGCCCGCCAAGCACCCCGAACTGCTCCAGCTCTATTCGTTGCCGACGCCGAACGGCGTCAAGGTCTCGATCATGCTGGAGGAGATCGGGCTTCCTTACGAGGTTCACCTGGTTGATTTCGGCAAGGACGATCAGAAGACGGCCGAATTCATCTCGCTCAATCCGAACGGCAAGATCCCGGCGATCCTCGATCCGAACGGCCCAGGCGGCAGGCCGCTGCCGTTGTTCGAGTCCGGGGCGATCCTGCAATATCTCGCGGAGAAGACCGGCAAGCTGCTGCCGCAGGATGCCGCGCGGCGTTATCAAACCCTGCAATGGCTGCACTTCCAGATGGGCGGCGTCGGGCCGATGTTCGGCCAGGTCGGCTTCTTCCACAAATTCGCCGGTAAGGATTACGAGGACAAGCGGCCTCGCGACCGCTACGTCGCCGAAGCCAAGCGCCTGCTCGGCGTGATGGAGGTGCATCTCGCCGGCCGGCAATGGTTCATGGATGACGACTACACCATCGCCGACATCTCCATGCTCGGCTGGGTGCGCAATCTCATTGGCTTCTATGGCGCCGGCGATCTCGTCGAGTTCAGTCAGTTCAAGGCGGTCGGCGCCTGGCTCGAGCGCGGGCTTGCGCGCCCCGCGGTGCAGCGCGGATTGAACATTCCGCAGCGGCCCTAAGTCGCTTTAGGTTAGTGTTTGAGCATGATCTTTTCGGAAAACCGCTACACACTTTTCCGGATCATGCTCTAGAACAGCCGTCCGCCGTTCGGCACCGGCTTGCTCGGCTGCACCAGCACCACCTTGCCGTCGGCATCGGGGAAGCCGAGCGTCAGCACCTCGGAGACGACCGGGCCGATCTGGCGCGGCGGGAAATTGACGACGGCCGCGACCTGTTGGCCCACGAGACTTTCAAGCGGGTGGTTTTCGGTGATCTGGGCCGAGCTCTTGCGCACGCCGATGGCGGGGCCGAAATCGATCCACAGCCGCCAGGCCGGCTTGCGCGCTTCCGGAAACGGTTTGGCGTCGACGATGGTGCCGACACGGACGTCGACCGCGAGGAATGTGTCGAAGTCGATGGTCGGTGCGGCCGCCGCTGCGGGATCGTGGGTGACGTGCATGGGATGTCCGTTCGGTGGGGTGACGCGTCTCGCGACATTGTCGCGCGACGCGGAGTTTCGTACAACGCCACGCACATCACCGCTACGCCATGCGCGAGGACCGTCTTGCCCACCATCATCTACGGCATCAAGAACTGCGACACCATGAAGAAGGCCCGCGCCTGGCTCGATGGCCATGGCGTGGCTTACGCGTTTCACGACTACAAGGCGGCGGGTGTCGAGAAGGACAGGCTGAAGCAGTGGAGCGACAAGGTCGGTTGGGAGACCCTGCTCAATCGCGCCGGGACGACCTTCAAGAAGCTGCCCGACTCCGACAAGGAAGGCCTCACCGAGAAGAAGGCGCTGGCCTTGATGCTAGCGCAACCATCGATGATCAAGCGGCCGGTGCTCGAAATCGGCGGCAAGCTGTTGGTCGGCTTCAAGCCGGATATCTATGCCAAGGAGGTCGGCGGCAAGGCGCGCTGACGGCTAGTTCAGCTCAATGATCTCGTTGGAGATGGCGCGGCCCGGCTGGTCCGAGAACTCGACCGGATCGGCGGGTGCGATGCGGCCGGGGGCGCGATGAAACAGCTCGCGATCGATCACGGCCCGCAGCTTCGGGCGCGGCAGCGCGTCATTTCCGCGCATCAGATTCTTGATCTCGAAGCCGCCGTCCTCGCAGAAGGTCTTTACTGACGCGATGACGTGGCTGACCCTGCCGTCGGTCAGGAACGGCAGCAGCAGCCGCTCATACGCGACGATTCGGCCATAGGCGTCGTCGACGTCGGCAACGCTGTAGATCGGAAGGCCGCGCGCGACGCATTCATGATAGATCGGCATCACGTATGGTGCGAGCCGCGGCCCGACGTAATCATCGAGCGAAACGCCCTTGCCGGTATGCCCATAGGCGCGCGAGATGCGCGTGCCTTCGCTCTGGATGACCAGACGCGGCGTCGGCGTCGAAAGCTCCACCGTATAATAGATGAGATCCGACAGCTCCTCCTCGAGCCGCGCGGGCTGATACTCCCAGATCGCGGGAGCGATCTGCTGGCGCGCATAAAGTCGCAGCCACGTGTTGAGGAGATCACGCTGGCGGATCGACTTGACGACGGAGGGAGCGGCGCTTGCAAAATCCAAGACAATATTCTCCGCGCGTGAAAACCCTGGGATGATCGGGCTTGCGGGAAAATTTTCGATGAAGGCTGGCGCGGGAGACGAAAGACCGTTAACGACGGCTTGATGGCCGGTGCCTTGCGAACCGGAAAGGCCGGGCAGGCACGACATCGACCTCTGCGACTAACGGAGCATTTGTACCCCGGCCGGAGGCCTGACCTGCTCAGCTTTCCGCCTTGCCTAACCCCCGTCACCTCCGGCATATTCCGCGCCCGGAGGCGGCGCCCCGGTGGGCTGCAAGTCCTCCGGACAGCCGAAGCAACAAGGACAGCCACGCGCCGCGCGCGGGCAGGGGGAAAACTGTTTGGCCGATGAGTTCATTCTCGAAACGGAAGGCTTGACCAAGGAGTTCGCGGGCTTCTTCGCCGTCCGCGACGTTGCGCTCAGGGTTCGCCGTGGGAGCATTCATGCGTTGATCGGCCCGAACGGGGCCGGCAAGACGACCTGCTTCAATCTTCTGACCAAGTTCCTCAAGCCGTCGGCCGGGAAAATCCTGTACAAAGGGCAGGACATCACCGCGATGGCGCCGGCGGATGTGGCCCGCATGGGGCTGGTCCGTTCGTTCCAGATTTCGGCGGTGTTTCCCCATCTCACCGCGCTCGAGAACGTCCGTGTCGCGCTGCAGCGCCAGCATGGCTCTTCGTTCGATTTCTGGCGCTCGAAGTCGGTGCTCAACCGCTTCAACGACCGCGCGCGCGAGCTGTTGAACGATGTCGGCCTCAACGAGTTTGCCAACACGCCGGCGGTCGAGATGCCCTATGGGCGCAAGCGTGCACTTGAGATTGCGACCACGCTGGCGCTCGACCCGGAGATGATGCTGCTCGACGAGCCGATGGCCGGCATGGGCCACGAGGACATCGACAAGATCGCGGCGCTGATCAAGCGCATCTCCGCGAAATACACCATCCTGATGGTCGAGCATAACTTAAGCGTCGTGGCCAACCTCTCCGATATCATCACCGTGCTGACGCGCGGGCAGGTGCTCGCGCAAGGCCACTACTCCGAGCTCACCAAGGACGAGCGCGTCAAGGAAGCTTACCTGGGAGCCGGTCATGCCTGATACAGCGATCGCCGAGGCTCCGGCCAGGGCTGCGACTGGCGGGAACATCTTGCAAGTCCGCAACTTGGAAGCCTGGTACGGCGAGTCTCACATCCTGCACGGGATCAACTTCGACGTGAACGCGGGCGAGGTCGTCACCCTGCTCGGGCGCAACGGCGCCGGCAAGACGACGACGCTGAAGTCGATCATGGGCATCATCGGCAAGCGCACCGGCTCGGTGAAGTTCAACAACCAGGAGATCATCCGCGCGACCTCCGACAAGATCGCGCGCATGGGCGTCGCCTTCTGTCCGGAAGAGCGGGGCATATTCTCCAGCCTCGACGTCCGCGAGAATTTGATGCTGCCGCCGGTTGTCCGCGAAGGCGGTTTGCCGCTCGACCAGATCTTCGAGCTGTTCCCGAACCTGAAGGAGCGGCTGAACAGCCAGGGCACCAAGCTGTCGGGCGGCGAGCAGCAGATGCTGGCGATCGCGCGCATCCTACGCACCGGCGCGAGCTTTCTGATGCTGGACGAGCCGACCGAGGGTCTTGCACCCGTCATCATCCAGCAGATCGGCCATACCATTGCGCGGCTCAAGAAGGAGGGCTTCACGATCCTTCTGGTCGAGCAGAACTTCCGCTTCGCTTCCACCGTCGCCGACCGCTATTACGTAGTCGAGCACGGCAAGATCATTGACGGGTTTTCCAATTCGGAGCTTGCCGCCAACATGGACAAGCTCCACACCTATCTCGGTGTGTAGCCGAGCAGGCCGGACGATCGAGAGTAACTATCAAAGGAATATTGGGAGGTCGGATTATGAAGCACAGCATTTCGGCAATGTTGCTCGGGACGGCCCTGGCGCTCGGCGCGGCAGGCGGCGCGGTCGCGCAGGACAAGAACATCAAAATCGGCGTGCTGACCGACAATTCAGGACTTTATGCCGATCTCGGTGGCGCCGGCTCGACCGTCGCCGCACAGATGGCGATCGAGGATTCCGGGCTCGCTGCCAAGGGCTGGAAGCTCGACCTGATCTCCGCCGACCATCAGAACAAGCCCGACATCGGCTCCACGATTGCTCGGCAATGGATCGACGTCGAGAAGGTCGACATCTTCATGGATGTCCTGAACTCCGGCGTTGCGCTGGCGGTGAACAATATCGTCAAAGAGAAGAATTCCATCCTGATCAACACAGGTGCGGCGACGTCGGATCTCACCAACGCGCAATGCTCTCCGAATACGGTCCACTGGGTCTATGATACCTATATGCTGGCCAACAGTACCGGGCAGGCGCTGGTGAAGGCGGGCGGCGACACCTGGTATTTTCTCACCGCGGACTACGCCTTTGGCCATGCCCTCGAGCGCGACACCGCCGCGGTGGTGGTGAAGTCGGGCGGCAAGGTGATCGGCAACGTCAAGCATCCCCTGAATACCGCTGACTTCTCGTCCTTCCTGCTTCAGGCGCAGGCCTCCAAAGCCAAGATCATCGGCATGGCGAATGCCGGCGGCGACACCACCAACACCATCAAGCAGGCGTCCGAGTTCGGCATCGTCTCGGGCGGCCAGAAGCTTGCGGGTCTGCTGCTCTTCATCACCGACGTGCACTCGCTCGGTCTGAAGGTGGCGCAGGGCTTGAACTTCACCGAGACCTTCTATTGGGACATGAACGACGGCACGCGCGCCTTCTCCAAACGCTTCTCCGAGCGGATGAAGAACAAGGCGATGCCCTCGATGGTGCAGGCCGGGGTCTATTCGGGCCTGCTGCATTACTTCAAGGCGCTGGAGGCGATGGGCGGCAATCCGCATGACGGGGCCAAGGTGGTCGCCAAGATGAAGGAGATGCCGACCGACGATGCGTTGTTCGGCAAGGGAACGATCCGTGCGGACGGTCGCAAGCTGCATCCGGCCTATCTGTTCGAGGTCAAGAAGCCCGAGGAATCCAAGGCGCCCTGGGATTACTACAAGCTGATCGGCACGACCCCCGGCGACCTGGCCTTCCGGCCGCTGTCGGAAAGCGCCTGTCCGCTGGTGAAGAAGTAACGGTGAACGATGCGGGCCGGCGCCGCAGCGGTGCCGGCCTGTTGTTGAGGAATAGAAGGGACCGGGTGCGGGATCGATGCAGGCTCTCTACGCTCAGCTACTGGTGGGACTGATCAACGGCTCGTTCTACGCGCTGCTCAGTCTCGGGCTTGCCGTCATCTTCGGCATGCTCAACATCATCAATTTCGCCCATGGCGCGCTCTACATGATGGGCGCCTTCGTCGCCTATTTCCTGTTGAACCTCGGCGGCATCAACTATTGGTGGGCGCTGCTGCTGGCGCCGATCATCGTCGGCATCTTCGGCATGATCCTGGAACGGACCATGCTGCAATGGCTGACCGGGCTCGATCATCTCTACGGTCTGCTCCTGACCTTCGGCATCGCGCTGATCGTGCAGGGCGTGTTCCAGAACTATTTCGGCTCCTCGGGCCTGCCTTACGCCATCCCCGACCAGCTCAGGGGCGGCATGAATCTCGGCTTCATGTTCCTGCCGATCTACCGCGGCTGGGTCGTCGTGTTCTCACTGGCGGTGTGCCTTGCGACCTGGTTCCTGATCGAGAAGACGCAGCTCGGCGCCTACCTGCGCGCCGCGACCGAAAATCCGACCTTGGTGCGTGCCTTCGGCATCAACGTGCCGCGCATGATCACGCTCACTTACGGTCTCGGCGTCGGCCTTGCCGCGCTTGCCGGCGTGCTCTCGGCGCCGATCAACCAGGTGCGGCCGCTGATGGGTGCCGACCTCATCATCGTCGTGTTCGCGGTGGTGGTGATCGGCGGCATGGGCTCGATCATGGGCTCCATCATCACCGGCTTTGCGCTCGGCGTGATCGAAGGCCTGACCAAGTATTTCTACCCCGAGGCCTCCAACACCGTCGTGTTCGTGCTGATGGTGCTGGTGCTGCTGGTGAAGCCGACGGGATTGACGGGAAGGGCGGCCTGAGATGACAACCCTGACGGACGACACGCTTCCTGTGACCCCGCGCGCAATGCGCGACGAGATGATTGTATTCGCAGTGATGGCGCTGCTGCTCGCAGCGGTGCCGTTCACGGGCGTCTATCCGTTCTTCGTGATGCAGGCGCTGTGCTTTGCGCTGCTCGCCTGCGCCTTCAATCTGCTGGTCGGCTATGGCGGCTTGCTGTCGTTCGGCCACGCGATGTTCTTAGGCACGGCCGGCTATTGCAGCGCGCATGCGCTGAAGGTCTGGGCGCTGCCGCCCGAGCTCGGCATTCTCGTCGGCGTCGCCGCGGCGTTCGTGCTCTCGATCGTCACCGGCTACATCTCGATCCGACGCCAGGGCATCTATTTCTCGATGATCACGCTGGCGCTGTCGCAGCTCCTGTACTTCATCTATCTCCAGGCCCCGTTCACCCATGGTGAGGACGGCATCCAGGGCATCCCACAGGGACGCATGTTCGGCGTGCTCGATCTGTCCAAGCCGACGGTGCTGTACTATGTCGTGCTGGTCGGCTTCCTCGCCGGCTTCCTCCTGATCTTCCGCATCATCAACTCGCCGTTCGGCGAGGTGCTGAAGTCGATCCGCGAGAACGAGCAGCGCGCGATCTCGCTCGGCTACCGCACCGACCAATACAAGTTCCTGGCCTTCGTGCTGTCGGGGACGCTCGCCGGCCTTGCCGGTGCGCTGAAGGTGTTCGTGGCGCAGAACGCTTCGCTCACCGACGTGCACTGGACGATGTCGGGCGAGGTCGTGCTGATGACGCTGGTCGGCGGGCTCGGCACCGTTTTCGGTCCCGTGGTCGGCGCCTTCGTGATCATCGCCATGCAGCAATATCTGGCCGGCTTCGGCCAGTGGGTGACGGTGATCCAAGGCGCGATCTTCGTGGTCTGCGTGCTCACCTTCCGCCGCGGCGTCGTCGGCGAAATCGCGCATTACTTCCGACGTTCGCTCTAAGTAACTGATATTGCATCAGTTTCATTGATGCATGAAAGCGGTGGATGACCCGGCTCCGCGGGCGTGAGGCGACACGCGCGCGGATCGAAAATGGTCTATGACAGTTTTATGACAGCCCTCACGGGCCTGACCATTTCCAACCGGTAGCCTACCCCCATGATGCGATGGTTTCGTGCGTTCCTGCCCAGGGAAGAGCGGTTCTTCGACCTGTTCGACCGCCATGCCCAGACCGTGATCCAGGGCGCGGTCGCGCTCCAGGGCATGCTCAACGGGGGCGAGGAGACGCCGGTCTATTGCCAGCGCGTCAACCAGTTCGAGAACGACGCCGACAATATCACCCGCGAGGTGCTGACGGCGGTGCGCCGCACCTTCATCACCCCGTTCGACCGCGGCGACATCAAGAACCTGATCACGTCGCTGGACGATGCCATCGACCAGATGCAGCAGACGGCCAAGGCCGTGATGCTGTTCGAGGTGCGCAGTTTCGAGCCGCCGATGCGCGAGATCGGCGGACTCTTGATCGAATGCGCCAATCTGGTCGGCCGTGCGCTGCCGCTGATGCAGGAGATCGGCAAGAACGTCGCCATGCTGACCGCGATCACCGAGGAGCTCGGCAAGCTCGAGGGCCGTGTCGACGATCTCCACGACATCGGCCTGAAGGAGCTGTTCCTCAAGCATCGCGACGGCAATGCGATGGATTTCATCGTAGGGGTCGAGATCTACGACCATCTCGAGAAGGTGGCCGACCGCTTCGACGACGTCGCCAACGAGATCAACAGCATCGTCATCGAGCAAGTGTAGGGCAGGGCCGCCGTGGATGCTGCGTTGGCTTTTCCCGTCCTGGTCGGCCTGATCGCCGTCGCGCTGCTGTTCGATTTCCTGAACGGCCTGCACGACGCCGCCAATTCGATCGCGACCATCGTTTCGACCCGCGTGCTGCGACCGCAATTCGCGGTGTTCTGGGCCGCGTTCTTCAATTTCATCGCCTTCCTGGTGTTCGGGCTGCACGTCGCCCAGACCATCGGCACCGGCATCATCGATCCTGCGGTCGTCGACGCCCAGGTGATCTTCGCAGCCCTCGTCGGCGCCATCGTCTGGAACCTCGTGACCTGGGCGCTCGGCATTCCATCGTCGTCGTCGCACGCGCTGATCGGCGGGCTCGTCGGCGGCGGCTTGGCCAAGGCCGGTATTTCGGCCGCGGTGTGGAGCGGCCTGTCCAAGACCGTGCTGGCGATCGTGCTGTCGCCGCTGGTTGGCTTCCTGCTCGCAATGGCGCTGGTTGCGATCGTGTCCTGGGCCTCGGTGCGCTCGACGCCGTTCGCGGTCGACCGCGCCTTCCGCATCCTGCAATTCGTCTCCGCTTCGCTCTATTCGCTCGGCCATGGCGGCAACGACGCGCAGAAGACCATGGGCATCATCGCGGTGTTGCTCTATTCGCAGGGCCATCTCGGCAGCGAGTTCTCGGTGCCGTTCTGGGTGGTGCTGTCGTGCCAGGCGGCGATGGCGCTGGGCACGCTGATGGGCGGCTGGCGCATCGTCCGCACCATGGGCCTGCGCATCACGAAATTGACCCCGATGCAGGGCTTTTGCGCCGAGACCGGGGGCGCGGTGACTCTGTTCATGGCGACCTACCTCGGGGTTCCTGTCTCGACCACCCACACCATCACCGGCGCCATCGTCGGCGTCGGTGCCGCCCGCCGCGTCTCGGCCGTGCGCTGGAACGTCGCAAGCTCGATCGTCTATGCCTGGGTGATCACGATCCCGGCCTCAGGCATCGTGGCCGCGCTGACCTGGTGGGTGGTCCAGCTCGTCAAGTGACGAGCTTCAGTCCGACGATGCCGGCGACGATCAGGCCGATGCTGGCGAGGCGGAAGGCCGTCGCCGGCTCGCCGAACAGAACCATGCCGAGCGTCGCGGTGCCGACCGCGCCGATGCCGGTCCAGACCGCATAGGCGGTTCCGACGGGCAGGGATTTGAGCGCAAATCCGAGCAGGATGACGCTGCCGGCCATGGCCGCGAGCGTGACCGCGGACGGGACAAGCTTGCTAAAGCCCTCGGTGTATTTCAGGCCGATGGCCCAGGTGATCTCGAGGAGACCGGCGACGAACAGGATGCTCCAGGCCATGACGACCCTCCATTCAAGGCAGGGTCGTCCCCGCGGCTGGTGTGCTGATGGGCAGGGAGGTCGTCCTCCCAAAAGGGGGATATGGGGCTGGCCGGAAGTCTCCGCAATCACCAAATGAGGCTTGATCAGGCCCGTTTTCCCTGCCACACGCTCCCGCCATGTCCGACATCGCCGCCACCACAGCCGAATCGCCGGCCCGTTCCCCGCTTGCCGCCGAGGTGGCGAGGCGGCGGACCTTTGCGATCATCTCCCATCCCGACGCCGGCAAGACCACGCTGACCGAAAAGCTGCTGCTGTTCGGCGGCGCTATCAACCTCGCCGGCCAGGTCAAGGCCAAAGGCGAGCGGCGCAACACGCGTTCGGACTGGATGAAGATCGAGCGCGAACGCGGCATCTCGGTGGTGACCTCGGTGATGACCTTCGAGTTCGAAGGCCTCGTCTTCAACCTGCTGGACACGCCGGGCCACGAGGACTTTTCGGAGGACACCTATCGCACGCTGACGGCGGTCGATTCCGCCGTGATGGTGATCGACGCGGCCAAGGGTATCGAGGCGCGCACCCGAAAGCTGTTCGAGGTGTGCCGTCTGCGCGACATCCCGATCATCACCTTCATCAACAAGATGGACCGCGAGAGCCGCGACGTGTTCGAGCTGCTCGACGAGATCGAGAAGACGCTGGCGCTCGACACCACGCCGATGACCTGGCCGGTCGGCCGCGGCCGCGACTTCCTCGGCACCTATGACGTCGTCAATGGCGGCGTGCGCCTGCTCGAAGGCGGCGGCGCCAAGACCGGCGCGGCGCTCGAGATCGAGATCGAAGAGCTCGCCAAGCTCAACGCCAATCTCGACGTCTCCGCCGTGAAGGACGAGCTCGAGCTCGTCACCGAGGCGTCGAAGCCGTTCGAGCTGGACGCGTTCCGCGAGGGACATCTGACGCCGGTCTATTTCGGCAGCGCGCTGCGCAATTTCGGCGTTGGCGACCTCCTTGAGGGCCTCGGCAAGTTCGCGCCCGAGCCGCGCGCGCAGGACAGCGACCAGCGCAAGGTCGAGGCCACCGATCCCAGGATGAGCGCCTTCGTGTTCAAGATCCAGGCCAACATGGATCCCAACCACCGCGACCGCATCGCGTTTGCGCGCCTGTGTTCGGGCAAGCTCAGCCGCGGCATGAAGGCCAAGCTCGTGCGCACCGGCAAGAGCATGCCGCTGTCGAGCCCGCAATTCTTCTTCGCGCAGGACCGCTCGGTCGCGGACGAAGCCTTCGCCGGCGACGTCGTCGGCATTCCCAACCACGGCACGCTGCGCATCGGCGATACGCTGACCGAGGGCGAGGATTTCAACTTCGTCGGCGTGCCGAGCTTTGCGCCGGAAATCGTCCGCCGTGTCCGTCTCACCGACGCGATGAAGGCGAAGAAGCTGAAGGAAGCGCTGCAGCAGATGTCGGAAGAGGGCGTGGTGCAGGTGTTCCGCCCCCGCGACGGCGCCCCGGCGCTGGTCGGCGTGGTCGGCGCGCTGCAGCTCGACGTGCTCAAGGCCCGGCTCGAGGCGGAATATTCGCTGCCGGTCGAATTCGAGGTCAGCGAGTTCCAGCTGGCGCGCTGGGTCTCCTCGGAGGACCGCAAGAAGCTCGACAGCTTCATCGCCGCCAACAATTCGAGCATTGCCGACGATGTCGATGGCGATCCCGTCTATCTCGCCCGGAACGAGTTCTACCTCGGCTACACCCGGGAGCGCGCCGAGGGCATCGAGTTCAGCAACGTCAAGGATGTCAAGAAGAAGGGGTAATGTTTCCCAGACCTTTTCCGTGAAGCAGGACAGCGAGGTCGACGGTCATGAGGCGGCGCGAATTCATCATGCTCGCTGCAGGCGCGGCGGCCTATCCGCTGAGCACGTCCGCGCAGGGGAATGTGCGGCGGATCGGTGTGTTGGCGGGAGGCAGGGCGAGCGATCCGGAGAGCCAGGCCGGCTACCAGAAACTGAGACAGCGTCTGGGCGAGCTCGGTTGGGAACAGGAGCGCAACATCCATATCGAGTATCGCTGGTGGGCCGGCGATCCGAATGTCGCCGATGCCCAGGCGGCGGAGCTCGTGAAGTGGGGGCCGGATGTGCTTCTGGCAATCGGCACTCCCTCTGTGGAAGCCCTGAGGCGACGCGCGCCGACCTTGCCGATCATCTTCACGGTCGTTGCCGATCCCGTGGGTGCCGGTTTCGTCCAAAGTCTGGGCAAGCCGGGCGGAAATATCACGGGGTTCACGACCTTCGAGCCTGAAATGGCGGGCAAGTGGCTGCAATTGCTCAAGCAGGCGGCACCCGCGATACGGAGGGTTGCCGCAATCTTCAATCCGCGAACGGCGCCCATGATCTTGATGCCGTCCGTGCAGGCGGCCATTCCGGCAGTCCAGCTCCAGCTCGTTCCGGCGCCGGCGCACAACGCCGCCGAGCTCGAACAGGCGATCTCCCGCTTTGCAGAGCAGCCAGACGGCGGGCTGCTGATCTTTCCCGACGCATTTCCACTCGTTCATCGGCAATTGATTCTGAACTTGGCGGCCGCGCATCGTCTGCCGGCGATGTATCCGTTCCCGTCCTTCGTCACGGACGGCGGGCTGATGTCTTACGGAGTCTCGATTACGCAGCTCGTCGGTCGCTCGGCGGATTATGTCGACCGCGTCTTGAGAGGAACCCGTCCCGCAGACTTGCCAGTCCAACAACCGAATGAATTCCAGTTCCTGCTCAATCTCAAGACAGCCAATGCGTTGGGGCTGAATTTACCGCCCACGCTGGTGGCGCAAGCGGATCAGATTGTCGAGTGAAGCGAACCATCGCGGCCAGCCTTGAACCTTTCATAGCCGTCGCCACCTGTTGCAAATGCCATTGCGGTCCCGGTACATGTGGCGCTGCATTCTTGTTCTTGCCTTGCTGGCAATGACCTCGATCGCCGCCGACGCGCAGCGACGCCAGATCAATCCGATTCCGTTCGCGCACGAGCCTTGCAGCGTGCTCGACGGCGAGCCCTGCACGCCATCCTATTGCAGCCCGCTCGAGCCCGGCCCCTGTATTCCCGAGATCGACTACCCTTACGGCCAGAACCTCCAGCTCACGATCGAGAGCGTGCCTGCCGAGGCCGACCGCGCCAAATACCGGAAGCCCGATCACGATCTCGACGCGATCGGCGACCTCTTCGCCGCGCTGCGCAGCTGCTGGTCGCCGCCATCGGACCATGCGCGCGCGGGCATGCAGATGTCGGTGCGTTTCAGCTTCAACAAGGCCGGCGGCCTGATCGGCCCGCCGCGCCTCACATACGCGACTGCGGGCGTGCCGGCGGACACCCGGACGACCTATCTGAATGCCATCAATGCATCGCTGAAGGCCTGTCTGCCGCTGAAATTGACCAGCGGGCTCGGCGGGGCGTTGGCCGGGCGGCCCATCGCGATCCGTTATGTCGACAATCGGGAGCTCGGCAAATAGCGCGCGAGTTGCGAGCATTGGCCGATCGATGATACCTCAGTGGCGGGGGCTGCTTTGCGGGGAGGATGTCGTGGGTCTGCTGGTCATGATCCTGGGGCTGGTGCTGTTTTTTGCATCCCATATTTTCACAACCAGACGGAAGGCGCGCGCGCAGGCGATCGCGAGGCTGGGCGAGGGGACCTACAAGCTCCTCTATTCGGCGGTCTCACTGGCGGGGCTGGCGTTGATCATCTGGGGCTATGCCCACTACCGCAGCTCCGGCTGGATCGACGTCTGGTATCCGCCGAAGGCGATGAAGCACATCGCGTTGGCCTTGATGCTGCCTGCAGTCATCCTCGTGGTAGCGTCCTACATGCGTGGCCGCATCTATGCGACGTTGAAGCATCCGATGCTGGCCGGCATCAAGCTGTGGGCGGCGGCGCATCTGCTCGCCAATGGCGATCTCGGCTCCATCGTCCTGTTCGGCTCGTTCCTCGCCTGGGCGGTCTATGACCGCATCTCGCTCAAAGCTCGCACCGACGCCGGCGCCCCGCCGATTCCGGTCGGCGGCCCCACCAACGATCTGATCGCGGTCGCGGTCGGCGTGGTCGCCTATCTGGCCCTCGCGTTCGCGTTCCATCCGGTGGTGATAGGCGTGCCCGTGATCGGGGTCTAGCCGGTCAGCACAAGACGAAACTCGCCTGACCGTGCGGGGAAGATAACGAGAGCAACAAGCCGAGGGCATCCCGATGGACTGGTCGCAATCTCAGATCCCGCCGATGCGGCTCGAGTCGCGTTTTGGCGAGCGGGTGGTGCCGGCATTTTGCGATCGGCCATCGAGCCTCTGGGCGATGATCGCGGAGGCGCGCGGCCGCAATGCCGATGGCGAAGCCTTGATCTGCGGCAATGTCCGGCTGAGCTGGCGGCAGGCAGCGGAGCAGGCGGCGCGGATCGCTGCGGGATTTCGCAAGCTAGGATTGCAGCGCGGCGATCGCCTCGCCATCCTGCTCGGCAACCGCATCGAATTTCCGCTGCTGCTGTTTGCCGCCGCACATGAGGGGCTGGTGACCGTGCTGCTCAGCACGCGCCAGCAGAAGCCGGAGATCGCCTATGTGCTCGCCGATTGCGGCGCGAAGATCCTGATCCACGAGGCCTCGCTCGGCGAGCGACTGCCCGACGCAAAGGACGTGCCCGGTGTGATCCATCGCATCGCCATCGATGACGATGCCGCGCGGTCGAGCTTCTCTTCGCTCGCCGAAAACGCTCCGGCATCGGCACCGATCGAGGTGAGCGAAGAGGACACCGCGATGATCCTCTACACCTCCGGCACCACGGGCAAGCCGAAGGGCGCGATGCTGGCCCATTGCAACATCGTCCATTCCTCGATGGTGTTCGTATCCTGCCTGCAATTGACGGAAGCCGATCGCTCGATCGCAGCGGTGCCGCTCGGCCATGTCACCGGCGTCGTCGCCAACATTACGACCATGATCCGCTGCGGCGGGACGCTGATCATCATGCCCGAGTTCAAGGCCGCCCATTACCTCAAGCTCGCCTCGCGCGAGCGCGTCACCTACACGGTGATGGTGCCGGCGATGTACAATCTCTGCCTGCTCCAGCCCGATTTCGACGGCTATGATCTCTCGAGCTGGCGCATCGGCGGTTTCGGCGGCGCGCCGATGCCGGTCGCCACCATCGAGAAGCTCAAGGCGAAGATTCCCGGCCTGAAGCTGATGAACTGCTACGGCGCGACCGAGACGACCTCGCCCTCGACCATCATGCCGGGCGAGCTGACCGAGCGCCATATCGACAGCGTCGGTCTGCCGTGTCCCGGCGCGCGCATCGCTGTGATGGGCCCGGACGGGCGCGAGCTGCCTCCCGGCGAGATCGGCGAGCTCTGGATCCAGAGCGCCTCCGTGATCAAGGGCTACTGGAATAACCCGAAGGCCACCGCCGAAAGCTTTACGGGCGGATTCTGGCATTCCGGCGATCTCGGCTCGGTCGATGCGGAAGGCTTCGTTCGCGTGTTCGACCGGCAGAAGGACATGATCAATCGCGGCGGCCTGAAGATCTATTCGGCCGAGGTCGAATCCGTATTGGCCGGCCATCCCGCCGTGGTCGAGAGCGCGATCATTTCCAGGCCTTGCCCGGTGCTGGGCGAGCGCGTCCACGCCGTGGTGGTGACGCGACAGCCGGTAACCGATACGGACCTGCGCGCCTGGTGCGCCGAGCGCCTGTCCGACTACAAGGTTCCCGAAACCATGGCGATCACGACAGACCCGCTGCCGCGCAACGCCAACGGCAAGGTGCTGAAGCGACAGCTGCGGGAGCTGCTGGGAGCTTGAGCCGGGCAGGGGCATTCGGGGATGTCCCGGGCGGTTAACGCCTTGATCGGGCTCGCTTTGCCTTGCCACCGCCATATCGTTAGGCTACCTCGCCGCCACACGGGGACGGGATTCCTGACGCGAACGCTTTGGCGCGCGCACCCGGACGGGCATGGGATTGGCATAAGTGTCTGAATTATTTGACGAAGTCAACGAGGAAGTACGTCGCGAACAGTTCAAGAAGCTGTGGGACAAGTATTCGATCTACTTCATCGCGCTGATGGTGCTGATCGTCGCCGGTGCCGGTGGCTGGCAGGGTTATAGGTACCTGGAGGCCCAGAAGGCCGCCGCGGCCGGCGCCGCTTTCGAGAAGGCCGCCGAGCTGTCCGAGCAGGGCAAGCACGAGGACGCCGAGAAGGCCTTCACCGAGCTCGCCGCCAAGGCGCCGTCCGGCTATCGCACCCTGGCGCGGCTGCGTGCTGCGGCGGAGGCCGCGAGCCGCGATCCCAAGGCGGCCGCGAAGATGTATGACGACATCGCCGCCGACCGCAGCATTGGCGGCGAGTGGCAGGATCTGGCCAAGATCCGCGCCGCGGGGCTCCTGCTCGACAGCGCCGGCTATGCCGACATCCAGCAGCGGCTGGAAGCTTCCGCCGCGCCGAAATCGACCTTCCGCCACACCGCCCGCGAGATGCTGGCGCTGTCGGCCTGGCGTAACAACGACATGACTGCAGCCCGCAAATGGCTCGAGGCGATTGACGGAGACGGCGAAACGCCGCCCGGCCTGCGCTCTCGCGCCGAGGCGCTCCAGGCTTTGTTGCCACCCGTCGCCAAAAGCTGACGACGGTTCTCTGACGTAACGAGACACCAAGATGCGCCGCACGCCACGCTTGATCGCAGCCGCCGTCCTGATCGCCTTCACCGGCGTCCTGGGCGGCTGCTCCAGCTTCGATCCGAGCGATCTGCTCGACTTCCTCGACACCAAGAAGAAGCTGCCGGGCGACCGCAAGCCGGTCTTCCCCGAGGGTGTGCCGGGGCTCGAGCAGGGCGTGCCGAGGGATCTCTACAAAGGCGCACAGCAGCAGCAGCCCGACCCGAACGCACCTGCCGTCGCGGCCCTGCCTGCGGAGCCGGAGCCGGCCAAGCCGGCAAAGGGGGCCAAGGCAAAGAATACCAAGCAGTCCGCCGCGCCGGCCGAAGCACCCGTCGGCGAGGTCGACGGCGAGGCGCAGCCGGAGGCAGCGCCGGCGACGTCCGCTCCGCCGCCCAAGCACAAGATCGTCCGCCGGCGCACCACCGCGCCGCCGCCAGATCAGCCGGCCCAGCAGGCGCAGCCGACCCACCAGGCGCAGCCGACCAAGCCCCCGCAGCAGCAATCGCAGAGCGCCTTCCCGGCACCGCTGCCGAGCGGCAGCTTCTCGCGCTGATATTTCCCATTGCATTGACAGGCGCAGCCCCGGCAGCGCACGAATGACCGATGTCCTTCACGATCGCCATCATCGGCCGGCCCAATGTCGGCAAGTCGACGCTGTTCAACCGCCTGGTTGGGCAGAAGCTCGCGCTGGTCGATGACCTGCCGGGCGTCACCCGCGACCGCCGCGAAGGCAAGGCCAGGCTCGGTGATCTCCGCTTCACCATCATCGATACCGCCGGCCTTGACGAGGGCGCCAAGGGCTCGCTGACCGCGCGCATGCAGGAGCAGACCGAGACCGCGATCGCGCAGGCCGACGCGCTGTTCTTCGTGGTCGACGCCCGCATCGGCCTGACGCCAACCGATCGCGCCTTCGCCGATTTCGCCCGCAAGGCCGACAAGCCGGTGCTGCTGGTCGCCAACAAGAGCGAGGGCAAGCACGGCGATGCCGGCGCAATGGAAGCATTCGCGCTCGGCCTCGGCGATCCCATCCAGATCTCGGCCGAGCACGGCGAGGGCATGGGCGAGCTCTACGATGCGCTGGCCAAGCTGATGCCCGAACCCGTCGAGGAAGACGACGATGAGGACGACGCGCCGATCTCCGAGGAAGAGGCGGCGACGCGCCCGATCCGGGTCGCGATCGTCGGCCGGCCCAATGCCGGCAAGTCGACGCTGATCAACCATCTGCTCGGCGAGGAGCGCCTGCTGACCAGCCCCGAGGCCGGCACCACGCGCGATTCCATCGCAGTCGAGATCAACTGGAAGGGCCGCGATTTCCGCGTCTTCGACACCGCGGGCCTGCGCCGGCGCTCGCGCATCGAGGAGAAGCTTGAAAAGCTCTCGGTCGCGGACGCACTGCGCGCGGTGCGCTTTGCCGAAGTGGTCGTGCTGATGATGGATTCGCAGAACCGCTTCGAGGAGCAGGACCTGCGCATCGCCGACCTGATCGAGCGCGAGGGACGGGCGGTCGTGCTCGCCGTCAACAAATGGGATCTGATGGAGACCAAGGGCGGCGGCGCGATCTCCGGCCTGCGCCGCGATGCCGATCATTGGCTGCCGCAGCTCAAGGGCGTGCCCATCGTCGCCGTCTCGGGCTTGATGGGCGAGGGCATCGATCGCCTGATGCAGGCGATCCAGGACGCCTATGCGATCTGGAACAGGCGCGTGCCGACCTCGGCGCTCAATCGCTGGTTCGAGCAGGCGATCCAGGCCAACCCGCCGCCGGCGGTCTCCGGCCGCAGGCTGAAGCTGAACTACATCACGCAGACCAAGGCCCGGCCGCCGAGCTTCGTGCTGTTCTGCTCGCGCGCGGACGCCGTGCCGCAATCCTACTTGCGCTATCTCACCAATTCCATGCGCGAGACCTTCGAGCTGCCGGGCACGCCGGTGCGCATCACGCTGCGCGAGAAGGCCAATCCCTTCGCGCACAAGCGCAAGCGGCCATCGTGAGCGACGGTGCCGGCGAGGCGGTGGTGCAGGACGCAGCGCCGGCCCGCCGCGGCGCGGTCGCCTTCATCTTCGTCACCATCCTGCTCGACATGGTCGCGCTCGGCGTGATCATGCCGGTCCTGCCGAAGCTGATCGAAAGCTTCGTCGACAACGACACCGCACATGCCGCGCGCATCTTCGGCCTGTTCGGCACCGCCTGGGCCTTGATGCAGTTCGTGTTCTCGCCGGTGCTTGGTGCGCTGTCCGATCGTTTCGGACGCCGGCCGGTGGTGCTGCTGTCGAATTTCGGGCTCGCGGCCGATTACGTCTTGATGGCGCTGGCGCCGTCGCTTGTGTGGCTGTTCATCGGCCGCGTGATCTCCGGCATCACCTCGGCGAGCATCTCGACCGCCTTCGCCTATATCGCCGACATCACGCCGCCGGAACGGCGTGCGGCGGTCTTCGGCCGGATCGGCGCGGCCTTCGGCGCCGGCTTCATCTTGGGGCCAGCGCTCGGCGGCCTGCTCGGCGATATCGATCCGCGCCTGCCGTTCTGGGCCGCGGCGGCCCTGAGCTTCGCCAACGCGCTCTATGGCCTGTTCGTGCTGCCGGAGTCGCTTGCGCCCGACAAGCGCGCGCCGCTGCGCTGGCGCAGCGCCAGTCCGCTCGGGGCGCTGCATCTGCTGCGCTCCGACGCGCTGCTTGCCGCGTTGTCGATCGTCAACTTCATCGCGCAGGTCGCCCACGTCGTGCTGCCCTCGACCTTCGTGCTCTACGCGACCTATCGCTACGGCTGGGATGCCAAGACGGTGGGCTTGACGCTCGCCATGGTCGGCATCTGCGCCATGGTGGTGCAGGGCTTTGCGATCGGCCCCATCGTGCATGCGCTCGGCGAGCGCAACGCGCTCCTGCTCGGCCTCTGCTGTGGCGCGATCGGATTCGTGGTCCTCGGCGCTGCGCCGACCGGACCGCTATCCTGGCTCGGGATTCCCATTCTGGCGCTGTGGGGCATCTCTGGTGCCGCCTCGCAGGCGCTGATGACGCGGCTCGTCGCGCCGGATCAGCAGGGCCAGCTGCAAGGCGCAACCGCGAGCGTGCAGAGCGTGTCGCAGCTCGTCGGCCCGTTCCTGTTCACGCTGACATTTTCCTATTTCATCGGCGCCAGCGCGCCGCTGCATCTGCCCGGCGCACCGTTCCTGCTCGCCGCGGTGCTGATGGTGGTGTGCGTGGCGATCGCGGTGCGGTCGCTGGGTGCGACCAGGACAGTCTCGTAGGGTGAGTTAGCCTCGCGGTTCGCGCGAAGCGCAAACCGCGAGGCGTAACCCACCTCTTTCATTTCCGCGGAGGCGGAAGAGGTGGGTTACGCCAGCGGACTGCGCTTTGCGCAGCCGCATGCTAACCCACCCTACGATCCTACTTCTTCACCAGCGGGCAGTCGCTGTCCTTGAGCGGCTTGGCCGCATCTTCCGGCGCGATGGTGGCGACCAGCTTGTAATAGTCCCACGGCCCCTTCGACTCCTCGGGCTTCTTCACCTCGAACAGATAGGCGGGGATGAGGCGGCGTCCGTCCTGGCGCAGCGGGCCCTTGCCGAACAGCGGATCGTCGGTCGGCAGCTCCTTCATCTTGGCGACGACCTTGGCGCCGTCACGCGGATTGCTGCCGAGCGCTTCCATCGCCTTCAGGTAATGCAGGATCTCGGCGTAGAGGCCCGCAACCGTCATCGAGGGCATCGAGCCCTTGGGCGAGACCTTCTGGAAACGCTTCGACCATTCGCGGGTCTGGTCGTTGAGGTCCCAGTAGAACGACTCGGTGAAGGTCAGGCCCTGCGCGGTCTTCAGGCCGAGCGAGTGCACGTCGTTGATGAACAGCAGCAGCGCGGCGAGCTTCTGGCCGCCCTGGACGATGCCGAACTCGGCGGCCTGCTTGATCGCGTTGGTGGTGTCGCCGCCCGCATTGGCAAGGCCGATGATCTTGGCCTTGGAGGACTGCGCTTGCAGCAGGAAGGAGGAGAAGTCGGCCGTGTTCAGCGGATGCTTGACGCCGCCGAGCACCTTGCCGCCGGTCGCCGTGACGACCGCGCCGGTATCACGCTCCAGCGCATGGCCGAAGGCATAATCCGCGGTGAGGAAGAACCAGCTGTCGCCGCCCGCCTTGGTCAGCGCCTTGCCGGTGCCGTTGGCGAGCATGTAGGTGTCGTAGGTGAAGGACACGGTGTTGGGCGTGCAGGCCTTGCCGGTGAGGTCGGCGGTGGCCGCACCCGAATTGAGCAGCACCGCATTCTTTTCCTTGACGAGGTTGCTCACCGCGAGCGCGACACCGGAGCTCGGCGTATCGGCGATGGCGTCGACCTTGTCGGCGTCGATCCATTGCCGGGCGATGTTGACGCCGATGTCGGGCTTGTTCTGGTGATCGCCGGAGAGCACCTCGATGGTCCAGCCCTTGGCCTTCAGGCCGGAATCCTCGACCGCCATCTTCACTGCCGCCACCGAGTTCGGGCCGCCGATGTCGGCATAGAGGCTCGACATGTCGTTGAGCACGCCGATCTTGATGGTCTTGTCTTGCGCGAAGGCGGATGTGGCAAAGCCGAAAGCGGCACAGGCCAGAAGAGCCGCGGCGCGGCGTGCGGGCATCGTCATAAAGGCTTCCTCCATTGTCAAATATGCGGACGGCTCTCTTCGGGAGCCTTATTCCAATTGACGCTCTACCGTGTCCCATGGCCGACGGCAATGCACCTAAAGCCGGATGACGCTGCGTCGTAGCGTCATCCATCGGTTAACTTTTGGGCAAAATGCGTTGAGACGCTATTTCAGCGCGTTCGATGTCGGCTTGAAATTCTAAATGTGCTTTCCGGTATCGAACTCGGCGGTACGGACATTACCGCCGGCATGACGTCCAAGGCGTCGGAGGGCCATCAGGCCGGCGCGCGGAAGCTCATCAGGGTGCGGGTCTTGTAATCGTAGAATTTGCCGGTCTCGGTCCAGTCGGGCGCGCACAGCGGCACGATGAATTCTGCGACCTGCTCGGGCGTGTCGAGCGTCGCCGGATCCTCGCCGGGCATCAGGGTGGCCCGCATGCGGGTGCGCACCGGGCCCGGATTGAACAGGTTGACGCGCAGCTTCGTGTTTGCGGTTTCCTGCGCCCAGGCACGTGCCAGCGTCTCCAGTGCGGCCTTGGAGGCCGCGTAGGGGCTGACGTAAGCGGTGGCCTTGTTGGCGGCACCCGAGGTGATGAACACGGCGCGGCCGGCATCGGATTGCCTGAGCAGCGGTTCCATGCAGCGGATCAGCTGGAAGTTCGCGGAAACGTTCACCGCGATCACGTCGTTGAAGGTCTTCAGCTCGATATGGCCGATCGGCGAGGAGGGACCGAGCACGCCGGCGTTGCCGACCAGGATGTCGAGCTTGCCGTAGCGCTCGTGCAGGCCGGCGCCGAGACGCGCGATGCCGTCGGAATCGCTGAGGTTGAGCGGCACCAGGGTGGCACTGCCACCCTCTTTCCGGATCTCGTCGTCGAGCTCTTCCAGCCCTCCTTGCGTGCGCGCGGTGGCCACAATATGCGCGCCGGCTTTCGCCAGTGCGATTGCCGTGGCGAAACCGATGCCGCGCGAGGCGCCGGTGACGAGAGCGATACGGTTGGCGAGAGGTTTGGTCATCGTCGAATACTTCCGTCATGCCCGGGCTCGTCCCGGGCATCCACGTTCTTTGCGGCGGGTATTACAGACGAAGATGGCCGGGACAAGCCCGGCCATGACGAAAAGAAGTCTCGGATGAGCCCCGGGGACGATCCTTGGTCAGCTCGCCTCCGCCAGCAGCGACAATTGCCGCGGCTGCGGCTCGGTCTGGGTCTGGTCGGTGAGGTGGGTCGGGTAGGCGCCGGTAAAACAATGATCCGCAAACTTCGGATTGGCGGGGTCGCGGCCTGGCTCGCCCATGGCGCGGTACATGCCGTCGATCGACAGGAAGGCGAGCGAGTCAGCGCCGATGAGCTCGCGCATCTCCTCCAGCGAATGCGTCGCCGCCAGCAGGCCGCCACGGTCGGGCAGGTCGATGCCGTAATAATCGGGATAGAGGATCGGGGGCGAAGCGAGGCGGAAGTGCACTTCCTTGGCACCGGCATCGCGCATCATGCGCACGATCTTCTTGGAGGTGGTGCCGCGCACCAGCGAGTCGTCGATCAGGATGATGCGCTTGCCTTCGATCGCGGCGCGGTTGGCCGAGTGCTTCATGCGCACGCCGGATTCGCGGATCGCCTGCGTCGGCTGGATGAAGGTGCGGCCGACATAATGGTTACGGATGATGCCGAGCTCGAACGGCACGCCGGAATACTGGCTGTACCCGACCGCGGCCGGCACGCCGGAATCCGGCACCGGCACCACGACGTCGACCGGAACGTGGCTCTCGCGCGCGAGCTGCGCGCCGAAATTCTTGCGCACCTCGTAGACCGAGCGGCCGTGCACGATGGAATCCGGCCGCGAGAAGTAGATGTATTCGAAGATGCAGGGGCGCGGCGCCATCGGCGGGAACGGCTTGTGGATGTCCTGGCCGTTCTCGTCGAACACGATGACTTCGCCGGGCTCGATGTCGCGCACGAAGCGCGCGCCGATGATGTCGAGCGCACAGGTCTCGGAAGTCAGGATCGGGCAGCCGTCGAGCTCGCCGAGCACCAGCGGGCGGATGCCGCGCGGATCGCGGGCGCCGACCAGCTTCTTGTTGGTCAGCGAGACCAGCGCATAGGCGCCCTCGATCTCGCGCAGCGCGTCGATGTAGCGCTCGATGAAGCGGACGCGCTTGGAGCGCGCCACCAGGTGCAGGATCACCTCGGTGTCGGAGGTCGATTGCATCATCGCGCCGTTCTTGACGAGCTCGCGGCGCAACGTCAGGCCGTTGGAGAGGTTGCCGTTGTGAGCGACCGCGAGACCGCCGGCATTGAGCTCGGCGAACAGCGGCTGCACGTTGCGCAGGATGGTCGCGCCGGTCGTGGCGTAGCGGACATGGCCGACCGCGACACTGCCGGGCAGGCGGTCGATCACCTCGCGGCGGGAGAAGGTGTCGCCGACGAGGCCGAGGCGGCGTTCGGAGTGGAAGCGGCTGCCGTCGTAGGAGACGATGCCGGCGGCCTCCTGGCCGCGGTGCTGGAGCGCGTGAAGGCCGAGCGCGGTGATGGCGGCCGCATCAGGGTGGCCGTAGATGCCGAAGACGCCGCATTCCTCGCGCAGCGTATCGCCTTCCAGATCGTCCTGAAGCTCAAGCGCCGCCGGGCCTGGACCGGCGTTTGGATCGAGATCAAGCAGGGCGTCCTGGTCAGGGTGTCGCATCTCGTTCTCGCCTCTCTTTTGGGGCCCTATCAACGCGCCGCAGGTTTCTCGATCAGCTTTTTCATGCCGTCACGAGCCGACTTACTGTACCCGTCGCCACTGCCCGAAGGCTGCTGCTCGGATTCAGCTTGATCATCATCTGGTTTGTTTTTCTTGAATCTCTTCAAGATGGTGTTCTCGGGGTCGTCAGGCAAGAGGGCCATCAGCCAATCGCCGGTTCCCTGCAGCACGACGCGGGACTTGGCCCCGCTGACCCAGTCGGGGCGCTGCTTGTCCGGCACCAGCCAGGTGAAGAACAGGAACGCGACCACGACGATCAAAAGCCCGCGAGCCAGCCCAAACAGGAAGCCGAGGGTCCGATCCAGCGCGCCGATCCGCGAATCCAGGATCATGTCGGAGATCCGGACCGTGATGACGGAGACCACGACCAGGGTGCCGATGAACACGCCGGCTACCACGACGACGCTCGCCACCGTGTCGTTGTTGAAATAGGTCTTGGCGGTCGGCAGCAGCTTCGAGAACGAATACAGCGTCACGATCGCCGCGGCACCCCAGGCCGCGATCGACAGGATTTCGCGCATGAAGCCGCGAACCATCGCGAGCAGGCCCGAGATCAGCATCACACCGAGCAGGATCAGGTCGAGGATGGTTACTGGCATCGGCTGGTCTGGTCCGCTCGTACTTCAAAGGTGCTCTAGCGAATCGGTGCTTGGCCGCTGCCCTAAAAGAAGGGCAGACGGCGTTCCCGGCAAGGCCGCAACCACGCAATCCCATGCTGCTTTTGTGACGGCTGTATAGCGGCGGAGGCCTCCGGCGTCACCTCCACCTAACCCTCTCCGCGGCGGAATCTGGCCGGTGTGGCATTTTTCTCTGGCTGTGCACCGGATTCGCCCCGACGGGAGCCCCGCGCTGCGATCTCGGCCACCAATGTCGTCAGGCTGTTCACCGCGTTCAGGGACAGTCCGGCATCGCCGCCCGCATCGCCCCGTGCCGATTCGGGCAGCACGGCGCGCTGGAAGCCGAGCTTTGCCGCTTCCTTGAGCCGGGCCGGGGTCTGCGCCACCGGGCGCACCACGCCCGACAGCGAGATTTCGCCGAAATAGACGGCATCGGTGGGTAACTGCGCATTAACCAGCGACGACACCAGGGCCGCGGCGGCGGCGAGGTCGGCCGCGGGCTCGTGGATGCGAAGGCCGCCGGCAACGTTCAGATAGACGTCGTGGCCGGACAGCTTGACCCCGCAATGGGCCTCCAGCACCGCCAGCACCATTGAGAGCCGGCTCGGATCCCAGCCGACCACGGCCCGGCGCGGGGTGCCGAGCGAGGTCGGGGCCACCAGTGCCTGCAATTCGACCAGCACGGGCCTCGTGCCCTCGATGCCGGCAAAGACCGCGGTGCCGGGCGTGCCGAGGTCGCGCTCCGACAGGAACAGCTCGGACGGGTTGGTGACCTCGCGCAGGCCGAGGCCCGTCATCTCGAACACGCCGATCTCGTCGGTCGGTCCGAAGCGGTTCTTCACCGCGCGCAGGATGCGGAATTGCTGCGAGCCTTCGCCCTCGAACGACATCACCGCATCGACCATATGCTCGACCACGCGGGGGCCGGCGATCTGGCCGTCCTTGGTGACGTGGCCGACCAGGATGATGGCGGCCCCGGTCTTTTTGGCGAAGCGGATCAGCGCCTGCGCCGAGGCGCGCACCTGCGTCACCGTGCCGGGCGCCGATTCCACCGTGTCGGTCCACATGGTCTGGATCGAGTCGATCACGATCAGCCGGGGCACCGCGCCCTCCGACAGCGTCGAGACGATGTCCTCGACCGAGGTCTCGGCCGCGAGCTGCACCGGCGCGTCCGACAGCCCGAGCCGCTCGGCGCGCAGGCGCACCTGGGCGACCGCCTCTTCGCCGGAGATGTAGACGACGCGGTGGCCGGCGCGCGCGAGCAGGCTGGTCGCTTGCGTCAGCAGCGTCGACTTGCCGATTCCGGGATCGCCGCCGACCAGCAGCACCGAGCCGCGCACGAAGCCGCCGCCGGTGACGCGGTCGAGCTCTGTCATCCCCGAGGACAGGCGCGGCGCATCCGGGCTCTTTCCGGCGAGACTCTCCAGCGCGAAGGTTCTTCCCTTGCGCTTGGAGCGGATCGACACCGGCACGCTGCCGCTGGTGTCTTCTTCCGCCAGCGTATTCCACTCGCCGCAGGACTCGCACTTGCCCTGCCAGCGGTTATAGGCCGCGCCGCAGTTCTGGCAGACGAAGGACAGTGTGGATTTGGCCATGGGGAGCGCGAGTCGCGGGTTTCAGATGTGCTGATAGCACGGATTGGCAGGCCGATCGCCGGCGCTTCGAATATCTCAATTCGGCACGGGAGATATACCTTTCGTTAGCCCTGCGCCGCTGTGCCCGGTGCGATTTTGCCAATTCTTAGCGGACGTGGGTCCAATCTCGGAACCAATGGGGGCGGCGAAATTGACGAGATTCCTGCGAATATTGCTCGCGGCGGGCATGGCCTGCGGCGTCTTCGGGTCCGTTGGCGGTAGCATCGCCAAGCCCCTCAACATCGTCTTCGTCAATCCCGGCAAGTCCGGCGAGGTTTATTGGGACATGGTCGCGCAGACCATGCAGGCCGCCGGCCGCAAGCTCGATGCCCATGTCGAGGTGCTGACCAGCGAGCGGAACCACCGCACCATGCAGGAGCTCGGCTTCGGCGTGGTGGCCCGTCCCGACAAGCCCGACTTCCTCATCCTGTCGAACGAGGAATCCGCCGCCGTTCCCATCCTGGAGGCGGCCGAAGCCGCGGGCGTCAAGACGCTGCTGCTTTCGAACACGCTGATCGGCGAGGACGCGGTGCGCTTTGGACCGCCGAGGCAAAAGCTCAAGACCTGGCTCGGCGACATCACGACCGATCTTCAGACCGCGGGCGCGCGGATGGCCAATGCGCTGATCACCGCGGCGCGTGCCGAGAAATGGCAGAGCGCGGACGGCAAGATCCACATTCTCGGCATCGGTGGCGACGAGACCACGCCTGCCTCGATCGCCCGCAACGCCGGCCTCACGCTCGCGGTGGATGCTGCGTCCGACGTCGTGGTGGACCGCATGCTGTTCGCCAACTGGACGAAGTCCGAGGCCGAGCGGGTCACGGCAAACTACCTGAGCTGGGCCGCGCGCAAGCAGATCCGGCCCGCCGGGATCTGGGCCGGAAACGATCCGATGGCGCTCGGCGCGCTGCGCGCGACGATCGCCGCCGGCCTCGTGCCCGGCGAGAACATCCAGGTGGTCGGCCTCAACTGGTCGGAGGATGCGCTGCGCGAGATCAAGGCGGGCCGCATGCTCCTGACCGATGGCGGGCATTTCCTGCTCGGCGGCTGGTCCGTCGTTCTCCTGCGCGATTATGCCGATGGCTGCGATTTTGCTGCCGTCTCGCCCCGCGTCGAGGTCAAGACGTCGGCGATCACGCGCGACAATCTCGCTTCGGTCGCCGACCTCATTAAGACCCGTGCGTTCGACCGGATCGACTTCGCGCGGTTCCGGGCGAAGGCCTGGCGCTGCGGTCAATATGACTTTTCCCTCGATGCGCTCATCTCGTCGCTGCCGGTCGCCGAAGGCGTTGCCGACTGATGCGCAAGGATGAGGCGATGACCGAGCCGGATCGCAACGAGCAGGCAGCGCCGCCGCGCTTGCGCTCGGTCGTCGACGCGATGATCTGGGCCACCGTGCCCGTTCTGCTGCTGGTGCAATTGCTCGCCTCCGCCGGCGTCGAGGCATCGAGCTTCTGGTCGCAGCTCAGGCAACTCGACGCCCGCATGGCCCGCGTCGCCGAGAGCCGGGCCGAGCTGATCGCCGAGCCGCTCTGGAAGATGCGCTACGACCAGGTCACGGGCGTGCTCAACGAGATCATGCACGACGAGACCATTGCGGCGGCGGCCGTCTATGACGATACCGGCGCTGCGATCGCCCGCGTGGTCGCGCGCCCCCAAGGCCAGTCGGTCGCCGAAGTCTCGCACCCGATACACTACAGCAACGGCAATATGGCCGTTCAGGCCGGCCGCATCGCCATCGCCTATTCGCGTGCGACGCTGTACGCGGATGCGGGCAGCCGCCTGCTGCTGCTGCTCGTCGTCGGGCTGCTGGCAACGTTCGCGACCCTGATCGCCATGCGCATCTCCGCCAACATCTTCATCGGCCGGCCGCTCGCGGCCATGATGTCGGCGATCCAGCGCAGCAAGCAGGACGGCCGGGCCTATCCGGCCGATGTCACGTCCTCGAACGAATTCGGGCAGCTCGCGCGCGCTTTCAACGCCATGCAGCACACGACGTCCGGCGCGCTGGACCGGCTCGGGCACATGGCGACGCACGATCCGCTCACCGGGCTGCCGAACCGGCGCTCCCTGACCGAGCGCCTCGCCGTGACGAGCCAGAATGGAGGCGCGCCGGATACGCTGGTCGCGTTCTGCTTCATCGATCTCGACGACTTCAAGGGCATCAACGACACCTTCGGTCACGAGGCCGGCGATGCGTTCCTGGTCCAGATTTCGCAGCGCCTTCGTCGCGCGGTCGAAGCCGAGGACTGGGTCGCCCGGCTCGGCGGCGACGAGTTCGTCGTCATTCGCCCCGAGGTGAGCGACGAGCAGGCCGCGCACGCATTCGCTCAACGCGTGCTCGATGCCATTTCCGAGCCGATCCGCCTCCATGACAAGCAGGTGGTGCCGCGCGCCAGCATCGGCCTTGCCGTGCGCCACGCCGACGATCCGGAACTGTCGCATCTGCCGACGCTCGCCGACATCGCGCTCTACCACGCCAAGAGCAAGGCGCCCGGCACGGTCGCCGTGCTGGACGAAGCGCTTCAGCGCGACTATCGCCGCCGCAGGGATCTCGAGCTCGCAATTCCCACCGGCTTCGCCGAGGGCCAGTTCGAGGTCTGGTACCAGAGCCAGGTCGATCTCGACAGCCATGAGGTCGTCGGTCTGGAAGCGCTGATCCGCTGGCGCCATCCCGAGCACGGCGTGATCGGCCCCGGCGAATTCCTGCCGCTGATCGAGCGCAGCGGGAACAATGCGCGGCTGACCCGCTACGTGCTGACCGATGCCTGCCGGGCCTTGCAGCAATTGGCCGCTGCGGGCAGGCCGCAGCTGCGGATCGCGATCAATCTGCCGCCGTCCGAGCTTGCCGACCACTCGCTCGCCGCCGAGCTACGCGCGACCTGTGCGCGCTTCGGTGTCGCGGCATCGATGCTCGAGCTCGAGATCACGGAAGGGTCGCTGATCAACAACATCGCCAGCGCCTCCGAAACGCTGCATCGCCTGCGGCGCCTGGGGGCCACGATCGCGCTCGACGATTTCGGCACGGGCTACTCTTCGCTCGCCCATCTGCGCCGGTTTCCGCTCGACAAGGTGAAGATCGACAAGGCGTTCATCAGCGAGATCCCCGACAGCGCCGAGGACAAGGCCATCGTCGGCGTCATCGCATCGCTTGCCGCCACGCTGGGGCTGACCCTGGTCGCCGAAGGCATCGAGCGCGCCGAGCAGGCCGAGGCCATGCGTGAGATGGGCGTGAGGCTCGGGCAGGGTTTCCTCTATCAGCGGCCGCAGCCGCTCGGGGCCGTGCTGCAATGGCTCGACGGGCAGCCGGCCGTGGTGAGCCGCGTCGTCGCTGACAGCCCATCGATCACCCCCGAATTCGCCGTCTGAGTAGCGGCTGGGTCACGGCTGCGTTGCGGTCCAGAGCATCGAGAGCCCCGCCGCGATCATGATCGCGTCCATCAGCAGGCGGAAGGTTTCCGGCCTCAGATGCAGCACGAAGCGTTTGGCGATGAAGGCGCCCGACATCAGTGAGGCGCCCGCGATCAGACCCTTGATGAAGACCTCCCCGGTCAGGGCGCCGAAACGCTCGAAAGTCACCGACTTCGCGAAATAGAGCCCGAGCGAGGAGGCCGCTTCGGTGGCGAGGAACGCGCCCTTGGACAGGCCATAGAACAGGAACAACGGCACGCTGAGCGGCCCGGTCGAGACCACGATGCCAGTGAGATAGCCGATCAGCGCGCCGCCGATGGCGAGATGCCAGAGATTGGCCTTGAGCTCGTGCCGCGCCAGAAAGTGCCGCACCGGCACCATCGCGATCAGGAAGAGGCCGATGGTGAGATCGACGGCATGCGAGGGCAGTGCCAGCAGCGTCCGCGCGCCGAGCGCCGCCGCCGGGATGCCCGTGACCGAATAGGCCGCGCAGGCCCGCCAATCGACCTCGCGCCACCAGGCCAGGATCCGCGAAAAATTCGCCATGACGGAGGCCACCGCCATGATCGGCACGGCCTCCTTCGGCCCATAGGCATAGACCAGCACCGGCATCAGCATGATCGACGAGCCGGTGCCGACGATGCCGGAGATGGTGCCGGCGACGAGGCCGACGGCGAGGACGAAGAGAAAGGCCAAAACAGCCTCCAGGAATCGGGAGAGTTTAGCCGCGGGCAGCGATGCGGGCGATCAGTCCTACGCGAGGGAGCCCATCGCGCTGCGCATGGGCATGCCGGTCTGGGCGCCGGCCTTGAGGCATTTCAAAGCCGCCGCTTCGCAACTCACTTCGAGCGCGCGTTGCAGCGACACGCCTTCGCTGATCATCGCCGCAAAGGCGCCGACGAAGGTGTCGCCGGCGCCGGTCGTGTCCACCGGCGTGATGCGCTGGGCGGGCGCCCGCAGGCGGGTGCCTTCCGCCGTCACGGCGAGCGCGCCTTGTGCGCCGGCGGTGACAATGCAGGTGAGGTTGCCGGACTTCGCGAGTCCGGCGCTTGCGGCTTCGTAGTCGGCGGACGCCAGGCCGATGGCGGTGGCGGCGTCGCGCGCCTCGTGCTCGTTGACGAGGAGATAGTCGGTGACGGCGAGAAGCTCGGTGACCATCTCACGCGTCATCTGCTCCGGAACGGGTGCAAGGTTCCAGATGACGGTGCCGGAGGCCGCGGCGGTTCTTCGGGCAGCTTCCAGCGCGTGCGCAAAGGGCACCTCCATCTGAAGCACTAGCACGGTGTCCAAATTGAACAGCTCGCTCGCAAGATCGCCGGCACGCGCCGTCATGTTGGCGCCGCTCGCCACCGTGATTGCGTTCTCGCCGGCCTGATCGACGGTGATGAAAGCGCAGCCGGTCGGCTCGTCGGCTCTGATGACGCGGTCGGCGTCGACGCCGTTGGCTCTGAGGTTCTCGATCGCGCTGTCGCCAAATCCGTCCCGGCCGACGCGGCCAGCCATGCTCACGCGTCCAGGCCCGGCGATCCGCGCGGCGGCAACGGCCTGATTGGCACCCTTGCCGCCGAAATGCGTCCAGTAGGACGGCGCCAGCACCGTTCGGCCGGGACCTGGAATCACCGGGACCTGCGCGACCAGATCGATGTTGAGCGATCCGAACACCAGGATCATGGCGGAGAGCCCTCAGCCTTCCTCGTCCATGACGCGCAGCTTCTCGACGCGGCGGCGGAAATCCTCGTCGGTGGAGAATTCGGCGGACAGGTACGACGACACGAGATCGACAGCGAGCCAGGCGCCGACGATCTGCGCGCCGATGCACATGACGTTGACGTCGTCATGCTCGACGCTCTGATGCGCGGAGTGGACGTCGTGGCAGACCGCGGCGCGGATGCCCTTCATCTTGTTGGCGGCGATCGAGGCGCCAACGCCGGTGCCGCACACCATGATGCCGCGCGCGGCTTCGCCCGACGTCACCTTCGCCGCCACGGCGCGGGCGATGTCGGGGAAATCCACCGGCTTGTCGTCATAGGAGCCGACGTCGATGACCTCGTGGCCGAGCTTGCGGATGTGGTCGATGACGGTCTGTTTGAGCGGCCAGCCGGCGTGGTCGGATCCGATGACGAGACGCATTCTTTGTCCTTCTTGATCTTTGCATTGATCGTGACAGCCGCGCGCGGCTGTCACGATGTCTTTCCCCGTGGTTCAGCTGCGCATGTCCGCCGGCAGATCGACGCCGTGGAATTTCTTGTAGATGGCGTTGAGCTTGCCGTTCTTGACGTTGTCGGTGATCCAGGCGTTGAGCTTGTCCATCAGCGGCTGCTCACCCTTCTTCAGGCCGATCGCGAGGTCGAAGGTCGCCAGTGGAATCCGGGACTCGAACACGCGCGAGGGATTCTTCACGCCGATCTGGTTGATGATTGTCGCGGACGAGCCGACGCAGTCGACCTGGCCCGACACCGCCGCCGTCACCATGGTGGCATCGTCGTCATAGCGCGCGATCTTGAGGTCCTTGTCCTTCATGTTGGACAAGGTCGTGTCCTGCGTGGTGCCGCGCGAGACGCCGATCGACTTGTCCTTCAGGTCCGGCCAGTCCTTCACGGTCGACGATTTCAGGCAGCCGACGTCGGATTGCAGCGTCGCATAGCGCTTGGTGAAGTCGATCACCTTGGCACGCTCGGCCGTCACCGACAGGGTCGAGATGATGATGTCGGCCTTGCCGGTCAGGACGTTCGGGATGCGGGTCGCACCGGTGGTCTGGATGAATTCCAGCTCGAGGCCCCAATCCTTGGCGAGCATCTGCGCCACTTCGACATCGGAGCCCGTCGGCTTCATGGTGGAATCCATCATGCCCGAGGGCGGGATGGCGAGGTCGGTCGATATGCGGATCTTCTTCGCCTTCATGATGTCGTCGAGCAGATCGGCCGACGCGGGCGTTGCCGCCATCATGATGAGGCCGCACAACGCGGCGGCAGTCCCCAGCACCATTCTGTTGGTCATTCCTTGGTTCTCCTCTCCCTGTTATGATTTTAGGTTCCCCGTCCCCACGAATTGCGTGAGTTCGGGCGTGGTCGGCGACGTCAGGATCGAGGCAGGTCCGGTCTCGTGGACCTTGCCGCGATGCATGAACACGATCCGGTCGGCGATGCCCTTGGCGAAGCCCATTTCGTGGGTAACCATCACCATGGTCATGCCGTCAGCCGCGAGCTGTTCGATCACCTTCAGCACTTCGCCAGTGAGTTCGGGATCGAGCGCGGAGGTGACCTCGTCGAACAGCATCACCTTCGGCTGCATGGCGAGCGAGCGGGCGATTGCGGCGCGCTGCTGCTGGCCGCCCGAGAGCTGCTCGGGATAGGCGTGCAGCTTTTCATCCAGCCCGACCTGCGCCAGAACTTTTCGTGCGAGATCCTTGGCCTGCGACGTCGCCATGCCCTTCACCGCGCAGGGCGCGAGCGTGATGTTCTGCTCGATGGTGAGGTGCGGAAACAGATTGTAGCTCTGGAACACGATGCCGACGTCCTGGCGTAGCGCACGCAAGTTCACGTCGGGACGGTCGACGCGATGCCCGCAGACCACGATCTGGCCGCCGTCGACCTTCTCGAAGCGGTCGATGCAGCGCAGCGCCGTGCTCTTGCCGGAGCCGGAGCGGCCGATCAGGGCGAGCACCTCGCCACGTGCAACGGCAAAGGAGACGCCGTCGAGCACGCGGAGCGCGCCAAAGCTCTTCTGCACGTTGTGGAGCGACACGATCGGTTCGGAGGAGGGGGCGTTTTGCTGCATGTCAGGTTGGCGCGAGGTTGGACCTGCCACGACCCATCTGCCGTTCCAGCCTCTGGCTGAACAGCGACAGGGGATAGCACATGGCGAAGTAGGTGACGGCGATGATGGCGTAGATGGCGAACGGTTCGAACAGCGAATTGTTGACGATCTGGCCCGAGCGCATCAGCTCGACGAAGCCGACCACGGACGCGAGCGAGGTGTTCTTGATGATCTGCACCATGAAGCCGACGGTCGGCGGCGTCGCGATGCGGATCGCCTGCGGCAGGATCACCTTGACCATGCGCTGGGTGCGGCTCAGCGCCAGGCCTTCGGCGGCTTCCCATTGCGGCTTCGGCACAGACTGGATGCAGCCGCGCCAGATCTCGCCGAGATAGGCCGCGACGTAGAGCGTCAGCGAGGCACCGGCCGCGACCAGCGGCGAGACCTTCAGGCCGATCGCGGCAAGACCGAAATAGCCGAGGAACAGGATGACGAGCAGCGGCGTGCCCTGGATCAACTGGACATAGATCGCACTGGCGAGCCGCACCGATTTCAGCGGCGAGATGCGCGCCAGCGCGATCACGAAGCCGACGATGCCGCCGCCGATCAGCGCGATCAGCGACAGACCAATGGTCCACAGCGCGCCCTGGCCGAGGAACATCAGGTGATTGATGTTGAGATGTCCGCCCATGGTCATCTCACAACGGCGTGCCGAGCCGGCGCCGGCGCGGAAACAGGAGGAGGCCGAGGCCCCAGAAGCCGGCACGCATCACCAGCGACAGGATGACGTAGAGCACGGCGACGATGATGTAGGTCTCGAACGCGCGATAGGTGTCCGACTGGATGTAGTTGGCGACCGCGGTGAGCTCCTCGGCCGAGATCTGCGAGCAGACCGAGGAGGCCAGCATCAGGAGCACGAACTGGCTCGTGAGCGCAGGATAGACCTTCTCGACCGCCGGCAGCAGGATGATGTGCCAGTAGATCTGGAAGCGCGACAGCGCCAGCCCCTCGGCGGCCTCGATCTGCCCGCGCGGGATCGCCTCGAAGCCGGCCCGCATGATCTCAGCGGTATAGGCGCCGACATTGATGGTCAGCGCCGCCACCGCCACCGTGAAGGCGGAGTATTTCAGGCCGAGGCTGGCGAGGCCGAAATAGACCAGGAAGATCTGCACAAGCAGCGGGGTGTTGCGGATGGTCTCGACATAGACTTTGCAGGCACCTGCAATGAGCGAATTGTGCGCGCCGCGCCCGACCGCCGCGAGCGTGCCGAGCAAAGCGCCTAGCACGGTCGCGAAGAATGCCAACTCAAGCGTGAGGACGGCGCCGGCCAGAAAGCTCGGCCAACGCTCCAGCACTGCGGGAAAGTCGAGTTGGAGGCTCATCGTTCCAGGGTCAGCCGGTGGTCTGGTTGGTCATGCGGTCATAGACGCGGAACAGCGCCTGATTGCCGTTGCTGCCTTCGCCATGGGCGCGCGCATCGACATATTGGCTGGTGACGAGCGCGGTGCCGGGCAGGGGCACGTTCAGGGCCTGTGCGTGCTCCTGCACCAGGCGAAGGTCTTTGAGCTGCAGATCGATCCGGAAGCCCGCGGAGACGTCGCCGGCGATCATCGCGGGGCCGAGCTTGTCGAGCATCCAGGAAGCGGCGGAGCCGCCGAGCAGCACCCGGCGCAGCAGGTTGAGATCGAGGCCCGAAGCGCGGCCGAGCGCGAGCGCCTCGCAGATCGCCTGGATGTTGATGCCGCAGATCAGCTGATTGCAGAGCTTGACGGTCTGGCCGGCGCCGGATGCGCCGACATGGGTGATGGTCGTGCCCATCGCGCGGAAGAACGGCTCGGCCTTGGCGAACGTGTCCGCATCGCCGCCGGCCATGATCGAGAGCGCGGCGTTCCTGGCGCCCACCGGCCCGCCGGAGACCGGCGCGTCGATGAAGCCGACGCCTGTCTTCTGCAGGTCCGAATGGATGCGGCGGACGGCGACCGGCGAGATCGTGCTCATGTCGACGATCAGCTTGCCCGGCGGCGGGGAATTCAGCAGGCCCTGCTCGCCGTAGATCGTCGCCTCGACGTGCGGCGTGTCGGGCAGCATGGTGATGACGATATCGGTGCCTTGCGCGGCATCGGCAGGGCTTTTGGCACGCGTCGCGCCTTCCTTGACGCTGTCGGCCAGCGCGGCTTCGTTCAGATCGAAGACGCGGACCGCGTGGCCCGCCGCCTGCAGGTTGCGCACCATCTCCCGCCCCATCGTGCCGATGCCGATGAAGCCGACCTTGCCCTTGTCGTTCCGTCCCATGTCGTCAGTCCGTTTCTTGTTTAATTGGCGTCTTGATTGAAGGGCTGTGCGCGATCAGCCCGAGGCACTGGTCTTGTCGATGTCGCCGACGACGGCGCGTCTGCGGTATTCGTCGCCGATGGCGAAATGCTTGCGCAGCGTCGCATCCGCGCGCTCGGGATCGCGCGCAATGAGGGCTTCGAAGATGCGGCGGTGATCGTCGACAAGGTAGGTCTTCATCGACGGGAAGGCCTGCACCAGCTCGCGGCGGCTGCGATGCGAATGTGTCAACAGGCCCGCCATGGAGGCGTGCAGCACGCTCAGCGTCTCCGAATGTGAGGCGACGACGATCGCGCGGTGGAAGTCGAAATCCGCCATGCCGCCGGCATCGGCTTCGTCGATGGTCTCGCCGATCTTCGTCAGCGCGCGCTGCAGCCGTTCGAAATCGGCGATGTTGGCGCGCTCGCAGGCGAGCCGGATCGCCTGGCATTCGATCGCGACACGCGCCTGCATGACGTCCTCGAGCATGTCGGCCTGCTGGGCGAGGGCGAAGGTGAAGAAGTCGTTCAGCACCGAGACATCTGGCCGCGTCACGACGGTGCCGATGCGGTCGCGGATCTCGACGATCCCGAGGACGGTGAGGGCGCGCAGCGCCTCCCGGACGATTGGCCGGCTGACGCCGAGCAGGGTGGCGAGCTCGCGCTCCGAAATCAGGCGGTCGCCCGGCCTGAGCGAGCCGGTAAGCAGGCGCTCGCGCAGGAAGGCAAATACCTTCTCGAACCCCTTTTCGCCGTCGGCGGCTCGCTTGAACTCCATCCCCGTCTCTTGGTCTGATCGTGGTCAGACCAGTATGCTTACCAGGCCGCGGAGGTCAAGAGGCTTCCCTCCGAGTGATCAGCGGGGCGAACTCGATCGCGGGGCACCGCAATGATGAGGCTTCATGGCGCCGCCGTCGGCTCGCTTTGCATCTTCGTCTGACGGCTCAGCCTTGAACGTTCCGACCGGCTCTCCTCGCGTGCTCCTGATGTTCGACGGACGCAAGGAGCTCCAGTTGGCTCGCCAGAGCGAGATAGGCGTTGGAAACGCTCAGAAGCACATTGGCGAGGCGCTTCGCCGATGTGGCATCATTCGCGCGCGCTCGATATTGCTCCGCAAGCTTGCGACAATCGTCGGGTTTGAGCATTCAGCCCCCAAAGAGAGCTGAACACCGCGTCGCGGTCCGGGTTCCTAATCGCGAGGCCCACTCTAGCTATACAGAGCGTCGGTTGCGGCACACGCTCCGAGTTGCCATCATCCGTGCAAACCGCGATCATGGTGCAGTGACCCTCACGTCTCTCAAAAGCAACGTCCGACTCCTTTACGAGGGCGCAACGCCGGACGGCGTGCGCTTCCGTTATGCGCTGCTCATCTTCGATATCGTGACGGTGCTGTTCATTATTGCGACCTCGTTCCTGCCGCCCAGTGACATCGTCGAGACGCTCGACGTCCTGTTCGGCGTTATTCTGCTGGCCGACTTCTCCGCCCGGCTCCTGGTCGATCGGCATCCGTTTCAAAAATTCACCCAGCTCGCGACCTGGGCTGACATGGTCGCGATCGTATCCTTCCTGGCGCCGCTTGCCGGCGAGGCGGGCGGTTTTCTCCGGATCCTGCGAACGCTGGGGCTGCTTCGCGACTACCAGATGCTGGTGAGGCTGCGCATCGATTCCCCGTTCTTTCGTCGCAACGAAGAGGTCATCTTCGCCGTCACGAACCTCGCCGTTTTCATCTTCGTCATGACCGGGATCGTGTACGAGACCCAGAAGTTTCGCAACGACGAGATCCGGAACTATGCCGATGCCCTGTATTTCACCGTCACGGCGCTGACGACGACCGGCTTCGGCGACATCACGCTGGCGGGTACGTTCGGTCGTCTGATCACCGTCGTGATCATGATTTTCGGCGTGACGCTGTTCTTCAATCTCGCCCGCGCGCTCCTCAGTCCCCACAAGGTGCGGTTTCCATGCCCGACGTGCGGGCTCCAGAGGCACGATGCCGACGCGGTGCATTGCAAGGCTTGCGGCACCGTCCTCAACATTCCCGATGAAGGGGCGATCTGAAGAGCCCTCGGCGCCACGTGGACGCCTTCGATGGTGACATCATGCCAGTGTTTTGCCCGACGGATCAACTTTGATTTCGGTTTACCCGTAAGTCATTGAGCGGACTGGGGCCAGCTACTGTGCATGGGGTTGTTTTTCAGGTTTTATCGGGCGGCCCGCTGCTGACTGCGTTTGGGTCACCGCAATACCACCCACGCCGGCGCGTGATCGCTGGCGCCGTCCTCGCCGCGGATCTTCTTGTCGACGCCGGCTTTGGCGAGGCGCGGGGCGAGGGCAGGGCTGAGCAGGAGATGGTCGAGCCGCAGGCCCGCATCGCGCGGCCAGCGGTTCCGCTTGTAGTCCCAGAACGTGTAGATGCGCTCGTCCGGATGCAGCTCGCGGATCGCGTCGCACCAGCCTTGCTCGACCAGCGCGGCAAAGGCTGCGCGGCTCTTCGGCTGGATCAGCGCATCCTTGTCCCATGAGCGCGTCGGATAGATGTCGATCTCGGTGGGCGCAACATTGTAGTCGCCGGCGAGCACCACCGGCAGGTCCTGCTTGATGAAGGTGTTGGCGTGGCGCCGCAGCCGCGCGAACCAGTCGAGCTTGTAGTCGAATTTCGGTCCCGGCTGCGGATTGCCGTTGGGCAGATAAATGCTGGTGACGATGACGCCACGCACGGCGGCCTCGATGTAGCGCGCTTCGAGATCGGCAGGCTTTCCCGGCAAACGGTCGCGCGTCAGCACGGGCTCGGCATTGCGGGCGAGGATGGCGACGCCGTTCCAGGTCTTTTGTCCACGCCACACCGCGCCATAGCCGGCCCTTTCGATGGCGGCTGCCGGAAATTCGCCATCACTTGCCTTCAACTCCTGGAGCGCGACGACATCGGGCCTCGCCATTCGCAGCCATGCCAACAGATTGGGCAGGCGGCGGTTGATGTTGTTGATGTTGAATGTCGCGATCTTCATCTAGAGCTACCGGCTCTGCCTTTCGTCCCCGGAGATACAATGTCCAAGTTGAGCTTTGCCGCTACCGCCTTCATCGTCGCGTTCTCCGGGGCCACGGCACAGTCAGCCGAAACGCGCGGCGCGTGCAAGGCGGACTACGACAAATTCTGCGCCGGCATCGCGCCGGGCGGCGGCATCGTCGCCTGCCTCAACGCCAAGCGCGACCAGCTCACCGCCACCTGCAAGACGGCGCTGGACAGCCGGAAGAAGAAGTAGGTGCGGGTGGTTTAACTCGGCAGCGGCGGCAACGCCGACGGCTGTTCGATCGACGGTGGGGAAGGCGGCTGCCCGGCGTTCGAGACGGGCTCCGGCTTCGTCAGCGGCTCCTCGACATTGCCACCCTTGTAGACGCGGGCATAGCGGCGGCCGAGGCTGGTCAGCACCTCATAGCCGATCGTGCCGAAATGGTGCGCGAGCTCGTCGACGGTGATGCCTTCGCCGAGCAGCGTCACCATGTGGCCGCGCCGCACCGCGTTCGGCGGCAGATCGGTGATGTCGATCGCGATCAGGTCCATGGAGATGCGGCCCGCGACAGGGCAGCGCTTGCCCGCCACGATGACATCGGCGCCGCGGGTGCCGTCATTGGAGCTGGCGGCGCGGAAATAGCCGTCGGCATAGCCGACCGCGATGATCGCCAGTTTCGTCGGCCGCCGCGCGGTCCAGGTGCCGCCATAGCCGACGGTCTCGCCGCGCTCGATGCTGCGGATCTGCACGATGCGCGCCTTGAGGTCGACGACCTGCTGCATGGGATTGTCGGCCTCCGGCGTCGGGTTGACGCCGTAGAGCGCAGCTCCCGGGCGCACCAGGTCGAACTGGAAGGGCGCGCCGAGGAAGATGCCGGAGGAGTTGGCGAGCGCCGCCGGCACGCCTGTGAACTCACTGGCGATGCTGCGGAAGGTCGCGAGCTGTCTGGCATTGATCGGGCTGTTGAGCTGCTCGGCCGAGACCAGATGGCTCATCACCAGCGTGATGCCGTGATCGCCGGCGTTGATGCGGGGGATGATGGCCTGCGCCTCCGACAGCGTCAGCCCGAGCCGGTTCATGCCGGTGTCGATGTGAACAGCGGCGCCCCCGTTCCAGCCGGTGCGGCGGCAGAACACGTCCCATTCGGCGAGCTCGTTGAGATCGCCGATCACCGGACGGCAATTGATCTTGGCGTAGTGCTCGCCGGTGTTCTGGAAATAGCCGCCGAGCACGTAGATCGTGGGCTCCGGAACGGCGGCGCGCACCTTGCGCGCTTCCTCGATGGTGGCGACGAAGAAGGTCTTGCAACCGGCCTTGCTCAGGGCGCGCGACACCTGCTCGGCGCCGCAGCCATAGGCGTCGGCCTTGATCACCGCCGAACATTCGGCCGGCACCGCGGTCTTCTCGAGCTTGCGCCAATTGGCGATGATCGCATCGAGATCGACGGTCAGCACGCCGCCGAAGGCGGCGAGCGCGGCAGCCTGGTTGGCCTCCGGGGAGAGTGGGCCGGATTGCGGGATTGATTTCGGGGCGGACGCCATTGTCATGGCGTCGTTTTACGCAAGAGACCGGCCCCGTTCAACCCGGGGAACAATCTAGTAGTCGCTGCGGTCCGGCAGCTGGCCGTCATGCGCGAGGTCGCCGAAGCGCGTGACCGAGGCATCGAAGTGCAGCTCGACGGTGCCGGTCGGACCGTGGCGCTGCTTGCCGATGATGACTTCGGCGCGCCCCACGGTACGTTCCATGTCGGCCTGCCATTTGGCATGCTCTTCGGTGCCGGGGCGCGGCTCCTTCATGGCGAGGTAATATTCCTCGCGGAACACGAACAGCACGACGTCGGCGTCCTGCTCGATCGAGCCGGATTCGCGCAAGTCCGACAGCTGCGGCCGCTTGTCGTCGCGCGATTCCACCTGACGCGAGAGCTGCGACAGCGCGATCACGGGAACGTTGAGCTCCTTGGCCAGCGCCTTCAGGCTGGTCGTGATCTCCGTGATTTCCTGCACGCGACTGTCGCTGGCGCGCTTGCCCGAGCCCGAGAGCAGCTGGATGTAGTCGATCACCAGGAGATCGAGGCCCTTCTGGCGCTTGAGTCGGCGCGCGCGCGCCATCAGCTGCGCGATGGAGAGGCCGCCGGTGGCGTCGACGTAGAACGGCAGCGACTGCAGCTCGATCGAGACCTGCCGGATCTTCTCGAAATCGGCTTCCGTGATGCCGCCGCGGCGGATGTGGGAGGAGGGAATGCCGGTGCGCTCGGCCACGATACGCGTGGCGAGCTGGTCGGCCGACATTTCGCAGGAGAAGAAGCCGATCACGCCGCCATTGGCGGCCTTCATGGTGCCGTCGGCCTGAAGCTCCGGCACGTAGGCCTGCGCGACGTTGTAGGCGATGTTGGTCGCCAGCGACGTCTTGCCCATGCCGGGGCGTCCCGCGACGATGATGAGGTCGGAATGCTGCAGGCCGCCCATCTTGGTGTCGAGGTCGCGCAGGCCCGTCGAAATGCCCGACAGCTTGCCGTCGCGCTGGAATGCCTTGGCCGCGAGATCGACCGCGACCGTGAGCGCCTGCGAGAATTTCTGGAAGCCGCCGTCATAGCGGCCGGACTCGGCGAGCTCGTACAGCTTGCGCTCGGCGTCCTCGATCTGCGCCCGCGGTTGGAAGTCGACCGGGGCGTCATAGGCGACGTTGACCATGTCCTCGCCGATGCCGATCAGGTCGCGGCGCAACGACAGATCGTAGATGGTGCGGCCATAGTCCTGGGCGTTGATGATGGTGGTGGCTTCGGCCGCAAGCCGCGCCAGGTATTGTCCGATGGTCATGCCGCCGACATCGGTATCGGCCGGTAGGAACGTCTTCAGCGTGACCGGGGTGGCGATCTTGCCCATCCGGATCAGGCTGCCGGCGGTCTCGAAGATGGTCTGGTGCAGCGGCTCGAAGAAGTGCTTGGCCTCCAGGAAGTCGGAGACGCGGTAGAAGGCGTCGTTGTTGACCAGGATTGCGCCCAGAAGGCTCTGTTCCGCCTCGATATTGTGCGGTGCGCTCCGATAGGCGGGAGTTCCGGCATCGGGCGCGAGTTTGAGAACGTTCGAATCAGTCAGTGCCATGGTCGGACGTGCTTAGCAATTTTCTTGGGCGGATGCGGGGCCGGGATAAAGCGCCGCCGCAGGTCAAAGCGGAAGCAAAAGCTGACCGCTATCAACCGCTCAGTTAAAATGGTGGATGATTAGCAGTCGCAGCACGCGCCGCGCTTGACTGGATTTTGGCGGAACTCGCTCGGCGCAGAGGGCTGTGATCGCGCGGCGGAAAAATCCTGATACCCGTGAACCCTGGGGGCTGACGCGCAGACCTATCGAGAGGCGCGCGAAATGACGCACGCTGACCGATTCGGCTCGGCTTCAGACCAGCAGGAGGTAGACCAGCGCAACCAGAGCCGCCCCAACGCCGGTGACGATCAGGGCGTAGTCGGTGCGGAGGTCGTCCTGCACGTCGAATGAGGTTTGGGTCTCTTTGCTCATGGCGACGGTCTAAGCCAGGGCCGACCAGACTTCTGTGAAGCAGATCACATCTCCCCGGATTCTTTCGGGTGTCATGTCGGAACAGGCGGATGGGCAGGGGATTATCTCATTCCCCGCCAACAGGGATACGAGGCGAGCGATGCAGCCAGAACGGCAGCACCAGAACTGGCGAAGCGAGGCAGGCAGCCGGCTTTGGCTGTCGGGGCTGATCGCGGCTATGAAGCACGCGGAGCGGCCCGAGGTACGTCGCCAGCCGGTCGCCCCCGAAATCCTGCTGGAATTGCGGGCGCAATTGGCGTTAACGGCGTCTTTCCGGACGTCCGGGATTTCGACCCTGCGTCACTAGGATCCGGACCTATTCACCAGCCAGCTTGAGCTTCGGCATGGCCGCGCCCTCCCGGGCCCGCAGCCGGGCTTCTTCCTGCGGGATATAGTCGCGGGTCATCGGCACCACGCCCTGGCGACGGGTGATCTGGATCTGGAAGTTCATCATGGCTTGCTTGCGGAACGTCATCTCGCAGGCCGCGAGGTAAAATTCCCACATCAAGGCGAAGCGCTCGTCGTAGAGCTGCACGGCTTCCTCGCGCCGCGCCATGAACCGCTCGCGCCAGGCCTTCAGCGTCTCGGCGTAGTGCAGGCGCAGAATCTCGATGTCGCAGACCAGCAGGCCCGCGCGCTCGATCGCCGGCAGCACCTCCGAGAGCGCGGGAATGTAGCCGCCGGGGAAGATGTATTTGGCGATCCACGGATTGGTCGAATCCGGGCCCTGCGAACGGCCGATCGAATGCAGCAGCATGACGCCGTCTTCCTTCAGCAGCTCGGCGCAGCGCTGGAAGTAGGCGTCGTAGAACCTCGCCCCGACATGCTCGAACATGCCGACGGAGACGATGCGGTCGAACGTACCTTCGACGTCGCGATAATCCTGGAGCTGGAATCTGGCCGAGCCCGTCAGGCCCTTTTCGGCGGCGCGCGCATTGGCGACATCCAGCTGCTCGGTCGACAGCGTGATGCCGGTGACGTCGGCGCTCGCGATCTCGGCGAGATAGAGCCCGAGGCCACCCCAGCCGGAGCCGATGTCGAGCACGCGCTGGCCATTGCTGACGAGAAGCTTCGCCGCGATGTGCCGCTTCTTGGCAAGCTGCGCGTCGTCCAGCGACATCTCGGGCGTCTCGAAATAGGCGCAGCTATATTGCTTGTCGGCATCGAGAAACAGCGAATAGAGCCGGCCGTCGAGATCGTAATGATGAGCGACGTTTTGACGGGAGCGCGGGCGGGGATTGAACTGCTTGAGGTGCCGCGTCAGGTAGCGCAGGTGCCACCACGGCTTTGCCCACTGCGGCAATGGGTCGGGTTGATCGAGCAGGATCGCGAGGGCATCAGCTATGGTGCCGCGCTCGACCACGAACTCGCCGTTCATGTAGGCCTCGCCCAGCCCCAGCTCGGGATTGACGAGGACCCTCCGCTCGGAGTCCGCAGTGACGAAGCGGACTGCGACCGGCTCGCCGGAGCCGTCGCCGACGGTGAACTTCGACCCGCTCGCGCTGGTCACCGTCAACGACCCGCGGCGGATGAATTGGGACAGAAATCGACGCAACAAACGGTCCATCGGCAATCCTCTCGAGCGAACCCGAAAGATGCGACTACCCGGCCTTTATAACTGACGCCCAGGCGCCGCAGCGGTTCCTATGCGTTTGCATTCAAATCTAGCGAGCCGGTTCCGGCTGCGCTATTGCACTGTGTTCAAAGTAGATATTCGAAAACCGCTTAATCACATCCTTGCGCGCGGACTGCTTCCATTCGCGGCTCAATCGGTTAAAAGGTGACCGCCGCCGCGCCGGATGCCGGCTGCATTTGCGGAAATTCAACGGAGATGATGGGAATGTCGAGCCGAGCGCTCAGCCTCGCGACGGTGTTGCTTCTGATTGGCTTCGGTGCGGCTAATTCCGTTCTTGCGCAGGCGACGAACCTCGAGGCTGGCAAGACCCCGTCGCAGCTGTTCTCGCAGACCTGCAATGTCTGCCACAAGAGCCCGCGCGGGCTGCTGAAGTCCGTGTCGCCCGGCTCGCTGCCGGGATTCCTGCGCCAGCACTACACGACGAGTTCGGATATGGCGGGCGTCCTCTCCGCCTATCTGATCTCGAACGGTGCCACCGACACGCGCTATCAGGCCAAGGACGCCAAGAAGGACGGCGCCGCGCCTGAACAACAGGGTCGACGCCAGCGCGCGCAGGATGCCGCGAGGCCGGAGGGCGAGGGCGCTGCTCCTGCCGCCGAGGGTACGCGCCAGAAGCGTGCGGCTCGGCCGGCCGAGGAGGGTGCCAAGCCGGAGGGAGAGGCTGCGCCCGAGGCACGCAAAGGCAAGCGGCGCGCCAAGCCCGGCACGGAGGAAGCCCCGAAGGTCGATGCCGCGGCGCCGACGACCGACGACAAGAAGACCGAGCCGAAGCCGGAGCCCGTCAAGCCTGACAGCGCCAAGGTCGAGCCGCGCAGCGAGACGCCGGCGCTGCGGCCCGATCCGGTCCCGCAGGTGACGCCCGCCGCTCCAGCCGCCGCCAAGCCCGCTGAGCCGGCCGCGCCCAAGCCGGTGGAAGAGGCTGCTCCGAAACCTGCCGAGCCGGCCCCCGCGGCCAAGCCGCAGGAACAGGCGCCGCCCGCGACCGCTGCAGCCCCGCCGCCGCCGGCGCCGCCTGCGTCCTCCGGTCCGCCGGTGCCGCCGATCTCGCGCTAAGTCACCCGGATCTTTCGATCGACGATGCGAAGGCCGCGCCCATCCGCGGCCTTCGCATCGACTTGACCGCCATTAGAGTAGTGCTCTAGAGTATTGCTCTAGGAGGCGCCCATGGCGGCGAGCGTACGAGACGATCTGTTGGCGGCCGGCCTTGCCGTGTTCGACCGCGTCGGCTTCGAAGCCGCGACGGTGGCTGCGATCCGCACCCGCGCGCGGGCTTCCAACGGCAGCTTCTTCCACGTCTTCGGTTCGAAGAAAGAACTTGCCGGTGCGTTGTTTCTGGAGGTCTTGCGGCACTATCACGCCGCGATACTGGCCGCGCTCGATCCCGGCCCCGACGCCGAGCGGGGCATCGATCGCCTGATCCGGGCGCATCTCGACTGGGTCGTCACCAGCCGGCGCGAGGCGCGCTACCTCTTCGAGATCTCGCGCAGCGAGTGGGGCGAAGACGTGCGCGACGCCCAGCGGGCGCAGAATGCGCGGCTTGCCGAAGGCATTGAGCGCTGGCGCGCGCCGCTGGTGGCAAGCGGCGAACTTCTGCCGATGACGCCGGTGATGTTCGTCAGCCAGCTGATCGGTCCGGCGCAGATCTTCTGCCGCGCCTTCCTGTCGGGTCGCGAGCGAACCGATCCGCGCATCGAGGCGGACACGCTGATCGCCTGCGCCAATCGTGCGCTGAGGCCGTTCGATCGCATCAACAAGCAATAAGGGGAGATCGCATGCGGGCCGAAGCTGATCCGGAATTTGCGCCGATTGCCGAGCGCATCCACGCCAATATCGGCCGGCAGGGTTTCATGAACCTGGTCGGCGCCGAGCTCTCCGAATTGTCGCGCGGCACCTGCACCATCGCCGTGGAGCGCCGGCCGGAGCTGTTACAGCAGCACGGCTTCTTCCATGGCGGCGTCACCGCCTTCCTGGTCGACAACGCCACCACGATCGCAGCCGCCACGTCGCGCGGCCAGCCGGCGCTGACGGCGGAATACAAGCTCAATCTGTTGTCGCCCGCGGTCGGCGAGAAGCTGATCTGCCGCGCCCGGGTGATCAAGCCGGGCCGCCAGGTCGCGGTGGTCGCCGCCGACGTGTTCTGCGTCAGCGACGGCGTCGAGAAGCATACGGCCACCGCGCTGGCCTCGATCGCGATGCTGAGCGAGGACATCGCTGCCAAAACGAAAAGCCCGGCCGCGTGAGGCAGCCGGGCTTTGATCGGGATCGTCATCCGGGTCTGGTCTTGCGGACCGTCCCGGAATGACGAGTTGAGCTGCTTACTTCTCTTCCGCAGCCGGCGCCGGCGCGACCTCGTCGTGCTGGGCTTCCGGATCGAAGAACTCGCCGGCGGCGGCGATCGCCTCGGCGGCCGCATCGCGATCCTCATTGCGGGTCGAGATGTCCTCGCCGCGGTTGATGCGCTCGGCCTCGTCCTGGCTGCGGGCAACCGTGACGGTGATCTCGACCTCGACTTCGGGATGAACGGCAACGGTGATCGAGTGCTTGCCGATGGTCTTGATCGGCGCGTCGAGCTGGATCTGCGGACGGGCGAGCGAAACGCCGTCGGCTTCGAACGCGAGCACGATGTCACGCACGTTGACCGAGCCGAACAGCTGGCCGGCTTCCGAGGCCTGGCGGATCACGATGATGTTCTTGCCCTCGATCTTCTCGGCGACCTTGGACGCCTCGGCCTTCGAGGCGAGGTTGCGCGCTTCGAGCTCGGCCTTCATGCCGTCATACTTGGCCCGGTTGTCGGCGGTGGCGCGCAGCGCCTTGCCGCGCTTGAGCAGGAAATTGCGAGCGTAGCCGTCGCGAACCTTCACGACTTCGCCCATCTGGCCGAGCTTGTTGACGCGTTCCAGCAAAATGACTTCCATATTCGTTCTCCTTTTGAAGTGCTCTCGAAGGTTTCAGTTTCGGGGTTGAACTCAAGGTGTAGGCAGTGGCGGCGGCTGCCGGCTGCGCAGGAAGCGTTCGCGCAAGCCAAACAAGGCATCCGCAAGCCCAAGGATCACCATCGCGACCACGGGCCATCCGAACACGACCACGGCGGCGTAGGTCGAGCCGAGCCAGAACGTGCGGCCGTTCAGCGCGAGCGTCAGCGTATGCAATACGGCGAAACCGGCCAGCGCATAACTCATCATCAGCGCGGCGGTGGCGATCTGCGCCACGATGCCAAGCAGCCCCCCGGTGAAGCAGAAGGCGAGGGAGATGCACAGCACCACCAGCGTCATCTGCGGCAGCTCGGTGGTCTTGAGGTCCGGCCAGGGACGGCGCAGCCGGCCCGACGTCGCGGTCACCTTGGCGCTGAGCCAGAGGTTGAGAGTGAGCGTCATCGTCGCGGCAATCGTGGCGGCGGCGGGTGCGATGCGCACCAGCGCGTCGACGAACTGGCTGGCTTCGCCCGAAGTTTGCGGGTCGGTGGCGCGCAGGAGGCGCGTCAGGCCACGGCGCAACGTGCCGGTGATGGTCTCCGCGTCGGTCCCGAGAGTGAGCAAAGCGGCCATCGTGGTCAGCGTCGCGAAGCCTGCAATCCAGAGCAGGATGCGGCCGACCGGGTACCACTCGACCTCCGGCTCCGCGGAGGGCGCTGTGCCGGTGGCAGACGCGGCGCTTCCCACCTGACGTCCGAGCAGGACGAGATGGCCGAGCCACCACGCCGGCAACGCGACGGTGACGGCGAAGGCGATGCAGTAGGGCAGGCCGAACAGGGCGCCGAGGCCGATCGCGGCGGCGATGCCACCAATGCTCGCGCAAAGCGGGCCCCAGCCGATCGCGGCGACCATCAGGGGGAGCGGAGCGAGATAGAACAGGACGAGCGCGATCAGCGCCCCCGAGATGATCGAGGCGAACATCAGGGCCGACGCAGCGCCGGCGATCAGGGCTATCAGTCCAAAGGCCATCATCAGCTGTCCCGCTCCCTTCGAGCGGTTAGAGGCGTCGCTTGCCCCAACCATCGGCGACCGGACGACCCGGAAGCCTTATGAGTTCGAAAAGTCGCGACCGGCGGCGCTAGCGTCCGCCGGTCGAATTGGTCGTATCAGCGAATGACGTAGGGCAGGAGGCCCAGGAAGCGCGCGCGCTTGATGGCGCGGGCGAGCTCACGCTGCTTCTTCGCGGACACCGCGGTGATGCGGCTCGGCACGATCTTGCCGCGCTCGGAGACGTAACGCATCAGCAGCTTGGAGTCCTTGTAGTCGATCTTCGGAGCATTGGCGCCCGTGAACGGGCAGCTCTTGCGACGACGGAAAAACGGACGACGTGCACCAGCTTCAGCCATTGGTCTTACTCCCCATCCGTGGTTTCAGCTTCGTCGCGCGGACGGCGCGGACCGCGATCGCCGCGGAAACCGCCCTCGCGGTCGCCACGGAAGCCGCCTTCACGCTCGCCGCGGAAGCCGCCGCCGCGATCGTCACGCTCGCGATCACGATCGGCCTTGCGCATCATCGCGGACGGGCCTTCCTCGAGCTCCTCGACGCGGACGCTGAGATAGCGGATCACGTCCTCGCTGATGCGCTCCTGGCGCTCGATCTCGGCGATCGCCGCGGACGGCGCGTCGATGTTGAGCAGCACGAAGTGCGCCTTGCGGTTCTTGTTCATCCGGTAGGTGAGGGAGCGCACGCCCCAATTCTCGGTCTTGGTGATCTTGCCGCCGAGACCTTCGACGATACCGGTCATCTGCGCAGTCAGCTCTTCGACCTGCTGCGGGCTCGCGTCCTGACGCGCGAGAAAAACATGCTCGTAAAGAGGCATGGTCGTCCTTTCCTCATGTTGGCGCATCGCCCGGCGTCAAACCCTTAAGAGGCCTTCGGAAAGGACTCTGGGATCAAGCTCAGAAGGCGGAAACACGGGACGACGGGCCGACTGGCCCTGCCACACCAAAATCACGAATGATTTGCTGAGACCGTCCGTTCAGCTCCCGGCCGGGGTCTGCGGATGGGCGCCTTATACGGATTTTGGCCGGCTTTGCAAGGTGGAGGGGCATCTTCGAGCCGAGCCGGTCCGCCCTCCAACGGGAACAAGAACCCCATCCTCCATACCAAGATTTGGCTTGATCTGTTTGTTTGTATAACATACAAATAAATCAGCGAAGAGGATCCCATGGCAGAAGCGTCGGCCGATGCGCCGCTCGAAGCGGCAGGCGACCCCAAGCACACTGCGCGCGCGACGCGCTCGGCCGGCCGCAAGATGCGGTCACTGCTCCTGGATGCTGCGAGCCCGCTGTTTCGGGAGCGGGGGCTGTCAGGCACGTCGATTACCGACATCGCGGCCGCCGCGGACGCGTTCCCGAGCCAGATCACCTATTACTTCCGCACCAAGGAGGCGCTGTTTGTCGAATGCGCCTGCCGCGATCTGTTGTATCTGGCACGGGCCACCGAGCAGGCGGCGCTCAAGGCGCGCACGCCCGGGGAATACACCCACGCGCTGGCCGAGACCGTGACGGCGAGCGATTCGGTCGCCTTCTTCGCCGAGGCGCTGACGCTGACGCGGCGTCGCCAGGATCTCGCGCCGCTGGTGGAGCGCACCATCGAGCGCCTGCACAGCGAGGGTGCGCGCGCTTATGCGGGGCAGGTCGCGCGGCACGGCTGGCGCTCGCTGCGCGCGCCCGACGAAAGCTCGCGGCGGTTCTGGGCCGTCGCCATCGGCGTCATTCTCGAGGGCTACGCGATGGGCCGCTCGCCCGAGGCGCTCTGCGCCGAGATGCTGCGCGTGCTGGGCGAGCAGGCGAAATCCACTGAAGACACCGCCCGCCTGCGTCTCGTCGAGGTGCGCGAGGCATCCGACAATTCGAATGGAAAGGGTTAGGCCATGACCGCGCTTCGCATGCGTGCCCGCGATTTCCTGACCGACGATCAATTGGCCGAGGTGCGCCAGCGCGCGACGTGGAAAGGCGCTGCGCTGATCGCGCACGCCTGGACGCTGATCATTGCAGCCATCGCGCTGGTCGCGTGGTGGCCCAATCCGCTCACCTATATCTTCGCCGTCGCCATCATCGGCTCGCGCCAGCTCGGCCTTGCGATCCTGATGCATGACGGCGCACATGGTTGCCTGTCCGCCGACGAGAAAACCAACCTGACGCTGAGCCAGTGGTTCTGCGCCTATCCGCTGTTTGCGGAGACGCGCAGCTACCGGCGCTATCACCTTCAGCACCATGCGCGCACCCAGCAGGAGGACGACCCCGACCTCGTGCTGTCGGCGCCGTTTCCGATCACCAAGTTGAGCTATCGCCGCAAGTTCATCCGCGACGTCACCGGGCAGACCGGCTACCAGCAGCGCAAGGCGCAGTTGCTCAACGCGCTCGGGCCAAAGGACTGGTCATGGCGGCAGCGCGCAGCGCATTTCTGGGAGATGCTCGGCCCGCAATGTGTGGTCAACGGGATCATGTTTGCCGCGCTCGCCGCGGCCGGCGTGTGGTGGGCCTATCCGCTGCTCTGGCTGGTGCCGCTCTTGACGTGGATGATGGTCATCACCCGCATCCGCAATATCGCCGAGCACGCCGTCGTCCCCGATAGCAGCGACCCCTTGCGCAACACGCGCACGACGCATGCCAATTTTCTCGAGCGCCTGTTCATCGCGCCGTATTACGTGAACTATCACCTTGAGCATCATCTGTTGTTCTACGTGCCCTGCTACAATCTGCCGAAGGTGCACCGGCTGCTGAGTGCGAGCCGGTACGCCGATCGCATGGAAGTGCAGCCGAACTACGCTTCGGTGCTGCGGCTGGCCACGGCAAAGCCGAACCGCGAGGATCGGCCGGGGCAACTGGTGAACAGTGCGCGCCGAGCGCGGGCAGGAGCGGACGTCGATGCCAACCAGACCGCCGGCGGGTTTTGAGGGGCTTATTCCCCGTTGAATGCTGCTCCAAGTTCCCGTCTCGGCTTGACAGTGCGGCCCCGGACGGTGTCTACGGCCCCCTTTGGAGCATGATCCGGAACCATGGCCCAAGGAACCACGGCCTAAGGCCGGGCGTAAATCGGCTGCCGGTTCAGAACAGGGATCATGCCTGACAGCAGGGAGCGCCGATGACGGCTGCATTCACATTTCCTGGGCAGGGTTCCCAGGCTGTCGGCATGGGCAAGGCCCTGGCCGACGCCTTTCCGGTGGCGCGCGCCGTATTCGACGAGGTCGATGCCGCGCTCGGGGAGAAGCTGACGGCCATCATCTGGGAAGGTCCGGCCGAAACTCTCCAGCTCACCGAGAACGCCCAGCCGGCGCTGATGGCCGTGTCTATCGCGACCTTGCGCGTGCTCGAGGCCGAGGCTGGTTTTTCCGTGGGACGAGACGCGGCCTTCGTCGCCGGCCACTCGCTCGGTGAATATTCGGCGCTCGCGGCGGCCGGCAGCCTGACGGTTTCGGATACCGCGCGTCTGCTTCGCACCCGCGGTCTCGCAATGCAAAAGGCGGTCCCGGTCGGCGCCGGCGCGATGGCCGCGCTGCTCGGTCTCGACTACGAGGCCGCCATGGAGGTCGCGGGCGAGGCGGCGCAGGGGCAGGTCTGCCAGGCCGCCAACGACAATGGCGGCGGCCAGGTCGTCGTCTCCGGCGACAAGGCTGCGGTCGATCGCGCCGTCGAGATTGCCAAGGCCAAGGGCGCCAAGCGCGCGATGCTGCTGCCGGTGTCCGCCCCGTTCCATTGCAAGTTGATGCAGCCGGCTGCGGATGCCATGGCGGAGGCGCTGTCGAAGGTCACGATCAAGGCGCCGGCCGCCCCGCTGGTGTCGAACGTGCTGGCGAGCGCCATCACCGATCCCGACGAGATCCGCCGCCGCCTGGTCGAGCAGGTCACCGGCACGGTGCGCTGGCGCGAGTCGGTGGCTTACATGGCCGGGCAGGGCGTCACCCGCTTCTTCGAGATCGGCGCCGGCAAGGTGCTGACCGGTCTCGTCAAGCGTATCGCGGACGGTGCCGTCGGCATTGCGGTCGGCGGCCCGAACGATATTGCCGCCGCCAAGGATGCATTGGCCGCTGCGAAGCAGGCTTAAAGGAGTCCATCAATGTTCGATCTGACTGGCCGAAAGGCGCTCGTCACCGGCGCGACCGGCGGCATTGGCGGCGCGATCGCGCAGGCGCTGCACGCGCAGGGCGCCACCGTCGCCATTTCAGGGACGCGCAAGGAGGTGCTGGACGAGCTTGCCGGCAAGCTCGGCGAGCGCGCCCACGTGCTGCCCTGCAATCTCTCCAAGGCCGATGAGGTCGAGGCGCTGGTGCCCGCTGCGGAAGCGGCGATGGGCCAGGTCGACATTCTCATCGCCAATGCCGGCATCACGCGCGACAATCTCTTCGTGCAGCTTCGCGACGAGGACTGGGACGAGGTTATCAACGTCAATCTGACCGCGACCTTCCGCCTGGCGCGCGCCGCGACCAAGCTGATGATGCGCAAGCGCTTCGGCCGCATCGTCGCCATCACCTCGGTGGTCGGCGTCACCGGCAATCCCGGGCAGGGCAATTATACGGCGTCGAAAGCCGGCCTGATCGGCATGATCAAGACGTTAGGGGCCGAATACGCCAAGCGTGGCGTGACCGCGAACTGCATCGCGCCGGGCTTCATCAAGACGCCGATGACCGATGCGCTCAACGACAAGCAGCGCGAAACGATTCTCACCAAGGTTCCGGCCGCCCGCCTGGGGACGCCCGAGGACATCGCAGCGGCCGCCGTCTATCTGAGCTCGAACGAAGCAGCCTACGTCACCGGGCAGACCATCCACATCAACGGCGGCATGGCCATGATCTGACATCTCGTGCCGCGTCGCCTGTCACGGCGGTGCGGCATGCGGCAAACGGCCGTTTCCGGAGCGAAATGAGGCTTGTAGTCAAGGCAATTGAAGTATGATAACCGGACCTCCAACGGATGGGCAAAGAACGCCATTGCAGGTTTTTGAAACCCTGTATATTGGCGATGCGGAGCCTTTGGCCGTCGTTCGCCGGGGCCTCCATCGGTTAGGATGGGCCAAATCAAAGTTCGTAAGCGAAGGCAGTCAAACGACCACGACGGCTCGTATCGTCCCGGGGGGTCGGGTCTACAGGGAACAACACGAGGTTAAGCAATGAGTGACATTGGCGAGCGGGTTAAGAAGATCGTGGTCGAACACCTTGGTGTTGAACCCGAGAAGGTTGTCGACAACGCGAGCTTCATCGACGACCTCGGCGCCGACAGTCTGGATACCGTCGAGCTGGTGATGGCGTTCGAAGAGGAATTCGGTTGCGAGATTCCGGACGACGCTGCGGAAACGATTCTCACCGTCGGCGACGCTACGAAGTTTCTCGAGAAGAACGCGAAGAGCTAAGGCTCTTCAATTTCGCGGGGACAACATTGAAACCGGACGGGCCGCTTCGCAGCGGTCAGCCGGTTTCTTGTTATTGGCCGTGAATCTTTCGATGCGGAGTTTTCGGATATGAGGCGGGTTGTCGTCACGGGTCTCGGCATGGTCTCGCCACTCGGCTGTGGCGTCGAGCCGACCTGGAAGCGCATCCTCAACGGCGAAAGCGGTGCGCGCAGGATCGAGAGCTTCGATGTCTCCGATCTGCAGACCAAGATCGCCTGCACGGTCGTGCGCGGCGACGGCTCGAACGACAGCTTCAATCCGGACAAGTGGATGGAGCCGAAGGACCAGCGCAAGGTCGACGACTTCATCATCTTCGGCATGGCCGCGGCCGGTCAGGCGCTCGACGACGCCAACTGGCATCCCGAGACCGAAGAGGACAAATGCGCGACCGGCACCATGATCGGCTCCGGCATCGGCGGCCTCAACGGCATCGCCGATACCGCGATCCTGCTGAAGGAGCGCGGGCCGCGCCGGGTGTCGCCGTTCTTCATTCCCGGCCGCTTGATCAATCTCGCCTCCGGCTACGTCTCGATCGCGCACGGGCTGAAGGGGCCGAACCATTCGGTGGTCACGGCATGCTCGACCGGCGCGCATGCGGTTGGCGATGCCGCCCGCCTGATCGCGCTGGGCGATGCCGACGTGATGGTCGCGGGCGGCGCCGAGTCGCCGATCAGCCGCATCGGCATCGCCGGCTTCAACGCCGCGCGCGCGCTGTCGACCGGTTTCAACGAGACTCCCGAAAAGGCCTCGCGTCCCTACGATAAAGACCGCGACGGCTTCGTGATGGGCGAGGGCGCCGGCGTCCTCGTGCTGGAGGAGCTGGAGCACGCCAGGCGGCGCGGCGCGAAGATCTATGCCGAGGTGATCGGCTATGGTCTGTCGGGTGATGCCTATCATATCACGTCGCCGTCGCCCGACGGCGATGGCGGCTTCCGCAGCATGTCGGCCGCGCTCAAGCGTGCCGGGCTGACGCCGTCCGATCTCGATTACATCAACGCGCACGGGACCTCGACGCCGCTCGGCGACGAGATCGAGCTCGGCGCGGTCGAGCGTCTGCTCGGCAACGCCGCCTCCAAGGTCTCGATGTCCTCGACCAAGTCGTCGACCGGCCATCTGCTCGGCGCGGCCGGTGCGATCGAAGCGATTTTCGCGATTCTGGCGATTCGCGATAATGTCGTGCCGCCGACGATCAATCTCGACAATCCGTCGGTCGAGACCGCGATCGATCTCGTGCCGCACAAGTCGAAGCAGCGTGAGGTCAACGTCGCGTTGTCGAACTCTTTTGGTTTTGGCGGTACCAATGCGTCGGTGATCGTCCGGCGCCTAGTCAGTTAGTTTGTGTTTGAGACGAATCCACCGTTTTGCCGTATTCGGCGATAGTCATGGACGTGGGCGCGTGCGTTTTTGGCAGGGCAAGCGATTGTCGGGCCGCTATTGAACCGGCAGGATTCAGGTTGTTTCGATGAGTGAAAGGCCGCCCATTTCACCCCGGAGTCCGCGGGCCGCGCTCGAGCCCGAGCAACTTCCGCCGCCGCCCAAGCGGTCGGACCGCGCGCGCAATCCGTTCGTCGTCGTCGGCAACGCCATCATCACCCTTCTGCTGATCGCCATGCTCGGCGCCGGCGGCGTCTATTATTACGGCCGCCAGGTGCTCGAGGCGCCCGGACCGCTGAAGGAGGACAAGATCGTCAACATCCCGCAGCGTGCGGGCAAGCGCGACATCGCCGAGACGCTGAACCGGGAAGGCGTGACCGACGTCAATCCCTGGGTGTTCATCGCCAGCGTCGCCGCGTTGAAGGCGAGCTCGGACCTCAAGCCGGGTGAGTATTCCTTCCAGAAGAACGCCTCGCTGCGCGACGTCATCGGCACCATCGTCGAGGGCAAGGTGGTGCAGCACGCCGTGACGATTCCCGAAGGCCTGACCTCCGAGCAGATCGTGGCGCGGCTGTCCGACAACGACATCTTCACCGGCAGCGTGCGCGAGCTGCCGCGCGAAGGCACGCTGCTCCCGGAGACCTACAAATTCCCGCGCGGCACCCCGCGCGAGCAGGTGGTCCAGCGCATGCAGCAGGCGCACAAGCGTGTGCTGTCGGAGATCTGGGAGCGCCGCAATCAGGACATTCCAGTCAAGACGCCGGAGCAGCTGGTCACGCTGGCGTCCATCATCGAGAAGGAAACCGGCAAGGCGGACGAGCGCAGCCGCGTCGCCGCGGTGTTCGTCAACCGGCTGAAGCAGCGGATCAAGCTGCAGTCCGATCCGACCATCATCTACGGCCTCGTCGGCGGCAAGGGAACGCTGGGCCGGCCGATCAAACGCAGCGAGATCACGCAGCCCTCGCCCTACAACACCTATGTGATCGACGGCCTGCCGCCGGGCCCGATCTCCAATCCGGGCCGCGCCTCGCTCGAAGCTGCCGCCAACCCGGCCCGCACCCGCGACCTCTATTTCGTCGCCGACGGCACCGGCGGGCATGCCTTCACCGAAACCTACGACGCGCACCAGAAGAATGTCGCCAAGCTCCGCGCGATGGAGAAGCAGATCCAGAACGACACGGTCGAGCCGCCCGAGGACGCGCAGCCGCCGGCCGTTGCCGCGCCTGGCGCTGCCGACGCGCCGACCGCGGCCACGCCGGCACGGCCCAATCAGCAGAAGAGGCCGCCGGCAGCACGCCCGGCTGCTCCAGCCAATCCCCCACCGGCCCGGCAGGGCGCGGTGCAGGGCTCGCCGCCGGTGGTTCAGCGCTGAGCCTTGCGCACAGACCGGCTTGCGGACATTGCCGATTCCACTTTCCGGCAAAATAGTCTTAAGATTCGCGTGGCTTGATAGCCTCGCGAATCCCGTGTTCCTGGAGAATTTGAACTGATGGCGCTGTCGTCCATGACCGGCTTTGCGAGATGCCACGGCGCAAGCGGGCCGTATACGTTCGAATGGGAGTTGAAGTCGGTCAATGCCAAGGGCTTCGACTTGCGCGTGCGGCTGCCGCAGGGGTTTGACGAGCTCGAGGCCCATGCCAAGAAGCGCGCGGGCGAGCTGCTCTCGCGCGGCACCGTCTATGCCAATCTCACCGTCAAGCGCACCAATGCCGCCGCCACCGTCCGCATCAACGAGGACGTGCTCAACGCGGTGCTGAAGGCCGCCGCGCTGATCTCGGGGAAGGTCGACGCGGTGGCGCCGAGCATCGACGGCCTGCTCGCCATCAAGGGCGTCGTCGAGGTAGCCGAGCCCGAGGGCGACGAGGAGGAGGACAAGGCAGCGCGCACTGCTGCCGCCGAGGCCTTCGACAAGGCGCTCGACGAGCTCGTTGCGATGCGCAAGCGCGAGGGCACTTCGCTTGGGCAGATCCTGACCCAGCGCGTCGACGAGATCGAGCAGCTGGCGAAGAGAGCGGAGGCCGCGCCCGGCCGCAAGCCGGAGGCGATCAAGGCGAAGCTCGCTGAGCAGATCGCAGCGCTGCTCGACACCTCCGACCGTTTCGATTCCGATCGCCTGATGCAGGAGGCGATCCTGATCGCGACCAAGGCAGACATCCGCGAGGAGCTCGACCGCATCGCCTCCCACATTACGCAGGCGCGCGAGCTGATCGGCAAGGGCGGCCCGATCGGGCGCAAGCTGGATTTTCTTGCGCAGGAGTTTCACCGCGAGGTCAACACCTGCTGCTCGAAGTCGAACGACATCGAGTTGACCAACACGGGCCTCGCCATGAAGAACGTGGTCGAGCAGTTCCGCGAGCAGGTGCAGAATCTGGAGTGATCGATGACGACGGGCGGTCACGGAACTGACGGTGTCGAGCGGCGCGGATTGATGTTCGTGCTGTCCTCGCCATCAGGCGCGGGCAAGACGACGCTGTCGCGCATGCTGATCGACCGGATGCCGGGCTTGAAAATGTCGGTCTCTGCGACCACGCGCGCGATGCGGCCGGGCGAGGTCAACGGCAAGGACTATACGTTTGTCGACAAGGCGACGTTCGATGCCATGGTGAAGGCCGACGAACTGCTGGAATGGGCGACGGTGTTCGACAACAGCTACGGCACGCCGCGCGGCCCCGTGGATGCGGCGTTGTCGGCCGGCCAGGATGTGCTGTTCGACATCGACTGGCAGGGCACCCAGCAATTGAAGCAGAAGGCGCGCGCCGATGTCGTCAGCGTCTTCATCCTGCCGCCCTCGGCCGCCGACCTCGAGAAGCGCCTGCATTCGCGCGCGCAGGATTCCGACGAGGTGATCCGCAAGCGCATGAGCCGCGCCAGCGACGAGATGAGTCACTGGGCCGAGTACGACTACATCGTGATCAACCACGCGGTCGACGAAGCCTTCGCCGAGGTGCAGTCGATCCTGAAGGCCGAGCGTCTCAAGCGCGAGCGGCGGATTGGCCTCGTAGGCTTCGTGCGAAGTTTGCAAGGTCAGCTTCAAGGTTAGGCCGCGACAGGCGCGGCCCTTCCTTCGCCAGCTGCTCCAGCATCGTCGTGATCGCGTCGACATCGACGGCATCGGTATCCCGACCTGCCGGCGCGTCATCGCGATCCGCCTCAATTTCGTTGGCGGCAAGCTTGGGTGCAGCAGCCCGATCGAACAACTTGATCTCGACCTTGTCGCTTCTGGACTCGACCGGTTTTGCGGCCGGAGCGGCGGCACGTTGCCTGCGTGCGTCGATCAGCTCGATCTCGCGGCCGATCGCGGCGAGTTTCGTCGCCTGTCTTGTCGGTTGCGGACGTGCCGCATCGAAGTCGATCGGGCGGGGCGGCTGGGCGGCGGCCGGCGGTGAATCGCGCCAGGGCGCGTGGCTTCCGTCATGGTCCTGCGGCGCCCAATCGTCCCAATGCCCGCGGCGGTCGGCGGCCCTGGCGCGGACCCGTCCGCCGGCGAAGCGGTAGATGACGCTGGCGAGGATGCCGGCGAGCGCCAGCGCACCGCCGATCACAAGCATCAGCATCTGCAGCGAACCGCCGGACTTGTCAGTCGTGCCATCGGCCGCGGGCGGGAGCGGAGCAGGGGATTTTGACAGCTTCGCGTTTGGCTGCGCGGCTGCTGCAACCGTGGTTTCCGCCGGCTGAGGCGCTGGCGCGGTGGACGCTGTGGAGGCCTCGGGCCAGCGCGCGGTCACGGCCGGCTGCTGCGCGTTGGTTTCGGCGACGCTGCTCGGCGGCTGCGGCGCGACCGCGGGTGCATTCGCTGCAGCCGGCGCGGGCGCGGCCAGGTTCGGCGTGCCCGCTGCGGCACTCGTCTGCGGCGCGATATATTCCGCGCGCGCGTTCTGCACGGCCTGCGGCGGTGCTGCATCCGGCTCGGATGTATCGGTCGTCGCCTGCGCGGTCTGTGCGGCTTTGCCGCCTGCGGCGCGCAGATACCAGCACTTGCGCTTCGTCGTGCGATCGAGGCGGTAGTACCAGTGCTGGCCCTGCGGCGTGGCATCCTTCGGCGAAGCCAGGCAGTCGGGCGCCGCGGCGGCCGTGCTCGATGGCGTCGGCGCGTTCTGCGATACCGCGGCCAATGGCGCGCCCGCGAGGATGCTGGCGACGAGGGTCGAAATGAACTTTGCGGCGCGGTTGCCCATCCTGGTCTCCCGGTTACGCATGACGCAACTCTCAACGAGCCCCTTCTCGTCAAAGACTTGGGTGGCAATGAGCCGCAAATCCGGAGAGGATGTGGCTTGAATCGGGCCTGCGCGACGTTCGTTCCGCCCCCGGATGAGACTCTCCCAACGTCACGATCAGAGTTCCACGCCACGACCTGAGCCGGTTGACACGATCATAAGTCAGAACTAATCATTAGTAGTAACTTATGACAAGTCGAACAAGCGTGGCATGGGGCGGTGAGTGTCTATGGCTAAGGACAGCGCACAACTGGCCGCACTCGGCGATCCCACCCGCAGGCGGATATTCGAGCTTGTCGGTGCACGGCCACGCACGGTCGCCGAGATCACGCGACAGCTGCCCGTGTCCCAGTCGGCCGTCTCACAGCATCTCAAGGTGCTGCGCGAATCCCGCTTGGTTCGTGCAGAGCCGAAGGGCGCCAGCAACGTCTATTACGTCGATCCGGCGGGACTCGGCCAGATGCGAGCCTGGCTCGACCGGTTCTGGAGCGACACGTTGGCCGCTTACAAACTAGCCGTCGAAAAACCATCGGAGGGATCCAGATGAACACACGTGTATCGATTGCGCCCGTCAAACATTCCATCGTCGTCGAGGCGCCGATCGAGCGCGCGTTCAAGGTCTTCACCGAAGACTTCGGCAGCTTCAAGCCGCGCGAGCACAATCTGCTGGCCGTTCCCATCGCAGAGACCGTATTCGAACCTCGGGTGGGCGGAAGCATTTATGATCGGGGGATCGACGGCAGCGAATGCCGCTGGGCGCGCGTGTTGGCGTTCGAACCACCCAATCGAGTCCTCTTGAGCTGGGACATCAGCCCGCGCTGGCAAATCGAGACCGATCCCGCCAAGACGAGTGAATGGGAGGTCCGGTTCATTGCGGAGACACCAAGCCGGACCCGCTTGGAGCTGGAGCACCGTCGCCTCGATCGGCATGGCGAGGGCTGGGAAGGCGTCCGCAGCGGCGTTGACAGCGATCAGGGTTGGCCGCTCTATCTGCGGCAGTTTGCCGAACTGATTGCCGCCAAGCGTTGACGCGCTTCCTTCCGACGCCGCGTCATGACGAGGAGAGGCCCTGTCGGGCCTTGCTCCGATCGGGCCCGGAAACTTCTCACCTCCGCAGCCGTTATTTCGCGGCTGAGGAGACGTCATGCCGGTCAAGGATCAGATCAAGAACTTCGCCAAGAAGCTGGTAGAGGAGCAGCCCGATGCAGCGACGCTGCGGGGGCTGGTACGGGCCCGCAAGCCCACGGCCATGCACTTTCGCGATGACGGCATCGTGCCGAACCATCCGCGCTTCCCGGCGCTGCTCTATCGCGGCGCGGTGAAGCTGAACGGTCGGCGCTTTCCGCCCGAGGTCGTCATCGACACGCTGTTCGACACCAATGGCTGGGGCCGGTCGTGGCGCGACACCGTGTACGACTTCGTCCACTATCATTCGCAGATCCATGAAGTGATGGGCGTGGCGCGCGGCACGGCGAGGATCGAGTGCGGCGGGATCAAGGGCCGCATCCTGAAACTGAAAGCCGGGGACGTGCTGGTCCTGCCCGCGGGCACCGGCCACCGGCTGATCGAATCCAGCCGGGACTTTATGGTCGTCGGCGCCTACCCGCAGGACGGCACCTATGACGAGTGCACCGACACGCGCCAGCGTCCCGACGCGGTCAAGCGCATCGCCAAGGTCCGCAAGCCGAAGACGGATCCCGTGCTGGGGAGCGGCGGACCGCTGCTCGCCGCGTGGCGGTCCGCTCAGCTTAGATAATCAGGCGAGAAATCCGCAAGTCTGCGCAGCTCGTCGGGCTGGAGCAGCTCGATCTCGCTGCCGTCCCAGGCGATCAACCCGCGATGCCTCAGCTCCTGGATGGTGCGGTTGACGTGAACGATGGACAGGCCACAGGCGTCCGCGACGTGGCGTTGCGTCATTGGCATCTGGAAGCAGTTGCGCTTGACGAGGCCGACGATCTCCAGCCTTGCCGCGAGCTCGCAGATGAGGTGCGCGACCTTGGGCAGCGCCGCCTGCGCACCGAGGCGGGCGATCCATTGCCGCGAGATGGCCGCGTCGATCAGCGTCTCGCGCCAGAAGACGCGGGTCAGGTGGATCGAGCTGTCGAGCAGCTGGCGGAGCTGGCTGTGGGCGACGGTGCCGACGATGGTCGGGCCGAGCCCCACGAGATCCGCGTCCATCGGCGAGACCAGCAGCGTGTGCAGGCATGGCATGTCGCCGGGAACATGGAAGGCGAGGGTCTGGCTGCGATCGCCGACGATGCGCGACTGGTAGAGGAAGCCGCTGACGACGAAGACACAGCGGCTCGCGGCCTCGCCTTGGCGCAGCACGATCTCGCCATCCGCGACCTGGCGCAGCGTGGACGGCAAGCCCGCGATCTGGCGGCGCTCGTCCTCGGACAGGCCTTCGATCGTCTGCAGACGGACGATGAATTTCGGATGTGGCATGGGCCTCGCGTGCAGCTTCAGCCGTCCCGCGGCACGGACGCCTCGGCCAGGCGACGCGACAGTTTCGCAAGCGTCCAGTCGGAAACCGGCACGGAGCGGAACTCGCGGATGGCGCGAGCGAGCTCCTGATCCGACATCGGCCGGACCGGCTCCCTCAGCGTTCCCTTCAGCAAGGCGTCGCTGATGCTGTCCAGATGCTCGCCGGCATCGGATGCGAACAGGCGCCGGATGCGCTCCAGGAGAGTGGTGCTTTTCATGTTAAGGCCGGCTGGTCCGAATGGGGGGATGGGGTGGCTGCGATCGATGCGTCGCAAGCCGGTTAGCAACCTGTGCTTCCGATCTGCGTTCTAGTCCGCTGAACGCAAGCCGGACGTATCATTTGATAGAACCGGCGCGATTTTTGGCGGCTCCATGGAAAAAGCTCACGACGTGCTGATACGGAACCTCGGCGAGCACACCGGGCTCGCAGAGGAGGATATGGGCGAGATTCGCGCGTTGACCTTCATGCTGCGCGATTTCGCACCCAATGAGGATTTCATCCGTCAAGGCGACGAGCCCGAGCATTCCGCTTTGGTCGTCTCCGGCATGGTTGCCCGCTATCACCTGCTCGGCAGCGGGCGGCGGCAATATCTGGCGTTCCATCTCACCGGCGACCTTCCGGATGCGCAGGGGTTGTTCATCGACCAGATGGATCACGGGCTCAGTGCGCTCGGGCCGGCGTCGGTGGCGTTCATCCCGCACCGCGAATTGTTCATCGCGTTCCGGCGGCGGCCGACCTTCGCCCTCGCGGTCTGGCGCGAGACGCTGCGCGATGCCGCGATCTTTCGCGAGGCCATCACCAACAACAGTGCCCGGCCGATGCAGACCCGCATGGCGCACTTGTTTTGCGAGCTGTTTTACCGCGCCCGCGCGGCGCAGCTGGTGCGCGGCAATCGTTGCCGCATGCCGATCAGTCTCACGCAACTCGGCGAGACGCTCGGCATGGCGATCGCGACGGTGAACCGGACGCTCGCCGATCTCAGGCGCAGCGGCGCGATGGATCTTCGTGATGGCGAGCTGGTCGTGCTGAAATGGCGCGAGCTGCAGCGGCTCGGCGATTTCAGTCCGACCTATCTGCATCTGAAGCGGCAGTCGCCGCCGCATGCGTGAGGCGGAGGCATCAACCCTCCGCGGGTGCCGCTCCACCGCGCACCTCGTGGAAATGCTTCTTCACCCAATCGTTACAGCAGCAGGCTCTCGCTTCGAGCGCTGCTGCGTCGAGGATCAGGATGGCGCCGCGGCGGGTCGCGAGGATGCGCCGCGCCTTGAACATCTGGATGACGCGGCTGGCATAGCTGCGGGAGACGCCCAGCATGCCGGCGAGCTGCTCGTGGGTGAGAGGAATCTCGGCTCCGCCGATATGTTCCTGCGCGGACATGATCCACTTGGCGGCCCGCTGCTCGATCGAATGCGCAGCGTTGCAAGCCGCAGTCTGCAAGAGCTGCGCGAACTGGCAGTCGGCATAGCGCGCGAAGGCCTCCTGGAGCGTCGCCGATCTCTGCTGCGCCTGCTCGAGCGCGCGCAACGGCAGCCGCACCAGGGTGCCGCCAAACTTCACGACCATGCGCGAATAGGCGAGCGAAGGGCTGGGGCCGGCGGCGATGCCGACCGCGCCCTCGCGCCCGACCAGCAGGCTTTCGACCTCGCGATCGTCCTCGACCGGCACGGCGAACGACACCAGCGCGGGACCGCATGGAAAATGGACCGCGGCGACGTCGTCGCCGGCATGATGCAGGACGTAGCTCGCCTCGACGTCGATCGGCTGGAGGTGAGGCCCGAGCAGTTCGAAATCCTGATGATTGAGCTGGCGGAGCAGATCGTTCTGGGGCCGACCGGTCACATTATGTTCTCTTGGGCGGGCCGGGAATCGGCGCCAGCGGCAAACCTACGTTTCCGCGGCGGAACCGACGGTTCCAAAGTGCACACAACGGACGTTCGAACGTTGAAAACCAGAGCACGGCGTCGCGGGCTTCAGCGGGCTGGACGGCAGCGAGGATCGTCAGCCGCAGCGGGCTTCGCGATCCCCCGTCAGTCGGCCCTGTGCCGCAGCGGCGCGGTAAGCGTCGATCGCCCGGTTGGCGAGCATCAGTTGCCGGCGCTCACCGGTTCGAAGCTGGGCCTCGATGGCGTCGAGCAGGAAGTTCGCGCTCGCGTCCGGCGGCCCGAGCTCGCCGCTCTTCTCGAGGCAGCTCCAGGCGATGAAGAATGCGCTTTCGACGGTGCAACGGATCGACATGCGCAGCCAACGCGGCGCGGCCGCAGGCGTTCCGTGCGGCGGGCGAGACTTGCATCGGACCCACCGCGCCGCGGTCAGTTCTTCAGGACGATGCGGCCGACGACCTTGCCGGCACGCAATTCGTCGATCCACTTCTGCACGTCGCCCATCGGCTCCTCGCGCATCGGCGTCGGCTTGATCTTGCCGGCGCGGGCGAGCGCCATCAGCTCGTGAGCCTCCGCGAGCGTGCCGACCATGAAACCTTCGATGGTCATGCGCTTGTAGACCCATTGCACCGTCGGCAGCGTGAACTGGCCGCCCATCAGGCCGGAGACCACGATCTTGCCGCCGCGCGCGGCAACGGCGACGGCAAAGGCCATCGACTTCTCGTTGCCGGCGAAATCGACGATCTCGTCGAAGCCGCCCTCGGTCTCCTTCAGGATGCGCTTGATCACGTCGGGCTCGGCCGGATCATAGGCCGCCGCCGCACCGTTCTTGAGGGCGGTCTCGCGCGCGGCCGGCGAGAGGTCGGCGACCGTGATCGGCTGCTTGAACATCGCCTGCGCGAACGACAGGCCCATCATGCCGACGCCGCCGAGGCCGATCAGCAACAGATTGCGCTGGCGCGGACGGTCGACCAGGCGCTTGAGCGCGCCATAGGCGGTGACGCCGGAGCACATCAGGGTGGCGGCCTGGTTGACGGGCAGGGGATCGTAGTCGAGCAGATATTTGGCGTCGGGGACCAGAACGTGGGTGGCGAAGCCGCCGTCGATGGAAACGCCGAGGAAGCGTTGCTTCACACAAAGATTCTCGTCGCCATTGGCGCAGTCGCGGCACTGGCCGCAGCCGATCCACGGAAACACCGCCTTCTTGGCGCCGACGAGGCTGGCCGGAACATCGGGGCCGACCTCGTCGACGACGCCCGCGATCTCGTGGCCGAGCGTGAAGGGCAGCGTCATGCCGCGCGTGGTGTCGAGCTTCTTGCCGCCGCCGAGATCGGCATAGCCGTCCTGGATGTGGAGATCGGAATGGCAGAGACCGCAGCGCTCGATGCGGACCAAGACCTCACGGCCCTGCGGCTTGGGCGTCTCGACGATGGTCTCGCACAGCGGCGCATCGAACTTGACCAGGGACTGCCGACGCATCAACGCCATTTTCTTTCCTCCGGAATTCTTAATTACTCGGTTTCGCTGCGTATATCCGCCAATTCACGCGCCATGGCAACAAAGCCGGGGATGGGAATGGTCTCGGCGCGCCGCGTCGCGTCGACGCCGGCGGCTCGTGCAAGCCGTGCGGGATCGACACCGAGCGATTTGAGGCTTTGCCGCAGCATTTTGCGGCGCTGGCCGAAGGCGGCGGCGGCGACCTGCTCGAGCATCCTGCGATCGCAGGCAAGCGGCTCTGCGCGCGGCTTGAGGCGCACGACGGAGGAGGTGACCTTCGGCGGCGGCACGAAGGCGGACGGCGCAATGTCGAACAGGATCTTGGTCTCGCAGCGCCAGTTGGCGAGCACGCCGAGCCGGCCATAGGCCTCCTCGTCTTCGCGCGCGACGATGCGCTCGCCGACCTCGCGCTGGAACATCAGCACCATGATCTCGTACCAGGGCGGCCACGGCTCGGTAATGAGCCAGTTGATGAGAAGCTGGGTCGCGATGTTGTAGGGCAGGTTGGCGACGATCTTGGCGCGTTCGCCCGCGAGCAGCGGGCGTGGATCGAAGGTCATGGCATCGCCATGCACGAGCTCGAGTCTGCCCGGGTAGCGCGCGGAAATATCCTGCAAGGCGGGGATCGCGCGCTCGTCGTGCTCGATGGCGATGACGCGGCGGGCGCCGAGCGCGAGCAGCGCCCGCGTCAGCCCGCCCGGGCCGGGGCCGATCTCGACGATGGTGGAATCCTCGAGCGGTGCGGCCGCACGCGCGATGCGCGCGGTGAGATTGAGGTCCAGCAGGAAGTTCTGGCCGAGCGATTTGCGCGCCGACAGCGCGTGCTGGCGAATGACCTCGCGCAGCGGCGGGAGGTCGTCGATCGCGCTCATTAGCTTGTCGCAGCCGCCATGCGGCTGGCGAGCCGCAGCGCGGCGATCAGGCTCGCCGGATTGGCCTTGCCCGTGCCGGCGATGTCGAAGGCGGTGCCGTGATCGGGCGATGTGCGGATGAAGGGCAGTCCGAGCGTGACGTTGACGGCGTCGTCGAAGGCGACGGTCTTGATCGGGATCAGCGCCTGGTCGTGATACATGCAGACCGCGCAATCATAGGTCCGTCGCGCCGCCTCGTGGAACATGGTGTCGGCGGGCAGCGGCCCTCTGGCCTCGATGCCTTCGTTGCGCAGCGCTTTCAGCGCCGGGACGATGACGGTCTGCTCCTCGTGGCCGAGCGAGCCGTCCTCGCCGGCATGGGGATTGAGACCGGAGACCGCGATGCGCGGCCTTGCGATGCCGAAGCGGGACTTCAGCTCGGTGGCGACGATGCGGACGGTCGAGACGATCAGCTCGCTGGTGAGCTCGCCCAGCGCATCGCGCAGCGAGACGTGGATGGTCACGGGCACGACGGCGAGCTGGGGCGACCACAGCATCATCACCGGCTGCGGCACGCGGCCGTTCTCCGCGGCGAGCTCGGCGAGGAATTCGGTATGGCCGGGATGACGGAAGCCGGCGCGGTAGAGCACGCTCTTGGCGATCGGGTTGGTGACGACGGCACCGGCACGGCCCGCGCGCACGTCGAGGACCGCCTGCCGGATCGAGGCGAGCGCGGCCGGCGCGCTGGATGAATCGGGCTTGCCGGGCTCGGCGGTGGCGCGCTCGCCGGTCGCGACCACGGGCAAGGCGTCCGTGAACGCGGAACCCGCTTCACTGGGGCCCACCGCGGCGATCCTGATATCGGCGCCGAGCGCCTTGGCGCGGCGCGCGATCAGGGCCTCGTCGCCGAGCAGATAGAAGGCGGGCAGGTTCAGCTCGCCCCGCCTGAGCCAGGCCGCGATCGTGATGTCGGGGCCGATGCCGGCGGGCTCTCCCAGGGTGAGGGCAAGGGGCTTGGCTGCAAGGGGCTTGGCTGCAAGGGGCTTAGTTGCAAGAGGCTTGGCTGCGGACTCGGTGGAGGGCTCTGAGAAGGGTTTGGCCATCAGCGGTTGCGATATTCGATCATCGCTGCCTTGCGCAGCTCGTCGAGATAGGCCTTCTGCGTCTTCTCGTACTTCTCCTGATACATCTTCTCGCGGACCTCGCGCTTTTTCGGCGTGTCGATCATGGTCGGCTTGCGCGAGCACAGCACCACCATCTCGATGCCGTTCTTGGTCATCTCGGGCGCGGTCAGGCGGCCGATCGGGGTGTCGTCGAGCACCTTGCGCAGCGGCTCCGGCAGCTCCGCGGTGGTCTTGGTGACGGTGTCGCGGATGGTCGCGTTCGGGGTCGAGCGGAACAGCGAATTGGCCTCCTCGCAGCTCCCGACGCGGGCGCGATAGGACTCGGCTTCTTTCTTCCGGGTTTCCAGGAACGCCGCCGACGAGCCGCGCGGCACGATCAGCACGATCGGCTGCATCTTGTACTCGGTGCCCTCGATCTGAAGCTTTTCGCCGGTCTGCGCCTGCACGGCCTGCGCGACGTCGCGCTCGCCGACCAGCAGCTTCTCCTTGAAGCGGCCGCGCACGAGGCTGCCCCAGACCATCTCGGCCCTCATGCGGCTCTTCAGCGTCTCCGGGCGGACGCCCTTGGATTCGAGCGACTTGGTGAGCTGATCCGGCGTGATGCGCATGCGCTGTGCCATGCCGTCATAGGACTGGTTGATGTCGGAGACGCTGGGATCGACGCCGTATTTCTTGCCTTCCTTGATCTTGACCTTGTCGTCGATCAGCACGTTGATGACCTCCTGCCGGCTGGGGGTCTTCTGTGTCGACAGCTGGTCGAGCTTGATGCGCTGCTCGATGTCGAAATCGGTGATGGGATCGCCGTTGACCATCACGGCGATGTTCTGCGCGCGCGACGGCGAGGGCAGGGCGGCCAAGATCAGCCCGGCACCGATGGCGAGAAGGAGGCGGAAGACAGGCAATGGCGTCGTCATGATGTCGCTCGCATGTCGGCCGCGTCGAGATAGGGCAAACGCGGCCGGCACTTCAAACCATTTACTGGAGGCCGGTGGAACTGCTGGACGTCGTTGAGTTCGCCAGCGTGCGCAGGCCGATTTGGAACATGAACGCGTGGCTCAGCGTGGGCGGTGCGGTGCCCGCCGAATAGCTATACGAAGTTACGTAATTCGCCGCCAGCACGAAGCAATCGTCGACATAGCCGGCACCGAGCACATATTGGTTGATCTTGTTGGTCTCGAGGTCCCAGCGCGCCGAGCCCGACACCACCCAGTTGGTCGCGACCTTCAGCGAGCCCGTCGTCAGGATGCCTTCGCGGCGGGTCAGATAGCCCAGCTCCGGCTGCTCTGCGTAATTGCCGTACAACACGCTGACCGACCAGCGATTGAAGTTGGCGCGGCCTTCCGCCTCGAAGCGCTGCACGTTCCAGGTCTGCTCGTCCATGCGGGAGCGGACGCTGAACGTGTAGGTGCTGTTCGGCGAGTAGTTGGCGCTCGCAACGTAATCCGACCGCGGCTTGTCGAGGCCGGAGTTGAGGCCGGTATTGATGGCATCCTGCACCGTGAAGGAGTTCAGGCCGAACAGGTGGTAGGACTGGCCGAACAGCACCTTAACGGCGCCGCCCCTGTCGAACTGCGTGGTGGACTGCACGCCGACATTGGCGCGGCCGCCGCCCTCGACCCGGTCGTAGCCGGAGAACTTGTCGACGCTGAACAGGTTCGAGGCGTCGAACACCAGGCTCTGGGCGTCCTCGTTCGGCAGCCTGCCGGCATAGGTCTCGTTCGGCCGGATGATAATCTGCGCGATCGGCTCGAGGGTGGTCGAGCCCCAGGGCTGAACGTTGATGAAGGGATAGCGGTACTCCAGGCCCAGGGTCGGCATCAGGCGGAACGCCTCGGTGTCGCCGACGGGCAGGTAGTTCGACACGCCGGGCTGGTTGGAGACCGAGGACCTGATCGCGTCGGCACGCAGGCTCGCGAACGGCGTCCAGATCTGGCCGAACGGGTCGGTGAAGGACTTGCGCCACTGCGCTTCCGCGGTGAGGCGGGTGTAGGTGCCGGGGAAGCCGCGCAGCAGGCACTGCGAGGGCATCCGCGCCAGCGGATCGGCCGATGCCGTGGTGCACAGGCTGTTGGTGTTGGCGAGCGTCGTGATCGGGTCGAACACCGCTTCGTCGCGCGACAGGTTCACGAAATTGGTCTTGTAGCTGAACTCGCCGCCGAAGACGGGATAGTTGAGCACGTTGGAATAGTCGATCACCGGGTAGACGATCGGCACCTGGCTCTGGTTGCCCGAATAGCTCAGCCAGTACATCGTGCGCGCATCGAAGAAGCTGCGGTTGCCGACGCCGGTCAGATAGAGCTGCGACAGCGCTTCCGTCGGCAGCAACAGGAACGAGCCGAGCGGATCGCGGTACTGGTAGAGCCGGTAGTCCGAAAAGAAGTAGTAGTCGGACATCAGCACGCCGTCCCAGCCCCAGACCCATTTGTCGTTGAGGGCGAACTGACCCTTGGTGTCGATGGCGCCGCGGAACTCGCGGTCGCCGGGCAGCCCCGCGAATGCTCCGGGATCGAGCTGGTAGATGCCGTAGGCACGGATCTGGTAGGCGCCGTCGATCAGGCGCTGGCGGAATTCGCCCTGCAGCAGCGCGCCTTGCCGCGACAAGAAGCGCGGGGTGATGGTCGCGTCCATGTCGGGCGCAATCGCCCAGTAATAGGGAACCTCGACGCCATAGCCCGTTCTGTCCGTGCCCGAAATATAGCCCGGCATCAGGAAGCCGGATTTACGCTTCACCGTCGGGTCGGGCGTCGAGAAATAGGGCATGTAGGCGAGCGGCACGCCGAAGAACTCGATCTGTGCCGTCTCGAAATACAGCATCTTCTCCTGCTGGTCGTGGATGATGCGGGCACCCTTGACCTGCCACAGCGGCGGCTTCTTCGGATCGTCCTTACACGGCGCGCAGGCCGTGTAGACGCCATTCTCGAACACCGTGTAATTGCCGCTGGAGCGGTCGGCGCGGCTCGCGGCCATGCGGGTCTGGTCCGCCGTGTCCACGCGCAGCGAATCGACGAAACCGTCGCGGTAATCGTCGGAGAGATCCAGGATCTCGGCATAGGTGATCTTGCCGTCGGCATCCGTCATGCGGATGTTGCCCTCGGCATGCAGCCGCTTGGTCTTCTGGTCGTAGATGACCCGGTCGGCCTCGACGCTGGTGCCGTTGTAGAACAGCTGCACGTTACCGACCGCGGAGACGCGCGAGTTGTTGTAGTCGTAGTTCACCTCGGTGGCCTGAACCAGCATCTGGTTGTCGTTGGGGGCCTTTGGCGGCTTCGCACGCGGCGGCAGCGGATTGTAGGTGAAGCTCTGGGCCTTCGCCGGCGCCACGGCGGCAGCGTCGATCAAGCCGCCGAGCGAGGCAGCCGCGACGGCGGCAATCAGGAGCCTGCGGACGGACAAGTCGCGCCCGTTCGCGCGCACCCATGTGCGCCGCGTCAAACGAGACACGTGCCCTCGGCGGACGGCAGTCACTATCCGTCCTCCTGATAGAGCAAGGCCAAAAAGCCGGTGAGGCCGCCCACCACAACGGGCAACCACGCCGCAGCGATCGGATGCATCAACTCAGCCTTGCTCAAGTCCTCAGTTACTTTCGACAGAACGTAGAGCAGAAAGCCTGCGCCCACGCCACTCAAAACCATCTTCTGCACGCCGCCCATCCGGAAGAAGCGCAACGACACGGAGGCCGCGAGCATCACCATGGCTGCGAGCAAAAACGGCTGTGCCAGAAGCTTCTGATACTGGAGTCGGTATCCGGCTGTCGCGAAGCCCGAGCTTTCGGAGGAGCGGATGTAGCTCGGTAGTTGCCAAAAGGACACAGTCTCGGGGGTGGAAAAGCTGTTGCGGACCTGCGCCTCGGTCAGCGTGGTCGGAATTTCCAGGGTGGCCTGGTCGATCGGCGGTCCGTCCAGCGAGAAGCGGCGGACGCCCTTGAACAGCCAGCGGCCGGCATCCAGCGTCGCCTCGCGCGCCTCGACCCGCTCCTTGAAGTGCTGGTCCTGGTCGAACCGGAACAGCGTCAGCCCGGTCAGCCGGATGCCCTGCTGCTCGCTGCGCGCCGCATTGATGATGGTCTGCCCGTCGCTGGTCATCTGGTTGAGCCAGAAGCCGGAGGCGTCCTGGATGCCGCCGCCGGGTGCGGAGCCGAACAGCTCGGCCTCCATGCGCTTGGACAGCTCGCGCAGATTGGCCGACATCGGATTGTAGGCGACGGTGGCGATCACGCCGATCAGGAGCGCACTGCCGAGCGCGGGCGCGATGAACTGCCAGGCGGAGATGCCCGCGGCGCGCGCCACCACGAGCTCGAGCCGGCGGGAGAGGGCGAGATAGCAGGTCATGGCGCCGATCAGCATGCAGAACGGCGTCAGCTTCTCCAGGAGCTGCGGCACCCGGAACAGCGAGGTCTCGGCCACCATGAGCGCGGAGGCGGATGCAAGGCCCGAGGTCTTGCGCACCATCTCGATGTAGTCGACCAGCACCAGCAGCAGGAAAATGCCGCCGAAGACGCCGAGCGCCGCGACCACGAAGCGGCCGGCGAAATAGCGCCCCAGTGTGTTGGTGAGCATGCTCATGCGGTGGCCGGACGTCCGAACAGCCGTGCGATCCGTGCATTCGACCGGTTGATGGCCTCCATCAGGCCGGGAGGCGGCTCGACCACGACACCGCGGATGATCATCCACAGCCCGACGCCGATGGCGCCGAAAACCATCGCATATTGAGCCAGCACCGCGCCCGGCGACTTCACCGCCATCACCGAGCAGGCGAAACCGGCCATGCGCAGGCCGAACACCGCCACGATCGAGGAGGCGATGGAGAAGTTGCGGCTCTGGCGAGTGGTGCGCGGCGCTCCGAGAAAGGCAAAGGTCAGCACCGCAAAGGCGAACGGATACATCGGCGCGAGCAGGCTGTCATGCAAGGCCGCGCGGAACTGCCCTGGAATCTGCTTGTAGACGGGATCGTTGTCGGATGGCGAGAACAGCTCCCAGAGATAGCGCTCGCGGATGCCGAGGGTGACGTCGCTGCCCTTGGCGAATTTCGACATGTCGAAGCCGTAGCGGCCGAAGGCCACGAGCGCCGGATCGCGCTTGCCCGCCTCGAAGCGCTGGAGATTGCCGGTTTCCAGCACCAGGAACGAGCCGGTCTCGTTCTTCACGACCTCGCCGTGCTCGGCGACGATCGAGACGCGCTCGTTCGGATCGCGGCGGTCGTCGATGAAGATGCCGGCGAGGATGCCGCCCGGTTGGCGTTCGCGAATCCGGATCGTGAGGTTCTCGTCGAGCCGGGCGAAGCGGCCGGGCTGCAGGATGTTGGTGAGCACGTCCGCGGTGATCTCGGCATCCCACTGCTTGATGCGCCGCATCCCGTCTGGGGCGAGATAGGCCGCGATGAAGGCGACCAGCAGCGCCACCACGCAGGTGGCATAGAAGAACGGAACGAACAGCCGGATCGGCGAGAAGCCGGCGGCATTCATCACGATGATCTCGGAATCGGTCGCGAGCTTGTTCAGTGTGTGCGAGATCGCGATCATCAGCGCGATCGGCGAGATGATCAGGACCAGGGCCGGGATCACGAGGCTGGTGATGCCGAGGAAGGTGAGGATGGTCTGACCCTGGCTCGTCATCAGGTCGATGCCGCGCAACGCCTGCGTAATCCAGATCACGCCGGTGAGGCTGACCAGGACCAACGCAAACGACGCCAGCGTCGTGCGGAAGATATACCTATCGATCGACCCCATGCGCTACCGCACGAATTCCCACCAAGCCCCAATTCCGATCGGAATTCCGGCTGCCCAACCAATCCCCGATCAGGGGATCCCCAAGGTCGGCCAACAGCTCTTCCGCCAGTTCATCCTCTCACTACCATCCCTTTGATCCGTCAACAAAATGGCTGCCCCGTGGCACCCTCATCATATGGTTAATATTTCGCTGTTGTGGCGTGGGGGCCACGGCGGAGCTTGGCATCTGCCGGGCGGGTGGCCCATAGTGGGGGACGCCTCAGTGAATCGCCGTTCAGCTCCGGTTGTGGCTGGAACGCCCGAACGACGAAAAGCCCCATCTTTTGGAGGAGTTATCCATGTCCGATGCCATCAAGGTCGGCTTTGTCCCGCTGTCTGCCGCCCCTCGTGGCATCCTGGTCGTGTTCTGCGACGACGGCCTGAAGCTCGGTCCGGCGACGGTCAAGGCCCTCGGCGGCGCTGCCGAGATTGTGAAGCGCGCGGCGGCTGCGGCCGCCTTCAAGGGCAAGAGTGGTGCTGCGCTGGACATTCTGGCGCCGGAGGGGGTGAAGGCGACCCGGCTGATCGTGATCGGCGCCGGCAAGGCGACCGGCCTCAAGGCCAACGATTTCCTCAAGTTCGGCGGTGTGGCGGCCAGCAAGCTGCCCGCCGGCACCAGCGCCATGACCATCCTGGCGGAGCTGCCGGGTGGCGCCCTGACCAGCGAGCAGGCGGTTGCGATCGCCTCGGGCCTGCGCTTACGCGCTTACAAGTTCGATCGCTACAAAACCAAGAAGAAGGACGGCGAGGAGGGCGGCGCGCGCGCCGACGTCTCGCTTGCGGTCGGCGATGCCGGTGCGGCGAAGAAAGCGTTCGCCGCGGCCGGCCATGTCGTCGACGGTGTGATCATCGCACGCGACTTCGTCAACGAGCCGCCGAACGTGCTTTTCCCGGAGGAGTTCGCCCGCAGAGCGGGTCAGCTCCGCAAGCTCGGCGTCAAGGTCGAGGTGCTCGACGTCAAGGCGATGCAGAAGCTCGGCATGGGCGCGCTGCTCGGTGTCGGCCAGGGTTCGGCGCGGCCGAGCCGCACCGTGATCATGCGCTGGGACGGCGCCAAGAAGGGCGAGGCCCCCGTCGCCTTCGTCGGCAAGGGCGTCTGCTTCGACACCGGCGGCATCTCGATCAAGCCGGCCGGCAGCATGGAGGACATGAAGGGCGACATGGGCGGCGCGGCCTGCGTCGTCGGCCTGATGCATGCGCTCGCCGCGCGCAAGGCGAAGGTCAACGCGGTCGGCGCCATCGGCCTCGTCGAGAACATGCCCGACGGCAACGCGCAGCGGCCGGGCGACATCGTCACCTCGATGTCCGGCCAGACCATCGAGATCATCAACACCGACGCCGAGGGCCGCCTCGTGCTCGCCGACGTGCTTTGGTACGTCGCCAAGAAGGTGAAGCCGAAATTCATGGTGGACCTTGCGACGCTGACCGGCGCCATCATGGTGGCGCTCGGCACCGAGCATGCCGGCATGTTCTCCAACAACGACGAACTGGCCGACCGGCTGCTCACGGCAGGCATCGAGAGCGGGGAGAAGGTCTGGCGCATGCCGCTCGGCCCGGAATACGACAAGCTGATCGATTCCCAGTTCGCCGACATGAAGAACACCGGCGGCCGCCATGGCGGCTCGATCACCGCCGCGCAGTTCTTGCAGCGCTTCGTCGACGGCGTGCCCTGGGCCCATCTCGACATCGCCGGCACCGCCATGGGCGCGCCGAAGACCGACATCAACCAGAGCTGGGGCAGCGGCTACGGCGTTCGCCTGCTGGACCGCCTGGTCGCCGACCATTACGAGCGCAAATGACCCGACATGACTGAAGTGCTGTTTTACCATCTGCAAAACATGACGGTGGAGAATGTGTTGCCGCCGCTTCTCGAGAAATCGCTCGAGCGCGGCTGGCGCGTCGTGGTGCAGTCGACCTCGGAGGAGCGCGCCGATGCGCTCGACTCGCACTTGTGGACCTATCGCGACGATTCATTCCTGCCGCACGCGACATGGCGGGTGAACGATGTGGCCGACCAGCCGATCGTGCTGGCGATCGAGGGCGGCAATCCCAACGGGGCCAATGTCCGCTTCCTGGTCGACAACGCCGCGCTGCCGGAGGACGCCCAGGGCTATGAGCGCATGGTGCTGCTGTTCAATGGCGACGATCCCGACGCGCTTGCGCTCGCCCGCACGGCCTGGACGGATTGCAAGGCGCGGGGATTTGATGTCACCTATTGGCAGGCCGACGACCGCGGCCGGTGGCAGAAGCGCAATTAGCCGCAATTAATGATAATTTGCACTTTTCGGGCGATGCTGGCTTCGGCCACCTTCATGCCGCAAAGGGATGTTGGGACAATCGCTTAGGGCTGGTCCTTCACGTGGGGAATTCGTTTATCGTGCGACATCAAAAGCTTCCCGGCTCGCTCTTGATTGCGTTGGCTGCCGTAGCACCGCTGGTCGCGGGCTGCGCGGGCGGGGCCGATTTGCTGTCGAAGGATGCCGAATGGTTCCAGAAACCCGGCCGCCTCTTCATCAAGAACATCTCGATCGAATCGCCGCCGCTGACCCCCGACAAGCCGGTGCGGGCTGAGGATCTCGTCAGCGCCGACGGCGCCTGTCCCGGCATGGCGCCGCCGCCCGGACCGGCCGATGCCAATGCCTCGACGACGCCCGCGCCGATCGGCGGCACGGTCGCGCTCGGCCACACCGAATGCGACGTGGTGCGCGGCATCGGCGCGCCCTCGACCGTCAACCTGTCCAACGACGCTGGCGGCCGCCGCGTCGCCGTCGTCACCTGGACCACCGGTCCGCGCGCCGGCATCTACACGTTCACCGCTGGACGTCTGTCCTCGATCGAAGGCAATCCGGACCCGCAGCCGGTGCCGAGGGCCGCCAAGGGGAAGAAGAAGCAGGCATAGGCGGGGATCACTTCCGCAGCAGTGAAAGAATCTTCGCACTCAGAGGATCGGCTTGGTGCTCAAGCGATCAGGCTCGCGAACGCGGAAACGGCCCTTCATCTTGAGGCCGTCACGCATGTTGAGACCGAGCAGAACGATGTTCGCTGCTCCGGCGGCCAGCTCGAGAGCCTGCACGGCGTAGAACGTGGTGTCGAACTCCGCGGCCTTCGCCTTGGAGGCAAGAAACAACGCGGCGGGAATCAGAATCAGGATGCCGTTGCCGGCAATGAACGGCATGCGTTTGATCTTCGCACCGATCAGGCCGGCGCGCCGCTGCTTTGCCAGGACGAATCCCGAGCCTCCCGTCGCCGCAAGCATCGGAATGAGCAGCAGGAAGCCCCACGGTATGGCGGTCTTCACCATGGCTATGGTCTCGTGTGACGCAAACAGCTCGGTGAGAGCCGTGGAAAGCCAGAAAGTCGCAATGGTGATCAGTGCGACCGCTCCCGCGACTGGGTGGATGATCTTGGTCATGGGTCTGCCGTTTTCGAAGCGAGCTACGCGACGCAGATGCCGGGCACCGCGACTTTCTGGAACAGGTGCGGGGAGGCGATCGCGGATGCAGGGTAAGCCGAGATCTTCGACCTAAACTCGGGGTGCGTGAACGCAGCCCGGAAGTCGGCATTCGTCTGCCAAACCGCGTAGTTCAGATACGTGGGGCTTTCGCCGATCGCCCGATGAAGCTGGGTGGAGATGAAGCCGGGCTGCCGCTTCATGAAGGCGGCATCGTCCTGCCAGACCTGGAGAAAGCTTTGTTCGTCGGCCTTGTCGAGCGTGAACAGATTCACCAGTACCAAAGGGCCGGTGTCGATGCCGAGCTGACGCTCGATGGGAAAGTCAGGGTCCAGTGGGCGTAAGCGTGCCATGACGAACTCCGTCGAGATGGTTTTATGATGTCAATACGGTACTATGGCCAACCTAGTAATTTGACATCATGATGTCAATAACTGTCTATGGTGACGGATGCGGAAATCCCAACGGACGCCGGCCGGCGATGCCCTGACGAACCTCATGCTTGACTTGTTCCGGCTGAACAGCCTGCTCCTGACCGCAGGGGACCGTTTGGTGGCCCCGCTCGGGCTCACCAGCGCCCGCTGGCAGATTCTCGGCGCCATCGTGCAGGCAGAGCGACCGCAGCCGGTAGCCTGGCTCGCCCGCGATCTCGGCGGCAATCGCCAGAACGTGCAGCGGATCGTCAACGACCTCCATGCGGAAGGCCTCGTTGCCTTCGAGGCCAATCCGCATCACCGCCGCGCACAGCTCGTCGTCCTCACCGACAAGGGGCGGCGCGCTTTCGACGCCGCCATGGCTTTGCAGATGCCGTGGGTCAACAGCCTTTCCGAAGGGCTTGCGGTCAAGGATCTGCAAACGGTTCATCGCATCGTCGCGGCACTCCGTAACAAGCTCGAGAGCGATGCCGAGGCGCAGACGTAGCGGTGGGCAAGTGGCAAGGCCGCGCGCAGGTTACATCGAATGCGATGTGTGGCTCCCGAACGCGGATGCAGTCCAGGTCATCAACCCGCTTTCCGGCCCTTGATCGCGGTCGCCGAGGCATGAAAGGTGATCGCGCCGGTCGCGCTTGCCGGCAGTCGCGCCTGGAGTCGACGTTTGAGCTCCGCACCCTCGGCCTCCGATAGCTTTCCCACGATGCCGGTCGGGCTGCTCACGACCATGGACAGCCAGTAGTCGTCGAAGTCAGAGAACGTTCGATCGACCACCAGTTCGCGGGTTTCGATATCGCGTAGACCGAGCTCCGCCCAGAGCGCCTTCAGCGCCTCGAAACGCGAGATCTCTGCACTCGGCGGGCGCGCTGCCGGAATGCCAAGCGCATCCAACTCCTCCCACAATGGTTGCGTGGGCGTGCCGCCGCGCAAAATATCCCAAGTGTAGGACGCGACCAGGCCGCCCGGCTTGGCGACGCGGACCATTTCCGCGGCGCCCTTGCGCGGATCGGGGACGAAGAACAACACCAGCGCCATCACCGCGATGTCGAAGCGGTTGGCCTCATAGGGCAGGGCCATCGCATCGCCGATCGAGAGCTCGACCTGCTTTGCCGCCAACTTTTCGCGCGCCGTTGCAATCTGCGCATCGGAGGGATCGATCGCGCAAACCGACGAAGGGGCACCTCTTGCAAGAAGGAGTTCGGTGAACGCGCCATTGCCGGCACCGACGTCCACCCAGGCTAGTCCCGGACGGGGCGCGAGCCAGTCGAGAAACAGGTTGCCGGCCGATCGGCTCCAGGGCGACATGAAGCGCTCGTAAGCCGCGCCGTCGGTGAATTTGATCGGTTCGGGCGATGACATCCGGGATCTCCTTGAAACTACCTATTCAAAATAAGAGCGCCTACCTCGTACCATGAAGCCGCACGATGTGCGACGTGCCTCGGCCAGCGGAAGCTTGAGCCCGAACAGGTGGAGCTCCGGACGTGCCATTCAGGTCCGGCCGGCTTTCAGCTCCGCATCGAATGTCTGTTCAACGTCTCGGACGGATTCTCGCCGAAAAGGACGCGATAATAGGCCGAGAACCTGCTGAAATCGGAGAAGCCCTGCCTGAAGGCAACCTCCGCCACGGTGACGCCGGTTGCAGCTCCGTGTTGCAGAAGCAGCCGCGCCTCGCACAACCGCTTCTGCCGAAGGTATCTCATTGGCGGAATGCCGAGGACTTCGTCGAAGGCTCTGTGCAGCGCGCGTCGGGACACGCGCAGATACGCGAGAAGCTCAGAGATGTGAATTGGAGCGTCGCCCGAAGCGTCGAGATACTCCTGCGCTCGTCTCACCAGCCGTTGCGGTGAAGAGACGAAGACGGCCGACTGTTCCGAGTTCGCAATCGCGTAGCACGCGCTTTCGATGATGGCCCGCTTCCAGTACTCCGCCTCGGACGGACCCAGTTTGCCAGCGCATCGGTCGAAGCCGGCCATGATGCTTCTCAGCACGCGGGCCGGAGCGTCGCCCGTTTCAGGGTTGGTGTGGAACGCGCTTCTTCCCAGCCATGCTGTCGGCTCGCTGAACCGGCTGTCGGGTCCGAAGAACCGAGCCATATCCTCCGTCGAGACAGAGATGGCGCCAAAGGAAACGCCCGCGACGTAGCGGCTTTGATGCTCCACGCCGGGAGACCAGATCCGAATGCCGCCGATCCCTCGCTGGGAGCTGCGTCGCCGATTGACCTGCGTCAGGAACCCGATCGTCACGCGGTCGTCGCTGTAGACGCCGCGCGAAATCACCCCGTGCGAGAACGTGCCAAACCCGAGCGATAGTCCGGCGACGCTCGCGTGCTTCAGATGTCCTTGCATGCGGCCGGGCTGGATCTGGATGATCTCTGCGCTGCTCGTGGGCGTCGCGGCGCGAAGTTGCTCGAACCCGTTGATCGTAATCTCGCGGCAACTGATCGTGCTGCCGCCACGGCCCTGATCGATGATCCCAACGACGCCCGGCATCTCTTGCACTCTGGCTCGGCACCCTAAGCTTCGCTTTCATTGCGACGAAAAAGCGGCGTGGGCAATTTGCCTCGAATTGCGCTCACAACATCCAGTTGAAAATCCTTCATTTTTCGACGGAAGGCGGCAAGGCGTCGCATCGGCACAAACTGCACATCACAGCGGGAGGGAGGTGAGCTATCCTAGATGTGCAACCGCTGCGAGATGAAGCCGAAAGGTCGCAAAGGAGGAGCAAGGGGAAGGAAGACGAGAGGCTGACATAGGCGCTCGCACGATCTGTGAGCCGATAAGAAAATTGGAGGGCCTGACAATGCCGACATTTCGCATGACGTTCGATCACGGGCCTGCCGTGAACTTCCGGATTTCTCTCCTGATCTTGGTAGCTATTTGCTGCGCCGTTCCGAGCGCAGTTCGAGCAGCGCCCTTGGCGCCTGACCCGTCAGCCTTCCAGTTCCAAGACGACCTCACACAGGTGCGTGCCGCTGTGCATCGCCGCGGCGCAGCGGTCGGACCACGCGGAGGGGCCGCGGTCCGCAGCGGCACGGCGGTCGTCGGGCCGCGCGCCAATGCCGCGGTGCGACGAACGACCGTTGTTCGGCCTGGCTATCATGGCGGTGGCGTACGTTGGGCGCGTCCTGGCTGGTACCGCTGGCCGGTCGGTGGCGCCATCGCAGCCGGTGCCGCGATCGGCTTCGTAACGGCAGCGACAGCAGCTGCTTGGGCCGGCGCGGCGCCGGCGCCCGGGATGTGCTGGTACTACACGGATCCGTCCCGCACCCAGGGCTTCTGGGACTATTGCCCCCAATAGATGGTTCAGGCCGACCCCCCGCATTGTGGGGGTCGCTTCATCGTCTCATTATCGGAGTGAAGCAATGATCTCTCGCGATGCGCGACAATCTCCAGCGACCCCCGACACTGCCTCCGCTGGCCCTGATAGACGCCAGCTCATGTTGGCCGGCTCTGCCCTAGCATGGCTCGGGTGGTCGCCTGGTGTCATTCCCGCCGCGGCCGCGCAATCCTCAACCGGCACACAACCCAAGCCTGCAACAGCCGCGACCAAGGCAGCCAACGATGCGCTCAGGAAGTACCTCAATTTCGATGACAAGGAAGACTTCGAGAACGCCGCGCGCGGCCTGATCGCCAAGCCCGAAACGCTGACAATCCGCGACGAGAAGGGCGGCATCGTCTGGGATCTGGAAACCTACAAGAAGTTCATCGATGTCGACAAGCCGGCGCCGGACACCGTGAATCCGAGCTTGTGGCGCAACGCGCAGCTCTGCATGCAGTATGGTCTGTTCAAGGTCCATGATCGCATTTTTCAGGTCCGCGGCTACGACCTCGCCAATGTCACTTTCGTCCAAGGTGAGACGGGGTGGATCATCCTCGACACCGGGAGCAATCTTGAGACGGGCAGGGCGGCCTACGACATCGTTAGCCAGCACCTCGGCAAGCGGCCCGTGCTGGCCGTGGTTTACAGCCACAGCCACGGTGACCATTTTGGTGGCGTGCGCGGTCTCGTCGACGAAGCGGATGTCAGGGCGGGCAAGGTGCAGATCTTCGCACCGCAGAACTTCACCGAGCATGCGATCAGCGAGTTCGTCATCGCCGGCAATGCGATGGGCCGCCGCGGCATTTACATGTACGGACCTCTGCTGGCCCGCAACGCCCAAGGCGGCGTCAACGCCGGTCTGGGCCAGACCATCGGGCACGGCAATTCGGGACTGATCCTACCCACACGGGAGATCAAAAAGACCGGCGAGGAGATCGTCATCGATGGCGTCCGGATGGTGTTCCAGCTGACGCCGGGCACGGAGGCGCCGGCCGAGATGAACACCTACCTGCCTCAGTTCCGCGCGATGTGGATGGCCGAGAACACCACCAACACGATGCACAACGTTCTCACCTTGCGCGGCGCGCAGGTCCGCAATGCCCTGAACTGGGCCAAGTACATCAACGAGACCATCGATCTCTACGGCGAGGGAACGGACGTCAAATTCCAGGCCCATCACTGGCCGATGTGGGGCAACGACAAGATCATCGCGTACTGGAAGAAGCAGCGCGACCTCTACAAATACATGCACGACCAGTCGGTGAGCCTGATGAACCGCGGCTACACCGGCGTCGAGATCTCCAACATCATCAAGCTGCCGCCCGAGCTCGACAAGGCCTGGTTCAACCGCGGCTATTACGGCTCGCTGAAGCACGACAGCCGCGCCGTGTACCAGTTCTACATGGGCTTCTATGACGGCAATCCGACAACCCTCGACCAATTGCCTCCTGAGGAAGCCGCGAAGAAGTACGTCGACTACATGGGTGGCGCGACATCGGTGCTGCAGAAGGCGAAGGCGGACTTCGACAAGGGAGAATATCGCTGGGTTGCCGAAGCGCTGAAACATGTGGTCTTCGCCGACCCGAACAACAAGGAGGCCAAGGAGCTTCTGGCCGACAGCTACGAGCAGATGGGCTATCAGGCGGAATCCGGGCCCTGGCGTTCGGTGTACCTGCAGGGCGCGCTGGAGCTTCGCCGCGGGCTGCCGAGCGCCGGCAGCATCGACACCGCTGGTCCCGACACCATCAGGGCGATGCCGCCGGAGATGACCTTCGACTATCTCGCCGTGCAGCTCGACGCGCAGAAGGCGGCAGGCAAGAAGCTCTCGGTCACGATGGACTTCAGTGACCTGAAGGAAGCCTACGCGCTCATCGTCGAGAACAGCGTGCTGAACTACTCGAAGAAGCCGGCAACGACGGACGCAAAGCTGACGCTGACCAAGGCTACGTTCGACCGGATCCAGGCCGGCGAAATCACGGCGGACAAGGCCATCGCTGCGGGCGACATCAAGGTCGAGGGTCGAAAGGAGGCGGTGACCGAGTTCGTCGGCTTGTTCCAGAAGCCGCCGTTCTGGTTCAACATCGTGACGCCGTAGTCCGGCCGGGGAGACCAGACAGTGAAAAAAGCCACCCTTCTCCTAGCGATGCTGATCGCAATATCAGGAGCTTGCCTTGCCCAGGCGCAGTCGCCCGGCGATCGGCTCAAGCAAAGCCGGGCCGTTGAGGCGGTGATCTGGGGCATGCCCGTCGTGAACTACGAACTGATGCGGCAGGAAATGCTGACGAAGACGAAGGCGCGGGTCGGCGAAGTCGTCTATTGGGGCCGTGCACTCGACTGGATGAACCAGACGCTGACGCCGAACCCCGACACCATCTATTTCATGACGTTCTTCGACACGCATGACGGGCCCGTCGTCATCGAAGTCCCTGCGGCCGACGGGAGCGGTTCGCTCAATGCCAACATCGTCACGATCTGGCAGATGCCGCTCGAAGACGCCGGGCTGCTCGGCATCGACAAGGGAGCAGGAGGGAAATTCGTCATTCTGCCGCCAGGCTACGCCGGCCCGTCTCCGGCAGGAACTACGCCGCTTCAGTCCGACACTTTCGAGGGATACGCCCTCATCCGCTCGAACCTGAGAAGCCATAGCGATCCGGATGTCGCGGCGGCGATCTCGTACGGCAAGAAGCTGAAGGTCTATCCTCTATCCGCGGCGGCAAATCCGCCTCCGACGGCGTTCACGGACGCGAGAGACGTCCTGTTCGATTCCACCATTCGCTTCGATTCCACGTTCTTCGAGAACCTCAACCGGGTGATGCAAAGGGACACTTGGCTGGAGCGCGATCGCGCGATGATCGACCAGCTTCGGACACTCGGCATCGAGAAGGGAAAGCCGTACAAGCCGGATGGCAAGACGCGCAACATCCTCGATGCAGCGGCTGTCGAGGCCAAGGCGTGGCTCGATGCACGCTATGAAGCGGGCTGGGAAGTCTTCTATCCCGGCACTAACTGGCGCCCTGGTGGAGTGCCGGAACTCGCGAAGGCCATGTCCGCGCGCTATGCCGAGCTGGACTCCTATCCGCTGGATTGGCGCGGTATGATCTATACGCTCGGCTATATCGGTATCAAAAGGCTTGGCGTCGGCCAATTCTACCTGCTGACACCGAAGTCGAAGGATGGGCAGAGCCTGGACGGCGCCAACACCTACAGGCTGACTGTGCCGGCGAACGTCCCGATCGACCAATACTGGTCGGTCACGGTTTATGACCGGCAGACGCACGCGCTGGTCAGGAATATGCACCGCGCCAGCCGCGCTTCCAACAGCGCCGAAGTGCAGAAGAATTCGGACGGTTCGATCGACATCTATTTCGGTCCCAAAGCGCCGTCTGGCAAAGAATCGAATTGGGTGCCGACCGATCCCGAACGCGAATTCGAACTGATGTTCCGCGCGTATGGACCGAGACAGGAGTTCTTCCAAAAGAAGTGGGCGCTACCCGACGTCGTGAAGTTCGCGGGCTGAAAGGGAAATTCTAATATGACGATGGGTGCGCGGTTCGCCAAATGGGGGCTCGGTTTCTTCGTCTTTGGTCTATTCCTCACCTTCGGCATCATCGGCCACTACTGCGTAGGCGCCAGCGCCGACGCAGGTGAACTGTTCAGGCGCAATGTCACGCTTTGGTGGGCGTGCCCGTGGACGCTCTCCGTGGCGATCGTGCAGGGTGGTGGCCTCGGGATGGTCGCGCTCGGCTTGACGTTGCTGCTGAGCACGGGTCGCGCAAACGGCAGGTCGGCAGGCGATGGTCTTGCGTTCTGGCTCTGCATTATCGGCCTGCTCGGCGTGTTCGCTGTCGGCTATCCCGGCTACTTCGCCTTCAACAAGATCTGGCCGAACTTCTACTACGTGCCGAACATCACGGGAAAGAACGCCTGGCTGTTCGGGCAGACCTTCTTCTTCGCAGTCTACTTCACCGGCGTGATCCTGGCGTTCAACACAGTTCGTCACGCTCTCGATGACATTCCTCGCCAACGCTTCGGCACCTAGGAGTCCGATATGGGGACGGGAATCGGATCCTCCTTCAGTCGGCGGAACGTTTTGCTCGCCGGAGCCACTCTCGCCGCGGCAGGCGGCATCGGGCAGGCTCCAGTGTTCGCAAACGCCCAGACCGCGCCGCTTAGCCCGCAGCCACTTCCGCCTTCGCCGAATTGGGCACGCTCGCTTCCGACAGGTCCCGACACCCGCATCAAGATGACGATCGAGTACGCAAAGCTTGTGGCCCGCGACGCCTATTTCTGGGCGTGGCCGCTGGTCAACATCTACAATCGCCGGCTCGCATTCAAGGACTTGCCCGAGATAGTCCTGTCGGGGCCGGCGCCGATTGCGCCGCTGAACCGGTTCGGCATGCTCACCGATTACATCGAGCCGGAAGAAAGGCTGGTTGCCTGCCCGAACCAGGACGTCGTCTATGGGGCGGGCGCGCTTGCGCTGGATCTCTCGCCGGTGGTGATCCAGGTGCCAGATTTCGGCGATCGATTCTGGGTCTACCAGGTCGTCGACCTTCGCACCGACAGTTTCGTGCAGCTTGGAAAGATGTATGGGACGACAGCGGGCTTCTACCTGCTCGTCGGCCCAAATTGGCGGGGAGAGGCTCCTAAGGGCATCACGCGCGTATTCCGCTCATCCACCAGCACTGGGTTCGTCGGCCCGCGCATTTTCCAGGACGATGCGCCCGAGGACAAGAAGGCCGTCCAGTCGGTGCTGCGCCAGGTGATGATGTATCCGCTCGCCGAGTTCGACGGAACGATGAAGAGCACCGAGTGGAGCAGGCTCAAGCGTGTGCCGGCAGGTGCAACGGGCGAAACCGAGTCGAGGTGGGTGTTTCCGGAGAAGTTCTTCGATCAGCTTGCGGACGTGCTCGCGGATGCGCCCGCTTTGCCTGGCGAGGAATCCCGCTACGCCCAGATGCACGCGTTGCTCGAAGCCCTGAAAGCCAATCCGGCATGGAAGGAGCCGTTGATGAAAATGGTGGCGGAAGTCGAGGACCAGGTCATCAATCCCCTCTTCGAGTTCCGCAACTGGGGCCGGCAGCTCCCGCATCACTGGAGCACAATCGTCAACGAGTCGGCCTTCGGCACGGATTACTTCACGCGGACGGCGACTGCGAAATCCAACATCCTGGTCAACGCGCCGAACGAGACCAAATATTTTTATCAGGATCTGGATGCTGACGGTGGGCGGCTGAACGGGGCCAATCGTTATATGGTCACGTTCGGGAAGGACGAGACCCCGCCCGTGAACGGCTTCTGGTCCCTGACGCTCTACAACGAGCATCACTTCTTCGCCCCCAACGAGCTGCGCCGCTATTCGCTTGGCACGAAGAACAGGGGCTTGAAAGCGGCTTCCGACGGCTCCTTGACGATCTACGTCCAGGCGGAACCGCCGCCGGAGCCGAACCGTGCCAATTGGCTGCCGGCGCCCAAGGGAGATTTCTCGCTCTACATCAGGGCGTACTGGCCCAAGGCACCGATATTGGACGGGTCATGGACCCCGCCGCAGGTGAAGAAAGTGACCTGAAGGTGCAGCTCATGAGCGGCCTCGATGTCCTTGCCTGGATCGTGCTCGCCATTCTGCTGGCGGTGCTCGTCCTCGTCATTTGGTTGGTGGGGTCGATGCCGGGCCATGTCGCCAGACGGCGTAGACATCCGTGGGCCGAAGCGGTGGGTGTCGCCGGCTGGATTACGCTGATCTTCGGCTTCGCCCTGTGGCCGATTGCGATGATCTGGGCGTATGTCGACGTTCCCGCCAAAGGCACGGCGGAGCCCCGGCCATGATGATCGCGCTCATGGCGCTTTATCTGGCGCTGCTGTTCTCGCTGGTATGGCTCGGCGTCATCCGCTTCAACACTTTCTGGAAGACTTCGCCTCTGATCGTGCTTCTGCTCCTCAACATTGGGCTCTTCATCCCCATGGGCTGGGGCGCGCCGCAAGGCAAGGCGCTGGTCTACCGCAATGCCGTCTCGATCGTTCCTGACGTCGCCGGCGAGGTCGTGGATGTACCGGTCGCGCCGAACAGGCCGCTGAAAGAGGGCGACGTTCTCTTCCGGATCGACCCGACGCCCTACGATGCGCAGGTGAAGGCGATCGAGGCGCAGCTCAAGCTGTCGAGCACCCGCCTGAGCCAGATGACCTCGCTGTACGAACGGGACGCCGGCCGCGGGTTCGACGTAGAGCAGCGGCAGTCCGAAGTCGATCAGTTGAAGGCCCAGTTGCAGAACGCGCAGTGGAATTTGGACAAGACTGTCGTCCGCGCAGCCGCGGAGGGTTACGTGACGAACGTGGCGCTCAGGAAGGGCGCCCGCGTCGGAAACCTGTCGGTCTCGCCCGCGATGGCGTTCATCGATACCTCCGCGACCCATGTCGCGGTCGAGATCGACCAGATCGACGCCCGCTACGTTGCCCCCGGCCAGGACGTCCAGATCGCCTTCAAGTTCGCTCCGGGGCGGATCTTCACCGGCAAGGTCGAAAGCATCCTCCAGGCGGTTGCGACCGGACAGACGCAGGTCTCGGGCCAGGCCATCATGCCCAAGGCGATCGAGACGGTGCCCTTCGTCGTTCGTGTGACACTCGACGACGGCGAGACAGCGAAGACTTTGCCGGCGGGCTCTACGGGTATTGCCGCCGTCTTCACCGACCGCGTGAGGGTCAGCCACGTCATCCGCCGAGTGCTGCTGCGGCAGATCGCAATCCTCAACTACGTCGTTCCGTTCTGAAGTGGAGGGCACCATGAGAACAAAGGCATCATTCGCGGCTGTGGTGACCCTCGGATGGGCGATCATTTCGCTTCCATCCCAAGCCCGGGCTGACGCCGGCGGTGTCGGCTTCTGGCTGCCGGGCATCTTCGGCAGCCTCGCCGCCGCGCCGACGGTGCCGGGCTGGGCCTATGCTTCGATCTATCTGCACCTGCAGGCCGATGCGGGAGCCACCAAGAATTTCGTTACGAGCGGCGGAGCCAGCGGTTCCGTCGTCACCGGGCTGAACGCGCATGGCGATGCGCTCGCCATCGGCATCACCTACGTCTCACCGACTCCCGTGCTTGGCGGGCAAGCCGCGATCTCGTTGATCACTGCGCCCGGCAATGTCGGTGTCGGCATCGACGCCACGCTGACCGGCCCCGCCGGGAATGTCATTTCAGGGGGCAGAAGCGACAATCGGACCACGCTCTCGGATGTGTTCTACCAAGGCACGCTGAAATGGAATCAGGGCGTCCACAACGAGATGGTCTACATCACCAGCAATATCCCGAGCGGCACCTACGATCCGACCCGGCTCGCGAATCTCAATCTCGGCTTTGTCGCCTGGGATGCAGGAGCCGGCTACACCTACTTCGACCCGAAGACCGGCCATGAATTCTCGGTCGTCGGCGGACTGACCTACAGCCTGCCCAATCCGTATCTGCAGTACCAGAACGGCATCGACTTCCACGTGGACTGGGCGGCGTCACAATTTCTGGGCAAGCACTTTCAGATTGGCGTAGCCGGCTACTTCTACCAGCAGATCACCGATGATTCCGGTCCCGGCGCCAAGCTCGGAGGCTTTCGGGGCCGCGCGATCGGTATCGGACCGCAGGTCGGTTTCATCATTCCGATGTCTGACGGCTACCAGGGATATCTGAACATCAAGGGCTACAAGGACGTGGAGGTCGAGAACCGCGCAAGCACTTGGGGCACATGGGTGACGTTCGCGGTTTCGGCGGCGCCACCAGAGCCGGCCTCGACAAAAACAGCGGCTCGCAAGCGCTGACCGTAATCCTTTGCCGCGCGCCCCGGAATGCGCTTTGATGGCGCAAACAACAATCCGGAGGAAACTATGCGGTTCATTGCCCTTGTATCGGCGCTTCTTCTGCCGCTCGGTGCGGCATTCGCGCAGGACTATCCGACCCGGCCCATCACCATGCTGGTCCCGTTCGCTGCGGGCGGGCCGACCGACACTATCGCGCGGTTGACTGCGGCGGGCATGGCGAAATCCCTGGGACAGCAGGTCATCGTCGAGAATGCGACCGGTGCCGGCGGCACCATCGGCACGACCCGCGCCGCGCGCGCCCAGCCGGACGGCTACACGCTGCTGATCCATCACGTCGGCATCTCGACCGCGGCGACGCTCTACCGCAACCTCAGCTACGACACCAAGACGGCCTTTGCGCCGATCGGGCTCGTGACCAACGCGCCGATGACCATCATTGCGCGGCCCGATTTCCCGGCCAACACGCTCAAGGAGCTCGTCGCCTACGCCCAGCAGCAGGGCGACAAGCTGACCTACGCCAACGCCGGCCTGGGTGCGGCCTCCCATCTGTGCGGCATGCTGTTCATGACCGCGATCCAGAAGCAGCTCACCACGGTGCCCTACAAGGGCAACGGCCCGATCATGAACGACCTGCTCGGCAAGCAGATCGATCTCACCTGCGACCAGGCGACCAACACCACCGGGCCGATCACGGCCAAGCAGGTCAAGGCCTACGCGATCACCACCAAGGAGCGGCTGAAGAGCCTGCCCGATCTGCCGACGGCCGACGAGGCCGGCCTGAAGGGTTTCGAGCTCGGTGTCTGGCACGGCATCTATGCGCCCAAGGGCACGCCGCCGGCGGTCGTTCAGAAGCTGACGGCGGCGCTGCAGACCGCGCTCAAGGATCCCGCGCTGATCGCCCGGTTCAACGACATCAACACCGAGCCGGTCCCGCAGGACAAGGCGACACCGGAGGCGTTGGGCGCGATGCTGACCAGCGAGATCGACCGCTGGGCGCCGATCATCAAGGCCGCCGGGCAATACGCGGATTGAGCTATTGCGTCCCGCCGGGCTTGAAGGCCGAGCGGGCAAAAAGCAGCTTGTTCAAAGGCTCGCTTGCCGGTGCCATAGTGCCGGTACTGTGCATGGGGTTGTTTTGCACGTTTGGTTGGAGCGCGGAGGAGCGCTAGCCCGCCGACTCGTCGAACTGCGCGCTCGCCTCGAGCCATTGCTCCTCGGCGCGCGCCAGCGCGTCGGCGGCATTGGCACGCGCCTTGGACAGCTGCGCCGCCTGCTTGGGATCGCGCGTGAAAATGTCGGGCAGGGCCAGCGCCGTGTCGATCTTGGCGATGATCTCGCTCACGCGGGCGATCTCGGCCTCGGCTTCGGCGATGCGCTTCTTCAGCGAGCCGCGATTGTCCGCTTTCGGCCGCTGCGGCTTCTCAGGCGGCGCACTGCGCTCGCGCGGGGCTTCCGCGTTGCGCGTGGACAGCACCAGGCGGCGATACTCGTCGAGGTCGCCGTCGTAATTGGTCACGGTGCGATCGGCCACGATCCACAGCCGATCGGCGCAGGCCTCGATCAGGTAGCGATCGTGCGAGACCATGATCACCGCGCCGGGAAACTCGTTGATCGCTTCTGCAAGCGCGCCGCGGCTGTCGATGTCGAGATGGTTGGTCGGCTCGTCCAGGATGATCATGTTGGGGCCGAAGAAGGTCGCAAGGCCCAGGAGAAGGCGCGCCTTCTCGCCTCCTGACAATTTGCCGGCCTTGGTATCGGCCGCCTTGCCGGAGAAGCCGATCGCGCCGGCGCGGGCGCGCACCTTGGCTTCGGGCGCATCGCCCATCAGCTTGCGGACGTGGTCGTAGGCGGAGGCGTCCTCGTTGAGCTCATCGAGCTGGTGCTGCGCGAAATAGGCGATCGACAGCTTGTCCGCGCGCGTCACCTTGCCCGAGAACGGCGCGAGCCGTCCGGCGAGCAGTTTCACCAGCGTCGACTTGCCGTTGCCGTTGGCGCCCAGCAGCGCGATGCGGTCGTCGTTGTCGATGCGCAAGGTGACGCGGCCCAGCACCGGGCTCGCCGGGTCGTAGCCGACCGAGGCGTTGTCGACGGCGATGATCGGCGGCGACAAGATCTTCTCCGGTGCCGGGAAGCTGATCTCGCGCACGTCCTCGGTGACCAGCGCCGTGATCGGCTTCAGCCGCTCCAGCATCTTGACGCGAGACTGTGCCTGCCGGGCTTTCGAGGCCTTGGCCTTGAAGCGATCGACGAAGGACTGCAGGCGGGCGCGCTCGGCCTCCTGGCGCTTGACCGCCTTGGCGTCGAGCAGCTCGCGCGCGGCGCGCTGCTCCTCGAAAGAGGAGTAGCTGCCCTTGTAGAGCGTGAGCTTGCCGCGCTCGAGGTGCAGGATCTGGTCGACCGAGCTTTCCAGGAGGTCGCGGTCGTGGCTGATCACGATCACCGTGCGCGGATAATGCGCAAGGTGATCCTCCAGCCACAGCGTGCCTTCGAGGTCGAGATAATTGGTGGGCTCGTCGAGCAGCAGCAGGTCGGGCGCCGCGAACAGCGTTGCCGCGAGCGCAACGCGCATGCGCCAGCCACCGGAGAACTCGGCGCAGGGGCGGAGCTGATCAGCGGCGGAGAAGCCGAGGCCGGAGAGAATCGCAGCCGCGCGGCTCGGCGCCGAATGGGCGTCGATGTCGACGAGGCGGGTCTGGATCTCCGCGATGCGGTGCGGGTCGGTGGCGTGCTCGGCTTCGTTCAGCAGCGCGTCGCGCTCGAGGTCGGCCTTGAGCACGACCGAGATCAGGCTTTCGGGGCCGTTCGGCGCTTCCTGCGCGAGGCTGCCGATGCGCCAGCGCGGCGGCAGGGTCACCGAGCCGTGCTCGGCCGCGAGCTCGCCGCGGATCACCTTGAACAGCGTCGACTTGCCGGTGCCGTTGCGTCCGACCAGGCCGACGCGCGATCCGGGCGTGATCTGCACGGAACTCTGGTCGATCAGAAGGCGTCCGGCGAGGCGGATGGAGAGGTCGGTGATGGCGAGCATGCGGCCTTGTCACCGCAAGGCGCGGCGAACGCAACTCGTTTTTGCGTTAGTGCGTCTCGCGTTCGCGCCGCTGCAGCTCGTTCAGGAGCTGCTCGAGATGGGTCGGAAGGCGCGGCTCGGGCCGGAGGCTCTGCTGCAGCCGTTCGCCCACGGCATCGGAAATCGAGCGGCTGGTGCGCCGGTCGATCTGTTCGCTGTCATTGGCAAAAAGCCCAGCCATCGCAAGGTTCCGTGTTCTCGAAGTAAAGACACGGTACCAAGTCATTGCCGGCGAAATGGTTTCGCTGGCTGTGGGGAAAGCCGGGTATTCTCGTAAAAATTGTATGAGCGGCGCTTTGTACGCTCAAGGCAAAGCCCCGGCGAGGGGGGCGCCGGGGCTTCTCTTGGAAGGTACCTGGGGGGCTTAGGTAGCCTTCGGAAGGTGCTGACGGATTCAGTAGCAGCGGTTGATTAGCCGCCAGCGGGGTCCCCAGGGGGTCGGGACCAGCCGGCGCACATAGCAGCCGCCATAACCGTAGGAGACGGGACCGCCAGCGTAGAAGCGCGGTCCGCCCCAGCCATGGCCGTGGTGATGGCCGTGGTGATGGTGCGCGTGCCCGTGGTGCCGGCCACCGCCATGCCCGCCGCCTTGCCAATGAGCGGAGGCCGAGGTCGGCGCCAGCGCAGCTCCCAGCGCGACCGCGGCGACGGCGGCAAGCGAAAGTTTCCTCAACATGGTTATCTCCTGAAGACTGCCAGCGCGGGGCTATCGCGCCGATGGAAAGGCCGCCGAAACGGTCCGCCTGAGGTCAGGCTTCGGTTTCGATGGGCCCAACCTTACGCCGGGGAAGCTGAACCGGATCCTGACGGCGGTTTCAGATTGGGTTCATCTGGGTGAAATTGTTGTCATCCAGCGGATCGGGAGCCATCCCCTCGCGGAAACCGCCTATGAGGCTGTTCCGCGGTCGCTTGCCGTCCGGCGAAGGCGCCGATATAAGCCCCGCAACCCCGAACCCCCGCTTTCTCCCCAAGGACAAGATCATGGCCATCGAACGCACTTTCTCGATCATCAAGCCCGACGCGACCGAGCGTAATCTGACCGGCGCAGTCAACGCCGTGATCGAGAAGGCGGGCCTGCGCATTGTCGCGCAGAAGCGCATCCGCATGACCAAGGAGCAGGCAGAGACCTTCTATGCCGTCCACAAGGCGCGCCCCTTCTTCGGCGAGCTCGTCGAATTCATGACCTCCGGCCCGGTCGTGGTTCAGGTCCTGGAAGGCGAGGGCGCGATCGCCAAGTACCGCGAGGTGATGGGCGCGACCGATCCGTCCAAGGCTGCCGAGGGCACCGTGCGTAAGCTCTACGCCAAGTCGATCGGCGAGAACTCGGTGCACGGTTCGGATGCGCCGGAGACCGCCGCGATCGAGATCGCGCAGTTCTTCTCGGGTAACGAGATCGTCGGCTGATCTGGTCCGCAGGTTAGAGGCGACGCGCGAAGGGACTCATTGTGGACTGGCTCTGGCAGATCTTCGATCCCGCTACGATCGGGAGCTTCTTTACCCAGTTCCGCAACGAGATGGCCGCACCGACTTTCTGGATCGCGGTCGGCAAGATCATCTGGATCAACATCCTGCTCTCCGGCGACAACGCGCTGGTGATTGCGCTCGCGTGCCGCGGTCTGTCGCCGCGGCATCGGCTCTGGGGCATGATCTTCGGCGCCGGCGCAGCGGTGATGCTCCGGATCATCTTCACCGGCATCGTCGCCACCCTGATGGAGCTGCCGTACCTCAAGCTGGTCGGCGGCCTCGCGCTGATCGTGATCGCGGCAAAGCTCCTGGTGCCGGAGAACGAGGACGAGAACGACGTCGACGCTGCCGCGCATCTGTGGCACGCCATCCAGATCGTCGTGGTGGCCGACATCGTCATGAGTCTCGATAACGTCATTGCTGTCGCTGCCGCGGCCAATGGCAGCGTGCCGCTGCTGATCCTCGGCCTTACCATCAGCGTGCCGCTGATCGTCGCCGGCGCCGCGCTGATCATGGCACTGCTCACAAAGCTCCCGGTGCTGGTCTGGGCCGGTGCGGCGCTGCTCGGCTGGATCGCGGGCGAGGTGATGGCGACCGATCCCGGGGTCACGCCGCGGCTGCATGCGCTGTTCGAGGGGCCGTTCGGCGCCTCGCTGGACGGCGTGCTCGGCGCCCTTCGCGTTCCCCCGCAATTCGGCCATGGCGGGGCCGGCGGTGAGTATTTCTGTGCTGTGATCGGAGTCGTCGTCGTGCTGGTGGTCGGCACCATCTGGCGCCGGCGCAGTCTCACCGCGGCTGCCCTCGAATCCTCCGAACGGCACGCCAAGGCCTCCACGGAGTGACGTTGAAGCGCTGATCGGTGCGGCCGCCCCTCCAGCGATGAGAGGCGTCCACATCACTGAGGCGCTTCCCGCGTTGGCAGGACGCGAGCGATCACCGGCCACGGGTTCGGCCGAATCCTCCCATCATTGCATTCGTATGACCGGCGCGCATCACGCTTCGCGAAAGCTCGCGTCGCGCGCGCGTGCGCGCGGGCGTTGCGTGGAGAGTGGTCGTTCGCAACCCTCACGCGATTTAGACCTTGTCTTATTATAAACTACTAAGATTCAAGGGTGCTTTCGTTGACTCGACGAGGGTTCCCACGGCACCTCGCCCCGACGTTCATGTTCATGAAATCGGAAGGTGCGATGTCGTCGAAAGTGTTTTGTCGTCCTGTTGCCGTTCTTGCCGCTCGCATCAAGACGCTTCTGACGTGCGCCAGCCCGAGAGCCTTCACGGTTTCCGTGCTCTCCATTGCCTTGTGCAGCGACGGCGTCCTGCACGGCAGCAGCGCGCAGAGCGCTGCGCCCCAGGCCGCGGGGGGAGGCACGTTGCCGGCGGTGACCGTCACCGCAGACGCGCCGAAGCCGCGCGCGCGTCCACGAGCCAATCCAGTCAGGAGGGCGGGCCGCGGCGCGCCCGCGAACGAGCGGGCTAAATTGCAGGCGGAAGCGACCCCGACGGCTGCGAGGCCCGGTGCACTGCCGCGGACTTACGCAGGCGGGCAGGTGGCACGTGGAGGCCAGGTCGGTTTGCTCGGCAACAAGGATTTTATGGATACGCCCTTCAACATCACAAGCTACACGGCGAAGAAGATCGAAGATCAACAGGCCGTCACCGTCGCCGACGTCGTCAGCAACGATCCCTCGGTCCGTTTCACCGGCCAGACCGGCGGCATTCTCGATTCCTTCTTCATCCGCGGCTTTCCGATCGGGGAAGGCAATGTCGGGGAAATCGCCTTCCACGGCGTCTATGGCGTTGCACCGAACTACCGCGTGTTCACCGATTACGTCGAGCGCATCGAGATCGTCAAAGGCCCGACCGCGCTGCTCTACGGGATGGCGCCGAACAGCAGTGTCGGCGGCACCATCAACATCGTTCCGAAGCGTGCCGGGGATGTCGATCTCACGCGGGTCACGACTGACTACGCGTCAAACACCCAGCTCGGCACGCATCTCGACGTCAGCCGGCGGTTCGGCGAGAACCGCGAATTCGGCATTCGCGTCAATGGCAGCTATCACAACGGCGATACGCCGTTGGACAATCAGTCCCGCGAGGCGCATGTCGGCTCCGCAGCGTTCGATTATCGCGGCGAGAAGTTCAGGGCCTCGCTCGATTTCATCGATCAGGAGGAAAAGTTCGACGCGCCGACGAGACCGTTCCTGGTCGCAACCGGCGTCGCCGTTCCGACCGCGCCGGTCGGACGGCGCAACGTCACGCAATCCTGGGAATTTGCCAAGGTTCACGACAACTCGCTTCTGGCGCGCGCCGAATACGACGTGACTGACGCAGTGACGGTGTTCGCCAATGTCGGCGGCGGCAGGACCCAGGTCGACCGTCTGTTCGGGACGCCGACGATCCTGAACGCGGCTGGCAACACCACATCGACGCCGGGACGGGCGAAATTCGACATCGAGAGGAACGTGGCCGACGCCGGCGTGCGGGCCCGGATCGAGACCGGCGCGATCAGCCATGCCGTGAGCTTGCAGGGCAGCTACTACATGGACGAGGTTGCGCGCGGCTTGGTGAACGGCACGCCGGTGCTGTCCAACATCTATGCGCCGATCGCCCGTCCCCAGCAGTTCGTTGCGGCTCCCGCGACCGTGCCGCGGCTGTCGGACACCGAGCTGACCGGCATTGCGCTGGCCGACACCATGTCGGTTCTCCAGGAGCGGCTTCAGCTGACGGTCGGCGTCAGGCAGCAGGGCGTCAGGTCGAACAACTACAACACCACCACGGGCGCCGTGAGCTCGGCCTACGACCAGACGGCGTTCACACCGATGGTCGGCGTGGTCGTCAAGCCCTGGAGCAACGTTTCGCTCTACGCCAACTATATCGAAGGGCTCAGCAAGGGCGATACCGCACCGACGACGGCGGCGAATCAAGGCGAGGTCCTTGCGCCGTATCTGAGCAAGCAGAAGGAAGCAGGCGTCAAGGTCGATTTCGGCACGCTCGCGACCACGATCAGCCTGTTCGAGATCACCAAGCCGTCGGGGCAGACGGGTGCCGGCAACGTCTTCCGGGCTGATCAGGAGCAGCGCAATCGCGGCGTGGAATTCACGGTGTTCGGAGAAGTGCAACCGGGCATTCGCGTTCTTGGCGGCGTGACATTGATCGACGCGGATCTGACGAAGACGAACACGCTGGCCAATCTCGGCAAGACGCCGATCGGAGTGCCCGAGGTGCAGGCCAATCTGTCCGCCGAATGGGACACCCCGTTCGCACCGGGGCTGACATTGGTCGCCAACACCATCTATACCGGGCACCAATATCTGAATGGGGCAAACACGCAGGTTGTTCCGGCCTGGACGAGGCTCGATCTGGGCGCGCGCTACACCACGCGCATCAACAACCGGCCAGTGACGGTTCGGGCCCTGGTCCAGAATGTGTTCGACACCAACTACTGGGCTGGCGTCGCGAGCTTCTCTGCGCTAGCGCAAGGCTCGCCCCGAACCCTGCTCTTGTCGATGTCGACCGACTTCTGAGCTTTGGCCTCCTCGGGCCGGCTGCGGCGCAGACGACGGGTGCTCTGAATGGACCAAACAATCAGGGCACCATGTCGAGGCGGCTCGGCGCCCGCCCGATCCAGGATGATGCCCGGACGCGTGCAGCACGCGCTGCTGTGGGCGCACCGTTGGTTCGGATTGATCGGCGGCATCGTCGTGGTGCTGATCGGCCTGACTGGAAGCTTCATCGTCTTCTACCGGGAGATCGATGTCGCCCTGAATCCGGCGCTCTATGCGCCCGCCGGTCGGGAGCAGAGCGTCACGTTAGCGGAGGTGATGCACGCCGCCGCGGCAGCGGATCCCGCGCCGATCGCGACGATCCTGGCGCCAGACCGGACCTGGCCAGTCTGGATCGTGATCCATTCGCACGAGACCACGCCAGGCAGCTACCCGAACCGGTGGACGACCATGGTCGATCCTTCCAACGGCAAGGTGCTCGGGCGGCGTGACTACGCCAACGCGTTCGCGCTCAAGGTTTACCGTCTCCATTTCACGCTGCTGCTCTACGAGTTCTGGGGCAAGGAACTGGTCGGCGTGGCCGGGTTCGTGCTGCTCGGCTTGGCGGTCTCGGGTCTCTTCCTTTGGTGGCCGAAGCCGGGGCGATTTTGGCGATCGATCTCGGTGCGCAAGAACGTCTCGCTGCTTCGATTTGTTCTGGACCTTCACGGTGCGGCAGGCTTTTGGGCGCTGGCCGTGCTCTTGTTGATCTCGATCACCGGCGTCGGCATCGTTTTTCCCGACCTGGTGCGGCCCATCGTCGGCCTCGTGTCGCAGCCGACGCCTGATCGCTCGCCGCGAGTCGAAATGCCGCCTCCGGCAGGGACGCCGGTGCTCTCACCTGACGCGATCATGCGACGCGCGCAAGAGGTCAAGCCCGGTGCGACGGTCGCCATGCTCAATCCGCCGACCGCAACGCGCAACACCTGGCGGGTGCAATTCCGTCCTGATGGAGCTGATCCCGCGGTGCGGTCGCGTGGAGCGATCTGGCTCGATCCGTGGAGCGGCGCTGTGGTGCACGACCGCACGCCGGGCACCATGTCGATGGGGGACCGCTATCTGGCCGAGCAGCTCTGGCTCCACAATGGCGCGACGTTCGGATTCGCAGGACGCCTGCTGGTGTTCGCGGCCGGCTTCGCACCGCTAGTCCTCTTCGTCAGCGGCGCGCTGATGTGGCTCAAGAGACGGCCCGGGAGGATGAGGCCCGGCTGAGAGGTCAGCGCCTGACGATTGAACCGGCGCGGCCAACCAGGCGGGCGAGCTGACGGAAGCGGCTGCCGACGCGGTCCGCGACGAGGTCGCCGAGCCGGTGCTCGAACACCAGCATCAATTTGCGGCCCTGGCTGCGGAAATGCGTGGCTGGCAGGACGCCGGGACGTGCGGCCGAGATCAGATGCGCGACGCGGAACGCAGCGCCCAGGAGGCGCGCGCGTTCGAGCTGGGCCGGCGTCAGCAGCTCCTGCATGGTGACCGGCGGCTGGTTTTCCTCGCTGAGGCCGGCATAGCGATAGAACACCGACAGGCCGACGAAGGCGCGTTCGGTGTGGGTGATCGCGCCGAAATTGCCGTTGACGACGAGGCTGAGCGTCTGCTCGCCGCGATGATCGGGATGCACGCGCCAGCCGATGTCGGAGAGCAGGCACGCGGTGTGGCGGAGGCGGCGGTCCACTTCCGTCTCGCGCAGCTTGACGACGCGCACCAAGCGGTCGGTCCAGGCAATCAGCTCGCGCGCGTGCCTGGCCGAACGCGACAGCAGCTGGTTCAGCTCCTCCGCCGCGCAGATCAGCCCGTCCTTGTTGCGTTCGGTCTCGGGCAGCTTCTCGTGCAGCAGGCCCTCGCGCACGCCGAAGGTGGAGAACACGATGTTCTTTGGCTTCGCGACGCGGATGATGTGCTCGAGCACCAGCGCCGCATAGGTGAGGAGAGGGCGCCGCGCATCGGCGACGATCTCGATGTCAGCAAGCATGTCGGCGGCGGCGAGGCGCCGCAGGCGGCGCGAGAAGTCGAGCGCCTCGGCAGCCGGAATGGAATAGCCGTGCATCACCTGGAGCGGATAGCCGCTCTGGATGATGTGGATGCGCGCGAGCGCGCGCCAGGTGCCGCCGACGGCATAGAAGGTGCGACCGCGGCCGGCAGTGAGTAACTGGACCCCGTCGATCTCCTCGCGCACGATGCGATCGGCGCGCTTGAGCGATTTGTGGGCGAGGTCCTGCAGTGCGAGGCCGCCGAGCGGCAGCGTCACGCCGCTGCGTACGGCGTTCCTGCGCACGTCGATCAGCTCGAGCGAGCCGCCGCCGAGGTCGCCGACGATGCCGTCTGGATGGTGGATGCCGGAGATCACGCCGAGCGCGGACAGTCGTGCTTCGCGCGAGCCCGACAGGATCTCGATCTTCACCGCGCAGATCCGCTCGGCCCTGGCGATGAAATCGGGGCCGTTGGAGGCGTCGCGGCATGCGGCGGTCGCGATCGCGAACACGCGTCCGACCTTCATCACCCGGCACAGCGCGCGAAACCGTTTCAGCGAGGTCAGCGCCTTGTCGATGGCGTCGGGCGCGAGCAGGCCCGTGCTCTGCACCTCGCGCCCGAGGCCGCACAGCGTCTTCTCGTTGAAGATCGGGATCAGGCTGCGCGCCAGCGCCTCGTAGACGACGAGGCGGACCGAGTTGGAGCCTATGTCGATAACCGCGACACTCGAGCCGCGCTTGCGCGGCCGCTTCACGTCGCAAATCCCCGATCAGGATTGATGACGTTCGTTCCGGCGCGTGAGACGACGCGGCGAGGATTCCTTGAGCGACTTTCCACGGCCAGACAGACTCGGATTCGTCATGAAGTAGTTGTGGACGTTGAAAGGCTCCTCGCCCTTCGCGGTCTTCATACGCGTTGAAGACCCATCCGGCAACAACTGCCAGCTCTGCTCATTGTCCTTCAGGTTCGCGACCATGATCTGTTCGAGAACCTGCTGATGCACCGTCGGATTTTGCAGCGGACACAGCACCTCGACGCGGCGGTCGAGGTTGCGCGGCATCATGTCGGCGGACGAGATATACACAGCCGCTTTCGCGCTCGGCAGTCCCTGGCCCATGCCGAAGCAGTAGATTCGGCCATGTTCCAGGAAGCGGCCGATGATCGACTTGACGCGGATGTTCTCCGACAGACCGGGAATGCCGGGCCTGAGGCAGCAGATGCCGCGCACCACGAGCTCGACCTGGACACCGGCCTGCGAGGCCTCGTAGAGCGCGTCGATGATATCAGGATCGACCAGCGCGTTCATCTTCATCCAGACCGCGCCGGGACGGCCATGCCGCGCATGTGCGGTCTCGCCCTGGATGTGCTCGATGATGCGCTTGCGCAAGGTCAGCGGCGACACCGCCATCTTTTCCAGATCGCTCGGCGCGGCATAGCCGGTGATGAAATTGAACACGCGCGCGGCATCGCGGCCGATCGTCGGGTCCGAGGTGAAGTAGGAGAGGTCGGTGTAGATGCGCGCGGTGACCGGGTGATAATTGCCGGTGCCGGTATGGACGTAAGTCGTCAGGCTGCCGCCCTCGCGGCGCACCACCATCGAGAGCTTCGCGTGCGTCTTCAATTCGAGGAAGCCGTAGACGACCTGCACGCCGGCGCGTTCGAGATCGCGTGCCCAGCGGATGTTGGCTTCTTCGTCGAACCGCGCTTTCAGCTCGATCAGCGCGGTGACTGATTTGCCGGCCTCGGCCGCTTCGGCCAGCGCGCGCACGATCGGTGAATTGTTGGAGGTGCGGTAGAGCGTCTGCTTGATCGCAACGACGTCGGGGTCGCGCGTGGCCTGCTGCAGGAATTGCACGACGACGTCGAACGACTCGTAGGGATGGTGGACGATCAGGTCCTTCTGCCGGATCGCGGCGAAGATGTCGCCGCCATGCTCGCGCACGCGTTCGGGGTGGCGCGGCACGTAAGGGGTGAATTCGAGGTCGGGCCGGTCGAGGCGGGTGAGCTGCGAGAGCTCGTTCATCGCCTGCACGCCGTCGACCAGGAAGATCTCGTCGTCGGCGGCGGAGAGCGCGTGCTGCACGAAGCTGCGCAGCTGCTCCGGCATCTTGGCGTCGATCTCGAGCCGGATCACCGATCCGCGGCGGCGGCGCTTCAGCGCGGTCTCGAACAGGCGGACGAGATCTTCGGCCTCCTCCTCGATTTCGAGCTCGGAGTCGCGGATGATCCGGAAGGCGCCTTGGCCGTGCAGATTGTAGCCGGGGAACAGGCGGTTGATGAACAGGGCGGTGGCCTGCTCCAGCGAGATCAGGCGCACCGTGCCATCCGCCGGCAGGCGGATGAAGCGGTCGATCTTGCCGGGCATGCGGATCAGCGCGTTCATCTGCTTGCCGTCAGCGGCGCGCGTGAGCTGCAGTGCGATGGTGAAGCCGAGGCTCGGAATGAACGGGAAGGGGTGGGCCGGATCGATCGCCAGCGGGGTCAGGAGAGGGAACACGTTGTGGAGGAAGTAGTCCTCGATCCAGGTTCGTTCCGCCTTTGTGACGTCCTTGCCGTCGACCAGCACGATGCCGACCTCGGCCAACGTGGCGCGCAGGTCGCGCCAGATCGCCTGCTGGTCGGAGGCGAGCTGGGAGACGGTGCGGTTGATCAGCGCCAGCTGCTCGGACGGCGTCAGGCCGTCGGGGCTGCGCTCGGCGATGCCCTCGCGGACCTGGGCCTTGATGCCGGCGACGCGAACCATGAAGAACTCGTCGAGGTTATTGGCCGAAATCGACAGGAATCGCACCCGCTCCAGCACGGGGTGGCTCGGGTTGACCGATTCCTCCAGGACGCGGCGGTTGAAATGCAGCCAGGACAGCTCGCGATTGATGAACCGCTCGGGACTGGACGCGATCGCCGGAAGGCTCTCGGTTTCCGGGGCTTTCTCTTTCGTTTCAACAGCTTGCGCAGAGTCCATCAGAAGTCGGTCCATCCAGTTCACCCCAATTGCGACTCAAGCGCAAAAATCGGCGGGAGCATGTGTTAGAGCGATGACGTTTCGATGACATTGATGTTCCGCCCCCGCGCCGCGTCAAGCGGACTTCGGGGAGGCCCGCGAGCCTGTCAGGCGTCCCGGAGCAGCTCAGCGGCCAGCGCCCGGGTGACGGGACGGCCGAGCCGTAGGGCTTCGCTGTCGAGCAGCTCGACGGCCCGCCGGGCGGCAGCCGAGGACCGCTCCAGGCGCGTCGCGAGGTAGCCGACCACGCTCTCGTCCACATTGAGCTGGCGGTCGGCGCAGAACTTGACGATGAGGCCGCGGAACAGCTGGTCGTCGGGAGGCAGCAGCGTGACCGCCGGAACGGCCCGCAGGCGCGAGCGCAGGTCGCGAAGCTCGATCGGAAGCGCGGCCGGCGCCTCGCGGCCGGTGAACAGGACGTAGGCGCCGTCCTCGCGGGCGAGGTTCATCAGGTGAAACAGGGCACGCTCGTCGAAGTCCCCAGCCTTGAGATCCTCGACCACCAGCGCGCCGGTGGCGAGCGCGCCGGGCACGTCCATTGCGGTCAGCGCATTGGCGGTGGTCGAGCGGGCGCCGGCTTCCTCGGCCCAGATCGCGGCGAGATGGCTCTTGCCGCTTCCTTCCGGGCCCGCCAGCCACATGATCCGGTTCGGCCATTCCGGCCAGCCGTCGATGAGGCCTAGACCGGCCGCATTGGCGGGGCCTTCGAGGAAGTTGTCCCGGCTGAGGCTCTCCGCATGCGGAAGCGCAAACGCCAATTGTCGGGGATGAACGCGGCCTGCCACGCTTGCTCTGCTCCATGCCGGCGCGCCGGCCCGCTTGTAGAGATTCGACTTGATGGTGCGGGACTTGGCCTTTTGCTGGGCTGCTTCCCCGCTCATTTGGCCTCGATCGTGCTCATGTGCCGCAGCCACTCGACGAGATAGAGCGACACGGAGGAGAGCGTGAAGACCGTGACGAGACCCATCAGGATGACATCATAAGGCGCGGGCTTGAAGCCGAAGGCAAGCGCCGCCAGCACCAAAGCTGCGAATGCCACTTGTGCCACCGTGTTGAGCTTGGAGACTTTCGACGGCTTCATCTCGACCGGCCGGTCGAACAACCAGGACACGATCACGGCGGCGACAATCATGATGTCGCGCGAGACCACCAGGATCACGATCCAGCGCGGGATCGCGCCCCAGATGCCGAGCGCCATGTAGATCGAGACCAGCAGCGCCTTGTCGGCGAGCGGATCGAGCAGGGCGCCGAGCTCGCTCGTCATGTTGAAGCGCTTGGCCAAAAAGCCGTCCACGGCATCGCTGATGCCGGCGATCAGGAAGACGGCGAACGCCACCTCCATTTGGCTCGACACGATGGCCCAGACGATGATCGGGACCAGCATGATGCGGCCCAAGGTAATGATATTCGGAATACTCACGAAAGCGCTTCCCGGCACCGGTTCTGACCTCAAATCCGGCCCGTTGCAGGCTGAACCGGTTGATATGTCTACATAGTATAGCGGGGAGCGCCATGCGAGCCATTGCGCGTCCCCGGAATTCAACGTAACCAGCCGCAAACCCACTGGAAATCGGGCATGACCGACCGCAAAAACGGCCTCACTTACGCCGATTCAGGCGTCGATATCGACGCGGGCAACCGCCTGGTCGACCTGATCAAGCCGATGGTGCGCGCCACCGCGCGGCCGGGCGCCGATGCCGAGATCGGCGGCTTCGGCGGCCTGTTCGACCTCAAGGCGGCCGGCTTCAAGGATCCGGTCCTCGTGGCCGCGACCGACGGTGTCGGCACCAAGGTCAAGATCGCGATCGAGACCGGCCTGCATGGCGGCATCGGCATCGACCTCGTCGCCATGAGCGTCAACGACCTCGTGGTCCAGGGCGCCGAGCCGCTGTTTTTCCTGGACTATTTCGCCTGCGGCAAGCTCGATCCGGAGGCCACGGCCGCCATCGTCGCGGGCGTTGCGGAGGGATGCCGCGAATCCGGCTGCGCTTTGATCGGCGGGGAGACTGCCGAAATGCCCGGCCTCTACAAGGACGGCGACTACGATCTCGGCGGCTTTGCCGTCGGCGCCGCCGAGCGCGGTACGTTGTTGCCGCGCAAGGACATCGCCGCGGGCGATGCCGTGATCGGTCTCGCTTCGTCCGGCGTGCATTCCAACGGCTTCTCGCTGGTCCGCAAGATCGTCGAGCAGTCGGACCTCGGCTTCGAGGCGCAGGCGCCGTTCGCGCCGGTGATGACGCTCGGCGGCGCGCTGCTGACGCCGACCAGGCTCTACGTCAAATCCTGCCTGCGCGCGATCCGCGAGACCGGGGCGGTGAAGGGGCTCGCCCACATCACCGGCGGCGGCTTCACCGACAACATCCCGCGCGTGCTGCCGAAGCATCTCGGTGTCGGCATCGACCTGGCACGCCTGCCGGTGCTGCCGGTGTTCAAATGGCTGGCGGCCCAAGCCGGCATCGCCGAGCTGGAAATGCTGCGCACCTTCAATTGCGGCATCGGCATGATCGCGATCGTCGAGCCCGACAAGGTCGACAAGGTCGTCGAAGTCTTCACCGACGCAGGCGAGACCGTGGCGCAGCTCGGCACCGTGATTCCGGGCGAGGGCGAGCACCGCGTCGTCTATAACGGCCACCTCGACATGGCGCTATAATGACTGGCGCCGTGATGAAGCGCCGCGTCGCCATCCTGATTTCCGGGCGCGGCTCCAACATGGCTGCGCTGATCAGGGCAGCCGCCGCCGCGGATTTCCCGGCGGAGATCTCGCTCGTCATCTCGAACAAGGCGGATGCGCCCGGCCTCGAACGCGCCCGGGCGAGCGGCGTGACCACCGAGGTGATCGAAAGCAAGCCGTTCGGCAAGGACCGCGCCGGCTTCGAGACGGTGCTGCAGGCCGCGCTCGACAAGCACGGCATCGAGCTGATTTGTCTCGGCGGCTTCATGCGCCTGTTCACGGCCGAGTTCACCAAGGCCTGGTACGGGCGGATGCTCAACATCCATCCCTCGCTGCTGCCATCGTTCCCCGGCCTCGACCCGCACGGCCAGGCCCTGCGCGCCGGCGTCAAGCTCTCCGGCGCGACGGTGCACTTCGTCATTCCCGAGACCGATGCCGGCCCGATCGTGATGCAGGGCGCGGTTCCCGTCAGCGACCACGACACCGCGGAGACGCTGTCGGAGCGCATCCTCGAGGTCGAGCACCACATCTATCCCGAGGCGCTGCGGCTGCTCGCGACCGGCAAGGTCCGCATCGAGGGCGATGTCTGCAAGACGGCGGGAAGCGCAGCGTCGGAGAATTTTCTGGTTGCGCCGGTGGTGAGTTAGACAGTCGGGACTCAAGAGCCGTAGAGCAGTCGATCGACCAGTCTGCCGACTTGCCGGGGGTGATCGAACACACCCGCGAATGCCTCGTCGGGAAGGTCCGAGCCGAAAACATCGAACGGCGTGAGTGCCTTCTCGTCGCACGACGAAGCTGGGCGTTGGAGTTCGTCGGCCGTCGTCTCTGGTCGATTGGTGGTGATATTCGTTTCTCCAGCTACGCGCTGTTTTGCTGCAGCTCGAAACAAAATCCCCCGGCAGAGCCGGGGGCAACGTCATGATCGCTCGCATGCCGCGAGAGACATCAGGAAACCTTGAGGTTCTCCGCGGATGATTTGCCGCGGTTCTCCACGAGGTCGAATTCAACCACCTGATTCTCGTTGAGGGTAGAGAGTCCGGCACGCTCGACGGCGGAGATGTGGACGAACACGTCCTTGTCGCTGCCATTCGGCTTGATGAACCCATAGCCCTTTGTCGGGTTGAACCATTTGACGGTGCCCTTTTGCGGCATCGCTCGTCTCCTCCACTAGATATAAAAACGACGCGGCCGCTTTTTCGCGTGCCACGCCACAAACGGGCTCCCGGAAGTCTGTTCGAGTCTTGAGGCGCAATGTCGCGAAACGCACAGCAAACGGCCAATTCCGATTGTGACCGATATTGCAACATGAAATTCGCCGGCTAGCAAGCCGCGCGCGGATTTCAAGACCAAGCCGGGTGCCTTCAAGCGCAATTTGCGACCTGTGGCAGCAGAACCACAATCGGTGCAATAGCCTCGGCCGTTATGCGCCAACCGGTTGACCCTTCGTGGCAGTTCGGCCCAAATCGCCGCAAGCGCCGCAGACCGTGTTGCATTTTTGCGCGCTGCCACTTCGCTTTCGGGATTCATCGTCATGCGCTGCGCCGCGCAGCTCTCCGGGACACGGCAGACGATCGGGCTCACCCGCGTCCGCCGGATCGCGGCTGCGCTTGCGATGGCGTTTGCCTTGGTCGTGACGATGGCGGCCGTGAGCCCCGGCTTCGCGCAAAGCACGCCCACACCGACCCCGACGCCCACGCCGACACCCACGCCGTCACCGACCCCGATTCCGTCGCCGACCTCGACCAATCAAAATCAGTCAGCCGGCAACAGCATGCTCAATTTCGGCTCAGGCTTTCTGGAGCGGCTCGGCAACCAGGCTTCGGGCGGCGTCAGCCGGGCGTTCCGCACCAATCCGGGCGGCGGCGGCGCCTCGGTGGCTGCGGAAGATCCGCGCTACCGCACCTGGTTCGAGGGCTATGGCCTGTCGGTTCGCACCGAAGCGCAAGGCGACTTCGTCGGCGACAAGCGCAAGACCTTCGGCGGCGTTGCCGGCTTTGGCGCGCGGCTCGCACCCGGCGTCAACATCGGATTCTCCGTCGACCACAGCCACACCGACATCGACGTGCCGCTGGCGCTGCAATCCGCAACCCTCGATCTCACCCAGCTCGGCTTCAGCGGCTCAATCGACAAGGGCCCGTGGACCTGGGCCTTTGCCGTGGTGCACGGCTTCGGCAAGGTCCATTCCAGCCGCGATACCGGCCTTGGCCTTGCGACCGCGCGCTATCGCGCCGCCGTGGACGGCGCGCTGACCGAGATCAGCTATTACTGGACCAAGGACGAGATGCGCATCGTGCCCAAGGGCGCGCTGGAATATGTGCGTGCCACCAGCGCCGCGTTCCAGGAGACCGGCGGGCTCGATCCGCTCAACGTCGGCTCGTCGGCGCTCTCGCGCGCGCGCATCATGCTCGGGGCCGAGGTCGGCCGCTATTTCATCATTGACCAGAAGATCCTGGACCTCTCGGCCTACGGCAAGTTCGTCGACAATTTCCACCAGGACCTCGGATCCATCCAGGTCAGTCTGGGCGCCCAAAACATCATCGTCCCCGGCATCGGCGAGAGCCGTTACGGCGCGGATGCCGGCGCCTCGGCTTCGCTCAGCCTGACCAACGTGGCGAGGCTCTACGTCAATTACGACGGCAAATTTCGCAACGAGCTCACCTCGCACCAGGGCACGCTCGGCTTCGAATACAAATGGTGAGCTGACGCTCGCCTGCGTTAAGTCGGCGCCGTCGCCACGTATCCCGCCAGGCCAAAGCCCTCGCGCGCCGCCGTCATCATCGGCACCAGCGCGTTCGGATGGATGAACTCGTCGCGGAAGCAGGGATAGGTCCTGGCATCGAAGATCTTCTTCAGCCAGTCGACCACGATCTTGTGCCGCTCGGAGCTGCGGAACTCCTTGTGATAGGTGAGCCAGAGATCGGCGTGATGGCTGACGCCGAGATCGACCGCAACGAGCGGCGCACCGAGCGCGATCGATACCGTCGGCAGGAAGCCGATGCCGGCGCCGCGCTCCACCGCGTAGAGCACGCCCACCGACGAATTGGTCTTGATCCCGACGATGCCTTCGAGCGACTTCAGCCCGAGCACGCGGGCATAGGCGCCGTCGTCGACCTGCGGCGCGCTCTGCTTGATGATGCGGTGATTGTTCAGTTCGGCGAGCGTTGCCGGCACGCCGTAGAGGCTTTCATACTCCTTGGAGACGAAGGGATAGATGTGGAGGCGGCCGAGCTTGGCGACGATCAGATCGGGATTGGTCGGCGGCTCGAGCTGGATCGCGATATCGGATTCGAGCCGCGCGACGTCGGCCTGCTCCATCGCGCAGCGCAGATCGACCGTGATCTTGCGGTACGTCTTCTGGAAGTCGATCAGCCGCGGCAGGATCCAGAAATTGCCGGGGCCTTCCGTCACCGCGACGCGAACGGTGCCCGAGGTGTCGTTCGAGGACCGCGCCGCGCGGCGGAAGACGTTGAAGGCATGACGCTCCATATGCGTGACGTCGGCGATCATCGCGGCGCCTTCATCGCTGAGCGTCAGCCCGCTCTGGTCGCGCAGGAACAGCTTGCACCCAATGCTCTCCTCGAGCCGGTCGATGCGGCGCATCAGCGTGGTGGAGGTGAGGCCGAGCTCTTCGGCGGCATTCCGAAAACTTTTAAATTTTGCGCACGCTAAAAACAGCTTCAAATCATCCCAGGACGCGCCCAGGGCTTCTTCACGGTGCTGCATCATCGCAGCACCCCGGTGCAATAACTGCTGCATACTCCTGATCCCCAACCGCTAAGCTCGTCGTAGCGGGGCATGAAAGCCTCGAACGATAGAGGCGCGACATGAGTATGGAAAGGGGCACGTTTGCCGCAAGGCATGATTTCGATGCCTTGCCGCTGAGCCCGGACGTCGACGTCCGCTGTGCGCAATTTTCCGAAATTGGAGCGCTTTCGGAGATGGCGCACCGGCTGGTGCCGGGCGTGCAGATCGGGACGGCGGAGCTTGCCAAATATTACGTCTTCGATCCCCAGAGCATCCTGACATTCAGCCGCAAAGGCAAGCTCGTCGGCGGCATGGCCTTCCTGTTTCTCAATGACCGCGGACATGACGCGCTGCTGCTCGACGAGATTTGCCTCACCGCGCCCGAGACGCGTTATCTCGCATCGGCAGACGAAGACGTCGCTGCCATCTACATCTGGGCGATCGCGGCGACGGGCCGCGGCATCGCCGGTCTCGGTAAGGCCGCGGCTCATCTGCGGCAGATAAGGTTTCGCGATGCGGATTGCTATGCGCAGCCGTCAACGGTGGCCGGACGCGACATCATGAAGGCGACAGGCTTTGCGCCCGTCCCGAGCTTCCAACCCGACCTTTGGTGCTACGAGCGGCCCTGGCATCGACAGCCGATACGCATGCCGGGAGCGATCATCCAATCAAGGAGCTTTGCAGATGCACGGTACTAGGATTCCAGTCGCCAAGCCCTGTTCCCGCGCCATCACCATCCGCCTCGCGCGCGACCCAAGCGATCTCATGCTGGTGACCGCCATCCGCTCGGCGGTCTACCTCGCCGAGCAGGATTGTCCGTTCGAGGAGGAGTTCGACGGCAACGACATGGTCGCGGCGCATTTCATCGGCTTCGTCGGCAACGAGCCTGCGGGCTGCCTGCGGGTGCGCTTCTTCGGCGATTTCGCCAAGGTGGAGCGGCTTGCGGTGCGTCACCAATATCGGCGCTCGCGCGTCTCGTTCAAGCTGGTGCAGGCCAGTGTCGATTATGTGAAGCGCAAGGGCTTTCGCAAGATCTACGGCCAGGCGCAGGACCGGCTGGTCGATTTCTGGGCCCATTTCGGTGCCAAGCCGCTCGGTCACAACCGCAAGATCACGTTCTCGGATTTCTCCTACACGGAGATGCTGCTGGAGATCGAGCCGGGCCCGGACGCCATCACGCTGGACAGCGATCCCTATGTGATTATTCGTCCCGAGGGCGATTGGGACCGTCCTGGCGTGCTCGATGCCTCGGCCGGGCGGGCGGTGACCTCGCCGCTGCGGGACCTCGCGCTCGCCGACCGCTGAAACAGGTGCAGCTGCGCGCAACTCGATGCTGGTTTCAATGCACGATGATCCGCCGATCCTGGTCTGTGCGGATCTTCAGGTCGAGTACCTGACTCCCGGCCGCCGTCACGTTATCCGCGACGGCGATGCGACGGCGGCGCGCTGCCTGGAACTCCTGACGCTGTGGCGCAGCAATCTATGGCCGGTGATGCATCTGAAGCGCATCGCGCAGGCGGCCTGGTTCAATCCGTCATCCAGGCTGACCGATTGGATCGCGGAGACCAGGCCACAACCGGGCGAGATGACGTTCGAGCACCCGCTGCCGTCCGCCTACAGCTCGTCGCGGTTTGGCGGCCACATGTCCGCTATCCGCACCACACGCTGCATCCTGATCGGCTTTTCCCTGGACGAGACCATCCTGGCCACTGCCGTCGAGGGGTTTCACCGCAGTCATCGCTACCATGTGATCACCGACGCGGTGGCTTGCCGGCAGCCGGGCACGGACGATGCCGCGGCCTACCGGCATGCGGTAGTGGATGTCATTGCGAATTTTGCTACAATCCAGTCCAGCGCCGAACTGATCAGAACCAGCGGCGCCGTTGCGGTGTAGGCGGCCGCGGCCGGTCGATGGGGTTGAGAATTGTCGCGGGGAGACGAGCTCAAGGAGCTGGCGAGCGATCTGTCGCATGCCGCCGAGAAGGCGCGCAGGCTTGGGCTGCCTACCACGGTCTACTTGCTCTCGATGGCGCTGATGGAGGTGAGGGAAGCCGTTTCCGCCACCGACGAAGTGGACGACGACGGCGCGGCGTGAGAGCTGCCCAGCCCGATTCTGCGATCCGCGGTCCTGTCATGTGCGGCTTTGTGCATCGCTGCTGAGCGCTTGCCGCCGACGAATTGGCATTGCAAGTTTTGCGTCGTGGCAATAGCCAAGTACTTGAGACAAGTACTCGCCATCGAGTGATGACGCCGGCCCGCCGGCGGCGTGACGCTTTTAGGGATCATCGCAAATGTCCATGCTGCCCAATTCGCAAGAGGCCCGGGATGTGGCCTATCAGCTCCATCCCTACACCAATGCGCGCACGCATCAGCAGGCCGGTCCGCTGGTGATCGAGCGCGGCGAGGGGCCTTACGTCTTCGACGCGTCGGGCAAGCGCTATTTCGAAGCCATGGCGGGCCTGTGGAGCGTCGGGCTCGGCTTCAACGAGAAGCGACTGGTCGAGGCGGCGCACAAGCAGATGCAGGCGCTGCCGTTCTACCATACGTTCTCCGCCAAATCGCACGGTCCCTCGATCGACCTCGCCGAGAAACTGGTCGCGCTCGCGCCGGTGCCCATGAGCAAGGTGTTCTTCACCAATTCCGGCTCGGAAGCGAACGACACCGTGTTGAAGCTGATCGCCTATCGCTCCAACGCGCTCGGCCAACCGCAGCGCAAGAAGGTGATCAGCCGCCTGCGTGCCTATCACGGCGTCACCATCGCATCCGCCAGCCTCACGGGCCTGCCGAACAACCACCGCTCGTTCGACCTGCCGCTGCCGAACATCCTGCATACGGGCTCGCCGCACTTCTACAAGGACGGCGCCCCCGGCGAGAGCGAGGAAGCCTTCGCCACGCGCCGGGCCGAGGAGCTCGACGCCCTGATCCAGAAGGAAGGGCCGGATACGATCGCGGCGTTCTTCGGCGAGCCGGTGATGGGGGCGGGCGGTGTCGTGGTGCCGCCGGCGACCTATTGGGACAAGATCCAGAAGGTCCTGAAGAAGTACGACATTCTCCTGGTCGCCGACGAGGTGATCTGCGGTTTCGGCCGCACTGGCAAGATGTTCGGCTGCGAGACCTACGGCATCAAGCCCGATGCGATCGTCGTCTCCAAGCAGATCACATCGAGCTATTTCCCGCTCTCGGCGATCATCCTGAACGACCGCATGTTCGAGCCGATCGCGGACGAGAGCAACAAGATCGGCGTGCTCGGCCACGGCTTCACCGCAGGCGGCCATCCGGTCGGCTCGGCGATTGCGCTGGAGAACCTCAAGATCATCGAGGAGCGCGGCCTAGTCGCACACGCGGCCGAGCTCGGTGGCTACATGCAGGGCCGCTTGCGTGAACTCGCCAGCCACCCGCTGGTCGGCGAGGTCCGCGGCGTCGGCATGATCGCCGCGCTCGAGCTCGTGCTCGACAAGGCGCGCAAGACCGCCGCCACTACGCCGGGCGCCGTCGGCGGCATCGCCAGCCGCATGCTCCAGGAGCGCGGCGTGATCTCGCGCAACATGCTCGATGCCATCGCGATCTGCCCGCCGCTGATCACGACCAAGACCCAGATCGACGAACTGGTGGACGCGATCTCCGGCGTGCTGAACGACATGAAGAGCGAAGTGGCGAAGCTGACGCCGGCGTAAGGCTTCGTCGCTCTCTCCGTCGTCATTGCGAGCGCAGCGAAGCAATCCAGAATCCCTCCTCGGAGACAGTCTGGATTGCTTCGTCGCAAGAGCTCCTCGCAATGACGATCGAGTGAGCGGAGCGGCCCTACGCCCGCTGCACCCCGATCACGCGGCCTTTCTCGATCGCGAGCGCGAGCTCGCCGCGCTTGAGCTTCAGCGCGGCGTCCCCGAACAGCTCGCGGCGCCAACCGCGCAAGGCGGGCACGTCGGCCTCATCGTCCGCCGCGATCTCCTCTAAGTCGTCGACGGTCGCGATCACCTTGCTTGCGACTGCGTGGCGCTCGGCGGTCATCCGCAACAGCACCTTCAACAGCTCGACGATGGCGGCGCCGTTGGAATTGTTGCGCGGTTTCTCCAGCTTGGGCAGCTTCGAGAAGTCCCGCGCCAGCCCCCGCTCGACCGCGGCGATGATGTCCGCGCCCCATTTGGATTTCTCGAACCCCTTCGGCACCGAGCGCAGATGGGCGAGCTTCTCCAGCGTGGTCGGCGCGTGGGTCGCGATATCGGTGACGGCTTCGTCGCGCAGCACGCGGCCGCGCGGCACGTCGCGGCTCTGCGCCTCCTGTTCGCGCCAGGCCGCGACCTCCATCAGCACCGCGAGGTCCTTGGGCTTGCGGACCCGCGTCTTCAGCCGCTCCCAGGCGCGCTCGGGATGGAAATCATAGGTGCGGGGCGAGGTCAGGACCTCCATCTCGATGGAGACCCATTCGCTGCGGCGGCGCTTCTTCAGGTCGGCGTCGAGCGCGGCGAACACGTCGCGCAGATGGGTGACGTCGGAGACCGCGTAATGCATCTGCTCCTTGGTCAGCGGCCGGCGCGACCAGTCGGTGAAGCGGTGGGTCTTGTCCGGGCGGTGGCCGGTGACCTTCTCGACCAGCGCGTCATAGGCGATGCTGTCGCCGTAACCGAGCACCATCGCAGCCACCTGGGTGTCGAACACCGGGTGCGGGATGATGCCCGCCTGGTGCCAGATGATCTCAATGTCCTGGCGGGCGGCGTGAAACACCTTGAGCACGCCCTCGTTGCCCATCAGCTCGAAGAACGGCTTGAGATCGATCCCCTCGGCCAGGGTGTCGATGACCACGGCTTCCTCGGCGCTGGCCATCTGCACCACGCACAGCAGCGGGTAGTAAGTGGTCTCGCGCAGGAATTCGGTATCGACTGTTATGACGGGGTGCTTGGCCAGCCGGCTGCAGGCAGCCGCGAGGTCAGCGGTGGTGGTAATTAAATCCATGAACGGCCCATGACACTTGGTATCAGCCGTTCCGCCGAAAGTGCTGTGATGTCAAGGGGCTCTAAGCGAATTCGAGCCTTGCATCGGGCCGGAATCGTCCCTTTCCGACGAAATTCCTATTCGTAACGGATCCGGTGCGAGGATTTGCGGGCGCAGGGCAGCGCCACCACGATCACGCACATGGCGACCAAGGCCAATCCCAGGAACTCGAAAACCAACAGATCCACGGCGAAATCTCCAGAAACATTGATAGATTTGTCGGGGGTGCGTTGAGGGTCTGTTAATTCTCGTGGTTACCGGCGCCAGGCCGGGCCGGATGGTGGACGAGAAGTTAATTGGGCGCAGCCATGGTCACGCCATCAGCTTCGGCAAGCCGGTCGCGAGGATGTCCACGGCGGCGCGCACCTTCGGCGGGAGCCGGGGTGAGCGCGGCCAGAGAGCGTGGCACTCGTAGAGGAATTGGGGCTGACTGCTGAAGAGATTGACCAGCGCACCCGTGTCGAGGCGCTCGCGGACCAGCCAATAGGGAAGCCAGGCGAGACCCATGCCTTGTGCCGCGGCATCGGCAATCGCCTCCAGGTCGTCGAGTCGGAGCCGGCCCGATGGCATGATCTCGCGCGGAGGCGCGCCCTCCTGCGGAAAGAGCCACGGCCGGACACGCCCTGAGCCGCGATAGATGATCGCTTGATGGGCGGCGAGATCGTCGAGCGATTTCGGCCTGCCGCTCGTGCGCAAATACGACCGCGCGCCACATACCACCATGCGCTGGCTTGCGATGCGCCGTGCGATCAGGCCGGACTGGTCGTCGAGATCGCCGGTTCGGATTGCCAGATCGTAGCCGGCCTCGACGATGTCGGCAATCGGATCGCCGAACGAGAGGTCGAGTTCGAGATGCCGATATTTCCGCGCGAGCTTCATCAGCAACGGCGCAATGCAGTGCCGTCCCAGCAGGGCCGGCATGGTGACGCGCAGCCTGCCGCGCGGCTCCGACAGCTGGTCGGCAACGACGCAATCTGCGGCTTCGGCCTCGCTCAGCACCGCGCGGCAGCGTTCGTAGTAGGCCTGGCCGGCGTCGGTCAGGCTCTGGCGCCGCGTGGTGCGGTTGAGGAGCCGTGCCCCGAGGCGCTCTTCGAGGAAACGGACGTGCTTGCCCACCATCGGACCCGACATCTCCAGGGCATCGGCCGCAGCCGCGAACGAGCCGAGATCGACGGCCCTGACGAACACGGCCATGCTGGTCAGGCGGTCCATGATTGAAAACTCCTGGTTTCGACTGTTGGTTTGCTTGGGCGATTTATTCTCTTCGCACGGATCGGCATAGCTCTATTCAGTTCAACTGTTTTGGAGTGCATCCATGGCCCGTGCCGTTCGCTTTTATCGCCATGGTGGTCCCGACGTGCTGCGCATCGAAACCATCGATGTTCCGCCACCGGCGACGGGCGAGGTGCAGATCCGGGTCAAGGCACTCGGCCTCAATCGCGCCGAGGCCTTGTTGCGAACGGGGACCTATATCGAGCGCGCGACATTTCCATCTGGGCTGGGTCTCGAGGCGGCCGGCATCGTTGAAGCGGTCGGGGACGATGTGACGAGCTTTGTGCCGGGCGATGTCGTGAGCATCGTGCCGCCGCTGTCGATGGTGCGATGGCCGGCCTATGCCGAGCTCGCGACGTTTCCGGCCGAACTCATCGTGAAACATCCGCCGGAGCTCGGCTTCAAGAAGGCGGCGGCCGTGTGGATGCAGTATCTGACGGCCTACGGCGCTTTGGTCGACATCGCCCGACTTGGTCGAGGGGACATCGTCGCCATCACCGCTGCATCCAGCAGCGTCGGGATTGCGGCGATTCAGATTGCGAATCGGGTCGGCGCGACGGCGGTCGCGCTGACCAGGACCTCGGCCAAGCTTGGGGCCTTGCGCGATGCCGGCGCGGCTCATGTCGTCGCCTCGGACGAAGACGACATTCGGGCGCGGCTGGAGGCGATCGCCGGATCTAACGGGGTCCGCGTCGTCTTCGACGCCGTCGGTGGTCCCGCGTTCGAGCCGCTGACCGCGGCCATGTCGCCGGGCGGGATCCTGATCGAATATGGTGGATTGAGTCCTGAGCCGACGCCGTTTCCGCTCTTCAACGTGTTGACGAAGAGCCTGGTGTTGCGCGGCTACCTCGTGCACGAGATCATCCGCGATCCGGCGCGCCTTGCGCAGGCCAAGGCGTTCATTCTCGACGGGCTGTCGGATCGCACGTTGCAGCCGGTCATCGCCAGGACGTTCCGCTTCGAGGACATCGTCGAAGCGCATCGGTTTCTGGAGTCGAACGATCAGTTCGGCAAGATCGTGGTGACGATCTGATCGAGCGCATTCCCAACGCATTCGGCGCCCCGCATGACGGGGCGCCGAAGCTTGTTCGTGCGATGGACAGCCGATTTTACGGCAGCTTCAGCGACGTCTCCGCATTGTACGGCTTGAGCGTCTCGTCGGCGGCTTTCTGGGCGGCGGCGAGGGCTTCCTTCGGCTGCTTCTTGCCGTTGAGGACCAGCATCACCTCGTCCTCGAGGTTCTTGCGCACCGGCACGGTCTTGTAGGTCGCAAACCACGGCTTTGCGACGTCGAGCTGCTCGACGGCGGTCTTGGCGTCCGGGTTCTTGCCCAGGAATTCGACCATCTCCGGCGTCTTGTACGCGGCCATGTTTGGCGCGAAATAGCCGGTGGCGCGGCTCCACCAGCCGCTCTTCTCGGGCGAGGTCATCCACTTGATCAGCGTCCAGGCGGCCTTCTGCTTGTCGGCCTCAAGCCCGGCCGGCATGATCAGGGAGGCGCCCCCGATCGGCACCGCGTTGCGGACGTTGCGCGGGATGAAGGCGACCTTGTAGGCGAACTTGGCGTTGTCGCGCACGTAAGTGAGCGAGCCCGTCGACAGCATCATCATCGCGGCATTGCCCGAGATGAAGGAGGTGCTGACGGCGGGACCAGGCGTGGCGCCGGGCGTGTGGACCTTGTGCTTGTAAATGAGGTCATTCCACCAGGTCAGTGCACCCAGCATCGAGGGCGTGTCGTAATAGACCTCGCCGCCGAACTCCTCGTTGTAGTAGCGGCCGCCATTGCTCATGGTGAGCGTTTCCATCATCCAGCCGCAATAATCGTAGGCGCAGGGGATTGCGATGCCCCATTGGGTCACCTTGTCGCCCTCGCGCTTGGTCAGCTTCTTGGCCCAGTCGGTGAGCTCGGCCCAGGTCTGCGGCGGCTTGCTCGGATCAAGGCCCGCTTCCTTGGCCTTGTCGGCGTTGATGTAGAGCAGCGGCGTCGAATTGTGGAACGGCACGCCGTAGACCGAGCGGTTGATCACGGCATTGCCGTGCAGCGCCGGGAAGAACTGGCCGAGGAACTGCTCCTTGGTGGTGCCGTCGGCCTTGATCAGCGCATCGAGATTGGTGAGCTCGTTCTCGATCTGCATGTCGAGCAGGAAGTTCGCCGACATGATCACGGCGGCCGGCGGCTTGCCGGCCTTGATCGCGGCGCGCGTCTTGATCAGCGTGTCGTCATAGGAGCCGGTGTAGACGGCAGTCGCCTTGACGTTGGGATGAGTCTCGTTGAACTCCTTGATCAGGGTGCCCATGTCGCGGGCGAGCTTGCCGTCGACGGGGACGGGAAAGAACAGGTCGACCTCGGTCGGACCTTCGGCCTTGGCCGGAACGGCGAGGGCGCCTGCCATGGTGCCTACCATAGCAAGGCCGAGCATGAGCCTGCGGGAGAACAGCATCGGAAAATCTCCTATTTGATGCCTGAGGTGACGAAAGAGCTGATGAAGCGTTTCTGGAAGATCAGGAAGGCGACGAGCAGAGGCGCGATCACCATGAGCGTGCCGGCGGCGATGGTGCCCCAGGCCTGCGTGCCTTCGGCGGTCTTGGTGAAGACGGAGAGGCCGATCGTGAGCGGGCGCTTGTCCGGCGAATTGATCACCATCAGCGGCCACAGGAAGTCGTTCCAGTGGCTGGTCACGGAGATGATGGCGAAGGCCGAGAAGCTCGGCATCGACAGCGGCACGTAGATGTGGCGGATGCGCTGGAATAGGCCCGCGCCGTCGATCAGGGCTGCGTCTTCCAGCTCGGTCGGAATGGCCTCGAACGCCTGGCGCATCAGGAAGGTGCCGAAGGCCGAGGCGAAGAACGGCATCATCACCCCGGTGAGCGTGTCGTAGAGACCGAGCTGCGCCACCAGCGACAGGTTCGGCACGATCAGCAGCACCGGCACCAGCATCAGCTGCATCAGGAACAGGTAGAAGATCGGCGTCTTGCCGGCGAAATCCAGGCGCGCGAAGGCAAAGCCCGCCAGCGTGATCGTGACGAATTGCACCAGCAAAATGCCGGTGCAGATGATCGTGGTGTTGAGCGTGTAGCGCGGGAAATCGCCGATCTCCCAGGCGTCTCTGACATTGTCGAGCGTGGGTTTGAGACTCGGCATCAGCTCGGCCATGGTGTTGATGCCGTCGGAGGCCGGCCGCAGCGTCGCGATGACCATCCACAGGAAGGGGATCAGCCAGACCATTGCGAGCAGCACGGTCAGGGCGAAGCCGAGCTTGGGCGTGATCTCGCCGCGGGTGGCGAGCGGGGCGTCCTTCCACAGTGTATCGATCAGCTTCATGGCCCGCCCTCGCGGTTCGCCATGGTGCGGAAGGACAGCGCGGTGAGGGCCATCAGCGCGGCCAGCGTCAGCAGCGTCGCCGCCGAGGCCTTGCCGATGTCGTAGTGCTCGACCGCCTGCTGGTAGATGTAGAACAGCACGAGATTGGTCGCGTTGGACGGCCCGCCCTGGGTCATGACGAAGACGTGGTCGACCTGCGTCACCGCATTCAGCGTGGCGATGACGGTGACGAACAGGAAGGTGGGCTTGAGCTCCGGCAGGATGATGTGGCGCAGCCGCCGATATGGTCCGGCGCCGTCGAGATGCGCGGCCTCCATCACGTCCTCGGGCACGGCCTGGAGGCCGGCGAGGAAGAACAGCATGTAATAGCCGGCGTTCTTCCAGATCGTGATGACCATGATCGCATAGAGCGCGATGTCGGGATCGCCGAGCCAGTTCGGCAGCACCGGCAGCAGCCGGCCGATGTAATAGTCGAGCAGGCCGACATTCGGCAGGAAGATGAACAGGAACAGCGCCGAGGCCGCGACCATCGGAATCAGCACCGGCAGGAACAGCGCGGCACGCAGCGCGCTGGTCACGGCGTTGGTGCGCGCCAGCGCCAGCGCGAACAGCAGCGCCAGCGCGATGCTCGGCACCGCCGTGCCGACGGCGTAGATCAAATTGTTGACGACGGCGCCCGCGAAGGCGGGATCGGCAAGCACCGCGCTGATGTTCTCAAAGCCGACGAAACGCACCGGCGCCTTCGGCGTCGCGCGCTGATAGAGCGCATCGATCAGCACGCGCCCCATCGCGCCATAGGTGAACAGCGCGAGGAAGACCAGCGAGGGCAGGAGCAGCAGATAGGCCGGCAGCGAGGCCTTGAAGCGGCTCGTGAAGCGCTTCAGAAGGTGCAGACGCGGTGCCGCCGACGTCGCGACCGGGAGAGCCGCGGGTTCAGCGAGGCTCATCTCATCGCGCCCGGAAATTGAGCGCGTAGTCGCGGCCGTCCACTCCTGCCGGCGGCTCGAAGGGGAAGCGCAGACTCTGGTCGAGGAAATCGTGGCTGTGCACGACGAGGTTCCCGTCGTCGATCAGCACGACGCCGTAGGCCGGCGGCTCGTGGCTGGCGAGATGCTCGCTGGCCGCAACGTCGAGCTCGAACCAGACCTGGTGGTTGGTGCCGCGCAGCGTGGAGAACGGGATCTTGCCGTAGCTGCCGAAGATCGGCCGGTGCACATGGCCGAAGAAAAGGTGGCGGATCCGCGCGCGATAGGGCGCGATGACTTCCGCGAATTCGGCGCTCTGCTTCAGCGCGATCTCGTCCATGGCGTGGACGCCGACCGGGAAAGGCGGATGGTGCATGAACACGACGAATTCCTGGTCGGCGGATGCGGCGGCGAGCGTGCTCGCCAGCCAGCCGAGGCGCCTTGCGCACATCTCGCCGGCATGGCTGGTCTCGTCCAGCGTGTCGAGGAAGACGAACAGGCCGTGCTCGGTGGTGCGCGTGCCCTGCACGAAGCCGTTGGCATCGCGCGGCGCCGCCTTCAGCGCGTCCAGGCAGGTGACGCGCTTGTCGTGATTGCCGACCATCGCGATGTAGGGAATCTTCAACGCCGTCATCGCCTCGGCGAAGTTGGCGTAGGACTCAGGCTCGCCCCAATGGGTGAGATCGCCGGTCACGACCGCAAACGCAGCGTCGGACTGGTGCTTGTTGATGTCGGCGATCGCCGCATCCAGCCGGGCGCGCGGATCGAGGCCGTAGAGCATCGAGCCGGGATTCGCGAGATGCGTGTCGGTGAGGTGGATGAATTTGAAGGGCATGGCGCGCCTAAATCGGGACGGTTGGAGGATCGGCGCCTCCGGCAAGACGGCGCTGTCAGCCCGTTAGAGCGCGTGTGTTTCAGTTTGATGACAGCGGTTCCCCTGGCCTGCTGAACATGTGGACACGCTTCGGCGGGCAGATGCGACGGGGACGGCGCCTCACGATTGCGCTGCAGTGGAGAAGCTACCTTGCCGTGAAGATGCGGTCATGGTTTGCTGGTCCAAGCCTCATTGCATCACGAGTTTCCCCAATGCCGCCGCGAGTCTTCCGCAAGCTGGGATTGCTTGCTTCTCTCTCCGTCCTGCTTGCCGTGTTGAGCACCGGTCCGCGTGCGACCGCGGCCGAGTTCAACTTCGCCCGCTACAAGGAGACCGATCTCGACGAATTCCTGGCGCGCCGGCGGCCCGCCACCGGCATGGACGTCTACCCAATGTCGCCGCTGAAGCTCGATGTCACGCTGGCCTCTCACGGCGAGCCGTGTGCCAACGGAGCGCTCAAGCGGTCTCTGATCATGAGCGGCATGCCCAAGCAGGATGCCGACAGCCTGCAGGCGACCAACTGCATCACGGTGCGCTCCGCCAAGGGGCGCGAGCTCAAGGTCTTCATGCAGGACGTGGTTTACGGGTTTCTCCCGAACGAGGTGCCGGTCGGCGGCAAGCTCTCGCTTTATGCGATCCATGCCTTCACCTCGCCCGACGGGCCGGGACTGCTGGTCAGCGAATTCCTGACCCCGCGCAGCTTTCCACGTGCCGACAAGCCGGCGGACACGACGATGACATCCTGCGGATGCTGGACCCACGACGAGCATCCCGGTGTCGATTTCACCGCCGACAAGCCGGGCGCTCCGGTGGCAGCGATGGCGGACGGCGTTATCGTCAAGATCGAGGCCGGCGAGCAGGCCCCGGCCGATTTTCCCGGGATCGGCGGCTGCGGCCGATACGTCGTGCTCAAGCACACCTATCCCAATGGCGGCATCGTCTACACGCGCTACGTCCAGCTCGGCCGCGTGGTCGGTCCGAAAGGCGAGACACTTAGGGTGGGAGCGACCGTTAAAGCGAAGGACACGATCGGCGAGATCGGCCCGAGCAAGGTGCTGCATTTCGAGCTTCGCCCCGTCGCTCCCGGCAACACGACGACGGACAAGGCCTGGAGCGAACGCTACGGCAAGATGCCGGACATGGAGTGGTCACGCTACGAGACCGTCGATCCTCAGAAATTCGACGTGGCATCGTTCGGCGGCGTCAGGAAGGCGACGAAGTAGGGGGTTAACGATCGATCGTGCGCAAACGCTCGATTTCGGCGATCAGTCTTGGAATGTCCTGCCGCGCGTGAGCGATGAAGTCCTGATCGGCTTCCGTTGCGCCGGTGAGGTAAATATCCTCGCCTTCGGTCTGGATGAAGTCAGATCCGCTGATATTCTCGCGCGTCTCGATGAACGATTTCCACGGACCGGCGGTAGCCTGTTCGCATCGCGCTTTGATCGCCTCGATCTCGTCGGCAGTGAGTGGATCATTCATGTCGGCGACTCTCCGTTGCCCGCTCGATCTCGCTTCGCAACATGGTCGGCCCACCAGCGGATCCAATCGCGCGCATAGGCCCTGTCGACCGGCGTGATCCAGTCGGCATCCTGGAGTGACAGCTGGAAAGCCTCCAACACTTCGCCGACAAATGGTTTGACATCGATCTCCGCGATATCTTGCGCATCAACCTCGACCACAGGGCCCTTTGCGCCGAGGTGCTCGACTGCATGCGCGTGCTCGGTCAGAAAGAGGGGCCGCCCGGATTCCAGCCTCACGAACATCGAGGCGGCCCAGCCGAGGCCGTCGTCCTGATAATGGATCAACGTGAAGCCGAAGCGTTTTGCGAGGTCTGCGATCCGAATTGCGAGGGAGCAGAGCGGCATTTCGGGTCCGGAGAACCGAAAGTCGTCCGGGAGTTGCGTGATCACGACCGATCGCTCTCAGTTCGCTGGACCAGAGTGACCGAGTGGGCGGACGCATTGCTGCCGGAGATCTCGCGTTTGCGCCGCGTTTGCTCGATGTGTCGATAGAGCCTCTGCAATTGATCGGCGGCTTCAACGCTACCTTGCTGGATTGCATGTTTGAGCCAGCGGACGGCCTCGTCCTGATTGGCCTCAACGGACAGCGTGCCCATCCCGTATTTGATGGCCAGCGCGGTCGTGTAAACCGGTCCGGCTCCGAGTTCGACCGCTTTCAGCAGGTGGTCGAAGCACCGCCTGTCCTTCTCGAGATAGGGGAGGTTGCCGAGCCTTCGGTCATACGCGCTACTCAATTCGAGATGCGTTTCGACGTCTGCGGGGGCCATGGTAGTTTCGACCTCATCGATCAGACGATCGACCTCATCACGCACGAGGCCTGCATTCTCGCCCATCTTCGCGAGAATCACGCGTGCGGACATGTTGCCTTCCTCGATCGCTTGGCGAACCAGCGTGAGCGCTTCCGAATAGCGTCGGGCAACAAGTAGTTCCGCCACTTCGAGGCGCCATTCGGGATGCATATTCCGCTTGCCTCACGTCCCGCAGAACGTCTGCAACACGCGCTGATCCGGCAGCGGCGGATCGGCGTAGGCTGCATACTCCGGCTGGTCCTCGAACGGCTTCGCCAGCACCTTCACCAGCTCCTCGAACGGCGCGTAATTTTCGTCGTTCACCGCGGCCTGGATCACGGCCTCGACGCGGTGGTTGCGCGGGATGAAGATCGGGTTGACCGCGTGCATGGCGGCCTGCCGCTCGGCTGCGCTCTGTGGCTCCAGCGCGATGCGCGCGCGCCAGCGGCCGGCCCATTCGTCGAAGGCTGCGGGCTCCATGAACTGCGCGCGCACGTCGGCGCCCTCATCGGCCGCGGCGTCGCCCAGCTTGCGGAAGGTGAGGGTGAAATCGGCCTGGTTCTTGGCCATGGCATCCAGCAGGTCCTGGATCAGCGCATCGTCGCCGTCGCGCTCGGTGAACAGGCCGACCTTCCGCCGCAGGCCGGCCTGATAGGCGGCGCTGAACTGATCGGAGAACGCGCCGAGAATGTCCTGCGCCTCGGCCACCGCCTTCTCCTGCTCGTCCGAAAACAGTGGCAGCAGGCATTCGGCGAGGCGCGTCAGATTCCACAAGCCGATGCGCGGCTGGTTGGCATAGGCGTAGCGGCCCATCTCGTCGATCGAGGAGAACACCTGGGCAGGATTGTAGGAATCCATGAAGGCGCACGGACCATAATCGATGGTCTCGCCCGAGATCGAGCTGTTGTCGGTGTTCATCACGCCGTGAATGAAGCCGACCAGCAGCCAGCGCGCGATCAGCTCGGCCTGGCGCGCGACCACGGCGGCGAGCAGCGCGTGATACGGCCGCTCCGCCTGAAGCAGCTCCGGATAGTGACGCGCGATGACGTGGTCGGCGAGCCGGCGGATCGCCTCGGTGTCGCGCCGGACGGCGAAGAACTGGAAGGTGCCGACGCGAATGTGGCTGGAGGCGACGCGGGTCAGCACCGCGCCGGGCAGCGCGGTCTCGCGGATGACATGCTCGCCGGTAACGACCGCGGCGAGCGAGCGCGTGGTCGGGATGCCCAGCGCGTACATGGCCTCGCTGACAATGTATTCGCGCAAGACCGGACCGAGCGCCGCGCGGCCGTCGCCGCGGCGGGAGAATGGGGTGGGGCCGCTTCCCTTGAGCTGGATGTCGCGGCGGACGCCGTCTTTGTCGATGACCTCGCCGAGCAGGATGGCACGGCCGTCGCCGAGCTGCGGCACGAAATGCCCGAACTGGTGCCCGGCATAGGCCATGGCGATGGGATCAGCTCCGGCGGGAACCGTCTTGCCGGCCAGGATCTCGGCGCCATCAGGGGTCTCCAGCACATCAGGATCAAGCCCGAGCTGGACCGCCAGCGGCCGGTTCAGCTTGATCAGCCGGGGGGCGGCGACGGGGGTCGGCGCGACGCGAGCGAAGAAGTTGTCCGGCAGCGCCGAATAGGAGTTCTGGAAGGGGAAATGCACCGTCATGACCTCAAGATAGGGCTGGAACGTCAATCGGCAAAGGTTCGTCCCCGGATAAGCCAAAAATGGGCATCTGAGGTCCAAATCCGGCCGTTCCCTTGGTTGCCGCCCCCGTCCTGCCGGGGTAAACCCTGCCGCAACTTCGGACCGGCCATCACGGGCCGTTCGATTCGCTTCCTTCCGAAATTGATTTTGGGACGACCATGCATCGCTACCGGTCACATACATGCGGCGCGCTCCGCGAGAGCAACATCGGCGAGACCATCCGCCTCTCCGGCTGGGTCCATCGCGTCCGCGACCATGGCGGCGTGCTGTTCATCGACCTGCGCGACCATTACGGCCTGACCCAGTGCGTGGTCGACCCGGACTCGCCGGCATTCTCGCTGGCCGAAAAGCTGCGCTCGGAATTCGTGGTCAAGATGGACGGCAAGGTCCGCCGCCGCCCCGATGGCACCGACAATGACGACCTGCCGACCGGCAAGGTCGAGGTCTACATCAGCGAGATCGAGGTGCTGGGACCGGCCGGCGACCTGCCGCTGCCGGTGTTCGGCGACCAGGAATATCCCGAAGACATCCGCCTCAAGTATCGCTTCCTGGATCTGCGTCGCGAGAAGCTGCACCAGAACATCATGACGCGGGTCGAGATCATCAAGTCGATGCGCCGGCGCATGGAGGGGCAGGGCTTCTTCGAGTTCAACACGCCGATCCTGACCGCGTCCTCGCCGGAAGGTGCGCGCGACTTCCTCGTCCCGTCGCGCATCCATCCCGGCAAGTTCTACGCGCTGCCGCAAGCGCCGCAGCAGTACAAGCAGCTGCTGATGATGTCGGGCTTCGACCGCTACTTCCAGATCGCGCCCTGCTTCCGCGACGAGGACCCGCGCGCCGACCGTCTGCCCGGTGAGTTCTACCAGCTCGACGTCGAGATGAGCTTTGTGACGCAGGAAGACGTCTTCGCGGCGATGGAGCCTGTGATCACGGGCGTCTTTGAAGAGTTTGCCAAGGGGAAGCCGGTGACCAAGGGCTGGCGCCGGATTCCGTTCGCCGAGGCGTTGCGCAAGTACGGCAGCGACAAGCCGGACCTGCGCAATCCCATCGAGATGCAGGACGTCTCCGAGCATTTCCGCGGCTCCGGCTTCAAGGTGTTCGCGCGCATGCTCGAAGATCCCAAGAACCAGGTCTGGGCGATCCCGGCACCGGGCGGCGGCAGCCGCGCCTTCTGTGACCGCATGAACTCGTGGGCGCAAGGCGAGGGCCAGCCCGGCCTTGGCTACATCATGTGGCGCGAGGGCGGCGAGGGCGCAGGTCCTCTCGCGAACAACATCGGGCCCGAGCGCACCGCCGCGATCCGCGCGCAGCTCGGCGTCAAGGAAGGCGATGCCGCCTTCTTCGTCGCCGGCGATCCCGACAAGTTCTGGAAGTTCTCAGGTCTCGCCCGCAACAAGGTCGGCGAGGATTTGAACCTCACCGACAAGGAGCGGTTCGAGCTCGCCTGGATCGTCGACTTCCCGATGTACGAGTACAACGAGGACGACAAGAAGGTCGACTTCTCGCACAACCCGTTCTCGATGCCGCAGGGCGGCCTGGAGGCGCTGAAGTCGCAGGATCCGCTGACGATCAAGGCGTTCCAGTACGACATCACCTGTAACGGCTACGAGATCGCCTCGGGCGGCATCCGCAACCACGTGCCGGAAGCCATGGTGAAGGCGTTCGAGATTGCAGGTTACGGCGAGCAGGAAGTGGTCGACCGCTTCGGCGGCATGTACCGCGCCTTCCAGTACGGCGCGCCGCCGCATGGCGGTATGGCCGCCGGCGTCGACCGCATCGTGATGCTGCTCTGTGGCACCACGAATCTGCGCGAGATCTCGCTGTTCCCGATGAACCAGCAGGCCATGGACCTCCTGATGGGCGCTCCGTCGGAAGCCACCACAAAACAGCTCCGCGAGCTGCATGTGCGGGTCAACCTGCCGCAGAAGTGAATTTGACGGTTTCTAGTCTGGTGCCCCGGACGCAGCGCGGCACGCGAGTGATGCGCTGCTGAGCTGGGGCCCAAGAATTCCGGTGAACTTGCTCTTTTCGTCTTCGTCGTGTTCAAGTTGACGTTAATCGTGACATCGATCTAAGGTCGCGTCGTGGACGGAGAGCTCAATGAGCAACAGTCGCGTCGCCGCCCTAGTCTTGGCAGTGATTGCGCTCCTTATCGCCGGCATGATGCTCGACTTTTACTGGGACTGCCGCCTCCTGAAGGGGGGAACGATGAAAGACTGCATGCCCGGTCGCCCCGGACCGACGGGACTTCACTGACGACACGAGTTGAAGCCCTCCCGAGCCGCATCCGGGAGATCGAACTACAGCCCCGTCGAGGCCTCGATCCTGAACTGCGCCAGCGCGCTCTGCGGGTCGGTTTGCGAGAGCTGCATCAATTGCATCAACGGCACCTTGGCGCGGGGCGTCAGTTTGATGGTCAGCGTCTGCCCCGGCGCTTCCACGAATCCGGCGAGCGCGTCGACCGCGCCCCTGGCATCGCTATTGGTCCCTGCGATCTTCTCGCCTTGCGCCCTGATCATCGCGACGATGGCGCTGCGGGCAGCATCGCGGCTGACATTCTGCATGCGTGCGAACTGCGCCACGACGAGATCGACCACGCCGCCGTCACGCAGCGAGGCCTCAAGCGCGCCGGTTTCGACCAGCGCTGCCTGACCCATCGCCTGCGCCGGGTCGGTCGTGAACAGGCCGCGCGGCACATTGACGAGCGCGACGCGGGTCTGCAGCCTGGCGAGGTTGCCGAGATCGAGCGTAGCGGGGGCGAGCGCGAACGCGCCCGACGATTCCGTCCAGGCCGCGCCGAGATCCAGATCGATCGCCAGCTTGTCCACGCCTGCCACGATCAGCGGCTGCAGCGCCGGATTGGCGGGATCGGTCGGCGCGACCATCTTCACGACCAGATTGACCTTGCTCGGGATCGGCCCGACGAACTCCCCCCAGTTCAGGCTGATCGTATCGATGGTGAAGAGCTGCCGCGTCGTCTTGTACGGCGAGACCACGCCCTTGATCTCGGCACCTTGGAGCACGCGGAATAGGCCGACCATCTGATCGGGCGAGGGCGGCCGTCCCGGCGTTTGGAGACTCGCCGCCCAGCGCATCAGATTTGCCACGCTGAAGGACTTCAACGCGAAGCGGTCCATCTTGAACTGGCCCTGCGGCATCGGGATGTCGAGGCCCTCCAGCGTTATTCTGTCCTGATCGTATTTGACCGCGTCGAGCCGTCCCGTCCCTTGCGGCGTCTCGGCCGTTTGCCGGCCAATTTCGGCCTTGCCGATCTGGAAGCCGTCGAAGAGGTCGGCCACCTTCTCGATCATGTCACGCGACTGTGCCGGCGTTGGGATCGAGCCGTCGGCCGGCACCAGCGCGATGATCTCGGCCGGCCGGAATTTCGAGGGCCGGATGGCAATGTCGTCGAAGGTGAACCCGTCCACCTGCATGCGCATGCCGGGAGCCGCCGTCACGACATAGGAGTTGACCGAGATGCGCCGATAGATCCTGTGAAAATTGTCGTCGTTCGATCCTTGCGGATCGAGCGCAGCCCTCACGGCGGTTGGGTCGAATTCGTAGATGGCCAGGCCGGACAATTCGCCGGTCATCTTCGCGGGCCTGCCCGGCTGGGTCAGGTCGACCGTAAGGGCGACGCGGTCCATCTTCGCCGTTTCGATCTTGCCCCGGTTGACGTTCTGGATGGACACGCCCGAATAGACATAATCACCGCCGCCGGCATTGCCGCCCGCATCGACGTTGACCTCGAGGGTCGGCACCGCGATCTCCGACGCCGAGATGTTCGCGTATTGCGCGAGGATGAAGCGGTACATGTCGATAATCGAGCCGGTCACCGGCGTGCCCTCTGCGCGGGTCGGGCCGGAAAAATCGCGCGCGGTGATCTGCGGGAGCTTGTAGTTCGCCTTCACGGTGATCCGCTCGGTGGATGTAAAGCCGACCTCGACGCCCGACGCCTCGATGCTGTCGGCCGAGAAACGAGCCTCGTCCGGCTGGCGCACACCGACGGCCGTGATCTTGGCGACCTTCAAGGTGGCGAGCTGCGCCTGGGCAGGCTCGACTTTGATGTCCTCCACCGTCAGCGTCCGGGTCGCGAGCTCGAACCCGATCTTGCCATGGCTCGCCTTGCCCCCACCCGAGCGGATCTGCGCGAACACCGCCTCGACCTCGGCGGTCGCCCGGTTCTGCACATACAGATTGAAGCCGAACCATCCGCCCGCGGCGAGCACCGCTCCCACGACGAGGCCGATCAGGATTCGCTTCATTCCCAGCTCCGATTGCCGATTTTGGATCGCGCAACCTGCCATATTCGCGAAACGCCGCGAGGTCCAGAGAAAGCTATGGTTTCAAATATTTGACGGCGCGCCCTGTTGACGGGGATGCAATCGGATGTTGCCACCGGGCCTTCGGCCGTGCTTCATCCCGTTTCCATGACCCGGAAATACGGTCCGCTTGGGCCGTCGAATCGCATTTTTGAGGCCGGTAACGCGAGGCGAGACACCGCATGTCGTCCTATTCTGATGATCTCCACCAGGCGGCGCTCGCCTACCACCGTCTGCCGCGCCCTGGAAAGCTCGAGATCCAGGCAAGCAAGCCGCTTGCCAATCAACGCGACCTCGCGCTGGCCTATTCGCCGGGCGTCGCCGCGGCCTGCACCGAGATCGCCAAGAATCCGGCCGAGGCGGCCACGCTCACCACGCGCGCCAACCTGGTTGCCGTGGTCTCCAACGGCACCGCTGTGCTCGGCCTCGGCAATATCGGTCCGCTGGCCTCCAAGCCGGTGATGGAAGGCAAGGCGGTCCTGTTCAAGAAATTCGCCGGCATCGACGTGTTCGACATCGAGATCGCCGCCGACACCATCGACCGCGTGGTCGAGACCGTGGCCGCGCTGGAGCCGACCTTCGGAGGCATCAATCTGGAGGACATCCGCGGGCCGGAATGCTTCGAGATCGAAGCGCGCTTGAAGGAGCGCATGAAGATTCCGGTCTTCCACGACGACCAGCACGGCACTGCGATCATCGTCGCCGCCGCCATCACCAATGGTTTGAGGCTGAACGGCAAGAAGCTGTCCGAGGTCAAGATCGTCGCGTCGGGGGCAGGGGCCGCGGCGATCGCGACACTCAATCTCCTGGTCTCAATGGGCGCGCAGCGCAAGAACATCTGGGTCTGCGACATCGACGGCCTCGTGCACGAGGGCCGCAACACCTCGATGGACCGCTGGAAGGCGGTCTATGCGCAGAAGACCGACAAGCGCACGCTCGCCGACGTGATCGGCGGCGCCGACATCTTCATCGGGCTCTCGGCGCCGGGCGTGCTCAAGCCGGAGATGGCCAAGGCGATGGCCGACAAGCCTTTGATCATGGCGCTCGCCAATCCCGTGCCGGAAATCATGCCGGAAGAGGCGCGCAAGGCGCGCCCCGACGCCATGATCTGCACCGGCCGTTCCGACTACCCGAACCAGGTCAACAATGTCCTCTGCTTTCCCTTCATCTTCCGTGGGGCGCTCGACGTCGGCGCCACCGCGATCAACGAGGAGATGAAGCAGGCCGCCGTCGAGGCGATCGCGCAGCTCGCGCGCGAGGCGCCGTCGGATGCCGTCGCGCAGGGTTTCGACACCGGCGAGACGCAGGGCTTCGGTCCGGGCTCGCTGATCCCGAGCCCCTTTGATCCCAGGTTGATCTTGCGCATCGCGCCGGCCGTGGCGAAGGCGGCGATGGAATCGGGCGTCGCAACGCGCCCCATCACCAATTTCGACGAATACACCGCGCTGCTCGAGCGCTTCGCCTTCCGCTCCGGCCTCGTCATGAAGCCGATGTTCGCCAAGGCCAAGACCCAGCCGGTGCGCGTGATCTATGCCGAAGGCGAGGACGAGCGCGTGCTGCGCGCCACGCAAGTCGTGCTGGAGGAAAAGCTGGCGCGGCCGATCCTGGTCGGCCGTCCGTCGGTCGTGGAGGCGCGCATCAAGCGCTTCGGCCTCTCGATCCGGGCCGGCAAGGATTTCGACCTCGTCAATCCCGAGGACGATCCGCGCTACCGCTCCTACGTGCAGTCCTATGTCGAGGTCGCCGGTCGCCGCGGCGTGACGCCGGATGCAGCCCGCACCGTGGTGCGCACCAACAATACGGTGATCGCCGCGCTCGCGGTCACGCGCGGGGAAGCAGACGCCATGCTCTGCGGCGTCGAGGGCCGCTACATGAGCCATCTGCGCCATGTCCGCGAGATCGTCGGCTTCTCGCCTGGAATCAGCGACTATGCGGCGCTGGCGCTATTGATCACCAGCAAAGGCGCCTTCTTCATCGCCGACACGCAAGTTCGCCCCAATCCGAGCGCGGAGGAGCTTGCCGAGATCGCATCGCTCGCCGCGGTCCACGTCCAGCGCTTCAACATCAAGCCAAAGATCGCCTTCGTCTCGCATTCGGATTTCGGCAGCTACGACACCGATTCCTCACGCAAGATGCGGCTGGCGACCCAGCTTCTGAAGGACAAGCATCCGGAGATCGAGGCCGACGGCGAAATGCAGGGCGACACCGCACTCTCCGCAGCTGCGCGAAGGATGGTGCTGCCGCATTCCAAGCTGGAGGGCGAGGCCAACATCCTGATCATGCCGACCCTGGATACCGCCAACGTCGCCTATCAGATGATCAAGTCGCTCGCGGACGCGCTGCCCGTCGGCCCGATCCTGGTCGGCCCGGCGCGCCCCGCGCATATCCTCACCCCCTCGGTGACGGCACGCGGCATCCTCAACATGACGGCCGTGGCCGTGGTAGAAGCGCAGGAACGCGCCTCGCGGCAGCAGCCGACGTTGTTTACGTAAGGCACCGCTGTCGCGCCGCTGGAGGTGCAATCCTTCTCCCCTTGTGGGAGAAGGTGGCGTAGGCGGCCTTCGGCCGCCGTTCTTAGCGACGCCGAAGCGAAGCTTCGGCCGTGGCGCCGGATAAGGGGTTGTTTCCGCGAGTCGGGATCTCGCGAGTTGCCCGTGCCGATAGATACCCCTCATCCGTCTCGCCGCTTCGCGGCGAGCCACCTTCTCCCACAAGGGGGAGAAGGGAAGAGACCGGCAATTTTGAATTCCTATCAGTTCGCCATTTCCCCGTTTGTAAACCGGCGCACGACTCTCCATAATCCCCTTCAAGCGTTCTGCGTTCTGCGCTCTGAGCTTGCCAAGAGGCCGATCATGCCAGCGTTCGTGACTTTCGGGCGAATCCTGTTCGCCGTGCTGTTCATCTACACGGGCGCGACCAAGCTGTTTGCCATCCAGGCCACCGCCGACGTCATCGCAACCAAGCTCGTGGTGCCCGATGTCGTCGCGCCTTATGCCCAGCAGGTCGAGACGGCGACCGCCATGACCACGCCGCAGCTGTTGGCGATCGCGATCGGCGGGCTCGAGATCATTGCAGGGCTGATGATCGCGTTGAATTTCGGCGCGCGTTTCTTCGCGATGCTGCTGATCGTCTACGTCGCCGTCGCGACCGTCCTGTTCTACGATTTTTGGAACATGGCGGCGCCCGACAACGCAAAGATGCTGGTCGACGCGCTCAAGAACCTCTCGATCATCGGCGCGCTCTGCATGATCATCGGCTATGGCCGCACCACGCGTCCGGCCGAGGCGGCCTACGGCGACGTCTAGCGGTCACTCCGCTCTCGGCGGCGCGATCTCGCGCATCCAGCGGGAAATCGTCGCGCTGCTCGCTCCATCGCTGCCGCGCTGTCGGCCGAGCAGGGCGGCCTCCCGTGCGGCGCGGGGCGTGATGCCGTAGGCGGCCTTGAACGAGCGCGTGAAATGCGCGTCGGTGCCGAGCTGCCAGCGCCGTGCCACCTCGCTGATCCGGGGGCCCCGCGCGCCCGAATTGGCGAGGTCGAAGAAGGCGCGGTGCAGCCGGCGGCTGCGGATGTAGTCGGCGATGCCGCCGACCGGGGCGAACAGCCGGTACAGCGAGGCCCGGGACAGGCCGAAATGGGCGGCGATCGAATTGGCCGACAGATCCTCGCTGGCAAGGCCAGCCTCGATATATTGGCGGATCCGCATCAAGGACGGGCTTGCCGCGACGCCATGGTCGGCATCGGCCTCGCCCCGTTCGATTTCGTTGCGAAGGCACGCGGCCAGCAGCGACACCGTGCCCTCGACCACGGATTGGCATTCGTCGAGGCTCATGCGCGGGGCAAATTCGAACAGGGCGGTGAGATGCCCCGCCAGCAATCGCGCGATCACGCTGCTGCCCGGCAGCACCAGGCCATGCAAATCATCGACCCGCAAGAGATGGGCGGCGAACATCGGGCGCGGCACGACCAGCGTGACATTCTCGAACGCCGTCGCCTTGGTCTCCAGCGCCTGGGCGAGATCGAACAGGCAGATGTCGCCGGCGCGTACGCGCATCGGCCGTGTGCCGGCAACGCCGCCATAGCCGCCCTTCAGATAGAGCTGGAGGATGATGTGGTCGACGCCGCTGCGCGCGATCGTTTCGGCCGTCCGGCGGAAACGCTGGCCGCTGGCACGGCTCAGCCCGATCAGCACCGGTCCCATGGCGTAGGAGCTGAGGTCGGCGCGAAACGGGCCCGGTTCGCCGGCCGCGAGCTCGTCCACCTCGAACAGCGTGGCGACGGCTTCCCGCCACGCTGCGATGTTCGCCTCCGTCTCCATCTGATCGGCGCTGAAGCCGAATACCGGCAGCAGGGACGATATCGGGGCGACATCGTCATTCAATCCGGAAGCGTCCGTCGGACTAGTCGTCGTGCAGTCGTCGCTCATTCTGGCCGTGGGTTAGTTTTTGCTCTTTTGTCTCAGTCTATTGATGCGGTGTGTCGCAGCCGTTGGCCCGTATTGACGCCGCGCCTCGGACGTTGGCTATAGCGCCACGACCGCCGTCGGGGCCGATTTTCGGGTCTCGGCAAATATGCTAGCCGGCTTTGCGCTGGCCGGCGGCGGGACCAATTTTAACGCGACACATCAACAGTATGTCCAACGGTATGATGTTGCCGGTACTGTGCATGGGGTTGTTTTTCCAGTTTGAGTCGGAGCCGGCGTAAGCGCCGCCACTGCCGGCAGGCTACCCCCGCCGCCACGGGGTCACGGTCACCTCATGCGCCGCGTCGAGGAGGTAGGGCGCACCCGGCCTCATCCCGCGCGCAGCCAGCACCTCGTGAGGCGTCCGCTGGGGTACGCCGACGAAGCAGCCTTCACCGCCGGGCAGCCGCACATGCGGAGCCTCCGACAGCCAGAACGTGTCGTAGCGGTCCATGAACAGGTCGAACACGACCGGGCCGCCGATGATGGCGACCATGCCGGATGCGACGTCGGCGAAGGCGCAGGCCTCTTCGAAGCTCGCATGCTCAGGATTCCACAGCGTCGCGTTCGGCATCTCGGGATAGACGGTGAGGTCCCTGATCTTGCGGGTCAGGATCAGCCGCTTGCGGCTGGCCGAATTCGGCTGCTGCTCGTGCGAGTTGCGGCCGTGCACGATCAGCGCGGCGCGATCGAGCGCCTGCTCGAAGAACCGCTTGTCACCTTCGAATTTCAACGTCTCAGGCATGATGTGCGACGGATCGGCGAGCATGCCGTCCGCGGAGACGATGACGTAGCCTTCGATACGGAAAGACAAGTGCGACGGCTATTCGGAAACGGTGGTCACCACCGAATTGACCGGGCGCTGACTCACCGTCGGCAGCTTGAGGTCCTTGAGCAGCTCCTGGTCGTATTCCGGCAGCGTCGAGGCCGGGAACTTGGCGCGCATCGCGACCACCTTGTAGCCGCCGGCCTTCAGCCGCTTGAGCAGCTCGGGCAGGGCCTCCGCGGTGTGCTTCTGGAAGTCGTGCATCAGGATGATGCCCTTGCCCTTTGTGTCGAGCTTCTTCATCACGGTCTCGACGATCTTCTCGGGCTTGGAAGCCTTGAAGTCGAACGAGTCGATGTCGCAGGAGAAGCTCGCGACATTGCGGTTGCCGAGATAGGTGACCATCTCGGGCGGATGCTGCAGCGCCGGGAAGCGGAAGAACGGCGCGGGCGAGATGCCGCCGAGCGCCCACTTCACCGCCGCAAAGCCCTTCTCGATCTCGTCCTTGCGCTGCGCTTCGTTGAGCTTCTTGTTGTTGAGGTTGGCGTGCGACCAAGTGTGGGCGCCGACGGTGTGGCCGGCTGCGTAGACCTGCTTGAGGACCTCCGGCTCGTAGGTCGCGTGCTTGCCGATGATGAAGAAGATTCCGGTGGTGCATTCGTCCGCGAGCGCCTTCAGCACCGCGGGCGTGTTGCGCGGCCAGGGGCCGTCGTCGAAGGTCAGCACGACCTCCTTGTCACGCAGGAAGTCGAGCTCCTTGAAGTGTTCGAAGCCGAAGCCGGGACCGCCCGTGGTGTCGATCTCGACCGTGCGGGCGACGCCGAGGGCGCCCGGCGTGTTGCAGGCCGCGCGGGCCGGCTGCGGCGGCTGTTTCGGCGGGGGCGGATTGACGAAGCCCGCTGGCGCCGCAGCCGCTGCTGCGGGCGCTGGAGCTGCAGGGGATGTTGCAGCCGCTGGTGTTGCCGCCGGCGCGGCTTGCGGTGCGGCCGCGGGCTTCGCGGCCGGCGTCTGCGACCATGCGGCGCCGGAGAGCGCCACCGACATCGCACCTGCTAAAATCAGTCCTGCCGCCACGCGCATGGTGATGTCCCTCGAGATTGATCCCGTTGTTCCGCCGTGGCTTTTCGCCTGCGGCAAAAACCGTCCTGCCCAAAACAATCCTAGCCTAGATGGTGGGCCATCGCCATTGCAACGGCTGTTTGATGCCGCGTCGCAATTGTGCCCAGCCGGATGGCGTGCACTTGAGTCGTGCACGTGAGTCAAGTGTCGGCCAGGGCCCTTGCAATGGCGGTCTTGATCCGCGTGTCGGCCGGCTCGACGGCGGATGGAAATACCTCGGCGATATAGCCGTCGCGGCCGATCAGGTATTTGTGGAAGTTCCAGCGCGGAACTTCCTTCGGTCGGGCTTCCGCGGCCCATTTGTAGAAGGGATGCGCCCGCGCACCGACCACCGCAGCCTTGGCCGTAATCGGGAAGGTAACGCCATATTGGTGGTGTGCGGTCTGCGTGATCTCGCTGCTGCCACCGGGCTCCTGGCCGCCGAAATCGTTGGACGGCACGCCGATCACGGTGAGCCCGCGCCCGCGAAACTCGTTCCAGATTTCCTGCAGGCCGGCATATTGCGGCGTGTAGCCACAGAGCGAGGCCGTGTTCACCACCAGCAGCGGTTTGCCGGTGAACGTGGCGAGGCGGATGTCGTCGCCTGACAATGCGGGGAAGGAGAAGGCGTAGGCCGAGATCCGGCTCATGGCGCCATCGGCGAGGGCGCGCGTGACAGGCGCGAACGCGCCCGCAAGCGTGACGCTCAGCACGGTTCTGCGATTCATCATGACGGCGTCCCCCGAGATGATCCGAGGGCAGATTACTCCGCCACTGCGGCCTCGCGCGTCAACACCGCGTTATCGGTCCTGCGAGAGAGCTAGTACAGGCGGACGATGAAGTCGGTACCTTCGCCGGTCTCGCCCTGGTTGATGCCCTGGTCGGAGACGATGATCGAGCCGCCTGACGTCAGCATCTCGTTGATTTTCGCCATGGTCTCAGTGGGGACCGAGATGCGGTTGAGGGCTTCGGCTGGGCTGTCCGGCGTCACCACCGGTTTTGCGGCGACGGGGATCACGGCGGCACCGCGCTGGCGGCGCGCCACGCGGTTGTCGTCCTCGCGCGCCACGGAACGGGCGGACACGGGCAGCGACACCACCGACCAGTGCAGCGTGTTGGCATCGGCCTTGTCGAGCTCGGCGGTGAAGACATGCGTGCCGAGCGGCCGGTCGCTCGCGGCGATCGTGACAGGCACCTCGAACAGCGGCGCAAAATTCTGCCGCACATAGAGCTTGGAATCCTTGCGGCTGATGAAGACGGCAATCTGGCCGGCCCGCTTGGGTGTGTCCGGCTTTGCCGCCGGCGCAGGATCGGTGAGGCGGCCCTCGTCCTTCTTTGCATCGGGTGCGGTGGCGAGCGCCGGCGCATCGGGTGCCTTCGCGGCTTCCGTTTTGACCGGGTCGACCTTGTCGGCAGGCTTGTTCTCGGTCGCCGGCTTGGCGGCGTCTTCGGACGCAGGCTTGGCCGCTTCGGCCGTCTTGACCTCGTCGGCCGTCGCCGCGGCTTCCTCGCGCGCAGCCGCATGGCCGGTGGTCACGTCCGACAACACGGTGTGGCCGACCGAGGTGCGCAGCTCGACCACGCTGTCGGCGCTGGCCGTCTTGGTCTCGACCGGCTTGGCTTCGGTCGTGCCCTTATCGGCCTTGTCAGCGACATTGGTCTGCGGCGCGAGGCTCGCGGCGGGCTGCGGCGGCACGCGCATGGAGGCGAGCACGGGATGGGAGAAGCTTTGCGGAGACACCTGGCCGGGCGCCACGATCACGCGCGCGCCCATCCTGGTCCAGTTCCACATCTTCATCGCGAACGCCATGGGCATGCGGATGCAGCCATGCGAGGCCGGATAGCCCGGCAGCGCGCCAGCATGCATCGCGACGCCGGACCAGGTGATCCGCTGCATGTACGGCATCGGCGCGCCGCTATAGAGGTTGGAACGGTGGAATTTGTGCTTCTGGATGATGCTGAACACGCCCATCGGCGTCGAGTGGCCCTTCATGCCCGTCGACACCGGTGATTCCGCGAACACGCCGGCTTTGTCGTAGACCGTCATCTTCTGCCGGTCGATCGAGACGACAATGACGAGTGGCCCTTGCGGCTTGGTGCCGGCTTCCTTCTCGACAACGACGTCCTTCTTGCTTGCGGCGCCGCGCTTTTGCGGCTTCTGGCGCGGTATTTCGGGAAGCCGGTTCGGCCGGGCGTAGTAGGGCCGGTCGGAATAGTCCGTCCAGTAATAAAATGCTGCGTTTGCTTCGCTGGTTGCGCCGATCGCACCCGCCGCCGTCAACATGGCGACCTGCCACAGCCGTGCCGGCTTGGCAGGCGAACCCCACCCGTTCACGCTGTTCATCCTCGAATCCATTATCCAAATCAGACGTTAGTCTCGCAAAGGGGATACGCGTTCACCAGCAGCGCGGTTCTGCCATCAGCTACTTTTGTCCAAGGCGTAGCAAAAAAGCCTCACGGAGCGGTAAACGGCGGCCGGGTCCGCTCCTCTGCCGCCTTCCTGACCGCCGCTTGCGTTCCTACATTGCGGGGACTTGTTAGCGGAGAACTTCATGTCATCTCGTTTCCCCGGTCTTTCGAGCATCCGTCTGAAAGGCCTCGCTTTATTCCTCCTGGCTCTGACCGCGCCAATGGCGTCGGCATCTGCGGCCGACGAACCTGATCTGATCTTCCGCCGCTCTACCGTGTTCAAATGGATGAGCCCGAACGACAAGCTCGCGACCTATGGTCTCGACGATCCCGAAGTCGAAGGCGTCGCCTGTCATTTCACGGTGCCGGAGAAGGGCGGCTTCAAAGGCTGGCTCGGCCTTGCCGAGGAGGTCTCGGACATCTCGCTGGCCTGCCGCCAGGTCGGCCCAGTCAAGTTCAAGCACAAAATGGAGCAGGGCGACGACATGTTCCGCCAGCGCCGGTCGCTGTTCTTCAAGAAGATGCAGATCGTGCGCGGCTGCGACGCCAAGCGCAACGTGCTGGTCTACATGGTCTATTCAGACAAGCTGATCGAAGGCTCGCCCAAGAACTCGACCTCGACCGTGCCGATCATGCCGTGGGGACCGGCGGACGCAAACGTCCAGAAGTGCGGCGAGTTCTTCACGCAATGAGGCGCTCCGCGTTCACTCCTGCAACGCGCTCGCGTTCACCCGGCGGCGATCGCGCGGCGTCGCAAGGCGCGATCCGGTCAGTCGCACGAACGTCTGCGGCGCCGCCTCGAGGCCGCGGCTCGATTGCAGCGCCATTGCGCCGGTGCTGCCGCGAATGATCGGTTGATCTGCGCGCTCCGTCGGTGGATTTTCATCGCGCGGCGTTGCGCGATTTCCCGCCATCATGGCCATCCCTCACGTGAATGCGCCCGATGATCCGGGCGTCTCGGTTTCGATGGCTTGGGTCGTTGCTGAACCAATTCCGGTTCGACAGGATCCAGCCTTCTTTTGCCGCCCTTTCAGCAGAAAAACGTAAAATGCATGTGAAGCGTGCGCGGCGGCCGCGTGACAACGCCTGGGCGGGGTGCACGTCCGTGCCGGCGCCGGAACTTGGCAGGCGACTTTGGCCTGCCGCCAGACCTATCTGAAATAACTGGCATTTTCCGAGAATTGTTTCGTCGCCGTGGCCGGGACGAAACAATTCTCACGAAGACGAAACCATTTTAAGTTTTTCGCGCATCACGCGCGAAACCGCCCATGGTTATCAGGCTGATAACGACGACGGCGCACCGCCGGCAATCGAATTGGGACACAGATCATGCGCGCGCTCAGCTTCATCCTTGCTTTCGGTTTCGTGCTCGCCGGCTCCTCGTTGGCGGGTGCGCCCGACGGCAATCTCCCCGGTGTCGGTACCTTCCAGTACAGCGGCTCGCCCGTTGCGGTTCCGGCCGCTCAGCCGATCATGGTCGCCGCGCGCTTCTGACTGCACACAACGAAACAGCCGGCAAAACTATCATGTTGCTTCGTCTCTGCGCCGCAGCGTTCGTGTCCCTTCTGACGATCAGCTCCGTTCAGGCGCAGGTCCGCTCACCTTCCAGGCTACCCGATCCGCGTGGCGAATTCGTGCGCCAGTGTGCGCCGCACATGCTCGGGCGCTGGCAGCATCCGGAAGCGGTCTGCGGCTGCCTGCACGATCACGCCGCCGCGGCCGTCGAGGATCGCGATCTGCGCGAAGCGCTGCTGCGCGGCATCAGCGAGACCGGCGTGCCCACCATCGAGACCGATTGGGTACCGGCCTCCAAGCACAGCGAGATCGGCCCGACCTTCACCAAGATCGCCAAACCGACCCTGCAGTGCATGTTCGATCCGGCGAAATAGTCCCGGATCCTTACTTCGTTTTCGGTCCGTGCCGCGGCACGCAGGAACTCGTGCGCGAGACTCCCTTGTCGGTCATCTTCGCGCCGCGCACTTCCCTGAGCTGACCGGCGGGGCAGGTTCCGTCATCCACGAGCACGCGCTGGCCGAGCTTCAGATCGCCGATGTCCTGCTCGCGTCCGACTGTGGCAGCGGGTGCCGTCGAGACAAGCGCGATGGAGATCAGCAGCGAGAGGCAGGTCGCGTGGCGCAGCAGCATGATGTGAGGTCCCGGAATCGATGCCGCAATCTAGGGAGCGGCGGGCGATTCTGATAGTGAAGCTTCGTCAGGCCCGGCGGGCCGGTTTTCCCTTTGCGGCCAAGGCTGCGCGCGATTCCCTCGCGAGACGTTCCGCGGACGCCACGAGCTGCGGCACGGGATGTCCGGAAAATCCCAGCACGAAGCCGGGCAGGGGACGCCCGCGCGAATAGGTGTCGGCCAATAGCCAGCCTTCGGCGCCGGCCGCCTGCTTGGCCAGCGCCGCCACCGCCGGATCGACGGCAGGATCGAACCGGGCGACAAGATGCAGGCCTTGTGAGGGCACCGGCACCGAAAGCGCGCCACCGGATGCGACTTCCAGCCTCTCGGCGAGCACGTCGCGCGCCTCGCGATAGAGTTTCCGCACGCGCTTCAGATTCGCGGCGAAGGCGCCGGAATTGAGCATGTCCGCCACCGCGCCCTCCATCAGCGTGCCGGGAAAGCGGTCGAGCGCCGCCCGCGCCGTCGTCACGTCCGCGATCAGGCGTTCGGGCAGCGCGCAATAGCCGATGCGCAGGCCCGGAAACAGCGTCTTGGCAAAGGTGCCGAGATAGATCACGCGCTGGAGGCGATCGATGCCGGCGAGCGACATCAGCGGCGCGCCGTCATAGCGGAACTCGCTGTCGTAATCGTCCTCGAGCACGAATGCGCCGGCCAGTTTGGCCCAGTCCAGAAGCTCGAGCCGTCGCGGCATCGACATCTGCACGCCAAGTGGAAACTGGTGCGACGGCGTAACGTAGGCCGCGCGGGCGGACGGTGCCGCGATGCGGCCTTTGGCGACGCGCATCCCGTGCTCGTCCACCGCGACAGGCACAGTGCGATAACCGCAATGGACGATGGTTTTTCGCGCGGCGGGATAGCCCGGGTCCTCGCACCAGACCTGGTCGCTGGATTTCAGGATCGCGCTCAGCACGATGCGCAGCGCGTGCAGCGTGCCCGAGGTCAGCATGATCTGGTCGGGATCGCAACGCAGCCCCCGCGCCGACAACAGATGGTCGGCGATCGCCACGCGCAGCTCGCGGCTGCCGCGAGGGTCGCCATAATGCAGGTGCTCGGTTCCGAATGCGCGCATGCGGCGGCCGACGAAAGCGCGAAAACGCTGCACGGCGCGTTCGTCGATATGGGTGCAGCCAAGCGCAAACGCGCCTTGCTTTGGCGCTTCGAGAACGACCTTCGGCTTGTTCGGCTCGGCGGCGCGCTGGGGTATACGCGCCGCGACGAACGTTCCGGAGCCGACCGTCGCGTCGGCAAAGCCGTCGGCGATCAGGCGCTCATAGGCGGTGACGACGGCGTTGCGGCGGAATCCGGTCTGCCTGGCCAGCGTCCGCGACGGCGGCAGCGGCTCGCCCGGCCTGACCAGGCCGGAGACGATCATCTCGCACAGCGCCTGATAGAGCCGGTGCGCGGCGGAAGCGCCGGCCGTGACGTGAGGGCCGCTGAGGTCGAGCGGAAGCTCGGGCTTGGTTCGGGACGACGAATTGGTCGGAATTTTTTGCATGGAATTGGAACTATCGCAGACCAAATGCGCCGCTACAACTGCTCCGGATTTCTTCCATCCGAGCAGGAGCGGCCGTGAGCCAGACCGAGACCTCGAATTCCTATCCGACATCGGCACGCAACCAGGTGAAGCGCCGGCACGACCGCGGCTTCTATGATCACGACACGGTTCATCGCATCCTGGATTCTTCGATGCTGTGCCACGTCTCCTACGCAATCGACGGCCAGCCCTATTGCACGCCGACCTTCTTCTGGCGCGAGGGCACCAGGCTGTACTGGCACGGATCGAGCGCCAGCCGCATGCTGCGCAACCAGAGCAAGGGCGAGCGCGTCTGCCTGACGGTCGCCCATCTCGACAGCCTCGTGCTGGCACGCTGCGGCTTCAACCATTCCGCCGACTACCGCGCCGTGATGGCGTTCGGCACGGCCTATCTCGTCACCGATCCTGATGAGAAGGAGCGCGCGGTGATCGCCATGGTCGATCGCTTCTTCCCGGATCGCACCGCCGGCCTGCGACAGAGCACCACGCAGGAAATCAAGGCGACGTCCTTCATCGCAATGGAAATCGAGGAAGCCTCGGCCAAGATCCGCGCCAAGGGCGTCGCCGACGATGACGAGGACTATGCGCTGCCGATCTATGCGGAGCGCATTCCGGTCCGCACCGTGCTCGGCGCCCCCGAACCGTGCCCGCGCCTGCTCGATGGTGTCAGCCGGCCTGCGACTCTGAACGGCTATTCCGAAGGCCGGCTGCTCGAAGATGCATTGCGGGATGCATATTTTCTGGAGTACCCGAACGGCTGAAATCGGCTAGTTTGCGCGCTCCCTGGGACCATTGGAATGTCTGGAGTCGCCCGAATGAATGCCGAAACGCAGCAGAGGATTCTTGACGCCGTCGACAGCGGCTTCGAGGCTCAGCTCGCAACCACCCGCGATTTCGTCGCGATCCCTTCGACCCGCGGGGCGGAGGGACCATGCCAGGACATGATCGGCGATCTCCTGCGCGAACGTGGCTACGAGGTCGACGACTGGCATATCGACGTCGAGGATTTGAAGGATCTGCGCGGCTTCGGTCCGATCGAGCACGACTTCTCGAAGGCGCGATCCGTGGTGGGAACTTACCGTCCGAGAACCAATGGCGGCAAGTCGCTGATCCTGCAAGGGCACTGCGATGTGGTGCCGGCCGGTCCGCTGGAATTGTGGGAAACGCCGCCATTCGCGCCGGTCATCAAGGACGGCAAGATGTTCGGCCGCGGTGCCTGCGACATGAAGTCCGGGACGATCGGTGCGCTCTATGCGCTGGACGCGATCAAGGCCGCGGGCTTCAGGCCGACGGCGCGGATCCATTTCCAATCGGTGATCGAGGAGGAGAGCACCGGTGTCGGCGCACTCTCGACGTTGCAACGCGGCTATCGCGCGGACGCCTGCTTCATTCCGGAGCCGACCGGCGGCAAGATGGTGCGCTCCCAGGTCGGCGTGATCTGGTTCCGCCTCCGCGTGAAGGGGTATCCGACCCACGTTGCCTTCGCAGGCTCCGGCGCGAACGCGATCATGGCGGCATATCACCTGATCCAGGCGCTGCAAAAGCTCGAGATCGAATGGAACGAGCGGGCCAAGGCCGACCGTCACTTCAAGACGATCGACCATCCCGTCAACTTCAACGCCGGCATCATCAAGGGCGGTGACTGGGCCTCGAGCGTACCGGCCTGGTGCGATGTCGACTGCCGGATTGCGGTGTTGCCGGGCTGGTCGATCGCCGATCACCAGAAGGAGATCATGGCTTGCGTCGCCGCCGCTTCGCGCAATCACCGCTTCCTCGCCAACAATCCGCCGCAGGTCGAATGGTCCGGCTTCCTGTCGGAAGGCTATGAGCTGACCAACGCCGCGGAGCCCGAGGCTGCGTTCGGGAAGGCCTTCAACAGGGTCTATGGCGGTACGCCAGAGGACCTCGTCTTCACGGCGCTGACCGACACGCGCTTCTACGGCCTCAATCACGGCATCCCGAGTCTGTGTTTTGGTGCCAGCGGAGGCGAGATGCACGGCTTCAACGAGTTCGTCGACCTGGAGTCATTGAAGAAGGCGACCAAGGCGATGGCGCTGTTCATCGCGGAATGGTGCGGCGCGGAGAAGGCGTAGCGGTCTCCCCATCGCCACTGCGGTAGGGTGGGCAAAGGCGCACTTGCGCCATGCCCACCACCTTTCTCTCGGATGAACCAAGATGGTGGGCACGCTCCGCTTTGCCCACCCTGTACCCTCGTAGCGGTCGCTGCCCAATCCACCGGCTCCCTCAATCCTTTAAGCTTAAAAGAAAGACTAGGATGCCGCCCTGACCGGTGGCAGACTGGCTTCGGTTCGTCGGACGAGTCCTCGGGAGCAACGATGCGCGATTGGGATGACGCTTACGCCAATTCGGCCCACATCCCGGGCTCGGACAAGATGCCGGCGCTGTGGGCGGAGCGGGCAGCGGCCTACCGCGCCGGGCTGAAGAAATTTCGCCCCGACATCGCCTACGGCGCCGGCGAGCGCCAGAGGCTCGATCTGATCCTGCCTGACGGCGACAGCAAGGGTCTCGTCGTCTTCGTCCATGGCGGCTACTGGATGCGCTTCGACAAATCGACCTGGACCGATCTCGCCGAAGGTGCGCGGCACCATGGCTGGACGGTGGCGCTGCCGAGCTACACACTGGCACCAGCTGCCCGCATCTCCGATATCACTGCGGAGATCACCGCCGCGATCGCCAAAGCGGCATCGCTCGTCTCGGGGCCGATCCGGCTCGCCGGCCATTCCGCCGGCGGCCATCTCGTCACACGCATGCTGTGCGGCGACAGCCGGCTCGAGTCCGCCGTCTACAACCGCATCGCCGGTACGCTCTCGATCAGCGGCCTGCACGACTTGCGTCCGCTCCTGAAGACGGGGATGAACGAGACGCTGCGCATGACGATGGAGGAGGCGACGCTGGAAAGCGCGGCGCTGCATCTGCCACGAGGGCGTTCGCCAGTGACGGCCTGGGTCGGCGGCAGCGAGCGGCCCGAATTCATCCGCCAGTCCGATCTGATGGCGAACATCTGGACCGGCTTCGACGTGCCGACGCACCTCGTCGTCGAGCCCGGCCTCAACCATTTCACGGTGATCGACGGGCTCAAGGATCCGTCGTCACAGATCACCGCGCGCCTGATCGGCCTCGATGAATGAGGCCAGGGACGATCGATCGAGAGGGGCCAGCCATGACGTCCAGCGATTACGATCCCACAAGCGAAGGCGCCGAGACCGATTTCACCCGGCGCATGTCCTACGGTGATTATCTCGCGCTGGACGCGATCCTCGGTGCGCAGCATCCGCTGTCGGAGGCGCATGACGAGATGCTGTTCATCATCCAGCATCAGACCACGGAACTGTGGATGCGGCTCGCCATCCACGAGCTCGCCGCTGCGCGCCGTGCGATCTCACGGGATGAGGTGCAACCCGCGATGAAGATGCTGGCCCGGATGTCGCGTATCTTCGAGCAGCTCAACGGCGCCTGGGACGTGCTGCGCACGATGACGCCCAGCGAGTATACCCGCTTCCGCTCGCAACTCGGACAATCCTCGGGCTTCCAGTCGCGGCAATACCGGCTGATCGAATTTCTGCTCGGCAACCGCAACCACGCCATGCTGAAGCCGCACGCGCACGATGCGGAGACGATCAAGCTGCTCGAAGCCGAGCTCGCGACGCCGAGCCTCTATGACGAGGTGCTGCGGCTTGCCGACCGCAACGGGCTCAAGATGCCTGCTGCGGTGCTGGCGCGCGACGTTCGCGAAACCCACAGCTTCAACGAAGGCGTGCTGCAGGCCTGGCGGATCGTCTACGAGGCGCCGGAAACCCACTGGATGCTCTACGAACTGGCCGAGAAGCTGGTCGATTTCGAGGATTATTTCCGGCGCTGGCGCTTCAACCACGTCACCACGGTCGAGCGCGTCATCGGCTTTAAGCGTGGCACCGGCGGCACTGGCGGCGTCAGCTATCTCAAGCGCATGCTCGAGGTCGAACTGTTTCCCGAACTCTGGCGCGTGCGTACGATTCTGTAGGGATGTCCATGACCCGGCTTCGCGTCTACGACGATACTAGAGCCTTGTTCCATTTGCCTGACGGCGTGATCTATCTCGACGGCAACTCGCTGGGTGCGCTGCCGCTGGGCGTTGCCGAGCGTGTCAACCGCGTGATCACCGAGGAATGGGGCAACGAGCTGATCCGCGCCTGGAATAGTGCAGGCTGGTATGTGCAGCCGCGCCATGTCGGCGACCGCATCGCGCGGTTGATCGGCGCGGAGGCCGGCTCGGTCATGGTCGGCGACACGCTGTCGCTCAAGGTCTATCAGGCGCTAGCTGCCGCGCTCGACATGAGCGTCTCGCGCAAGGTGATCCTGTCGGATACCGGTAACTTCCCGACTGACCTCTACATGGCTGAAGGCCTGATCGCGACGCTCGGACGGGGCCATCAATTGCGCCTGGTAGCACCGGAGGAGATCGAGGACGCATTGTCTGAGGAGATCGCCGTTCTGTACATCACCGAGGTCGACTACCGCACCGGCCGCCGCCACGACATGGCGAAGTTGACAGCGAAAGCGCATGCGCTCGGCATCGTCACGGTCTGGGATCTCGCCCATTCCGCCGGCGCGCTGCCGGTCGATCTCGCCGGGAGCGGCGCCGATTTCGCCGCGGGGTGCACCTACAAATATCTCAACGCCGGCCCCGGCGCGCCGGCCTTCCTCTATGTCGCACCGCGCCATGCCGACGGCGCGCGCGCCGCGCTGTCGGGGTGGATGGGCCACGCAAAACCGTTTGCTTTCGAGCTTGCCTATGCGTCCGCGGGCGGCGTCGAGCGCATGCGCGTCGGCACCCCGCCGGTGCTCGCCATGGCGGCGTTGGAGGCCTCGCTCGATATCTGGGACAAGGTCGATATTACCGAGGTTCGTGCGCGTTCGCTGGCGCTGGGCGATCTCCTGATCGGTGAAGTCGAGCGCCGTTGTCCGCAACTCAAGCTCGTGACGCCGCGCGACCATGAGCTGCGCGGCTCGCAAGTCTCCTTCGCCTTCGCCGGCGGCTACGCCGCGATGCAGGCCCTGATCGCCCGCGGTGTCGTCGGCGACTTTCGCGCGCCCGACATCATGCGCTTCGGCCTCACGCCGCTGTACATCGGCGAGAGCGAGATCGTGCGGGCCGCGGAGATCATCGAGGAGGTGATTTCGGGGGAGATGTGGCGACGGCCGGAATATCAGGTCGTGCATGCAGTGACGTGAGGGCGGTCTCGCGCCCCCGGGCGCAGTGCAGCGCTTCCCGGCTCTGCGCGCCGATGTCAGCATCGCCATTACCTCGGACGTCATTGCTTTGCGGCTTGAAGCAATTCACGTTGAGCCAACAAGAAGTTGGGAGGAGATCCGATGACGCCGCTCGAGAAGCTTAAAGCGATGAAGATGCCGTTCGCCGAACTCAAGGGCGTCGAGTTTGTCGAGGCGGAGAAGGACCGCGTGGTGGCGCGGATGACAGTCCGGCCCGAACTCTGCACGCTTTACCACACCATCCACGGCGGGGCCGTGATGGCGCTGGCCGATTCCGTCGGCGCGGCGGCGACCGTGATCAATCTGCCCGAGGACGCCAAGGGGACGACCACGCTGGAGAGCAAGACCAATTTCATCGGTGGGGCCAAGGAGGGGGCCACGGTCATCGCCACCGCGACCCCGGTGCACAGAGGGCGGCGGACCCAGGTCTGGACCACCAGATTGGAAACCGAGGACGGCAAATTGGTTGCGGTGGTGACCCAGACCCAGCTGGTCCTGTGAAACTATGGGACTTTGATTTTATTAACGAATTGGTCGCTTCGGTGCCCGAAACTTGGGCAGGTCTCCGTCTTGAAAATCATGGTGCGATGCACAATATAGGAGGCCTAGGGATTCGAACGCCTCCTCGAGGGACACCAAGAGGAGTTCTGACGTGGTACTTGAAGACACCGTCCGTACCGTTCCCGGCTATGTGCGGACCCTGATCCAGCAGGAAGAATTGCCGCTCCTGCGCGATCACCTGCTGAGGCTTGATGCCGGCAGCCGGCACGACCGTTTCAACGGCTTTCTCGACGACAGCTTCATCGAGCGCTACGCCGCCCGCTGTGCCGAGGACGGCACCGTCATCGTTGCCTATATCGTCGAAGGCGTGGTGCGCGGCGCGGCCGAGCTGCACCCGCCGGAGGACGGTTCCTTGCCGGAGGTCGCCTTCAGCGTGGAAGCCTCCGCGCGCCGCCAGGGCGTCGGCACCGTGCTGTTCCGCCGCCTGATCGCAGAGGCCCGCTGGAAGGGCTACAAGCAGCTGCGCATCACGACGGGCGCGGACAATCATGCGATGCGGGCGCTCGCCAGGAAGTTCGGGGCCCATCTGGCTTTCCGCCATGGTGAATCGACCGGCACGATCGACCTCGCCAAGACGCCCGAGGCCGAGCTTGCCGATCTCGCGGCCTCGCCGTTCACGGCCGGGCGCGCGCTTCTCAGCTTCAACAGCACGTGCTGGAAGCTGATCTCGAGCATGTACGGCAATCGCGCCGCATAACCGGGAAATTGCGGACAGGAATCAAAAAGCGGACCGGCCAGGCCGGTCCGCTTTCGTGTTCGGTGCGATGAAAGGAATGCTCAGCTGCGCGTGCCGGCGCCGAAGCGGCGGACGACGCGGCGTTCGACCACGACGGAGCGCTGCGCGCCCTGTTCGCCGGCGATCACGCGGGTGGCGGTGATGCGGCTGTTGGAGCGGGCCTGCTTCTTCACCTCGGCCTGGACGACGTCGAGCGGCATCCCCATCAAGGCTGCGGCGATCTCGGCCTGCTGCGCCTGGTCGTCTGTGATGCCGACAGCGGCGAAGATCGCCTCGTCCAGGGTCGGGGGATCGTGGCGGACGCGCCGCGTGCCATATTTGGTATTCCAGTCTGCGCTCATAACGGCCTCATCTTGATGCCGGGATACCTAGTGCCGCCAATGTTGCATTGCAATATGAAATCGGTGCGGCATCTCAGCTATGCACCGGTCTGGTGTCACAGCGGTGACGCAGCACCTGCGCCGACCTCCACCCGTTGCTGAGGCCAACGTTTCAGGGCGGCGTGTCCAGCTTCGGTGAGCCGGTAGATTCCCCGCTCCGTGCGTTCGAACCAGCCATACACATTGTTAAGTAAGATCTTGCCGGCATCGGGGCAGCGTTCGCGCAGCTCGCGCACCGGCTTCGGCCCTTCGGCAAGGGCCGACGCGCAGGCCAGCGCCTGCTGGCGATAGGCCGTCATGATCGGTGCGCGGGTGCTGCCGCCGAGCACGGGGTCGCCCTGGCGGCGCTGATGCTCGGCGACGAGACGCGAGCGCACCTTCGGCTCGCGGCGCGGCGCCGCGGTCGGCGGCTTCACCAGCACTTCGACCTGGCCGCGATCGGTCACGCCGAGCATGCCGAAGCCGAGGCGGCGGCAGAGATTGCGATAGCGTGCGTCGCTCTCGCGTCCCTTGCCGCGCGCGGACATCTTCGCTGCGATCCAAACCTCGTCACCGGCCGGCGCGCGATCGACCGCCTGCAGGATCAGCTCGAGATTAAAGGCAAGCTTGAGCTCGCCGATCACCACCACTGGCGGATCGCCCGCGCTGAGGCCGACGAGATCGCAACCACCGATCTCGCCCTTGACCGTGAAGCCGAGCTCTTCGAGGAAGCGTTTGACGGGCAGGTAAAGCGCGGTTTCCAAGGGACGTCCGATCAGAGAATCAGTTGCAGCCAGTCTAGAGCGTTCTCGGCCCCGATTGAATCGGAGCCGGTGCCTCTAACGTTTTGATCGGAACGCGACTACACCCGGCCACCGACCGGGATCAGGGCGCCCGTGACGCCGCTCGCGGCATCGCTGGCGAGGAACAGGATGACTTCGGCGAGCTCCTGGGGCGTCACCCATTTGGAAAAGTCGGCTTTCGGCATGTCGGCGCGGTTGGCCGCGGTGTCGATGATCGAGGGCAGCACCGCGTTGACGGTAACCTTGCCCTTCCACTCGTTTGCGAGGGCCTCGGTCAGGCGATGCACGCCGGCTTTCGACGCGGCATAGGGGCCCATCCCGTTGCCGGCCTGCAGTGCGCTCATGGCGCCGATATTGACGATGCGGCCGGCCGTGGACTTGGCAAGGTGCGGCAGCGCCGCGCGCGAGGCGTTGAGCGCGGTCAGCACGTTCAGCTTATGCATGCGCTGCCACGTCGCGATGTCGCCATCGCACACAGTCTCGAAGGCGAACCCGCCGGCGATGTTGATCAATGCGTCGAGCCGGCCGAAATGCTTTGCCGCCGCATCGACGGCCGCTTTCGCCTGCGCTGGGTCGGACAGGTCAACGCCCGCGATGTCGATGTGGTCAGCGCTTGCGGCGGTTTGCGAAGACGCGTGATCGATGCCAGCCACGCGCGCGCCGCGTACCAGCGCCGTTTCCGCGACTACTTGGCCGAGCGCGCCGCGTGCGCCCGTCACGATCAAGATCTTGCCTTGCATGATCGTTCTCCCGGCACAGCCGCCCTATGCTTGCAGATAGCGCGTCTTCAGCGCGTCTCGCTCTGCCGTGCCGAGCTTGAGCCCGTCGCGCAAATAGGTTTCGAGATCGCCATATTCGCTGCCGACCGCTTCGAACGCGGCCGCAAGGTACGAGGCCTCGACGCTGCCGATCGCGTCGAGGACGTCGGCGGGCAGATCGAAGACGTTCGACGGGTCGCGCTTGTAGTGCCGGTTGGTCAAGAGATAATCCTCGGCGATGACCTCGTCCGCCACGCCGAGCGCATGCAGGATCAGCGCGCTGGCGAAGCCGGTGCGGTCCTTGCCGGCGGTGCAGTGAATCACGAGCGGCGCGCGATCTTCCAGCAAATGACCGAACAGCGCGCGGAAGCTGTGCGTGTTGTGGCGCACATAATTGCGATAGGACTCGCGCATGAGCTCGAGCGCCACGGCCGCGGTCAGCGTGCCCTTCGCGAGCTCGGCGCGCAGCCCGGCCACGACAGTCGGTTCGATCGGCAGCGAATGCACCGTGATCTCGTCCACGACGCAGATGCCGGCCGCGCGCTCCTCCAGGCCACGGAAATCGAACGCGCTGCGCACGCCAAGCGCGCGGACGACCTCGATGTCGGCAGCAGTGAGCTGGCCGAGATGGTTGGAGCGGAAGATGTGCCGCCAGCGTGTGGTGCGGCCATCAATGGTCGGGTAGCCGCCGAGGTCGCGGAAATTGCTCGCACCCTGAAGGGCGAGATGGCGGGCGGGGGAGTCCTTCAGGGAGGAGTCTTGCATGGGATCAGCTTGGGTTATGGTTCCACCGGATGCACGTTTGGCGTCCTTGCGGTCTATTACAGGGGGCGATCATGGGCCGGCACAAGGCCATTGTTTTGACGGTCAGCATGCTGGCGGGCGCAATGGTCGGCGCGCGGCAGGCCGATGCGCAGACCTTCCACACCTACCGCTGCGCCGATGGTACGCAGTTCATCCTGGGCTTTTATGACCACGACAAGCGGGCCTTCGTCCAGATCGATGGCCAGCCGGTTACGCTCGCCAAGCGGCTGGCGGTTTCGGGGATGCGCTATTCGGGGGCGGGAGTCACGCTGAGGATTCCCAAGACCGGGCCCGCTACGGTCAAACACCTGAAGCGGCCGGTTACGGCCTGCGCGGTGGTCGACAAGCCCGGGATCTAGGCGCGGGCGCGCCTGGAATCAAAAAGGGCCGAAACGCCGTTGTTTCGACCCTTTTTCAAACTGCCGCTGCCGCTTGCGAAAGCCCGGCACTGTCAGACCAGCAGCTGGCATCAGCGTTCCCATTTGGGCTTGGCTTCGTCGACCGCATCCTGGTGATACCAGCTGTCGCTGCAGATCGAGACGTTCGCGGGCAGCGAAGCCTGATCGGCGGGAAGGCGGGTCTCGCCATAGCGGCGTCCGGCGAGGGCCGCACGGCCGCCGACGGGGAATTGGTAGATCTTTGCAGATCCGTGACTCAGACCATTGTTCATCATTGCGATTCTCCTTGGTCGAAGCGCCTTGGCCTCCATGGTGCGCCCGACTCGTTCGATTGTGGTTACTGGAATCCCCATATCGGCCGCTCATCCCCGATTGGAAAGTGCTGAAAAGGAAATCAGTTTCCGCTCAATTTGTAGGCAGGAAGCCTTCTGCATCCTCCAAGGCACGCTACCGCTGACCAACGCGTGGGCCATTCCGAAGGTTGCTGAGGAGGGGTGGGGGAGTTTGCGAAAGTTACCGGACGTTGATGCGCGTTTCATCGGCAATGCGCGGTCGGCGTCCGCTGCTTCTAAATCGGGCGTTTTCCGCCGGATTTTTGCAGCGCAGCTTCGGGCCAAGGTGCGCGGCTATGACGCACGGTGCCGTGGAGGGCCCGTCTGTGGCGAAGAGGAGCCGGAAGCGGTGGAAAACCGCCCGTACTGCGGCCTTTTGGCACGCGAAATGCTTGGGAAAGGCTGGCCGATGATGGCCGGGTACAAACGTGCGGGGGCCCTCCCGGGCCCCCAACCTTTCGCATCATCTACAGAGAGGCTCAATGACCAAGTACAAGCTCGAGTACATCTGGCTCGACGGATATACGCCGACTCCGAACTTGCGCGGCAAAACTCAGATCAAGGAATTCGCGTCGTTCCCGACGCTCGAGCAGCTTCCGCTCTGGGGCTTCGACGGCTCCTCCACCCAGCAGGCCGAAGGCCACAGCTCCGATTGCGTGCTGAAGCCGGTCGCGGTGTTTCCGGACGGTGCGCGCACCAACGGCGTGCTGGTGATGTGCGAAGTCATGATGCCCGATGGCAAGACCCCGCATCCGTCCAACAAGCGCGCCACCATCCTGGACGATTCCGGCGCCTGGTTCGGCTTCGAGCAGGAATACTTCTTCTACAAGGACGGCCGTCCGCTCGGCTTCCCGACCGCCGGCTATCCGGCGCCGCAAGGCCCGTACTACACCGGCGTCGGCTACTCGAACGTCGGCGACGTCGCCCGCAAGATCGTCGAAGAGCATCTCGACCTGTGCTTGGCTGCCGGCATCAACCATGAAGGCATCAACGCGGAAGTCGCCAAGGGCCAGTGGGAATTCCAGATCTTCGGCAAGGGCTCCAAGACCGCTGCCGACCAGATGTGGATGGCCCGCTACCTGATGCTGCGCCTCACCGAGAAGTACGGCATCGACATCGAATTCCACTGCAAGCCGCTCGGCGACACCGACTGGAACGGCTCGGGCATGCACGCCAACTTCTCGACCGCCTATATGCGCGAAGTCGGCGGCAAGGAGTATTTCGAGGCGCTGATGGCCGCCTTCGAGAAGAACCTGATGGACCACATCGCCGTCTACGGCCCGGACAACGACAAGCGTCTGACCGGCAAGCACGAGACCGCGCCGTGGAACAAGTTCAGCTACGGCGTTGCCGATCGCGGCGCCTCGATCCGCGTTCCGCACTCCTTCGTCAACAACGGCTACAAGGGCTATCTGGAAGACCGCCGTCCGAACTCGCAAGGCGACCCCTACCAGATCGCTTCGCAGATCCTGAAGACGATCTCGTCCGTGCCGACCGACAAGAAGGCCGCGGCCTAAGATCCTCCCGGCCCGGGCTGGGGGCTGGCCCGGGTTGGCTTGCAATCCGCCGGAGCGAAGGCTCCGGCGGATTTTTTGCATTTTGATGATCCCAAGACACCCGGCGCTGCGCCGCGAAACTTGTCCATCGCCGCCGAAAGCGGGATAGAGTGCATCTGGATGCGCGCAGGGCCGGGGACACGGCTGGTGATTGAAGGCTTCTACAAAGTGAGATTTCAGCTCGGCGATACCGTCGGCCGAAGCGTGATGCATGCCGGCGAAGGCAAGATGCTCGGCGGCAATTCGGCCTTCGCCCATATCGGCAGCTACGAGAAGACGGGCAGCGGCGTCGACATCGTGATCAAGACCGTCCGCCATAATCCCGATCCGAGCTACCGCGCCATGGCCGGCACCGACGATGCAACCCTGATCGCGAAGGGCTGGGCCGACGGCGATCTCTATCGCTTCAAAGGCGAGCTCAAGGAGCTGCCGGGCGTTCCGTTTCAGTCGCTGATGACGCCGATCACTGACGAGGAGGTGCCGATCGCCGGCGGCGTCGGCGAAGCCGGCATCAGCGACGGTCTCTACTCCATCCATTTGCGCATGCTCGACGGCCTCGACGGCGGACTGACCGGAGTGATGCTGCTCAACCAGGGCCGCATCCTCGGCGGCGATGCGGCTTTCTATTATCTCGGCAGCTACACCGCCGCGAAGGGACGCTGGAAGGGCCAGATCCTCAACCAGGAGCACACGCCGGCCAAGGACGATCCGATCTTCGGCGGCCACGAGGTCGGCATCGGCTTCTCCGGCAGCTATGACGCGGAGCAGGCGGTGCTGGAGGCAACCGCGCTGGCCGGCAAGCGGAGCTTGCGCCTGACCGCAGCGCTCAAGCTGATGCATCGCGCCTGAGCCACCCATCGCAGACGCGAACCGACTTGAGCCTTGAATTTGCCGGGCCACAGACGCAACGTGACGATCATGCGGACTTTCCTCCTTGCCATGCTCTTTGCGCTCGCCGCGCCCCTGACGGCGCAGGCGCAATCAGCCGATCTCGTGTTGTGCGACCGTCTTGCCGCCGATCCCAGCGATCCCGACAAGCCGGGCGACGTGAAGGGCGTCGCGGAGATCGCTTCCGCCGACATCGCGACCGCGGTCAAGTTCTGCAAGCAGGCGGCAAACGCCTCGCGCCGCGCGATGTTCGAGCTCGGGCGCGCTTACGCGGCGAACCGGCAGACCGCGGAGGCGATCGCGGCCTGGCGCAAGGCGGCCGACAAGGGATCGAGTGCGGCGATGGTCGAGCTCGGTGTTACCTACGCCACCGGCTCGGGCGTCGCCAAGGACGAGGCGCAGGCGCGTAAGCTTTTCGAGAAGGCGGCGCAGGCCGGCAACCCGCGCGGCGTCAGCAATCTCGCAGCGCTCGGTGGCGCAGGTGGCGCCGCGCCGGCCGATCCCGCCCAAGCCCGTGCGCTGCTCGGCAAGGCCGCCGAGACCAATGCGGAAGCGCAGTACCAGCTCGGCCTGATGTTGTCTGAAGGCGATGGCGGCGCAAAGGACGATGTCGCGGCGCGCGCGCTGTTCGAGAAGGCGGCGGCGCAAAACCATCCAGGCGCGCTGGAGCGGATGGGCGCCTTCGCGCAGGAGGGGCGCGGCGGTGCGAAGGACAAGGACGCCGCAAAGGCCTACTACGAGCGCGCCGCCGCGCTCGGCGACGAGGATGCCAAGAAGGCGCTGGAGCGCATTCGCTGTCCCTATGCGATCAAGGACAAGCAGGGCAGGCTGGTCACCACGCTGTGCTTCTAAAGCGCGATGCGATCAGGATGAATCGTCATCGCGCTTTAGCCTATTGTGATCTTTTCGGAAAACCGCTTCACACTTTTCCGGATCATGCTCTAGTTCACTTCATGTAGTAGGCGAGATCGTTGCGGGCATCGCGGTAGGTGGTCTCGAGATAATGCGGATATTTCCGCGCGGCCTGTTTCACCGCGCGCGCCACGCAATCGTCGAAATCGCCGTTCCAGTCGAAGTGCTTGTTGTAGGCGTCTTCGAATTTGACCGCCGTGATGATGGCTTGCCGGATCGCCTGATCGTCGGCGCGCGGATGAGCGCGCTTCACATAGCCGAACATCGGCCCTTCATGGGCGTGGGCGCGTTCATGGCGGTACTGGATGATGAATTCCTCCGGCGAGAAGGTGCGATTGACCCGCACCTCTTCGGCGGTGGGGCGGCCCGCGATGGTCTCCAGCCGGTAGCGTTGGCGCCAGAGCGCGTAGGCGGCATCGAGCAGCGGCTGCTTCGCGGCGCCGGCGATGATCGCGCTGAGCTCGTCCTCGGCTGATTGCGTGTCCATGCGCGATTGGTCGTGCGTCCGTGGGAGCAGGTTCGAGCCTGGTCGCCGATCGGCCGAGGAGCTTTTTTCGGAGGCCGGCAAATAAACCTCCAAAACAACCCCATGCACAGTAGCCAAGTCCCTGAAATCATTGACTGCGGGTTTTACGAAGTGAAGTTTTGACCCGTCGGGCAAAACAGGGGCATAATGGCATCACGGCGGGCGGAGGTCCCCGGGGTGGCGATGCGCGCAGAAGCCGGTGGCTTCGCTGTGGCGTCGGTGCTAGGTAGCCCGCAATTCATTTTCGATTTGCAGGTTCAAGACGTTGCTGGACGGGCTCTACAAGGTTGAATACGGCGTCAACGATGGGTTCGGCTGCAGCATCATGTGCCTGCACGACGGAAGGATGCTGGGCGGCAATTCTGGCTTCGCGCATCTCGGTACCTATGTCGAGCGCGACGGCGAGATCATCGCCCAGGTCATCACCGAGCGGCACAACCTCGACCCCAGCTACAAGCCGCTGATGGGCGCCGACGTCGCCTCGATCGGAGCGCGTGGCCGGCTCTACGGCAACCAGATCCGTCTCGAGGGCGGCGCGGACACCATGCCCGGCGCCAGGTTCTGGGCCAATCTCACGCGCCTCGACGACGAAGGCTTGCCGCCGAGCGGAACGGTCGGACCGGGCGGCATCGCCAACGGGCTCTATGGGATGGGCTTGCGCGCGCTCGACGGCGTCGATGCTGGACTGTCCGGCGTGATGCTGCTGATCGACGGGCGCATCCTCGGCGGCGATGCGTTCTTCTACTATCTCGGCGCCTATTCCTCGGCGGACGGCCGCTGGAAGGGCGAGATGCTGAACCAGGAGCACACGCCGGCGAAAGGCGAGAACCCGGTGTTCGGCGGCCTCGAGGTCGGCATCGGCTTCTCCGGGACCTGCACGGAAGACAGCGGCGAGCTCGAAGGCATCGCGCTCGCGGGAAAGCGGAGCCTGCGGCTGACGGCGTCGCTCAAGCTGATGCGAAGAGCGTAGGGCGCCGATCGTTCTGTCGCGTCTGCTCCGGAGGCGACAATCAAGTCGCGCATCTGGATGTCCGCATTGGGCCATAGGCGCCATTAACCAACCACACCTAGCATTTAGCAAGAAAGCGCCGAACCAGTTCGGCGACCTTATCGGTCGCCTCGTCCAACGCGAAATGACCTGCTTCAAGCAGGTGGACCTCCGCGTCAGGCACATCGTCGACGTACGCAGTTGCCCCCGCCACGGTGAACGAAGGATCGTACTTTCCCCAGACCACTAGCATCGGTGGCTGAACTTCGCGAAGCCATTTCTGCCAGCGCGGATAGGATGCGACGTTGCTGCGATAGTCCAGGAACAATTTCGCCTGAATATCCGCCTGACCCGGACGGGAGAGAAACGCGTGCTCGTCGGTCCAGCTATCCGGATCATACCGCTCGGGATGCGGGCTGGTCCCGACATGCCGCAGCCGGGTTGCCTCCAGCGAGGTGAAATTGGCCTTGAGGTTATCGAGTTCGCCGGCCGGATCGGCCCAGTACCTGCGGCGGGCGTCCCACAGCGAACTCAAACCCTGCTCATGCGACACCGCGTTCTGGACAACGATGCTGCGCACCCGTTCGGGATGAGCGAGCGCTAGGCGGAAGCCGACGGGCCCGCCATAGTCCTGAACGAACAGGACATACTTGGCGAGGCCGAGCTTCGTCACAAACGTGTCCATGATCTGCGCGAGCCGGTCGAACGTATAGGTGAAATCGGATGTCGGCGGCGCGCTGCTGTGACCGAAGCCGGGATAATCAGGCGCAATCAGGTGATATCGATCGGCAAGGAGCGGCAGCAACGGCTCCCACATCCGCGATGAGGATGGAAAGCCGTGCAGCAGCAGCACGGTCGGCGCATCGACCGACCCTGCCTCCCTGTAGAAGATCTCGAGGCCTTCGATCTCGATGCTGCGATAGGCGATCGACTGTCGTGTCGAACGCAGATCGCGATTTGTTGCCCGCACGCTCATACCGACCTCCTAACCATAGAGAAACGGCGGGCTGAATTGGATCAGCATGAGCAACGCGATGAGGGCGAGTGCCGCCAGAACACTTGTCTTGCGCATGGTCACATTCTCCTCGTTCGCTCGACGGGATCAGGCTTCGCCATCGACATCGATGATCGCCCCTGCGAATGCGCGCGGCGCCTCCTGGGGCAGATTGTGCCCAATGCCGCCCGAGATGGTCCGATGCTCGTACTTGCCAGAGAATTTTTTGGCGTAGGCGGCCGGCTCCGGGTGCGGCGCGCCGTTGGCGTCGCCTTCCATGGTGATTGTAGGCACGGCGATGGCAGGACCCTGCGCGAGTTTCGCTTCGATGTCCTCGTATCTAGCCTCGCCATCGGCAAGCGCCTGCCGCCAGCGGTAATTGTGAATGACAATCGCGACATGATCCGGATTGTCGAAGGCGCTCGCGCTGCGCTCGAAAGTGGCATCGTCGAAATTCCACTTCGGCGACGCCAGCTGCCAGATCAGCCTGGAGAATTCCCGGCGATACTTGTCATAGCCGAGCTGGCCGCGCTCGGTGGCGAAATAGAACTGGTACCACCATTGCAGTTCCGCTTTCGGCGGCAGCGGCATCTTGCCGGCCTGCTGGCTGCCGATCAGATACCCGCTCACAGATACCATCGCCTTGCAGCGTTCCGGCCACAGCGCCGCCATGATGTTGGCGGTCCGCGCGCCCCAGTCGAAGCCGGCGACAACAGCCTTCTCAATCCTAAGCGCATCGAGTAAAGCGATCATGTCTAGCGCAATCGCCGAAGGCTGACCGTTGCGAAAGGATGTCGGGGAGAGAAACCGCGTCGATCCGTAGCCGCGAAGATACGGGATGATCACGCGATAGCCGGAGCCGGCGAGCAGCGGCGCGACATCGACGAAGCTGTAGATGTCATAGGGCCAGCCGTGCAGCAGCAGGACCGCGGGTCCATTTGTCGGGCCGGTCTCCACATAACCGACATTGAGCAGGCCAGCATCGATCTGCTTGAGGGCAGAGAAAGCCGTATTCGTGCCCGGCTTGATCGCTGGTAGGCTGCCCGATTTCGTCCGGTTGAGATCCGCATCGGCTGCGGCGGTCAGCTTGGTAAGGCCAGCCTGCGAGGTGCCGGCCAGAGCAAATTGAGCCGTGGCGAGCGTCATCGCGGCGGTGCCGAAGAAGTTGCGGCGCTGAACGTCGATCTTGTCTGACATGGTAATTTTCCTGTCGTTGGCCCGTCCAGCTTTCGGTCGAGCTTGGTTGCGAGCTCACTGTGCAACGACACGGCGATTTCCGCCCGTTAACTGATGTTATTTGGCGCGAAACGGCGCCATTCCGGCGGTTCGCATGCCGGTCCAGCCTTCCGCGGGCGGCCATTAACATCGCTTTACATCTATGAACTCGCGCCGCGCGCGTAGGCGGCGGCACCATGGCCAGGTTGAAACGGGGAGAATTAGACATGATTCCGCTCCTGGCCGAAGCGATCGAAGCTCATGGTGGCGAAAGCCGCTGGCGGGCGCACGGCCGTCTCAGCGCATCGTTCGTCATCACGGGCGAACTCTGGGACCTGAAATGCGTGCACCAGAGTGGCCTTCCAAGGACGGTGCATGTCGATCTGCACCGGCAATGGGCGTCTGTCGACGATATCGGCAAACCTGGACAACGGAGTGACTTCACCCCCGACCGCGTCGCGATCCTGTCCGGCGGCAGCAGGACAATCGCCGAGCGCAGGAACCCGCGCGCATCGTTCGATGGCCACGACATGCGTACCGCCTGGGATCTACTGCACCGGGCCTATTTCGGCGGCTACGCGCTCTGGACTTGCCTGACCGTGCCATTCCTGCTCACGATGCGCGGCTTCACGCTGCGCGAGATCGAACCATGGCGCGAAGGCGCGGAAATCTGGCGCGGATTGCGGGCCGTGTTTCCGGAGAGGCTAGCCAGCCACAGCCTCGAGCAGGACTTCTATTTCGGACCCGACATGCTGATCAGGCGCCACGACTATCACGTGCAGATCGCCGGCAATTTTCCTGCCGCCCAATACTTCTCCGAGCCGGTCGTGATCGACGGCATCACGATTCCGACCAGGCAGCGCGCCTATCTGCGCGACCGTGATTTGAAGCCGATCCCGGAAGATCTGATGGTCGGCATAGATCTATCTGTGGTTCGTTTCAGCCCGGCCGAGTCGAATGCCGGATCGTGACCCTATATTGGGCGCATCTCCCATGACCTAACTGTGTATTGATTTGAAGCTCCGCCCGCGACATGCTTCCTCATTGGCCTCGACCGCAGTACTGCTAATTTTCCCGGAATAGTTGTGAAATGCGCGAAATAAACGGCAACGAAGCAACGCGCGCGCCGCGGATTGCATCGCGACGATTGTCGAAGTAGCGGGCGATGCCTTCCAGCCTCCCAGCAAAGCACAGAGGCGCACAGCCATCTCGCGCGAGCGAGCCTGATTCCCTGGGCGTAAGATTCGGCCGGTTTTGTCTTTACGAAAAATCCCGATTGCTCGAAAAAGATCAGGGTCCCGTCAAGATCGGTAGCCGCGCGCTCGACATTCTGTGCCTGCTGGTTGGTCGTGCGGGAGACATTATTCACAAGGACGAGTTGCTGGCGCACGCCTGGCCGAACCTGACGGTGGACGAGGCCAGTCTCCGCGTCCACATCGCAGAGATCCGAAGGGTGCTCGGCGACGGCAAGGACGGTGCGCGCTTCATCACCAACGTACCCAATCGGGGATACTGCTTCGTTGCGACCATCGAACAGCGCCAGCCGGCGCAGGATGCCCCGAAGCCGGCGGCAATGGTCTCGGGCGAACCGTCGTTTCCGCTGCTGCTGACCCGCACGATCGGACGGGAAGATGTGGTTCAGCGCCTCTCGGAGCGATTACTCGCCGAGCAGTTCATTACGCTGCGGGGACCTGGCGGCATCGGGAAGACGACGGTTGCGCTTGCGGTTGCCCACGCATTGTCGGGCCGCGCGCAGGAAGTGCGCTTCGTCGATCTTGGGCCCCTGAAGGAAGGCGAGCTTGTTCCAAGCACCGTCGCTTCGGCGCTCAATCTGGTCGTGCAAACCGCGGACCCGACCTCAAGTATCGTGCAATTCCTGGGCGGCCGGCGCGTCGTGCTCATTCTCGACAGCTGCGAGCACGTCATCGAACATGCCGCACGGCTCGCCGAAGCCATCTATCTGCAGGCGCCTGGCACCAGCATTCTTGCCACCAGCCGAGAATCCTTGCTGGTTCAGGGAGAGCAGATCGTCGAGTTGCCGCCGCTCGCAACCCCCCCCGCGGACCAGGCGCTCACATCGGAGGAGATGCTGGCCTATCCGGCGGTCCGGCTCTTTACGGAACGAGCGACGGCGGCCGGATACAGCGTGGAGATGAGTCCCGACAATATGCGGCTCCTCGCCGGCATCTGCGAGAAACTCGACGGCATCGCGCTCGCCATCGAGCTCGCGGCCGTTCGCCTCGGCGCGCACGGCCTGCGCGAGATCGATGCGCTGCTGGACGGTCGGCTGAAACTGGAATGGCGGGGGCGTCGTACGGCACCGCCGCGCCACCAGACGCTGAGCGCAATGCTGGACTGGAGCTACAATCTCATCACCGACGCCGAACGGCTGGCGCTTCGGCGGCTTGCCGTGTTCGCCGGGGCGTTCACCCTGGAAGCTGCAATAGCGGTTGCCGGAGCTGAGCCCGACGACGAGCAGGTCATCGACATGATCGGGCAACTCGTCGCCAAGTCCCTGCTGTCAGCCAGGCCAATCAAATCGTCGATGCGGTATCGGTTGCTTGACACCACCCGGACCTACGCGCTGAAAAGGCTCAGCGAAAGCGGCGAGGCCAATACCATCGCGCGACGGCACGCGGAATACGTGATGAGCGCGCTGGTCCGTAGCGGGTCGAACGGAAATGCCCTGGGCCTGCCGGCGCGCTCCGAACTGCTCGGCGACGTGCGTGCCGCGCTGTCATGGGCCTATTCGGATGAAGGTGCGGCAGAATTGCGCGTTCCCTTGAGCGGCGCTAGTGCTCCGCTGCTCGTCGAACTGAACCTGCTCAACGAGTGCAGCCGGGTGGCGCAACGCGCCCTCGGAGCGCTCGACGACACCAACCGCGGCGGAATCTGGGAAATCGAACTGCAATCGGCGCTCGGTCACGCAGCCATGTTCACAGAGCGCAACAGCGAGCAGGCCGAGGCCGCGCTGCTACGAGGGCTCTCCGTCGCAAGGAAATTGTCGGATCGACCCAACCAATTCCGGCTGCTGTCGCGCCTCAACATGTTCTACCGGCGAACCGGCGAATGCGACCGCCTGGTACCGTCCGCGGAGGCGGCCGAGGAAGTGGCACGCGAGATCGGCGATCCCGCAGGACTTGCCGGAGCAAGCGTCCTGCTCGGCGTTTCCCATCATTTGGCCGGCAATCAGATCCTTGCGCAGCATCACCTCGAAAAGGCCATGCAAAACGACATCGCGCTGCGCGTTGCCGGTCCCAGCCACTTCGCCTTTGCGCGCACGCCACGCATTCCGCTGGCGCGAACATTGTGGTTGCGGGGATTTCCTGATCAAGCGGTGGAACTCGCCCGTGCGGTCACCAATGATGCCGCGCCAAAAGACGTTGTGATGTACAGCATCGCGCTGTGCTGGGCTGCATCAGTATTTGGCTGGGTCGGCGATTGGGCGTGCGTGGAAAAATTGACCGCGCGCCTGAGCGAACACGCCTTGATGCACGGCTTCGTTCCGTATCAGGCCGTGGCCGACGGATTCCGTGGTCAGGTGATGGTAGCCCGCGGCGACGTGAAGGACGGCGTCGATCTTCTCCACGACGTGCTGCCCCGCCTGCACGCCGACCGCTACGAACTCTACGCATCCGGGTTCAGCGCCGACCTAGCGCAAGGGCTAGGCCGGCTAGGGCGGGTTGAGGAAGCGCTTGAAGCGCTCGACAACTCGATGTCCCGTACATCCGCCGGCGGTGAGATTTTTGATATGCCGGAGTTGCTCCGGCTTCGCGGCAAGCTGAAGGCCCAGGGCGGCGACGAAGACGGCGCGAGGCAGAGCCTCAAATCATCCATTGAACTCGCCGAGACGCAAGGCGCGTTGTCCTGGCGGCTGCGCTCCGAGATTACGCTGGTCGTGCTTTCCGGCAAACAGGGTAAGAAATCCGCGCTGACGGCTTTAGCCCAGACGTTGGCTCGCTTCAGTGAGGGGCTTGAGACAGCCGATTTGCAGTCGGCTCGCGGCCTGCTCCAGTCCTGATCATTCTCGGTGGGCGACGCTTCGCGTTATCGCGAGGCAAGCGAGCGGCCCAGCGGAGCATAACGCGCTTTTACATCACCTAACGAGCAATCTCCCAGGTTCTGCGCAAGTGTGGCGGCGTCACGAACCGCCTGGCCGGCCATATCGACGGCCCGCAAACCAAGGAGATTAAAATGATCGCGCAGTCCACTTCCGAAACGATCGACCAGGATCGCCGCCAACTGCTGGGTACCGCCGCCATGGGCATCGTCGCCGCGGGAGCCGTCAGCCTTCTGCCGTTGCAGCCCGCCTCGGGCAAGACCGCTGGCGAAATCCGCCCCTTCCACGTCCATGTTCCCGAGGCCACTTTGATCGACCTTCGTCACCGCCTCGGGGCGACGCGGTGGCCGGAGAAGGAGACCGTGACTGACGACAGTCAGGGCGTGCAGCTCGCGACCGTCAAGAAGCTGGTCCAGTACTGGCAGACGGACTACGACTGGCGCAAGGTGGAAGCACGGCTCAATGCACTGCCGCAATTCATCACCGAGATTGACGGGATTGACATCCACTTCATTCACGTTCGGTCCCGGCACGACAATGCGCTGCCGCTGATCGTAACGCATGGCTGGCCCGGCTCGATCATCGAACAGCTGAAGATCGTTGATCGCCTGGTTAATCCCCTTGCCCACGGGGCGGCAGCGTCGGATGCTTTTGACGTGGTGATCCCGTCGATCCCCGGCTACGGGTTTTCCGGCAAGCCCGAGACCACCGGCTGGGATCCGCAGCGCATCGCGCGCGCCTGGATCGTGTTGATGAAGCGGCTCGGCTACATGCGGTTCGTCGCGCAAGGCGGCGACTGGGGCAACGCCATCACCGAACAGATGGCGCTTCTCGGCGCACCCGAACTTGTTGGCATCCACACCAACATGCCTGCAACTGTTCCTGACGACGTTGCGGCTTCGCTCCAGGCCGGTGGGAAGCAGCCGTCAGGTCTCTCCGGCGAAGAGCAGAACGCGTGGAACCAGCTCGACTTCTTCTACAAACACGGCCTCGGCTACGCTATCGAAATGGCCAACCGGCCGCAGACGCTGTACGGCATCACGGATTCGCCGGTCGGCCTCGCAGCATGGATCCTCGACCACGATACACGCAGCCATCAGCTTATTGCCCGAGTCTTCGGCGGCGAGACCGCCGGGCTCACGCGGGACGACATCCTCGACAACATAACGCTGTACTGGGTGACGAACACGGCAATGTCATCGGCGCGACTTTATTGGGAGAACAAGCTTCAGTTCTTCCAGCCGAAGAATGTCACTATTCCGGTCGCAGTGAGCGTGTTCCCGGACGAGATCTACGCCGCCCCACGGAGTTGGACGGAACGTGCCTATCCCAAGCTGATCCATTTCAACCGGCTTGATCGCGGCGGACACTTCGCCGCCTGGGAGCAGCCCGAGCTGTTCAGCGCGGAGATGCGCGCCTCGTTCCGCTCTTTGCGTCAATCGTCCTGAAAAATGGAGGCGCGCGAGGATATTGCGCGCCCCCATCAGCACCTGACGCCCCTTGCCACTCAAACCAAACACGGCGTGTTCACCTGATGGCGCCGACAATGGGAGTTTCCAATGAGAATCCTGATGGTCATGACTTCGCACGATCAACTCGGTAACACCGGCCGCAAGACCGGTTTCTGGCTCGAGGAATTTGCGGCGCCCTACTTCACCTTCCTTGATGCCGGCGCGGACATCACCGTAGCTTCGCCCCGGGGCGGTCAGCCGCCGCTCGATCCCGTCAGCGATACGCCGGAAGGTCAGACCGACCTGACCAGGCGATTCAAGCAGGATCCCGCAGCGCAGGCGGTTCTTGCCAATACGCGCAAGCTGTCGCAGATGAAGCCCGCAGACTTTGATGCGGTATTCTATCCGGGTGGTCACGGCCCTATGTGGGACCTCGCCGAGGATCCGGATTCCGTCGCGCTGATCGAAGCCTTTTACAACGCCGGCAAGCCGGTGGCGGCCGTCTGCCATGCGCCGGGCGTGCTCCGGCACGTCACATACAACGGCGAGCCGATCGTGAAGGGCAAGCGCGTGGCCGGATTCACCAACAGTGAGGAAGAAGCGGTTGGGTTGACGAAGGTCGTGCCGTTCCTTGTCGAAGACGAATTGAGGCGGCTGGGCGGGCTATTTGAAAAGGCGCCGGACTGGCAGAGCTTTGTCATCACCGACGGAAGGCTCGTCACCGGCCAGAATCCAGCCTCGTCAAAGGCCGGCGCCGAGGCGCTGCTCAAGCTCCTGAAGCCTGCAGCCACCCGCGGCATCAGGCTGCAACGCCGCACGCCATTTTATTGGCGCGTCACCTTCGACCTTCCGCCGCTGAATATCTTTGGGCCCGAGAACATTCCGCAGCTCAACGAAATCATCACGGCGATCGAGACCGACCCGCAGGTCAAGGTGGTCGTGTTCGACAGCGCAGTCGAGGGCTTCTTCCTGACGCACTACAATTTCTTCGCCCCGCTGGAGGAGTCGACGAAGATTCCGCCGGGGGCCACCGGACTGCAGGCGCTACCTGACCTGCTGGTCCGTCTGAGTCGCGCGCCGGTCGCGTCAATCGCCATGGTCCGTGGCCGCGCCACCGGCGTTGGCAGCGAACTGGCGCTGGCAAGCGACATGCGCTTTGCGAGCCGCGAAAATGCGATCCTGTCGCAATGGGAAGTCGGCGCTGGCCTCGTGCCGGGCGGCGGCCCAATGGCGCGGCTCCCGCGCTTGATCGGCCGGGGTCGTGCCCTTGAGGTGCTGCTAGGCGCCGATGACATCAGCGGGGATCTTGCGGAACGCTACGGTTACGTCAATCGATCGCTGACGGACGCAGAACTCGACGGCTTCGTTGACGCCCTGGCCACACGAATCGCCTCCTTCGACAAGCAAGCGATCGCCGAGACAAAGCGGCTGGTCAACGTCGCGAGCCTGCCGTCGGATGCGGACATCGCGCCCGAATGGGACGCTTTCCTCGCGTCGGTCCAGCGTCCGGCCAGCCAGAGCCGAATCAAGATCCTGCTCGATCGTGGCTTCCATCGGCCGGGCGATGTTGAGAACCGGCTCGGATATCACGTCGGCCGGCTGAACAACTAACCATCCGGAGAATCCGCGACAAGGGGCTGCCCCGAGGCGGCCCCCTCTCAGGTCTTCGCTAGCAGAGGAGAGGTTATGATCCTCGAGCATCAATTGGATGAGGATACATTCCGAGCGATTCTGCCGGAAGAAATTACGTGGGAGCCGTTCCCGTTTCCAGCGGGCGCACGTCTAGCTGTTATGGTTGGTCACCCCGCCGAACCGGGGCCGTACCTAATTTGGGTTAAAGGACCGCGCGGAACGAAGCTTATGCCGCACAAGCATCCGGAGGACCGGATCTACACGGTCATATCCGGGGTCTTCTATATCGGCCTTGGAGAAGCCTTCGATGACGACAAGCTCAAGGCCTATCCACCTGGGAGCGTCATTGTCCTCCCGGGCGAGACCTGGCATTTCCACTGGGCGAAATCAGGTGAGTACGTCACGCAGGTCTCGGCGCTCGGTCCGCTCGGCCTCGAGTATCACGACTCGCGAGATGATCCGCGCGGCAGTGCGGGGGCCGCAATCGGAAGCGAGAGGAGCAATGGTCGTCTCTGCGACCACAGCAACTCCGCTTCGGGTGAATTCGCCTATCACATCGATAAGCAGTTCCGTCATACTGCAGTCATCGATCCGCGACGACTGTTCGTCAGCAGGGAACGGATTGAATGAGCGGGTTGTCGCATGACCGCAACGGGTCACAAGCTGCGGTCCGACCGCTCTGCTCGTCCGGTCCGGTTTCTCTCCGAGAGCAGGCTTCGCGGCGGTCATGGGCAGTTCGGCTGAAGGCCAATTGACCTGACATTCGATGCAAAAGCGCGTCGGTCCGCTCACGGCGGCGGAAAGGCTCCTGCTATTGGCCCGACGACGTCGCGGCCAGCTGCCGGTCGATGGGATCGAACGAAAATGAAACGAGATGCTACGGGTATATCCGCTTCGGAGCGACCATCCTGACCGATGAGCATCAATCCGACGCCGCCATTTGCCACATTCAGAATGATCGGCTCGCCGCTCCACGTCTTGATCGGGTCCATTCCGATGATGAGAAATTCGCCGATAGGCTGGTCGAAATATTGGAGACGCAATTGCGGGCCGATTTCGGCCGCAGCGAGTTCGAGGCCGAACTGCTGGGCGCGTGCGTAAACGTTAGCCAAAGTCACGGTATCGGACGTGAATCCAAGCTGCGCAGGCGATAGATCGAGAAGCTCCACATATGTCTTCCGAGAGCTAACGGTGAACGTCGGCCTAGCAAGGATTTCAGCGGCTTGACCACCGACATTGCAGCCCTTGCTATCGAGTTCGTTGCGCAAGGCAAGAGAGTCGGCGAAGGTACCTATTGTGATCGTTTTCCATGTCGCAACGTCGCGCGCGGACTTAATAGGCTGTTGCGACGCCGGAGCCGAGCGCGTCTTGAGCTTCAGCTTGTTTTGCAACACGTCGCGCGCCGCGCATTGAGCGGACGCGGCGCTCGCAAAGGAAATGACGCAGGCCGCCGAGAGTATGGAAGCCAAAAGGTAGAGGAAAGGTCGGCTTGCTTGGTTATGACCTGCCGCGCGCCGGGCTCGGCTTGTGAAAATACACATGGCAAATGACTTTTCTGAAAACGTTTGGACCGAAAAAGCCCAATTCCGGCAGCGGACGCTGCGCCGACGCGATGCCCTTCTCTTATCCGGCTTCTTCCAACCGTACTCCGTTTAACTAAGAGAGCATGTGAACCAGCTCACAGCCTCCTTCGACGCGTGCTTACGCGCTTACATCACCGGCGCCGAAGTTGTGATCAACGGCGGCTACCTGCCGCAATAGCTCGCTGCCACGGCGGTACGCGCGCTCAGCATTGCACGGCATACAGCGCGCGTCCGCCGTGATGCAGCTTCGCTCCTCTGGTTGCCTGCTGGCCCTGATCATCCTCGCATCGGTCGCGGCCCCGGTGCCGGCTCACGCACATGTCAAATGGTTTGCGCCCTATATTGTCGGAGCGCCACCACAGTCGATCGGGGCCACGTTGACCAATGTATGGTTCTGGACCGGCATTGCGCTCGTGCTGGCATTCTTCCTCGCGTCACGAGCCATCGAGAAGTCGAGCGCCGGCGAGTCGGTCCTGCTGGCCATGGATCGCATCACCGACCCTCTCTGGATGCGCCTCGACGACTTCGTGCGCGTCGTCATCGCCGCCTTCTTCGTGGCGATCTTCGCCGTCGGCGGCGTCTACCTGACGCCAGATCTCAAAACGCCGGCCGAATGGGTGTCCTGGACCCAGCTCCTGATCGCCGGGTTGATCTTCTCTCGCAAGACGCAGCCACTTGCGGCTCTCGGGATCATCGCCTTGTGGCTACTCGCGCTGCGCGACTATGATGTCTTCCATTTGCTGGACTACCTGGCGCTTGGAGTCGGTGTCGCCGCCTATCTGGTGTTGGAGGCTTCATCCAATCCGGAATGGCGCAACCATCGCTTCGAGGCGCTGCGCTGGGGCGTCGCCATCGCGCTGATGTGGTCGAGCCTCGAAAAGTTTGCCTATCCGGACTGGTTCTACCCGCTCGTGCAGGAAAAGCCCTTCTTGACCTTCGGCATGCCGCGCGACGTATTTATCCCGATGGCGGGCGTCGCCGAATTCACGATGGGATTCGGATTGATCTGGACGCCGCTTGTCCGCCGGCTGTCGGCCATCGCTCTTTTCATCATCTTCAACGCAGCGGTCTATCCGTTCGGGCGAACCGACCTGATCGGACACGCGCTCATCATGGCGGTCGTTGTTGCCATTGCTGCCGATCATAGTCGTGAGGTTCATTTCCTGCCCGCACTCAAGCGAAGGCTTGCCGGCGTCCCGACCGGACTTGCGGCGGCGCTAGTCATTTTCACAACGGGTTACTGGGGACTGCACATTGCGATTTATGGCCTCGAAGGAGACATCGGAACGCTGGCTGGAGAGCGGCTGACCCATACGCCGAACCCCGAACATCCGCATGGCATGCACGGCGCTGCGGCGATAGGGTTGACGGCTCCGGATGCCTACCGCGCCGCCATGGACCGCATGCACGGTCCGATGATACGAGGCATCACCAACGCTGATCCCGATGCAGCCTTCGTGCTCGGCATGATCCCTCACCATCAAGGCGCAGTCGACATGGCCGAGATCGTCCTCAAGTTCGGCAAGGATTCTCGAAACCAGCACTTTGCTCGCGAGATCATCGACACCCAAAGGCGGGAGATCGGCGAGATGCGGACATGGCTCAGTCAGAAGAACATTCCGCAACCGTGAGGAAGGGCGATGAGCGCGACAGGCTCCGTCGTCCTGATTGGTCCCGCTTGAGCGCAACAGATGCTCGGCAGGAACAAACATCACGTCAGTAAGCAGCCAGCTCTTCTATCGATCCAAGCTCTTACGAAAGCACTGAGCAGTCCACAAACGGTGCGGCCAACCCAGCAGTTCGCTCTCCATCACGACAGGCCGGGGGTTACCCCAAGCCGACCGAGGCCAGGTAGCTTGAGCGCCGGGCGTCGGATGTCGATGCCGAGAACGGCGCCGAAGAAATTGATCTCCAGACCTTCGACCCAGCCGAGCGAGAAGCCGATGTATCCGGCAAGCGAGGCGTAGATGCCCGTGCCGGACGCCGTTACGCCGAACCATTTGCCGGTGTACGGGAAGTCCTTGCCGATCGCGGTCGGCGGCAGGACGGCCCGGAGCTCAGGGACGGAATCGAGTGCGGCCTGCACGAAGGTGTTCGAATTGGGCCCAGGCCAGACGCTGTAATCTCCATAGGATCGAAACCTGTAGTTTTCGACCACATGCCTGATCTTCGGGATCAGCGCCTCCGCACGCTCGCCATCGACGGCCACGACGATTTCAGGCACAGCGCCGAACCATCGCCCGTCCGGAGCGAAGCCGTTGGTGCGGATCGGCTCGCCCCAGGCCGTGTAGTCGTACCTTGTGTACGACGGCGCATCTTTCTCCTTGACGACGATCCAGGTGTGAATCGCGAAGATGCCGCGCCATCTCACCGTTCTTGCTCCGAACACCCGGATGACGGCCTCACGGTGGTCGGCCGCGGCGGTCAATAGACCCGCGCTGGAGCGGTCGGCCGTCTGCCAGCTCTGGCGGCCATCATCCAGCCAAAAATATCTCGCCGCCGATGCGGCAAGCGGTGCGAAGACGAGGAACAGAAAGATGAGCAACGGCTTTTTCAAGGGAGTGGTACGGCGGGGATCTTCGGCAAACATATAGTTCGCATCGATGTCGACGCCATAGCCGCCGCCCCCGGTCGCCGAACGAGCCTGTCACCTCGGTCGGGCGGGCACGAGATCGATCGAGTTGTTCCGCAACGGATGGAGCACACGCATGGACATGAAGGAAGCCGCGGCAATGACCGAAGCCTCCGGGCTGACGGACGATCAGGGCGGCATGGAGCGGACTTCAGGCCCGCGGCCGGGTTCCGGAGAGCAAGGAGGAGCTTTTGCTCCGCAGGCCCGCACGCCGTCGCCAGAGCCGGCGAAGCGATGGGCCGACCAGTTGCGCGAGGTGACGGTGAGGGCGCCGTTACGGTCCTTGCTCGTCGCTTTCCTGGCCGGAGCATGGATCGCTCGCCGCCGCTAGGAACTGTGACAAGAAGCAAGCGGTTTCAGGCGCTGGCATAGGAAAGGGTGGACGATGAGACTTCTGGTTTTGGCCGCGACTGTCCTTCTGGGCACCATCTCGTTTTCCATGGCGCAAAGCTCAGGAGGCGGTTCGGGAGGTGCTTCCTCCGCTGGAGGGGCGGGCGCAACCGGTTCGGGCGGCGCTGGTGGCTCGACGCTCTCGAACGGGACGACGCTGAGCGGAACCGGCGGTTCGCCGGGGCCCAACACGCTCAATGCAAAAGGGCAGGGAACGACGGGCCAGAGACTCGGCGTGACCCCGTCCGGTCAGGAGGGCGGCGGATCTCGACCGTCTTACAACACGCCAGCCGCAAACGCCGCCGTCCAGCAGCTTGGAAACACCAACACGGGCATCCTTAAGAAGTAGCGGTGATCAAGGCGGCGTGCCCACTCGCTGTGGCGGCGGCGCTTTGACGTTCGCCCTGCAGTGGACCAGGAGCAGGCACCTGCAGGTCCAGATCGTTGAGCGACCGCAAGGGCTGCTCACCTGCATTGCAACTCGAGCCTTTTGAATCGGCCTGTGCAATTTCGGGCCTAATTGAGAAGGTGTTGGCTTCGCAGGAAGCCAATCGCGCTTGCGACGCCGTCTTCGACGCGGATCGCTTCGCCAAGGCGGTTCGCTCGCTGCTGAATCAACGGATTTCCGGTGGCCTCTGCGATCGCGGCGGCCAGCCAATCGGCTGAAAGGTTCCTCACTCCTCTTGATCTTGGCCCGACGCCCAGATCATCGATGCGCCTTCCCCAGAACGGCTGGTCGCCAAAGAAGGGACAAATGATATTCGGCTTGCCAGCTCGAAGCGCAGCCCCCGTAGTGCCGGCCCCGCCGTGATGGACGCAGGCCGACATCAGCGGGAACAACTGCGCATGCGGTGCGCCTTGGATGAAATGGACGTGACTGGCTCCGAGATCGCCTCGAAGAGCACCGCCGCCGACCGCTAGAACGCCGCGTTTCCCAGCCTTGGCCAATGCCTCCAGTACGAGTTTCGTCAGGGACGTCGGGTCGACACCTGGCATGCTGCCAAAGCCCACATAAACAGGCCGCTCATCGCCCTCTACGAAGCGCTGGAGTTGCGGGTCAGGCTGCCAAACGTCGTCGCCTCCCAGGAACCAGTACCCAGTCACCGCGACAGTATTCGGCCAGTCCGGCGGAACGGGCACGACATGCGGACTATAGGCGTAGAGCGTCGCGCGAGGCCGCAGCTTCTTCTCCGGCGTGTTTGCGAGGTGGAGTTCGGTGGCCCGCCATTCCCCGATCATCCCGCGAAAGAGGGCGTAGGCGCTGTGAGCCATCGCGCTGTGCGTGAGTCTGTTGAGGGGGCCAAGCGAGCGGAACGGCACGAGCGGGCTCGCGAACGCTGCTGTCGGTGTGAAGCCAGGCAGGGGAGAAGCCAGAACGGCAGGGCAGGATAACTTTTCTGCGATATGCGCCGCGGCGATGGCCTTCGGGTGATAGATGATCAGTTCTGGACGAAATCGTCGGGCGGCTTGCCATTCGGCGCTGAGCTGTTGGCGGCCGATCGGCCTGAACTGCTTCAGCATCCTGAAGCCAGCCATAAACCCCGCACCGCCCGCCATTGCCGCCTTGGCTTCCGGGGTTTCCAGGAGGGCGAGATATTCACTCGGAAGATGCGCGAAAGCGATGCCGCGGCTCACGACGAACGATTCGAACTGCGAGGGCGCGGCGATCAGCACCTCGTGCCCGGCCTGCTTCAGACCGAGCGCCAAGGCGAGATAGGGTTGCACGTCGCCGCGGGTGCCTAGTGTATGGATTGCGACTCGCATGCTTCTGACCATTGAGAAATGGATTGGGACGACAACCGCTGCTCAGACAAGCCGCTTCTGATGAAGCTTTGACCACACCCCACCCATGTGTCGCAATCGGGCGCGAGTTTCTGCTCACTGGTCAGACGCTCGGGTTTCGGGAGATCGAGAGATCGGCCGATAGTGTGACGGCCCGCCAGGCTTTATTGTTTGAGCCTCATCGTTCAGCGACGCCAATGAGTGCGGTCGAGCTTATCGGCAGCACCGGACGACCATCGGCTCTGGCCCGCACCTCGGCAATCACCGCCGCCTTTTCGATGTCGTCCAGGCTGGTCCAGTCGGGCGACATGCCAAAGAGCGTGTCAGGCGCGTCGAGCGCCGCGACGTCGAGCAGAAAATCATGAGTCACCGTGTCGATCCGGGGATTGCGATAGCCGGCAGCGACGAGGGCGCGGGCGAAATCGTCCGGATCGCTCAGGGCCTGAACGGCTTCAGGCATTGCCATGCCCGGCCGATCAGGGAACAGCTTTTGCCGCACTTCGCCCAACAGGAGGAAGGTCGCTGCGCCCCGATCCTGCCAGGTCGCAACCACGCCATGCCCGCCGGGGCGCGTCACCCGTCGCATCTCGGCCAAACCCTTGCGCCAATCGGGGAACATGATGACACCGAAGATCGAAAAGACGGCATCGAAATGCGCGTCGGGCAGGTCCAGCGCCTGTCCGTCCATGACCCGCGCCTTCACATTGGGCAGACCAGCAGCTGCGATGCATCCGACCATGCCGGGCGAGAAGTCGGTCGCCAGGACTCGTGCGCCGGTGCGAGCGGCTGCGAGGGCGAGCGCGCCGGTGCCGGCTGCCACATCGAGAACATGACTCTGAGGCGTCAGGGTTACGCGCGCCAGCGCCGCCTCCGCAAACAGGGCGGTGAAGGGGTGCGCGGTCTCTCGATAATGCCTGGCTGCGCTGTCCCAGTGGTCCGGATCCTCGAACTGTCGCACTTCCGATCGCTCCCGTGTCATGTAACTTTATATGTAGCATGACTGCGTGCCCTTGCCAATGATGGGATGCATGCGAAAGATCAGCCGATGCGAAACGACAGCCGCCTTTCCCGAATGCTGCATGTGCTGCTCCACATGGCGCGACATGACGGCCCCATGACCTCGGAGGCGATCGGCACGATGCTGGGGACCAATCCGGTTGTCGTTCGCCGCACATTGGCGGGGCTGCGCGATGCGGGCTATGTCCGGTCGGACAAGGGGCATGGCGGCGGCTGGGTCATTGCGTGCGACCTCGAGCGCGTGTCACTTCTCGATGTCTATCGTGCGGTCGGCGGTCCCCGGCTATTTGCGATCGGGAACGAGCATTCCAATCCAGACTGTGCGATCGAGCAACTCGTCAACGCAGCGGTGGACGATGTCCTTCGCGATGCCGAAGCATTGCTGGTCGAACGGCTGGGCGCGGTGAGCCTCGCAGACTTGAGCAAAGGTCTCGACGCGCGCTGCGCAGGCGATCCCAGGTGGCAGCTCGAACGGGTTGGCCGCTAAAGCTCTCTTCTTGTCGTAATTCCGGCTGCTCCGCCCAATGCCGAGAAGTGAAGCGTCTTCTTGCCATGGGGCATTCAGCGAGGCGCGCCGTTCGTCCGCAGGGATCGCACGAAATCGATCACGGCCAGCACCACGACGCAGACAACGATGATGATGAGCGGAATGGCCTTGATCCAGACCAGCAGGATTCCAAGAAATGCGATCATGAGCGCGAGGCCGATGAGTCCGGTGATCAGATTGGTCATCGCACTTTCCTTTTCTCCGCGCCGGGAGCGGATTTCGACCCGGCGCTCGGGACGTTGCGCCGACCGCTGCCACGCATGCGCCCGATGCTCTTGATCAGCCAGTGCGCCGTGCGCAAGAGGCGGGCGTCGTTGCCGCGGCGGCCGACGAGCTGGACGCCCAGCGGAAGGCCCGTTTCGGAACGCATCAATGGCAGGCTGATCGCGGGCACGCCGAGATACGTCCAGAGCGAGCAGAAGACCGGGTTGCCCGTCGTCTCGATGCCGGGTGCCGCGCCCGGCGCTGCGGGCGTCAGGATGGCGTCGTATTCATCGAAAAGGTGGTCCAGAGCCTGGTTGAGCGGCGCAATCCCGGCCAGAGCGTTGCAATAATCCGCCGCAAGATGCGCGCGGCCGCGCTCGATCGCCTGGCGCAGACGCGTGCTCAGCCTGTCGCCGCCTCGCTGGTCATCGCGCCGCAAATTGTGCGCCATATCGACTTCCATGATGATGCGGTGCATGTCGACGGCCCCGTTGAAGCTCGGCCCAAGCTCGACTTCGCTGCACGCTTCGCCCAAAGCGTCGACGAGCTCGGCAAAGGCTTCACGCATCTCCGGCTCGGCCTGATCCCAGACCGGAGAGCGCACAAAGGCAAATCGCGGCGGCAACGGCGGCTCGCTCGCCGCGACCGCAGAGAATGGCGGGCGCGCAACAGGCCGGGTGTCCGGATCCTCCGGGTCGAAGTCGACCATGACCTCCGCCAGCAGGGCCGCGTCCTCGACGCTGCGCCCGAACACGCCGACATGGTCGAGCGTACGCGACAATTGGAGCGCGCCGCTGCGTGGAATGAGGCCGTGCGTGGGCTTGAAGCCGACCACGCCGCAGAAGGCGGCAGGGCGGATCACCGAGCCGTTGGTCTGAGAGCCGATGGCACCCGGCACCATCAGCGCCGCGACGGCCGCGGCGGAGCCCGAGGACGATCCGCCGGGGGTGTGATTTGGGTTGTGCGGATTTCGGGTCTTGCCCGGATTGTAGTACGCGTACTCGGTGGTCACCGTCTTGCCGAGGATCACCGCTCCAGCCGCCCGCAGACGCGCCACGGCCGCCGCATCGCGCCGCGGCGTGCGTCCGGCCCACAGCTCCGATCCGAATTCGGTCGGCATGTCGCCGGTGTCGAAGATATCCTTGATGCCCACGGGCACGCCATGCAGCGGGCCTGTGGCCTTGCCGTGCTTGCGATGATCGTCGGCCGCCTCGGCCTGCCGCATCGCGTGGTCGCGATCGAGAAACGCCCACGCCTGGATATCGCGATCGACCTCATCGATGCGCCTGAGGCAGTCGCCGACGAGCTCCACCGAGCTGAGCCGGCCGTCGCGGATGCCGGCTGCGGCGTCCGCGAGGCCGAGCGCGTTGAGACTCATGCGCAGCCTCTCGTCGGTTTGCCGGGTCCGCTCATCGCGCCCCATAGAGATAGCTCGGCAGCCACAATGCGATCCCCGGGAAGATGTAGACCAGTGCCATGGTGAGGAAGACCAGGCCGACGAACGGAAGCGCGCCGGAGAAGATGTCGGTCAGCTTCACCTCGGGCGGCGCCACGCCCTTCAGATAGAAGGCGGCCATCGCGACCGGCGGCGTGTTGAAGGCCGTCTGCGTGTTCAGTGCCACCAGGATGCCGAAGAAGATCGGATCGATGCCGTATTGCGGAAGCAGCGGCAGGAAGATCGGCACGAAGATGATGATGATCTCGGTCCATTCCAGCGGCCAGCCGAGCAGAAAGATGATGAGCTGGGTCAGCAGCAGGAACTGGATCGGCGAAAGGTTCATCGAGGTGAAGAACTGCTCCACCACCGACTGCCCGCCAAGGACGGCAAACACCGCCGAAAACGTCCAGGACCCGATGAAGAGGTAGCAGACCATCGCCGTCGCGCGCACGGTCAGGTACACGGATTCGCGTATCATCTCGTAGTTGAGCGAACGATAGGCGGCCGCCAGCACGATGCTCATGAGGGCTCCCACCGCGGCCGCTTCCGAGGGCGTCGCCAGCCCAAACAGGATCGCGCCGAGCACCGAAACGATCAGCAACGCGAGCGGCAGGAACGACGTGGCAAGCGCCCAGATGACCTTCGAGGTCGGCACGTCGGTATGCTCGCGCGGCAGCTTCGGCGCGAGCGCGGGATTGATGATCGCGCGCGTCATCGCATAGAGGACGTACAAGCCGGCCAGCATGAACCCCGGAAAGAACGCCGCCGCGTAAAGCTTGACCGCCGAGACGCCGGCAGTCGCCGCATAGACGATCAGGAGAATGCTCGGCGGAATCAGGATGCCCAGGCAGCCACCGGCGCAGACGACGCCCGCCGACAGCTTGGCGTCGTAGCCCGCTCGCAGCATCGCCGGTAATGCCAGCAGCCCCATCAGCGTGACGACGGCACCGACGATGCCGGTGGCGGTCGCGAACATGGCGCAGGTGATCAGCGTGGCCACGGCAAGTGCGCCCGGCACGTTCTTCATCGACAGCTGCAGCGAGTAGAACAGGCGATCGAGGATGTTCGCGCGCTCGATCAAATAACCCATGAACAGGAATAGCGGAACTGCCACCAGCACGTCGCTGGATGTGACCTCGAACGTCTTCTGCACCAGAAGCGTGAAGATGCGGTTCTGGAAGAAGTCCTGACCGGGGGTGTAGTAGGCATAGTAGCCGAACGAGACGCCCATCGCCATCAGCGTGAAGGCGATCGGGAAGCCGAGCATGATGATGAAGATGAAGAGGCCCAGCATCAGCATGCCGAGTTGAGGATCGGTCATGCGCCTGGTCCCTTCTCGCTCTGCGGCTCAGCCGCGTGCTGCTGATGTTCGCGGATGACGAGGCTCTCGGTCTCCTCCACGTCGTGCAGACGTTGCGGCCATCGGCCGGTGCGGATGCACAGCACACAGCGGATGATCTCGGCGACCCCTTGCAGGAACAGAAGGAAGCCGGTGAGCGGGATCAGCGCCTTCAGCGGAAACACCGGAACGCCGGCCGGACTGAAGATGCTGACTTCGCGGAAGCGCACCGACATCTGGGCGTAGTTCCAGCCCGAATACATCAGCGCCGCGATCGCCGGCAGAAAGAAGAGGATATACAGGACGAGGTCCATCGTCGCCTGGGTGCGCGGCGACCAGAGGCGGTAGACCACGTCGGCGCGGACATGGCCGTTTCGCGAGAGCGTGTACGCGCCGGCCATCAGGAACATCGCGCCATAGGTGATGTAGCTGATGTCGAAAGCCCAGGTGGTCGGCGCACGCAGCACGTAGCGCACGAACACCTCGTAGCTGACTCCCAGGGTGAGAACGAGGATCAGCCAGGCGAACGCCTTGCCCACCCACGTGCTGAGCTCATCGATGAAGAACAGGAATTTCGTCATGCGAGCTGAACTCGCTGCGAGCAGTCCATCCGGATGTCCCCCTCCAACTCGTGGGCGGCGCTTCAATTGCGCCGCCCTCGCGATAAGACCTGACGCGATCCCCCGCGACAGCCGTCAGACCTTGAGCACGCCCGGGAAGTGATGCTCGAAGGCGCCGCGGTAGTCCGTCGCGTTGTTCATGTTGTAGTAAACCACGCGGCGCACCCATTCCTTCTGCGAATCCATCACCTTCTTCATGAACGGATCCGAGCCGAGCTGGGCGATCAGACCGTCCCACGCCTTGATCTGCGCGTCGAACACAGACTTCGGTGTGCGCTGGACGTTGACCTTGTCCTTGTTGATCAGCTCCTGCAGGTCCTTCGAATAATAATCCATTGCCTTCCATTCGTTGGCGGAGGACACGGCTTCGGCGGCGTATTGCAGGATCGCCTGCTGTTCCTTCGGCAGCGCGTTGAATTTCGTCCGGTTGAACATGATCTCGAAATATTCCGTCGCCTGATGATGGCTGCCCATCATGTAGTTCTTGGCGACATCCTGCGCGCCGAAGCGCCGGTCCGAGGTCGGATTGTTGAACTCGAACCCGTCGATCACGCCGCGCTCCATCGCGGGTACGATCTCGCCGCCGGGCAGCTGCGCGACCGATGCGCCCATCGCCTGGAAGAGATCGGCGGCCAGACCCACCGTGCGATATTTCAAGCCCTTGAGATCGGCGTCGCTGGTGATCGGCTTCTTGAACCAGCCGAGCGGCTGGGTCGGCATCGGCATGGCGAAGAAGCTCTTGATGTTGACGTTCATGATCTTGGTCTGGAGTTCCTCGAACAGCTCCTTGCCGCCGCCGTTGTGGATCCAGCCAAGGCCTTCGTTGGCGTTGAAGCCGAACACCGGGCCGGTGCCGAACAGCGAGGCGGCCTTGTGCTTGCCGTACCAGTACACCGTCACCGTGTGTGCCGCGTCGATCTGGCCGCCATGAACGCCGTCGAAGACCTGGAACGGATGCACGACCGAGCCGCCGACCAGATAGTCAATGCGCAGCCGGCCTCCGGCCATATCGTTGACGCGCTTCACATAATCTTCGGCCATCTCGTTGAAGACATCGGCCTTGCCCCACGAGCCCTGCATCTTCAGGGTCGCTGTCTGCGCCCGGCTGACTTGCGGCATGGCGATGGTGGCAGCGCCGGCCGCGCCGGCGGTCAGCAGGAATTTGCGACGAGTTGTTCTGGTCTTTTCGGACTTTGCAGTCATGGACGTCCTCCCTGGCGGCCTGATTGTTCGAACGCGTTTCGACGCGCTTGTCGTTGTGAACCGCTGGAGGTATGCCGCATTCCAGCGACTTTGATCACAGTTTGGACGCATTGCCGGCATCCGACAAGCCCCGGTGTCGCATTATTGGTCTTAGACGTTCGACTCCAGGCAGTTCGATATTCACGCGCATGTCGCGGCGCAGCAAAGATGCAGCCGGACCTCAGCCAGTGGTGCCCGCCCGATGCGATTCTGGAAAATTTCGCGGCTCCTCAGGGCTCGCGTGCCGTCATAGGATCGGATCTTCCGGGCTTCATTTCCAATCCCGTTCGTTGTGAACTCGACCTTGGCGGCGGAAGCAGATCTGGACATCCAGCCCGGCCGTTGCCGCGAACAAAAGCACAGAGGGGGATCATCATGCCTGCGTTGTCACGCCGCGATTTCCTGGCACTCTCTTCGGCGGCCGCCGCCGTCGGCCTCGCCGCGCCCGCCCGCGGGGCGATGGGGCCGAACGACAAGTACGATCTGGTGATCCGGGGCGGCGAGGTGCTCGACCCCAGCCAATCGCTGCGCGCCAGGCGCGATATCGGCATCCGCTGGGGCACGATCGAGGCGATTCAGGAGGCGATCCCGGCGGAGCGCGCGCTGAAGAGCATCGACGCCGCGGGCAAGCTGGTGATGCCCGGCCTCATTGATCTGCATTGTCACGTCTATCCCTACGGCTCGGCCATCGGCATTCCCGCCGACGAGCTGGTCCAGTTCCAGGGCACGACGACCGTCGTGTCGGCGGGCGACGCCGGCGTCAACAATCTGGCGGCGCTGCGCCGCTTCATCGTGGCCCAGACGCGGGCGCGGATGTACGCCTTCGTTCACATCGCCAACAACGGCCTGTCGGCGTTCCCGGTCGCCGAGCTCCACAACATCGATACAGCGCAGACCGAAGCCTGCGCCATGGCACTGGCCGAGAATCCGGACTTCCTGCTCGGGGTCAAAGTGCGCATGTCGGAAAACGTCATCTTCAAGCATGGGCTCGAGCCGCTCAAGCGCGGCATCCAGGCGTGCGAGATGTGCGGCTGGCCGGCGAAGATGATGGTGCATATCGGCGGCGTCGAATCCAAGGAGCTGATGTCGCAAATCCTCGACCTGATGCGCCCGGGCGACGTGCTGACGCATGCCTATTCGGGCGCCCCGAACATGTCGAGCGTGTTCACGAATATCGTTCAGGACGGCAAGCTGCTGCCTGCGGCTCTCGCGGCCAAGCAGCGCGGCGTCATGTTTGACGTCGGGCATGGCGGCGGCAGCTTCGATTTCACCGTGGCGGAAGTGGCGATCCCCGGCGGATGCGCTCCTGATACCATCTCTTCGGACATCCACGTCTTCTCCGGCAATTCGCCGGGGATTCCCTTCCTGCCCAACGTCATGAGCAAGTTCATGACGCTCGGTTTCACGCTGGAGCAGGTGGTCGCAATGGCAACGACCGCGCCGGCGAAGATCATCAGCCGCGCGCCGAAGATCGGCACGCTGCAGGTCGGTGCGCCCGCCGACGTCGCGATCATGGAGCTGGTGGAGGGACCGGTCAGCTTCGTCGACACGCGCAACAACAGGAGGGAAGGGAAGGCCCACCTCAAGCCGATCCAGACCGTCATCAACGGCGTGCCGTTCGGGCGGCCGTATCAGGCGCCGTTCTCAGTAAGATAGAGAGGCGGCGCCGGTCTCAGGTCTCTTCGAGGTTCGGCGAAAAGTTCTTACAGACCGGGCGTTGATCTCCAGGCCTTCGACCCAGCCGATGGAAAAGCCGACATATCCGGCAAGCGAAGCATAGATGCCCGTGCCGGACGCAGTTAGCCCGACCCATTTGCCCGTAGGCCCCGAACCGAGCGGTCACGAGCGAATGGGCTCGATCCCGGCCTGTCCCGGGCTTCCCCTCGCGCCCCGCATGGCCTATGACGCTGCAACGCAAAAATCCCCCAAAAGACACGCATGATCCGCCTCGACAACGTCAGCAAGCAAGCCGGCCACCAGATCCTGTTCATCGAAGCCTCCGCGGCCCTCAACAAGGGGGAGAAGATCGGCCTTGTCGGGCCGAACGGCGCCGGCAAGAGCACGCTGTTCCGGATGATCGCCGGCGAGGAACTGCCCGACGAGGGTCAGGTCTCGATCGATCGCGGCATCACCATCGGCTATTTCAACCAGGACGTCGGCGAGATGTCTGGCCGCAGCGCGGTGGCCGAGGTGATGGACGGCGCCGGCCCCGTCAGCGAGGTCGCGGCTGAATTGCGCGAGCTCGAGGCCGCCATGGCCGACCCCGACAAGGCCGACCAAATGGACGAGATCATCGCCCGCTATGGCGAGGTGCAGCACCGGTTCGAGGAGCTCGACGGCTATGCGCTCGACGGCCGCGCGCGCGAGGCGCTCTCCGGCCTCGGCTTCAGCCAGGAGATGATGGACGGGGATGTCGGCAAGCTGTCCGGCGGCTGGAAGATGCGTGTGGCGCTGGCGCGCATTCTCCTGATGCGCCCCGACGTCATGCTGCTCGACGAGCCGAGCAACCATCTCGATTTGGAAAGCCTGATCTGGCTGGAAAAATTCCTGCACGATTACGAAGGCACGCTTCTGATGACCTCGCACGACCGCGAGTTCATCAACCGCGTGATCTCCAAGGTGATCGAGATCGATTCCGGCTCGCTCACCACCTACACCGGCGATTACGAATTCTACGAGCAGCAGCGGGCGCAGAACGAGAAGCAGCAGCAGGCGCAGTTCGAGCGCCAGCAGGCCATGCTCGCCAAGGAGATCAAGTTCATCGAGCGCTTCAAGGCGCGCGCCTCGCATGCGGCCCAGGTGCAGAGCCGAGTCAAGAAGCTCGACAAGATCGAGCGGGTCGAGCCGCCGCGGCGCCGCCAGAGCGTGGCGTTCGACTTCCTGCCGGCGCCGCGCTCGGGCGAGGACGTCGTCGCGCTCAAGAACGTGCACAAGGGCTATGGCTCAAAGCGCATCTATGACGGGCTGGACTTCATGATCCGCCGTAAGGAGCGCTGGTGCGTGATGGGCGTCAACGGCGCCGGCAAGTCGACGCTGCTCAAGCTGGTTGCCGGTGCGAGCGAGCCGGACGAGGGCACCGTGGCGCTGGGCGGCAGCGTCAAGATGGGCTATTTCGCCCAGCACGCGATGGATCTGCTCGACGGCGAGCGCACCGTGTTCCAGTCGCTGGAGGACGCGTTTCCGACGGCGGGGCAGGGCTCCTTGCGCGCGCTCGCCGGCTGCTTCGGCTTCTCCGGCGACGACGTCGAGAAGCGCTGCCGCGTGCTCTCGGGCGGCGAGAAGGCGCGCCTCGTCATGGCCAAGATGCTGTTCGACCCGCCGAACTTCCTGGTGCTGGACGAGCCCACCAACCATCTCGACCTCGCCACCAAGGAAATGCTGATCAACGCGCTGTCGGATTTCGAGGGCACCATGCTGTTCGTCTCGCACGACCGGCATTTCTTGGCGACGCTGTCGAACCGCGTGCTGGAGCTGACGCCGGAGGGCATCCACCAATATGGCGGCGGCTACACCGAATATGTCGCGCGCACCGGGCAGGAGGCGCCGGGGTTGCGGAGCTAGTCATGGCTTTTGCCCGTCAGTCTGGCGACGGTCTCGATTTCGTTGGTCCAAATGCCGCCGGAATAGCTTTGCGGAAGGCGGGCGAGCAATTCCGCCGTGTCGACGCCCGTAGAAAACCCGCCGCCGCTGTAGGGGCCGAGCACGAACGCGGCGCTGTTGACGCCATTCATGCGTGCGAGGAAGCGATCGGGCCAGCCCCATAGCCAGGGGGCGACGTTGATTGGCACCAGCACCATCGCGTTGCGGCAAGCCTGCGGGACGAGGCCTGTCCAGCCGTAGCCGATATAGCGGACCAGGCAGCTTCGGATGGCTGCGCGCGAGATCGTGCGGACATCCGGGACGAGGCGACGGATCACGTCGATGGGCTCGTCGCCGCCATAGACCATGATGGTGCTGCGCCTCCCGGCCGGCAACGCGGTCAGCACGCCGGCAAGTTTCTCGCCTTCGTCCGGGTCCCGGCTCTTCACGTTGATGAGCAACTGCTTGTCGGAGAAGGCAGCGAACACCTCCGACAATGTCGGCATCATGCCGACGCCCTTGCCGCGGAACGGGAAGGTCTTGCCGCCGTCGGCGGTGTAGCCGTAGCCGATATCGAGCGTCTTCAGCTTTGCCATGCTCTGCGCGCGGGTGACGCCGAGGCCGTCGGTCCGGCAGTCGAGCGTCCAGTCATGGAAGACGGCGAACTCGCCGTCATTGGTCGGGTGCACGTCGAGCTCGACGATGTCGGCACCGGCCGCGAAGCTCGCGCGCATCGAGCGCAGCGTGTTTTCGAGATAGTCGTGCACCGGCGGCAGCATCCGCGCGGCGGTGCAGGTATCGTTCTTCAGGTCGCGTTCATCGAACCGCTGCGCCATGCCGCGATGGGCGAGCAGCACCGGCTTGCCGTCCCGATGTGGCGCCAGAAGGCTTGTATTGTTGACGTAAATTGCAGCTGCGACGGCGATCATGATCGCCGCGGTCACTTTCAGTTTCCTGCCCACCAGACATTCCTCATTCCATGATCATCATCCTCAGTGTTTGAGGTCGATTTGCGGCACCCCGCGCAAGACGTCCCGGCACGGTCGGCGTCTTGAATGCCTCCCGTTCGTTCGTTACGCTTCGCAAAATGGGAACGAACAACCATGAAGCAGCTGCGGATCGGCGACATCACCATCGATGCGGTGATCGAGCGGGAGGGGCCGTGGCGGCGGCCCCAGGACTTTTTCCCGACCTATGACGAAGACGTCTTCAAGCGCCATCTGCCGACGATGGAGCCGGAGGTGTTCGATGCCGCGCGCGGCATGATGGTGATCACCTACCAGACCTTCGTGGTCCGCACGCCGCGTTACACCATCCTTGTCGACACCTGCACCGGTGAGGACAAAGGCCATCCGCCGCCGTTCGATTTCCCCGGCAAGGCGCGCTGGCGCAATGAGCTGTTTGCGCTCGGCATCGGCTTTGAGCAGATCGACTACGTGTTCTGCACGCATCTGCACATCGACCATACCGGATGGAACACGACCCTGCGCGACGGCCGTTGGGTGCCGACGTTTCCGAATGCGAAATATATTTTCCACAAGGGCGAGTATGCGGCCTGGGAAGCCGAGCATGCCAAGGGCAACAATCCGCCTGGCACCGTCTTTCGCGACAATTGCCGGCCGGTCGCCGAGGCCGGGCAGGCGCTGCTCGTCGACGACGACTACGCGCTCGACGACACCGTTACGCTCACGCCGACGCCGGGGCATTCGCCGTGCCATTGTTGCGTGAACATTCTTTCGAAGGGCCAGCGCGCCGTGGTCGCGGGCGACCTCATGCACCACCAGATTCAGTGTCGTGAGCCGGATTGGTCGGCGAAGCCGGATTGGGATGCGAAGCTGTCGGCGATGTCGCGACGAAAGTTCTTCGCCTCTGTTGCCGACACCGACACGCTGATCCTGCCGATCCATTTTCCGACGCCCACGGTTGGCCTGATCAAGCCGTTCGGCGCGGCGTTCGATTATCGTTTCAAGCGCGACTAGGCTCTAATAGGTGTAGAACATCCGCTGAATGTCCTTGGTGTCGCTCGTCTTGGTCAACGCCAGCATCAGCAGAATGCGCGCCTTCTGGGGATTGAGCGTATCGGAGACGACGAAGTCGTGCTCATCGTCCTTGGCCTCGCCATTGCGCGCGACGATGCCGTTGCCGACGCGGCTGCTGCGAAGGATCACGACGCCTTTCTTGCGGGCTTCGTCGAGCGCCGGCTCGACCGCCGGGCGGGCCAGGCTGCCGTCACCCACGCCGGCATGGACGATCCCCTTGGCGCCGGCGCCGACAAAGGCATCGATCGCGACCCGGTTCATGTTGGCGTAGCCGTAGACGATGTCGACCTGCGGCAGGACATCGAGCTTGGACACGTCGAATTCAGAATCTGCCGTGTGCCGGCGGGTCGATTGCCGATAGAAATACGGCTTGTTGCCCTGCATGTAGCCGAGAAAGCCGAGTTCAGGCGTGCGAAAGGTGTCTGCCGTGGACGTGTTGTTCTTGGTGACATCGCGCGCGGCGTTGATCTGATCGTTGAGGGCGACGAGCACGCCCTTGCCCACGGCTTCTTCACTGCCGGCGAGGATCACCGCATTGAAGAGATTGATCGGGCCGTCCGCGCTGATCGCGGTCGATGGCCGCATCGCACCGACGACGACCACAGGCTTCTTGCTCTTGACGACCAGATTGAGGAAATAGCTGGTTTCCTCGATCGTATCGGTCCCGTGTGTGATCACGATCCCGTCCACGTCGTCCTGCGCGAGGAGCGTATTGACGCGCTTGGCGAGCTTCAGCCAATGATCATTGTTCATATTCTCGCTGGCGATCTGGAAGACCTGCTCGCCCTTGACGTTGGCCACGGTTTTCAACTCGGGGACGGCGTTCAAGAGGGTCTCGATGCCCACCGTGGCCGCGGTATACCCGATGACGGTGGTGCTGCTCGCCCCGCTGCCGGCGATCGTGCCGCCGGTTGCGAGAACCATGACGTTGGGCAGGCCGGGGCTTCTCGCGTTGGCAACGTCAACGATCATGAGCAGCGCAAAGAGCACGCTCATTATCGCCATCATGTGATCACGCACGCGGAACTGCAACATCTCGTCCATCCTTTGCTGGAAGCCTCGTTGATGCGCCCCGGTTCGCTCAGCGCCGCATCATCTGTCAGCCGCTGCGTTCTGTCCAGGGTCGCGGCGCGCTTGCTTTACGCGCTCGGCGCGTGTCGGAAACTGGCGGTGCGGAGGCACCAAAAAGCAAATGGCCGGGACATTCTCGCGCGAAGACGCGCTTCTGCCCGGCCATGACGGCATTTCGGTTGTGGCTTTGCTGAAAAAGCCGGGAACGGACTGCGCGTTACGCGCTGGTCTCGCACTTCTTCATGAAGCTGTTCTTGGCGGCGCCGGCGAGCGGCTTGCCGTCGGCGCTGACGGCCTTGGGCGCGCAGGCGTCTTCCTTGCACTTCTTCAGAAACGAGGTCTTGGCGGCGCCGGCCAGCGGCTTGCCGTCCTTGCCGACGGCCTTGCTCTCGCAGGTTTCTTGCGCAAGGGCCGAGCCCGCTGCGAAGGTGGCAACGATCGCAGCGAGGAAAATCCGTTTCATCATGGGGGTCTCCTGAACCAGAAATGGCCGGGAGAGTGGAGCCGGGAATCGTGGCGCAATCAAGCAGGATGAGCACTGGGCCGCCCGGTCGCCCGCTGATTTTTGCGCGCCAGCTCGGAAGATGTCGCCTCTGTTGCAGTGCTCGCTGACCGCATCGGGCGATCCTGCTAGCGTCGGTCCCTTGAGATGGAGAGGAAGCATCGTGATGGACGCCGCGATCCCGCACGACCAGGCAGCCGATCGGCATTCCCACCTGGTTCGACCCCAAGACATGGATTGGCAGAAGACGCGCTTTCCGGGCTGCGAGGCCAAGACGCTACTGTTCGATCGCCGTACGGGGCTGATGACCGCCTTGATGCGTTTTGCGCCAGGATCGGTGCTGCCCGATCACGAACATGTCGGCATCGAGCAGAGCTGGGTGATCGAAGGCGCGCTCGTCGACAAGGAGGGTCCAGCCAAGGGCATTGCCTGCAAGGCCGGCGAATTCATCTGGCGCGAGGCGGGGAGCCGGCATGCCGCTTGGTGCCCCGACGGCGCGTTGATTCTGGCGATCTTCCAGGTGCCGAACAAGTTTTTCGAGGCCGACGGCCGCGTGGTCGATGCCGCTGGCCAGGACTGGGATGAGACCTGGGGGCACACCGCGGCGCAGCGGGCGCAGAGCGCCTGATCGCCTTCACGCGCCGCGCATCAGCAGCGCCTTGAAGTCGGCCCGCGCGCGCTGCGCCTCAGTGCGCGCGACGTCGGAGGCGTCGCCCATGCCGAAATAGCCATGGATCAGGCCGGGGCCCTCATGGTGCTTGACCTTCACGCCGGCGGCCTCCAGCGCCCGCGCATAGGCGGCGCCTTCGTCGCGTAGGGGATCGAACCAGGCGGTGGTCACGACCGCGGGCGCGACGCCGGCCAAGGAGGCGGCCCGCAGCGGCGAGACGCGCCAGTCGCCGGCGTGTGCGGGATCGGCGAGATAATGGCCGCAGAACCATTCCATCGTCGCCCGCGTGAGGAAGTAGCCCTCGGCGTTCTCGCTGCGCGAGGGATAGCGCGCGTTCTCGCGCGCATCGGCATAAGCGCCGACGACGTCGGTGACCGGATAGACCAGCAGTTGCGCGGCGAGCTTGATGCCGGCCTCCCGGCAGGCGATCGCGCTCGTCGCTGCGAGATTGCCGCCGGCGCTGTCGCCGGCAACGCCGAAGCGCGTTGCGTCACCGCCGAATTCCGCGACGCGGCCAAACACGTCGCTGACCGCGGCGAAAGCATCCTCGAAGGCGCCGGGAAAGCGCGTCTCGGGCGGGCGGCGATAGTCGACGGAGACGACGACCGCGCCGGTCTCGATCGCAAGGTTGCGCGCCTGCCGGTCGTGGGTTTCGAGATCGCCCGCAACCCAGCCGCCGCCGTGGAAGAACACCACCGTCGGTGCCGGCGCGGCGCCGACCCGATAGACCCGTGCGGGAAGCAGACCGGCGCCGCCTTTCACCCTGATATCCTCGACGCTATCGACCGGCGGCGGCGGAATGGCGGCACGCGAGGCAGCGAGTGCGCGCAAGGAATCGCGGGCGCTCTGTGGCGTCATGACCGTGGGATCGCGCATCGGCATGAGCGGAATGATCTGGGCGATGACGGGATCGAGCGGTGCGGCCATGGACTTTCCTCACAGGGTTCTTGGTCTTGCTTGGTCCTTAGCATAGGTTTTGCGGGCCGCATCGGCAACCGGCGTGCGTCGCAAGGCCGGACGAACGGGCAGGGAGGTTCACGAGGTGGAATTCGAGACGCTGGTCCAGTCGCGCCGCAGCGTGCGTGGCTTCAAGAACGAGCCGGTGCCGCGCGCGGTGATCGAGGCGATCATCGAGAGCGCCAAGCGCGCGCCCTCGTCGATGAACACCCAGCCCTGGCATGTCCATGTGCTCACGGGTCATCCGCTGGAGGAGGTGCGTCGCCGCAACATGTCGGAGATGGCCGGCGGCGCCAAGGTCAAGCGCGACATCGTCAGCCATGGCGAATACCAGGGCGTGCATCGCACCCGGCAGGTCGACATCGCCAAGAAGCTGTTCGGCGCGATGGGAATCGCACGCGACGACAAGCCGATGCGGCAGGACTGGGTGCTGCGCGGCTTTCGCCAGTTCGACGCGCCGGTCTCGCTGGTGCTGACCTATGACCGCGTGCTCGATCCCGGCGCGGTCTGCCACTTCGATCTCGGCGCGCTCTGCTACGGCATCGTGCTCGCGGCGTGGGACCGCGGGCTCGGCTCGGTCATCAACGGGCAGGGCATCATGCGCTCCGACATCGTGCGCGAGGTCGCCGAGATTCCGGAAGACGAGGTCATCATGACCTGTGTCGCGATGGGCTATCCCGATGACGGCTTTGCCGCGAACGCCGTGCGCTCGGACCGCGAGCACAACCACCAGTTCGTGCGTTACGTGGGTTTTGCCGATTAGCACGAGCAAGAGGAGATTATTCTCTGGCGGAAAATTTTTGGTGCGGTGTCGCGAGTGGCCTCTTGCATTCTCGAAGTCGCGGGAGGAACAATATGCGGACTGAGAGGTTTGTTGCTGGCGCGAGGGAATTGATATGCGGCGGCTGGCTAGCCTGGTTCGGCGGTTCTTCGGTCCGCGACTGCGGCCCAAGATCGACGATGATCCAAGTCTTCCTTTCACACCCGAAGAGTTCGGCCGGCTGATTCGCAGCGGCCGGCACGAGGACATGAAGCTGCTGGCCGACGGGCTGGCCTGCCGCTCCATCCCGCGCCGCGCCAGCCATCGTGCGACGCATTAGGCTGCGCTCGAGACGGGTCACAGCGCTCACCGCGTGAGCGCGACCTGCTTGAACGCGCGGACTAGCGCCTTCTCCAGCTTGCCTGTCATCTCGCACAGAACGTCGTAGGCCTCCGCGCGCGGCATGGTCGGCTTGTAGTGCCGGTGCTCGATCAGGGCTGCGAAGATGTCCGAGATCGTTAGAATCCTGACGATATCGCCAATGCTCTCGGCGCAGAGCGCATCGGGATAGCCGCTCCCGTCGAGGTACTCGTGATGATGGCGGACGGCATCGAGAATCTCCGGCGAGATCCCGTCATGGTCCTTGAGAAACGTATAGCCGGCGGCGGGATGCGTTTCGATCAGCGCGCGCTCGGCGGCATCGAGGCGGCCCGGCTTGTCGAGGATGGCGAGCGGAATCTGCGCCTTGCCGATGTCATGGAACATGGCCGCCGAGTAGAGACGTTCCAGGTCGGCCCTGCCGACGCCAAGGCTCAGACCGAAGTCGATGGCGACACCGGTGACGAGCAGGCAATGCTGATAGGTTCCTTCGTGGTGCCGCCGCACCGTCATGAGCCACTCCGTCAGGCCATGCCGGGTGATGCGATCGGCGATCTGGCGCCCCGCTTCCTTGGTGGCGTTGACGTCAAGCGGCTGGCCCAGGGTGACGGAGGTAAACATGGATGCGATCGCGGTCGCGGCGGTCTCGACGGCAGTGTCGGCCTGCGCGCTCTCGCGCGACGCGGCCGAGAGCGGATCAGGCGGATCGGACAGCGCCGCCAGCAGCCTCGCCCGGTTGATGGTGCCCGGAAGGACCAGTGTCGCTCCAAGCGCATAGGCCTGCGAAACGGCGACATGCGAGGTGTGCTCCAGCAGGAAAATCCGCTTCTTCGCCTTTGCGAGCTTGCCCGCCCGTTTCTTGATCGCCGCGATATTGTCGACATCGCGAAGCTCGGCGCGAATGACGATGGCGGACGGCACCTCTGACAGCTTGGCCTCGGCGTCCAGCCGCTCGCCCGCGACGGCGAAGCGTTGCTCGAGGAGCGAGCACACACCGGCCAGCTTGTCGGACGTGTCGGCCAGCACATGAACGAATGGGCGCGGCGCTGCAGCGACCGCGACGCCGCCAAGGCTGGTGGGTTTGAGTGTGGTTTGCGCGTTCTGCACGGATATGCCCCGGAATAGCGCGGGCTCCAATCGATGGGTCGAATTCTCGGTCTATTTGGCCTGATCGGAGCTCTGCGCTGCGGCAGCCGGCGCAATCGCCTGCTTCTTCTTGCTTTGTGCGGTGACGAAGTGGATGCCAGCGGTGGTGCCGTCGATCCAGACCAGCTCGCAGCGCCGGTAGGCCAGGCCCGTCGACGACAGCAGCATGAAGAATTCCTTGGCCTGGAGCACGTCCAGCGTGCCCTCGACCTCGACCTTCGCGCCCGTCTGCGAGACGTCGAGCAGGACGCAGCTGCGCCGCCAGGTGCCGTCGGATCCCATGAGATTGACCGGTTGCCTGTGGTCCATTTTCACGCGAAAGGCTTTGCGACCGTCGAACTTCATCGGCTAACCCCCATCTTTTTTGCGTCGCGATGTCCCCGACCGCACTCCTTGGCGTTTGCGGCAATTTCGCCCCACCGCACCGTCCACTGGCTGGTCGACAGCAGCAGCGTCTCGAAAATGTGCTGCGCGCGTTCGCGCTCGGCGAAAGAAAGCCGTGTGCCGCAGCGGTTGCTCAGGATGGCGAGCGTGGTCTGCCAGTTCAGCCGCGAGGCGCGGCAGGCCATGACGAGACCCTCGCAATCCTCGTCGGTCATGACATGTTCGACGATCTCGATGGGAGCGCCCGAAAGCACCGATAGCGCGGTGATGAGATTGGCGGTCTCGCCGCGGATGGCGAAGCGGTTCACCGTGGAATCGTTCAGCTTGCCGATGCGGCTGAGTGCAACGATCTCCGGTCGCGCGATCGCATAGGCCGCCGCGGAGGGTAGCTTGGTGACGATGGGTGCGGCCGTTGCGGCTTGAAGCGAGACGGTGGCGTTCAGGCCGATGCCGGATTTCGGCGCCGGTGAGGCCGACAGCAACTTCCGCATGACTGTGTCGGGCGTGTCGGGCCTGAGCGCCAGTGCCTTGGTGAGTTCGTCATCCACCAGGCACTTCTCAACCAGCGCAACGTAAGCGGCTTCGGAGAATCTTGCCTCGCTGTTGCCGATCAGCGCAAGACAAACGCTGGAAGTGCCACCCTTGATCAGCGTCTCCATCACCCGTGGATCGATCGGCGCGCGGCCGGCGATGGCACATTGCTGCCGTACGCCGCTCGCGGCTGCGATCAGTGTGAGATCGGCCGTGGACAGCGACCGCGAGCGGAGCAAAACGGGGCAGGCGACTTCCGGGTCGCGGTGCGAGGCGAGACGTCGCACGGTGTCCGGCGGAGCCGCCTTGAGCTCTGCGAGCGCCGCGCTGACATCGATCAGCGCGCTGGCCTCAACCCGCTCGATCAGTCGCACCAGGACGCCGTCGACCACACCGGCGAGCAATTCCTGGGATCGACCGCGGCTGCTTGTGAGCAGTTGCAAAAGGCCGAAGAGAATGCGGGCGCACCGGTCCAGCGGACACGTTGCGACCGCGTTCTCCAATTCGGCCAGATTGTCGGCAGGCGAATTTGCCGTCATGGCAGGAGCCTGAAATGAAATAAATTGCACAATCAAACGACGGTTATTCCGCCGCAAAGGCGTTAATTTGAATCTTAAATGGCAACGGCTTCGGTATTGGCGCACCGCCTCAATCGCAGGAAACGCTATCGAAATTCGGCGAGACAGGGTTGTCCCGGATTGTTCTTTCAACCGGCCCGTCTCCAATTGATCAGGGCACGTTAGGATCGATTCTAACGAAATAAACCGAAGGAGGCAGCGAACGGCACCCCGCGGCCGGACGCACATTCAGAGCGGCGCGGCATTTCTCATATTTCCATGAACAGCATTGACGATGTGCCGAGGTCGGCACTCAAAACATTTCGTTTTTCCGACGTCGACGAATTTCGAAGCGCTATACGCGGGCTGAATTTCGAATTCACCCCTTTTGTGCGGAAGATTTCGGCTGAGCAGACGATCCTGGCCCTACCGGGCTGCGACGTGAATTTGACGCGCGCGTTTCCGCGGGTGGTTGACGCACAACTCGTGGAGAATTGCACGGCGATCGGCTTCACGATAGACGATCTCAATGTGCCAATTCGCTTCAACGGCTCGCAGCGGGCGCGACCCGTCGTGGTCATCGGCAACGGTGGGGCGGCCTACACCACCGTCGAGGAGGTGCAGCGGCAAATCGCCTCGGTGGTTTTCCGGCCGGAGGTGAGGGATCGTGGCTGGCCGTCCACGCTCTCGAGCTTCAAGATTTTTGAGATCTCCACGGCCGGCTTGCAGCGATTGCGCGGCGTGGTTAGGGAGGTGCTGGCCGAGGCGGCCGGCCCGATTTCGGCACCGGAGCTCTTGTTGAAGGGCGCGGCGATGAAGGAGTCCCTGCTCGGAGCCGTTGACGAGGCCTTTGCGACGATCGTTCCGGCCCGCTGGACCTTTGCACCCAACGACGGACGGAATCTCAGGATCTTCCAGGATATCCGCGCGCTGCTGTCTGACGACCTGTCGGAGCCGATTTATAGCGACGAGATCGCGCGCAAGCTGGGGCTGTCCGTTCGGACCATGCACGACGTCGTGCGCCGCTATCGCGGCATGAGCCTGCACCGCTATTTGCGTCTGCATCGGCTGTGGCTGGTGCGTCGGCGCCTTCTCGCCGGGGCCGATAGCGTCAAGGCGGTCGCGCTGGCGTATGGCTTCTGGCATCTCAGCGATTTCTCAAGAAGTTACCGTGACCAGTTCGGCGAGACGCCGTCGCAAACACTGGGCCGTGGTCGCGGAAGGTAGTGCGACAAATCGGGTAGGGCTGGACGCCGGTTTCGTGCTACCGTCCGGCCATGAGCAATCGCATTCTCGTTCTCTACGGTTCTTACCGTTCCGACCGCATGGGCATCCGCCTTGCGAATTTCGTCATCAACCGGCTGCGCGATCGCGGCGAGGACGTCGAATTCATCGACGCCAAGGCGATCGGGCTGCCGATGCTGGACCGCATGTACAAGGAACATCCCAAGGGCTCGGCGCCGGAGGCGCTGGAGAAGCTGGCCGGGCAGATCCGCGGCGCCGACGGATTCGTCTTCGTCACCGGCGAGTACAATTGGGGCATCCAGCCCGGGCTGAAGAACCTCACCGATCATTTCCTGGAGGAATGGTTCTGGCGCCCGGCCGCGATCGTGAGCTATTCGGCCGGCCGGCTGTCCGGCGCGCGCGCAGCGACCGCCTGGCACGGCACCCTCTCGGAGATGGGCATGGTGGTGGTATCGAGCACCATCGGTGTCGGCCCGATCGCGCAGACGCTGTCGGAAGCCGGCGAGCCGATCGGCGACGGCGGCAAGGCCCTGGAGCGCTCGTTCCCGCGCTTCGCCGACGATCTGACCTGGTGGATCGAGGCGGCGAAAGCGCAGCGCGCGCGCAAGGCGCCGCCGTATTGAGGTCGCGTAGCCTGGATGGAGCGACAGCGTAATCCAGGGTCTCGCGCGTCAACGGCACTGTCCCGGATTGCGCTGCGCTCCATCCGGGCTACGACTTCGCGTGCTACGCCGCCCGGACCTCACCGAGGAAGCGCTCGAACTGGCCGGCGAGATCGCGCGACTGGGTCGAGAGCTGCTCGGCCGCGCCCAGCACCTCTCTTGCCGCGGCGCCGGTGTCGTCGGCGGCGCGCTGCACGCCGGAGATGTTGCTGTTGACCTCCTGGGTGCCGCGGGCAGCCTCCTGAACGCTGCGGGCGATCTCCTTGGTCGCCGAGCCCTGTTCCTCGATCGCCGCGGCGATGGCGGTGCCGATCTGGTCGATCTCGGCGATGACGTCGGCGACGTTGCGGATTGCCGCCACCGTCTCGTCGCTCGCGGTCTGGATCGCGGTGATCTGCTCGGAGATCTCGGTCGTGGCCTTGGCGGTCTGCCCGGCCAGCGACTTCACTTCGGAGGCGACCACGGCAAAGCCGCGGCCGGCCTCGCCGGCACGGGCGGCTTCGATGGTTGCATTTAGCGCAAGCAGGTTGGTCTGCTCGGCGATGCTCTGGATCAGCGTCACGACGTCGCCGATCTTCTGGGCGCCTTCGGCGAGCGTCCGCGCGGTGTCGCCGGTGCGGCGGGCATTGTCGACGGCACGGGCCGCGATCTCGGTGCTTTGGGCGACCTGACGCCCGATCTCCGCGATCGAGGAGGTCAGCTCTTCGGTGGCGCTCGCGACCGTCTGCACGTTGGTCGAGGTCTGTTCGGAGGCGGCGGCGACCACGGCGGCCTGGCTGTTGGTCTGCGCCGCCGTCGAGGTCATCGACTGCGCGGTGCTTTCCATTGCAGCAGAGGCCCGCGACAGGCCGCCGACCAGCTCGGTCACCTTGGCCTCGAAGGCGCGGGTGAGATCGTCGAGCGCTTGGGCGCGGCGCATCTTGCCGTCGTTCTCGGCCTGCTTCTCGGCCGCGAGCCGATCGGCGCGGATCATGTTGTCCTTGAACACCTGAACGGCCGCGGCCATCGCGCCGATCTCGTCGGAGCGCTCGGCGCCCGGAATGCTCTCCGCAACCTCGCCGTCGGCGAGCCGCGACATGCGCGTCGTCAGGCCGACGATCGGCGCGCAGACGCGGCGGCGAACCGTCACGATGAGGCCGGCGCTGGCGATCAGCACGGCGACAAGGCCGACGAGCGCGATCGTGAAGCTGGTGTGCGCGGCCGACGAAGCGCCGGCGAGAATCTGCTCGGCGTTGTCGTAGAAGGCGTCGCGGACGCCGATGATGGTGCCGAGGCCGCGCTGCGTGGCGGCGTAATAGGTGTCCATGTCGTGTTCGTATTTGCCGGTGATCGCGCCGTCCTTCACCAGCTTGAGCTCGCGGCCGAACTCCTCGACATAGATCGCGTTGAACTTCTCCAGGGCCTCCGCGACATTCGCCGGCGTTGTTGGATTGCCGCGCAATTCCTGCAGCGACATCACGACCTGATCGTTGCGGCCCTGCGAGCGGGCAATGTCGGCCTTCTCGGCGTCGGTCGCCGGCTTCTTTCCGCCGAGGAGATTCTTGTGCAGGCTGGAGTTGAAGCCGCCGACGTCGCGCAGTGTCATCGCGACATTGGCGTAGCTGGCCTGCCGGTAGGCGTCACCGTTCAGGATCGCCATGCGGCGGACCTGCTCGTTGAGCAGCGCAGTCACGCCGCCGTTGAGCACGGCATTGTCGGCGACGATCTTCTTGGCCGCGTCTTTGCGCGCCTCGGCGGGACCCGCCAGCGCCTTGTCGATGGCCTCGCGCAACGCGGTGAACTTCGCGTTGATGCCGTCGATGTTGCTGCCGATCGTGGTGCCGTCGTCGAGCGGGCCGGGCAGCTCCTTGCGCAGTGCATTCATCTTGTCGCGGGCGCGGTCGGTCTGCTTGCGCAGCTTGTCCTGCTCGGCCAGCAGCGCAGGGTCGATGGCCGCAGGTCCGTAGAGGATGTTGGTGGAAAAGCCGCGCTCCGGATTGAGATAGCGCGGGATGTCGCTGACCGCACGGACGATTGCGAGCCGCCCCTGCGCTTCAGTGATCCGTTCCATGGTCTGGTACTTCGTCGCGGCGACGTAGACGGCGAGACCGCCGCCGACGGTCGAGAGCGAGACGATGGCGCTGGTCAGGAGCGTACCGATTTTCATGATCTGTCCGGCAAATAACGGAGAAGTATTTTGCCCGGACGATAGGGCGGCCATGTTAATCTGCGGTTTACGCTCCCTGGCCGGCTCAGCTGTAGGTCGCGCTGACCGATCCCAGCGGACCAAAATCGGCAACGTAGGTCTCGCCAGCCTTGGGCCGGAGCATACCGGTCAGCGTGCCCGTGCTGATCGTCTGGCCGGCCTTGAGACCGATGCCGGTCCGCGACAGCTCGTTGGCAAGCCAGGCCAGCGGCACCAGCGGATGGTCAATCGCCTCTGCAGCGGAGCCGCGGCGTCTCTCGATGCCGTTGCAATTCAGGACGACATCTTGAGTGGCGACGTCGCGGCTGCGCCAGTCGGCGATGGGCTCTCCGAGCACGATCGTTCCTGATCCGGAGCCGTCGGCCATGATCGCCGGCATCGGCGGAAACGCCGCATCGTGAATGAAGCGGCACTCGGCGAGCTCGATGCCGGGATGCAACGAGACCACGGCGTCGCCGACCTCGTCCACCGTATAGGGCTTCGCGCGCGGCGGCAGATCGGCGCCGAGACGCGCCTGGAACTCGACTTCAGGGATCGGGCTGCATTGTCTGGCATGCTCGACGCTGGCGGGCGAACTCTTGATCAGGGGCGCGAACACCCGCCCATAGATCGGCGCGGAGATGCGAAGCTGACGCTGAAGCCCGGACTTCATGCCCGCGATCTTCCAGCCGACAACATCCCAGCCGAGTTCTTCTTCCACCATCTGCGCGACTTGGTACGCCGTGTCCGCATCCGGTGGGACCAGCCGTTCGTCGAGGCCGCTCTGTTGCCGGCCCTCGCGACGCAAATCGGCGAGCTGACGGGCGAGTTCGCGTTGTCGGGACAAGTCCATTGCGCGTCTCCAATCTATTTGCTTGTGCGGGCGAGGGCGGCTGCGAGGACGATCTCCAATTCCTCCTGGACCTGATCGAGCGCGTCGGCGCTGCGGCTGGCACGGCACATCGCGACCGTGCCTTCGATCGAGGCGACGACAAGCGTTGCAAGCCGCTCGGCGCGCTCGGCAGCCAGTCCTTCGCGCAACAAGGCTGCTTGCATGATCCGCCGCCAATCGGCGAACACGCCGTCGGCGAGGTCGAGCAGGTGCTGCTGCGCGGCCGCGTCGTCCTTGTCGCTGGGCTCACCGACATAGCGATCGACCGCCACGGCGAGCACAGGGCAGCCGGCCTCGAAGCCGGTTGCCTCCAACTGGCGGCGCCATGATGCGACAAAAGCCTTGAGGCCGCCGATCACGCCGCGTTCGTTCATGGCTTTCTCCAGAGGAATGGATACCTGCCGGCCGGCGAAGGTCACGGCTTCGGCGATCAATTGCGGCTTGCCGTCGGGGAAGTGGTGGCTGATCGAGCCGCGCGGCGTCGCTGTGTGGCGGACCACGTCGCGCATGCTGGTGGCGTTGACGCCGCGGCGGCTCATTAGGTCGGCGGCGCCGGCGATCATCCTGTCGCGTGTGGTGGCAGTCATCGGGAATCCTGCAATTGGCCATCTCCATCTAGACTATGACACTTGACATACGCAAGCCGCGCTGAGATATGACGAGTGTCATATTCGTGGAGAGGTGCCGATTTGACCATCATTACCGTCACCGCACCGGCCGGACGGCTCGGCCTGCCGCAGCGCCGGCAGCTTGCGGAAAGCCTGACCGACGCCGTGCTCGAGCCCGAGGTCGGCCACAGGGCGCCGGCGGCCCGAATGGGGTTTCAGGTGCATTTCCACGGCCTTCCGTCCGACAGCATGGCGATCGGCGGCCGGTTGCTGTGCGACCAGGACAAGCCGCGCGACATCATCACCGTCAACATCGCCGTCATGAACGCGGCCTGGCCGGCGGAGGTGCGCGCCGAGGTGATCCGCAACGTGCTGGCGCGGCTTGCGGAGGCCTGCGGCATGCCGGCGCCGTCGCCGACCTGGTGGGTCAATTTCGAGATCATCGATGAGGGAAGCTGGGGATCGCGCGGCGGGGTGCTCTCGATCCTTCAGCTGCTGGATTCCGGCGTGTTCACGCCGGCCCGGATCGAGGCGATCCGCGCGGCGCTTCAGCAGCCGGCCTGACTTGCTGCCAACACCAACAATCGGGAGACGAGCACATGAGCGAAGGTCAGATCGGCACCGAGGTGCACGGCCACGTCCTCAAAATCATCATCGCCAACGCCGCGAAGAAGAACGCGTTCACGCCTGCGATGATGGAGCAATTGTCCGATGCACTCACCGAATTGCACCACAACGAGGCCTATCGCGTCGGCGTGGTCTGCGCCGAGGGCGGGGATTTCACTGCAGGTCTCGATATGCCCAAATTCTTCGGTCCCACCGCGGAGAAGCGCAACACCAAGGACGGCAATGTCGACCCGTTCGGGCTCAACAAGCGCTGCCGCAAGCCGATCGTGACGGCAGTGCAGGGTATCGTCTACACCATCGGCATCGAGCTGATGCTCGCCGGTGACATCGTGGTTGCGGCCGACGATGCACGTTTCTGCCAAATGGAGGCGAGGCGCGGCATCGCACCACTGGGCGGCGCGCATTTCCGCTTCCTATCGCGGGCCGGCTGGGGCGATGCGATGTATCATCTGTTCCTCTGCGACGAGTTTTCGGCGCAGCGCGCGCACGCGATCGGTCTCGTCCAGGAGGTCGTGCCTGCAGGCGAGCAGATCGAGCGGGCGATGACGCTCGCCGCCATGATCGCGCGCAATGCGCCACTCGGCATCCAGGTGACCAAGGAAGCGGCGGCGAACTATGTCGAAGCTGGCGAAGCGGCTGCGATTGCCTACATCCCGAAAATTCGCGATCGTGTGCTCGGCAGTGCCGACGCCAAGGAGGGCATCCAATCCTTCATCGAGCGTCGCGCGGCCGTCTTCCAAGGACGTTGATCGGCGCCTGCTAATGCCGAGCCTGATCCGGCCTTTCGAGGATATCCAGCGTAGCGCCATCGCGTTCGCCTGCGAAATATCGGGCGAGCGCCTGATCGAAGACGGGCTCGTCGGAGACCGCGCCGAACAGCGTCATCGACGAGCGGAATTTGGCGTCATCCGGCGCGCCGAGGATCGCGTTGATGGTCCGGCCCTCGACCGCGAGCACCAGCCTGGTGCATTCGATCAGTCGGCCGCCCAGGATAGGGTGGACGAGATAGGCCTCGGCCTCCGCGCGGGAGCCGATGGCATATCGCTGCGACATGGCGCTGGCGCCGAGACCTGCGACCTGGGGGAAGATGAACCACATCCAGTGAGTCTGCTTCCGGCCCCTAGTCAGCTCGCCCAAGATGTCGCCATAGACCGGGTCTTGGGCCTGGACAAAGCGATCGAGATCGAACGGATCGGTCATTGGATACCTTAGGGGATACCTTTGGAGGGCCTTGGCGGCCCCGATTATGCCTAACTTTTGGCTCCCAATGTGGTAGCTGGTATAGAGTCTCTCCGGGTGGGGGTGGGTAAGCCCCCGGGGGTCGATTTGGGGATCTGATGGTTTCCGACGCAGCACACGCCGAGAGGCTGTTGTCGCGCCGCCGTGTCGGGCGGGCTGAAACGATTCTGCTGTCTGTGGCCGCGATGGCGCTGGCGCTCGGCGCCGCCGCGTGGGTCGCCGATATCAGCGATTCGACCCCGCTGGTCTCCGCGGCGTTGCCGCCGGCCAATGCCCCCTCATTCGAGGACCGTTTCGCCTCGGCCTCGGCCGGCCCGTCGCCGCGCGAGCTTGGTCTGCGGGTGCTGGAGCGCTCCGCGGTGAATGCGGCCCAGCTCAAGCTGCGGGATGCCAAGGCGATGCTGGCCCAGAAGCTCCAAGGCGACGACTGGCGCTCGATCCTGAGCGAGGACGACCGGTACATGACCGAGGAGGCGAGGCGCTCGCAGCGCGCCGACGCCATCCCCATGCCGCGCGCGCGTCCGGTCCAGGCGGACTTCTCCGCTCAGATCGCCTCCAGCCAGGCCTATGCGGACACCAATCTCAGGGTCGACAACCGCAATTTCTTCGAAAAATTCACCGACAAGATCAAGCTGGCCTCGCTGACGCCCGGCGACGGCCTGCTCGGCAGGGGGCCGGATCTCGCCGCGCTCGGCTACGATTCGCGCACTGCGGTCTATGACATCTCGGCCAAGGCGGTCTATCTGCCGAGCGGCGTGGCGCTGGAAGCCCATTCCGGCCTGGGCGCGCTGATGGACAATCCTGACCATGTCGACCGGCGGATGGTCGGCGCGACGCCGCCGGCGATCTACGATCTGAAGCCGCGCGAAAAGCCGTTCCACGGCGTCCGTGCGCTGCGCATGACCCCGGTCGAAGGCACCAGCGCGCTCGGCCGCGTCGGGCTGCTCACGCACAATTACCTGCTCGGGCCGCGCGGCGATTCCAACGGCTGCGTCTCGATCAAGGACTATGATCGGTTCATCAAGGCCTACGACAATGGCGAGTTCAACCGCCTGGTCGTGGTGCCGAGTCTGCGCGGCGCGGCGACCGCCTCGCAGCGCGCGAGCACCGATTCCTGATATTCGCCTGCGACGGCGGGGCTGCCGTTTCCCCTTCGTTAAGCCGTCCTCGTCCAGAAGCAGCCCATGAGCGATCCATCCAATTCCGAAACCCCGCTGCGTACGACGTTCAAGATCAAGCTGAACGGCGACACGCTGGCGATCGCGACCGTCGGCCAGGCCTATCAATTCCTGACCAACTTCAAATCGGTCGAGTGGATGGAATTTCGCTCGCTGCACGAGGACGCCGTCGCGGCCCTGGAAGGCGCCGCCGGTAACGCCATGCTGGCGGTGCAGGCAACCAACGCCGTGCGCGCGCTGTTCGTCAGCGCCAAGCTGCTCTGAGAGAATCTCTCCCTCTGGCCTGATCCGTCGCCCTCGAACCCACTGCAAGGCGGGTGCGACGAAGGCTTGCGCGTCCGCGCCAGGGAGAGGGAATATGAAATTGGCAGAATTCATTGCAGGCATCGACGTTGGCGCGGAGCAACCAACCGAAGCCGCGCTCACCGCCTTCGAGACGTCCATCGGCTGTCGCTTGCCGGACGACTATCGCCGCTTCCTGCTGGCCTGCGCCGGCGGCTATCATCAGGGGGGCGCCGACTTCAACTGGCCGCATGGGGACTGGGCGGGTTCGGTGCAGGAGGTCCTGGGATTGCGGTCCGACGAGTGCTCGCTGGTGCAGACGCGCCAGACGCCGCAATGGCCGACCGTCGATGAGCTGTTGTGGATCATGAGCGACCACGGCGGCAATCCGATCTGCATGACGATCGACAAGGCCCATTTCGGCGAGATCTGGTTCATGGACCACGAGATGGCCGAATACGAAAAGCCCTGGACACTGGCGCAGGCGATGTCCGATCAATGGGGCTATGTCCTGCCGCTAGCACCGACGTTCAGCGATTTCATCGCCGGCCTGTACGAGGAAGCAGCGGCCGCCTGAGGCGAGGCCGGGCCGAGCGGGCGGGTCCGCCGCGACATGCTAGGTCCAGCTGGTCCACGGTATCCGGTGCAAGCCCGACCTTTCTTTTCCGTCGCTTGAACTCCGCTCCCGGAACGGGCAAACGGTTCGCCAAGAAACCGTGGCCCAGGCCATCCATTCGACGCTGAGTTCAAGGGAGACCCATCATGAAACGCCGTACATTCCTCCAAGGTGGTGCGGTCGCCGGCGCGACCACGCTGGTTGCGGCCCCTGCGATCGCGCAGAGCATGCCCGAGATCAAATGGCGCCTGACGTCGAGCTTCCCGAAATCGCTCGACACCATTTACGGCACGGCGCAGACATTTGCGAAATATGTTGCCGAGGCGACCGACAACAAATTCCAGATCCAGACGTTTGCCGCCGGCGAGATCGTTCCCGGCCTGCAGGCGCTCGATGCAGTCAGCACCGCATCGGTCGAGATGGCGCAGACCCCGCTCTATTTCTACATCGGCAAGGAGCCGGCGCTGGCCTATGCCACCGGCGCGCCCTTCGGCATGAACCATCGGCATCAGGAATCATGGTGGCACTTCGGGGGCGGCGCCGACCTCACCAACGAAGCGCTCAAACCCTTCAAGGCGCACGCCATCCTCTGCGGCAATTCCGGCACCCAGATGGGCGGCTGGTTCCGCAAGGAGATCAAGTCCGTCGACGACCTCAAGGGCCTGAAATTCCGCATCGCCGGCATGGGTGGCCATGTGCTGGCAAAGCTCGGGGTCGTCCCGCAGCAGATCGCGGGAGGCGATATCTATCCGGCGCTGGAGAAGGGCACGATCGACGCGGTCGAATTCGTCGGTCCCTACGACGACGAGAAGCTCGGCTTCTACAAGGTCGCCAAATACTACTACTTCCCCGGCTGGTGGGAAGGCGGTGCCATGTTGCACATGATCGTCAACGACGAGAAATGGAATTCGCTGCCTAAGCAATATCAGGCGATCGTCAACCAGGCGGGCGCGGCGGCCGGTGCGTGGATGCTCGAGAAATACGACAGCGTGAACCCCGGTGCGCTAAAGCGGCTGATTGCGAACGGCACCGAGCTGAAGGCGTTCCCGCAACCGGTGCTGGAGGCCTGCTACAATGCGACTCAGGACCATCTGAACGAGCTCGCCGCCAAGAGCGACCTGTTCAAGCGGACCAAGGAGAGCCACGACGCGTATATGAAGGAGGTGCTGTTCTATACGCAGATCGCGGAGAATTTCTACGACAACTATCTGCTCAGCAAGACGCGCAGCAAGACCTGAGCGGAAGAGGCGAGGGCGCGGTGTTTACGCCGCGCCCAGCTTCGTAGCCCGGATGGAGCGCAGCGCAATCCGGGAGAGTGCCGGGTGATGCGCGAGACCCGGATTGCACAAACGGGCGGCGCTTTCGCGCCGACCGTTGGCTCTATCCAGGCTACGGGACCGCGCATCCACTCACGTAACTGCGCGGAGACATTAACCAGCCATTAACCATATCGGCCGCATCGTTAACCATTCAATAACAGGGAACGAGTCGGCCGCCATGGAGGCTGCAGCAAAGGTCCAACGTCAGATGGTGCGCCTGCGCGGGCGCTCCTATGTGGCTTTCGTGTTCACGCCGACGGTTCCGGTCCAGGACTGGCTGCACGAGATCGACGCCACGATTGCGCGCTCGCCCGGCTTTTTCGCCGGACGGCCGGTGGTGATCGACCTGTCCTCGGTCGATCTCAGCCAGGCCGGCATCGGCCATCTGCTCACCAGCCTGCAGGACCGCAACATCCGCGTGCTCGGCATCGAGGGCGTGGAGGAGGGAAGGCTGACGCCGATGATGCCGCCGCTGCTGTCGGGCGGACGCAGCTGCGTGGTCGAGCCGAGCGCGCCGAAGAAGGCCGAAGCGAAGGTCGAGACCAAGCCGACGTCGCTGCTGCTTGAAAACCCCGTGCGCTCGGGCCAGACCGTGATCTTCCCGGAAGGCGACGTCACCATTCTCGGCTCGGTCGGCTCGGGCGCCGAGGTCGTCGCCGGCGGCTCCATCCACGTCTACGGCGCGCTGCGCGGCCGCGCCATGGCGGGCGTCAATGGACACACCAGCGCGCGCATCTATTGCCAGAAGATCGAGGCCGAACTGCTTGCAATCGACGGATTTTATCAGACCGCCGAGGACATCGACGAGGCCCTGCGCGGCAAGCCGGCGCAGGCCTGGCTGCAGGGGAATACCATGCGAATTACAGCACTGAACTGACCAGCAAAGGAGACATTTCAGATGAGTAAGGTACTGGTCGTGACATCAGGCAAGGGCGGGGTCGGTAAGACCACGACGACCGCCGCGCTGGGAGCTGCCTTGGCGCAGCGCGGCGACAAGGTGGTCGTCGTCGATTTCGACGTCGGCCTGCGCAACCTCGACCTCGTGATGGGCGCCGAACGCCGCGTCGTGTTCGATCTCATCAACGTGGTGCAGGGCGTCGCCAAACTCCCGCAGGCGCTGATCAAGGACAAGCGGCTGGAGAATTTGTGGCTGCTGCCGGCGTCCCAAACCCGCGACAAGGACGCGCTGACGGAGGAGGGCGTCGGCAAGGTCATTGCCGAGTTGCGCAGCCGGTTCGACTGGGTGATCTGCGACAGCCCGGCCGGCATCGAGCGCGGCGCCTCCATGGCGATGCGCTTCGCCGACGAGGCCGTGATCGTCACCAATCCGGAAGTCTCCTCGGTGCGCGATTCCGACCGCATCATCGGCATGCTCGATTCCAAGACGGTGCGGGCCGAGAAGGGCGAGCGCGTCGAGAAGCACATCCTGATCACCCGCTACGATCCCTCGCGCGCCGCGCGCGGCGAGATGTTGACCATCGACGACATCCTGGAGATCCTTGCCACGCCCTTGCTCGGCATCATCCCCGAGAGCCAGGACGTGTTGAAGGCCTCCAACGTCGGCACGCCTGTGACTCTGTCGAATGCCGATGGAGCGCCGGCACGAGCCTATATGGACGCCGCTAAGCGCCTCTGCGGCGAGAACGTGACAATGCACGTTCCTGCCGAGCGCAGAGGATTTATGGACCGGCTGCTGCGACGGAGGGCTGCATGAGCATGGGTCTGCTTCGACTCCTCCGCGGCAAGAAGGCCACAGCACCCGTCGCGCGCGAACGGCTGCAGATCCTGCTTGCCCATGAACGTGGAATGCGCGGCCAGCCCGATCTGCTCGGTGTGCTGCGTGAGGAAATTCTCGCTGTCGTGTCCAAACATGTGATGCTGGACCCGACCAAGGTCATCGTCCGGCTTGAACGCGGCGACGAGGTCTCGACCCTCGAGGTCGACATCGAGGTGCCCAACGATTTCGAGGGCAAGAAGGTGGCGGTCGCGTAGGGGACGCGGCCGCAGACTCCCGATTCTGGGGTGGGTGCGAAGGCGGTCCGCCGGGCATGGCGGGCCGCCTTTGTCTTGCCGTTCACATCGATTGGACGGAACGCGCCCCGCGCCTCGATCGTTGTGAACCACCCGCGGCAGCGTTGCACCGCGGCAGGTCAGACGGGAGAGCGCCCATGATGTCCGAGGTCCAGGTCCATACACTTGCCCGGCAGATGCTCGAACAGCACGGCTTTGCTGCGATCGCGAAGGCCGCTGAGCAGGCCCAGGCCTGCGAGGGCCGCGGCGAGGCCGATGAGGCCAGGGAATGGCGTCACATCGTGGACGCCATGAAGATCATGCGCGGCCCGCATCAGAGCTGACACTCGAACGCGCGAGTTTCAACGCTCGCCGCGATCGGCGCCTTGGGACGAATTGCGGTTCTGTGTCTGCGGCTGCGCGCGCTCGCCCGATTCCTTGCAGGGCAGGGGTTCCCACGAGCCGTCCGGCGCCTGCTGATAGGCACTGCAGGACGGCGAGGTGGACTTTTCCCCGCCCTTCTGGGCGTCGGAATTTCTCGCCAGTGCGGGCGCAGTCAGCACCGCGGCGGCTGCAATCGCGCCGGCGAAAACGAAATGGATACTCCGCATGAGGACCTCCTGTTCGAATTCGGAAAGAGGCCGCATGCTGTGAAAAATTATGACGATTTTGGGCCGCGGCAGAGGTTCCGTCGCGGCGTGCTTAACGGGGCGGCGCGCTAGCCACCCTTGCTGCGGATCAGGCCGGCGAGATTGGTCTTCTGGGCTTCGCACCAGCCGGACATGCCGAGGCGGCGCTGGTCCATGTCGGTCGCCTGGGTCGCGATCGCGACCTCCGCCATCAGGTCATCGTCCTGCTTCTCGCCCATCTTGCCGCCGGTATGCAGCCAGGCGATCGCCTTGCGCACCTTCTCGGTGGTGCCGTCGGGCAGGTGCATCTGCTGCGCCCTCTGCACGAGGTCCTGATAGGCGAGATCGGTGTTGGGGCACTCGACCTTGGCGGCGAAGGCCTGCAAGACCATCGTCACATAGGTCGATCGCGGCGGCGCATCGCCCGCGAGGGCCGGCGCGGCCAACAGCAACAGGCCCGTCATCAGAAAACCGGTGCGCATCCCTGGGACCTCCTCCATTTTATCGAGAGGCTAGCGTCCGGCGCGCCGCTCGGCAATGGGATCGGGACACAATTGTCGCCGATCGGCCCAGTAGGCTAACCTGCGCTCCCCAGCATCGGAGCGCGATATGAGCCTGTTCAGCACGCCGTTCGATCCCACACGCGACACCGCGCTCGTCACCGGCGCAGGCAACGGCATCGGCCGCGCGATCGCGCTCGGCCTGGTCGGCGAGGGCGTCCGCACCGTGTTCGCGGATGTCAGCGCGGAGCGGGTGCGTGCCGCGATCGGCGCGAGCGAGAGGCCAGGTCTCGCCGTGCCCTGGGTCGGCAATCTTGCCAGCCTCGAGGCCTGCGATGAGCTGCTGACATCAGCGCATTCCGCGCTGGGCGAGGTCACGCATTTGGTCCACAGCGCCTCGCCGCCGCGGCGCGAGGCGGATCACTTGCTCGCAGTCGATCGCAACACCTGGCAGGAGATGCATGCCGTCAATCTCGATGCCGGCTTTCACCTGGCGCGCGGGCTCGCCAAGCGGCTGATCGCGGCGAAGCGGCCGGGCTCGTTCCTGTTTCTGACCTCGCTACATGCGGGCACGCCGCGCAACCTGGCGCATTACTCGACGGCAAAGGCCGCCATGGCGATGCTGGTGAAGGAGCTGGCCAAGACGCTCGGACGCTACGACATCCGCGTCAACGCGCTGGTCCCCGGCGCGATCGCAGCCGGCGGGTTCGTCGCCGATCCCGCGCTGGCGCGGCACATTCCGCTCGGACGCCTCGGTGAGGCCGGGGATCTCGCACCGATGGCGCTCACGGTGCTGTCGAACAAGCTGTCCGCTTACGTCACCGGCGCAGCCTTCGTCGTTGACGGCGGATTGTCGCTGACGAACTGGTTCGAGGCGCCGGTGCTGGATTAGCCTAGCGCTGCCAGGCCGGCACCGGATCGAGCGGCGTGCGATAGACCTCGTTGTGATCGCGATCGGTGACGCGCACCGCGCAACCTTTCTGCTGTAGTTCGGGCTTTACCTGCGACAGCTCGCAAGCCAATTGGTCGGCGCGATCGGAGGCAACCTCGATGTCTTCGAGGATGATTCCACCCTGGTTCTTGAACTCACCACCAACCACGAGATCGAAAGAATAGTAGGGCATCCGAATTCCCCGGTGTGACGATCTGAGCTTCAGTGCAAGTCTCAACACATGTCGGATGGTACCACTGAGTCGACATCTATCGAATGAACAGAGCGCGCAATCTCTGGGCTTATGGCGCAGAAATGATGTGCAACGTGCGGGCTCGTTAAGAGTTTATTAAATATACCCGCGCGATCATTAGGCATGGAATTGCAGCAGAACCGGGCTCCGGGAACCGGCAGCTGCAAGAGAAGGCCGCCGGCATAGATCCCGACGGCCTTTTCTCTTGAGCGAGACGTCGCTCACCGTAATCGCCCGGAGTTAACGCTTCACATCGACTCGGACAGCGTGCGTGAGCGCGTGACAGCAAGGCTGCGTCGTTGCTCTAAAGCGCGATGCGATCAGGATGAATCGTCATCGCGCTTCAGGTTGTTGTTGTTTGAGCATGATCGTTTCGGAAAACCGCTGCGCACTTTGCGCTTACGCGGCCCTTCGGGTTCGGATCATGCTCTAGCGCAGCGGCATCGGCGGACGCACGATAGGTCCGTCGTCATCAGCAACGGCTTGCGTCGTCGTGGTCGGCGCAGCCGGCGGCGTGGCGGCGGCGGCCTGCGATAGCGGCGGCGAAGGCGCGAGCGGCGCGGGCGAAGAGGCCGGCATGTAGGTCCGCGTTACAGGCGGCTTGGGCTTGCGAACCGGCGCCGCCGCAGGCTGCGGCGGGAGCGCGGCTGCGCGCGCGCGCGGATCGACCGGCGGCCTCGCCTCGGTGACCGGCTTCGGTGCGGGAGGCCTCGCCATCTCACGCGCCATCTGCTCCTGTCCGGCTTTCAACTCGGCGATGTTGGCCTTGAGCTGCTCGATCTGCTGCGCCATGGCGGCGAGATCGCGTGTCATCGATTGCACCGATTGCGCCGCGTCGACCGACTGTGGTGCCGCGGGCGCAGTCGCAGCTAGCTGAGCCGCGGGCGGCGTCGCAGCTTGATCTGCGGTTTGGTTGGGCGTGGCTTCCGCTGCGGGCGGCGCAGCCTGGGCGGCGGCGACCGGCGCGCTTTGCTGCGGTGTCGCAGACAACAACGAGGTCGTCGGGAGCAGCGAGGTCAGCACCGGCGTCCATTCGGCCAGTAACTGCTTTGCTGTGTCGCCGTGCTTCTCCCAGGCGATGCTGGCGGCCACGCTGGCGCCGGCAAGCAGGAACGTGACGAACGCCCCGCGCAGCCACTTGCCGACCGAGGACCGCTTCTTCATCACGGGACCATCGCTGGACGTGACGCGGACAGCGGTGTCGATCGACGGTGCCGCAGTGGATTTTCCGTAGACGACGTTGATGCTTGGCTCGGGCGCGCGCGCCGGCTCCAGAGTGAACTTCGGCGTGACCTTGGGCTGCGGGGCAAACTTGGGTTCCGGGGCAAACCTGGGCTCCGGACGCGGCGCGATCTCTGGCGCCAGCGCAGGCGACACGCTGGCGGGGCGCGAGGCCCGCACGATCTCGGGCGAGATCTGGACCGCGTCGTGAGGATCGTTGTCCTTGACCGTGTCTTTCACGATCTCATCGACGATTTGCTTGGCGTTCAGCGTCGCGAGCATCGCAGCTCCTTTGAAGCCCAGTGTTCGAGGTTAAGGCATCCGCATTGGCGCGGGGGTGATCCGAGGTGAGGCCATACCCGGTCCCCATGTCGCACGAGTCCAGCCGGGTTTGACCAAAGCAAGGCGAGGGGATGGAGATGATGCGACACTCTTCCGCCCTTTGTGGTGATGGAACCCAATTTGCCGAACACGCGCATGTGTTCCTGCACCGCCTTGTTTTCAGCACGATTTTGGCAATATCTGGTGACGGCGGGGGCGTCGTTATTCCGCTATCGGGGGGCCGGCGGTGCCAAGATCTCTACTCGTTTTGTTCGTCGCAGCCCTGCTGCCGCTGGGCGGCTGCATGCAGACGACACTTTCGCCATCGACGGATGCGAGCATGACGCCGCGCGACCGTCAGTTGCTCGCGCACGCGCCTTACGCCAAGGCGAACGTGCCCCAGCAATATCTGCGTCACATCGTCGATTACCACCGCAAGGAGCAGCCGGGCACGATCCTGGTCGATACCGACGCGCGCTACCTCTATTACGTGCTGCCCGAGGGCAAGGCGATCCGCTACGGCGTTGCGGTCGGCGAGGAAGCCATGGCGTTCTCCGGCGTCGCGCGGGTCGGCCGTTTGGCGGAATGGCCGGACTGGGTCCCCACCGCGGATATCCAGGCGCGGCTCGGTCCCTATCCCGCGCGCGTTCCCGGCGGTCCCGCCAATCCGCTGGGCGCGCGGGGCATCTATCTCTATGTCGGCAACAAGGACACGCTCTATCGCATCCACGGCACCAACCAGCCCGAATATATCGGGCAGGCGATCTCGTCCGGCTGCATCCGGATGCGCAACGAGGACGTCATCGATCTCTACGACCGGGTGAAGCTCAATTCGATGGTCGTGGTGCTGCCGCCGGGGCAGAGCGCGCAGGCCGCGGCGGGCGGGCGCTGGCGCGGCTGAGGTCTGCGCCGGTCAGTTCGAGTTTAGGTGCGTTGTCACGCTCTAGTTCTCAGGCCGGGCGACCCGCCATTGCAGCGTCGTGGCGTTGCCGTTGGCGTCGCCCGGCGCCTTGTCGGCGGGCGAGGTGTAGAGCGGGCGATAACGGTAGGCCCACATCTTGCTGCCGTCGTTGCGGTTGATCACCGTGAAGTCGCCGACGGCCCTGGCGTCGGCCGTTGCGGCGAGCGGCACCCAGCTCTCGATGCACTTGCCGTTGCAGTTCGACGTCTTTCCCGTGGTGTCGCGCTCATAATAGTAGAGCGTCATGCCGTTGAGATCGACGAGCTTGGGCCCCTGCTTGGTCAGGATGACCTTCGCGGGAGCCGTTGGCGCCTCGACCTTCGGCGGAGGAGGATCGCCGCCGCCATGGCCCCCTGCGACCGCCTGAACGGTCGAGAGCGCGACGGCCGCGGCCACAACGAGGAACCTGAACATCCGAAACTCCGCCCCGCAAAGTTAATCGCGCGTTAAGCGCCCCAATGCGGCCGAGGTTAGCAGCCGAAGGTTAGTTCCTGGTTTCGTGCGCTGCGACAATTACGGACATGGTCCGAGATCAGAGCTGCGCATCGCGCAGCGGCGCGCGGCTGAGCTCGTTGCCGGCGGCGATCGCCTTGCGCAGCAGCCGCATCAGCTCCTCACTCTCTTTCGCGCTGAGGCCGCGCAGCATGATGCGCTGCGCGGATTCGACGGCCGGGGTGATCTTGCGCAGCGTGCGGCGGCCCTCGTCGGTGATCTCGAGCTCACGCGCGCGGCGGTCGCGGCTGGAGGGGCGCCGCTCCGCGAGGCCCTTCTGGACGAGGCGATCGATCACGCCGGTGATGGTGGTGCGATCGTAGGCGATCAATCCGGCGAGCGTCACCTGATCGAGCCCCGGATTGGCCTTGATGGTTGCAAGCGCGGCGTATTGCACCGGAGTGAGATCGAAGCCGGCGTCCTCGACCTCGGCCAGGAACACCGCGACCGAGATCTGCTGGAAGCGGCGTGCCAGATGTCCGGGCATGTCGTTGTTGTCTTTCACCGAAATCTCCTCCGGGGCAGAGCGGTGCGGATCATTGACAAGTATACTGATAGTCAGCATACTGATCAATAAGAAACAGAATTTGGCGGGAGAGGTGCTCATGCAGTTCCATCTCAATGGATTTCAGCCGGGCGACCCTGAAATCGCCGATCCTGCCGCGCGCGTTCAGGCATCGGGAGCGGCGGGCGCCGTGCCTGGCGAGGTCGATGTCCTCATCGTCGGCTGCGGGCCGGCCGGCCTGACGCTCGCCGCCCAGCTCGCGCAATTCGCCGACATCAGAACCTGCATCGTCGAGCAGAAGCCGGACCGCCTGCTGGTCGGTCAGGCCGACGGAATCGCCTGCCGCACCATGGAGATGTTCCACGCCTATGGCTTCAGCGAGCGTGTGCTGAAGGAAGCCTGTTGGGTCAACGAGACCACGTTCTGGAAGCCGGATGAAGCGGCGCCGGAAAAGATCGTCCGCAGCGGCCGGGTGCAGGACGTCGAGGACGGGCTGTCGGAATTCCCGCACCTCATCCTGAACCAGGCGCGCGTCCATGATTGCTTTCTCGACGTCATGCGCAAATCGCCGGCGAAGCTCGCGCCGTATTACAGCCGGCGCGTGCTTGATGTGAATGTTGATCCGGCCGCCGGCGCTGACCATCATGCCGTGACCGTGCGCCTCGAACGCGTCGATGCCGCGAACGAGGGCAAGGTCGAGACGATCAAGGCCCGCTACGTCGTCGGTTGCGACGGCGCCCGCAGCACGGTGCGCAAGTCGATCGGGCGCGAGCTGCACGGTGATTCCGCCAACCACGCCTGGGGCGTGATGGACGTGCTGGCCGTGACCGATTTTCCGGACATCCGCTTCAAGTCGCTGATCCAGTCGGCCAAGGACGGCAGCCTGCTGATCATTCCGCGCGAAGGCGGCTACATGGTCCGCATCTATGTCGAGCTCGCCAAGCTCGATGTCGGTGAACGCGTTGCCAATCGCAACATCACCGCCGATGACGTGATTGCGAAAGCGCAGCGGGTCCTGAAGCCGCATCGGCTCGAGGTGAAGGAGATCGCCTGGTGGTCCGTCTACGAGATCGGCCAGCGCCTCACCGACAAGTTCGACGACGTGCCGGAGGGCGAGATCGAGACGCGCCAGCCGCGCATCTTCATCGCCGGCGATGCCTGCCACACCCACAGCCCGAAGGCCGGGCAGGGCATGAACGTATCGATGCAGGATGCCTTCAATCTCGGCTGGAAGCTCGCCGCCGTGCTGCGGAGGCAGTGCGCGCCAAGCCTGTTGCATTCCTATTCGGCCGAGCGCCGGGCAGTCGCGAAGGAGCTGATCGATTTCGATCGCGAATGGGCTGATATCCTCGCCTCCGCCGCCAAGGCCGGCGGCGCCGATGCCGCCAAAACGCAGGACTATTTCGTCCGGCACGGACGTTTTACCGCGGGCACGGCAACGCATTACAGGCCCTCGATGCTCACCGGCGCGGCCACGCATCAGCACCTCGCGCAGGGCCTCATTATCGGCACGCGCTTCCATTCCGCGCCGGTGGTCCGGCTGGCGGACGCCAAGCCGGTACATCTCGGCCATGCCGCACGGGCCGATGGCCGCTTCCGCATCTACGCGTTCTCGCCCGACGAGAACCCCGCAGCGTCGGGCTCGGCCATTCGTGCCTTGTGCAATTTCCTCGCGGAATCCCGGAAGTCACCTATCCGTCGATATACGCCTGTTGGAGCTGACATCGACAGCGTGATCGATCTGCGCGCGGTGTTTCAGCAGGACCATCGCGAGCTCGCCATCGAGGCAATGCCGCCGATGTTGCTCCCGAGCAAAGGCCGTTACGGCTTGTACGACTACGAGAAGATGTTCTGCCCGGATCTCAAGAGCGGCCACGACGTCTTCACGATGCGCGGCATCGATCGGGCGGCCGGCTGCATCGTCGTGGTGCGGCCCGACCAGTATGTCGCGACCGTGCTGCCGCTCAACGATTTTGCCGGGCTGGCCTCGTTCTTCGACGCCTTCATGCTACCGGTGAGCTGACGCCGAAAGCGCCGCGCGGGCCGTTCCGCCCGCGTTTCCGCCGCCGAGCTCTGGCTAGCCGCAACGAAAGCCCGGCCTTGGTGCCGGGCTTTCCGCTCCCGCGCCCTCCGGTTCCGTGCGCGTACAATTTAAGAAAGTTCTTCGCGGGCAGATTTCATCGATCGTAATATGTCTATCCAAAGCTGTAAGCATCCACTCGGGGCAGCGGGGCACCGGAGGATGACGATGAGACAGAACCAAGCGGAGACGCGCCGTCAGCAAAATGTCGCGAAGCGGTCGATGACCAAGGAGGCCAAGCAGCTGGCCGGCCTGATTGCCGGACTGCGCGAATCCCTCGAGGAGATCCACAAGGAGCGGGCGGGCACCAAGCTGTCGGGCGCAGAAATGGGACTACTCGATGAGCGTCGCAACAATCTGCTGCTCACCATCGCAGCCCTCAATGACCGCCTTTCGGCGGTGCAGGGCCTGATCAATCTCGGCCGCCCGCACATTATCCGCGTGCACTAGCGCCGATCCGAGGCAACGAGATCGGCTCTGTTGCGACGGCACGGGGCCGGCCACAGGCCTCGTGGATGGCACCAAATTGCCACGCTCCCGGCGAATTGCCGCCAAAGCCCGCTGCCACGACAAGGCCGGGTGCAGGGCGACGCAAGGGGATGCGAATTGGCCTACAAGATGGTCGCAGAACGCGACAACGAGAAGTACAGTTTCGCCCGCGAGAGCCGGTTGCTCATCGTGGCGAAGGCGAAAGTGTGGGCGAGCGAGGGGTGGCGGGTGGTCGTCACCGACCAGGATGGCAAGGCCTACGCGCCGTCCGAGCTCGATCAGCTGTCCGCAGCGTGATGGTGGGGCGCGACCTCTTGCTCAGAGTCGGCACCGCGCGCATCACCGCACGGTGGTCTCCGAGAACAGGTTGATGATCACCACCCCTGATACGATCAGCGCGATGCCGACGAAGGCTGCGGCGTCCAGGATCTGACGGAACAGCACGAAGGAGACGGTGGCGGTCAGGATGATGCCGACCCCGCCCCAGATCGCATAGGCGATGCTCAACGGGATCACCCGGATCGCCACCGAGAGCGCGTAGAACGAGGCGACGTAGAACAGCACCATCGCCAGCGTCGGCCAGGGACGGGTGAACTGCGCGGACTGCTGCAGGAACGCCGACGCGGTGACCTCGAACACGATGGCGAGGGCGAGAGCGGTATAGGCGTTGAAGACGGAGGTCATGCGGAGGCTGTGTCCGGGCCGACGGATGGCTGACGTGCGACCGCAAATATCACGCGGGAATGACGAGTCCGCGACAGGACGCAGCGCTTGCGTCGCCCGAAGTTTGACTCTACGGACCTCTTTCATGCTCGTCATCTCCATCCAGAGCCAGGTGGTCCACGGCCATGTCGGCAACAGCGCGGCCGCCTATGCCATGCAGGCGGAGGGCGTGAACGTCGCTGCGGTGCCGACGACGCTGCTGTCCAACCATCCGCGCTATCCGAGCCTGCGCGGACGGGTGCTGGAGACCGAGCTCGTCGCCGATCTCCTGAGGGGAGTCGAGGAGCGCGGCCTGGTCGACGAGGCCGCGGTGGTCGTCACCGGCTATCTCGGCTCGCCCGGCAATGCCGCCGTCATCGCCGATTTCGTCGAGCGGGCGCGCACGCGCAATGGGAAGCTCGTCTATCTCTGCGATCCCGTGATCGGTGACGACGGCCGCGTCTATGTCGCGGACGGCATCCTGGACGTGCTCCGCCACCGGCTGCTGCCGACGGCGAACCTGACGACGCCGAACCAGTTCGAGCTCGAGCTGCTCTCTGGGGTCGCAATTGCCGACGCCGAGAGCCTCAGCGCGGCCTGCGCGGTGCTGGCTGGGGCAGGCACCGACGTCGTCGCCACCGGCTGCACCCTCGCTGACACGGCGGCGGGGCAGGTGGAGACGATCCTGTGCACTGATGGCCGATTGTCGCGCTTTGCGACGCCGCGCCTGCCGATCCGTCCCTACGGCACCGGCGATCTCCTCACCGGGCTGATCGCGGCGCATCTGGCCAAGGGCGAAGCAATGGAGTTGGCGGTACGGCGCGCGGTCGACACGGTCTTTGCCGTGCTGGTGCGCACGCAGGCCGCCGGCTCGGCCGAGATGCGGCTGGTGCCGCTGCCGACGGCAGAGCGCAAGCCGTAAACCGTCAGGTCGCGCGCTTGCCGGCCGATTGCGCCGACTTCTGCGGCTTGGCCGCCGGGCCCTTCTGCTCGCGCGCGACGTCGGCCTTCGGCGGCTTGGCGCTCGCAAGGCCCTGTGTCTTCTTCGGCTTAACGCCGGCAACGTCCTTGCGGTCGGAGGTGCCGCGCTTCGAGATATATTCCTGGCCGTCGATCGGGCCGACATGGGGCGGATCGCGGCCGAGATAGGGTCGGCCGATGCCGTACGCCTTGCCGTTGGCATCGACCCACTTCCACAGGATTTCGGTCGAGACCCAGCGCTGCGCCCTGTTGCTGCCTTGCGTGCTGACGATGTCTGCCGCCATGCCGTGACCGTAGCCGCCGCGCGTGCTGCCGCCGTGATAGGAGCGGTTGGAGGCGGCCTTCAGGCCGCTCGCGATCGACTGGCGATAGTCGTCGCGGAACGCGCTGGTGATGCCCGGCGACAGGCCGGCGGCTTCGGCCGCGAGCATCATGCGGAACAGCTTCTGCTTGAAGCTCTTGTCCATGCCGCCGATGACGTAGTCCATCATCGACATGCCGGCGCGCTCGGCCGCATGCGGATCCTTCCAGGTGAAGTCCTGATCGACCAGCTTGGTGAAGCTGCGCATCACCGTGACGGTCTTGCCCTTGCGCTTGATGGTGACTGCGCGCCGCTCCTGCACCTTCATCGTGTCTTCCTTGGCGGTGCGCTGATAGAGCGCCCAGAGGTAGCGGTCGATGCAGGCCTCCATGACGAAGCATTCGTCGAGCACGGCGATGTTGTCGGCAGGCGGTGACGCCTTGCGCGCAGGCGCAACGGGGTCGCTCGCGATCGCCGCGGCCGACAATGTGTCCGTCGTCACGATCTCGGTGGGATCGGTGGATGCGAGCTTGACGGGCTCCGCCACAGGGGCGGGGGCAACCTCGCTGACGACGGGCTCCGGTTCAGGCAAGATCGGCGGCGCGGGCACGGCTTCCACCGGCAGGATCAGCGCCGGGTCGGCCGAGGCAAGCTTGATGGTGGAGGCGGGCTCTTCCGGCGTTGCCTCTGCCGGCGCGGGAGGGTCGGGCAGCGCAGTGACGGTGGCTGCGATGTCGGCGGTCAAGGCGAAGCGGTCCTCAAGGGTCGCAGCGCGCGGCACGTCGGCGAGGTCGATGCGGCCGAGATCCTTGGCATGATCCTTGGCACGATCCTTGGCGCGCGAGATGGCGGCCGCATTGGCGGCGCTGTTTTCGATGAGCGCAGGCGCATAAGCGGAGAGAGACAATGCCAGCCAGCCGGCGAGAACGGCCGAGGGACACGACACCGCCACCAGAAGAGACCGCCGATCGTTCATGATCCCTGCCTCCAAACGGTCTGCTCGAACAATCTTGCCCGAACAGTGATGATGCAAACAGTCTGACGAAACAGTCGCACGGAAAGGCACGCAGCACGTCGATTGTTCGGGCCACGGTGTGGCGGCGCAATGGCGCAAATCGGGGAGTGCGGGCTTTTCGGGGCAACTGTGGCCGAGGTGCAACGCCCGGTTCCATTTGACGTTGCCGCAACTTTGTTGCGGCTGGTGCGTTGGAGGCGCCATGACGCATCCCTCGCTTCGTCCCATGGACGCCTTCGACCCCACCGAGCCCGCCATCCTGCACGATCGTCTCTCCGACACGATCATCACCTGGACCGCCGACCAGGCCGAGGACTACCGCCGCGCCAGCCGGCCCGGCGCTGATGGAACCGTGGCCTGGAAGACCTATCTCTTCGACGGCTGGGGCAACGTGCTTGGTGGCTGAGCGGCTCCTCTGGAGGCGCCGCGTCGCAGCCGGCGTGATTCGCCCAAATCCCTGGACGCATTAGGCATAACGTCATGCATTGCATGCGATGTTGCAATGCGGCGGTGTATGTCGCACTGCAGCAAAATACGCCTAAATAGGCTCCGACTCTCAAACCTCGGAGCATCACCAATGAACAAAAAGACCTTGTCGATCGCCGCCTTCCTGACGATCGCGGGCGGTACCGCGGCTTTCGCCGCCGAGCTGCCGACCTATGAGGCCAACGGATTCCCGGTTTCCCCGCTGCAGTTGCGAGTGCTCGGTGCCGCACATGTCGAGCAGCAGGTCGCAGCGCCAAGCGCAATCGCCTCGGTCCACCAGGCGAAGGTGCTCAGCCCGCGCAAGGTGAAGACCGCGGACGTGATCACTGGCGCGGGCCGCTAAGCTCGCCGCGCGCGCAGGCTTGACGGCGAGCGGCCGTAGAGTTCGGCGAAGGCGGCGTTGAACCTGCGCAGGCTGCCGAACCCGGCCTGGAATGCGATAGCGGTCATGCTGTCATCGCCGGCATCGAGCAGGTGCTTGGCGCGCTGGACACGCAGTGTCTTGGCGAGCTGCTGCGGCGTAGCGCCGACATGGCGCTCGAACAGGCGCGCCAGGTGACGCGACGAGATGCCGAGCCGCGTCGCGAGATCGACCATCGAGCCTTCATCCAGCGCGCCGTCATCGATGAGCCTCATGGCCCGGGCCACCGTGGAGCGCGTGCCGTTCCAGGCCGGGCAGAAAGGAGCGGTCTCGGGACGGCAGCGCAGGCAGGGCCGGAAGCCGGCGGCCTCGGCAGCCGCAGCCGTCGGATAATAGACCACATTGCGCGCCAGCGGCTGCTTGGCCGGACAGACCGGCCGGCAATAGATGCCCGTGGTCTTCACCGCCGTGAAGAAGCGGCCGTCATAGCGGGGATCGCGGCGCAGGCGCGCGGCGTTGCAGACATCAAAGCTCAACATGATCGCATGGTAGCGCATGGGGGCGGCGGCGGAAGGGCTGCCGGATGACCGAGTCTGATTGTGGCGAGCCGCGGCGCGCCTCGCGGCCTAGAAGGCGGTTCTCATCGCAACACGGCCGGAGACCCCATCGTGACCAGCCCGAGAGACGTCGTACTGAACGCCTGGAAGACCTTTTCGTCACGCGATCCCGAGCGCATCGCGGCACTCTTCACCGAAGACGCCGAATGGATCGCGCCGAAGGGAAATGCCACCGCCGTCGCGCTCGATCATACCGATCACATGGTGGGAGCGCACCAGATCGCCCGCTTCATCGCCAAGGAAATGCACAGGCTGTTTTCGAGCATCGATATCACGTTCCGCGGCGTCTATGTCGACGGCGATGTCGTGATCGTGGAGGAGCGGATGCGCGCCACGCTGCCGGGCGGCAAGCCGTACGAGAACGAGTATTGCTTCGTGTTCGAGGTGGTGGGCGACCGGATCAGGCAAGTGCGGGAATACATGGATACGCGCAAGGGATGGCGGATGGTCTTCGATGAGGGGCTGTAACACGCGTCGTCGGCATCGCCCTCGCGTGACAGCCCTGCAGCCGCGTGGGTTGAGCGGCTCAGCGAGCCGACATATCGAGTGATCCATGGATCAGCGGACGAGCGGCGCCGACGCTCAGAAGAAGGATACCGCGCCGGCACTGCTCGGCGTGGTCTGCGGGCTTGCCGCAGCGCTGTTCTGGGCGCTCGGCTTTGCCGCCACGCGGCACGGCCTCAAGGCCGGCTTCACGCCGGTCGATCTGCTGGTGCATCGCTATGTCTGGTCGGGGATCGCCTTCCTGCCCCTCGTGTTGCGCGCCGGACTCTCCGATCTCTGCGGCATCGGCTGGGGCAGGGGGCTCGTGCTGATGGTGCTCGGCGGTCCCGTGATGTCGCTGATCTCGTACATCGGCTTCCTGTTCGTCCCGCTCGGCCATGGCAGTGTGATCCAGCCCTCTTGCGCCACGCTCGGCGGCCTCCTGCTCGCGGCGGTCGTGCTGAAGGAGCGGATCTCCGCCTCGCGCCTGACTGGCGCGCTCGTCATCGTCGGAGGCCTCGGCGTGATCGGTGCGGAATCAATCGGCCACATCGGTGCCGACGGCATTCAGGGCGATCTCATCTTCGTGCTCGCCGGATTCATGTTCGCCGGCTTCGGCGCGATGCTGCGTCGATGGCGCGTCTCGGCCGTGTCGGCTGCGCTCGTGATCAACGTGCTGTCGCTGCTGCTGGTGCCGGTCTACGTCGCCACGGTGGGCCTCGCCCACATTGCGTCGATCGGCATGACCGAGAACGCGATCCAGGCGCTGGCGCAGGGCGTGCTTGCCGGCCCCGCCGCGCTCTATCTCTACGCCGTCTCGGTCCAGCGTCTCGGCGTCGCCCGCGCCGCGGTGTTTCCGGCCTGCGTGCCCGCGCTGACGCTGCTCACGGGCTGGTTGCTACTTGGCGAGCCGCCCACGATGCTTCAGACGGCAGGCCTCGTGACGGTGCTGAGCGGGTTCTACCTGGCGCAGCGGCAAAGCTAGCGGACCTCACGCCTTCTTCACGAACTCCGACTTCAGATTCATCGCGCCGATGCCGTCGATCTTGCAGGCGATGTTGTGGCCGTCGCTGGCGTCCTGCAGGCGGATATTGCGCACCTTGGTGCCGCCCTTGACGACCGAGGACGAGCCCTTGATCTTGAGATCCTTGATCACGATGACGCTGTCGCCGTCGGCGAGCACATTGCCGTTGGCATCGCGCACGCCCGCATCCTGCGCCGTGTCCGCGACCGCGTCCGCCGCGCCGCTCCATTCATGGCCGCATTCCGGGCAGACCCAGAGATCGCGGTCCTGATAGGCGTGCTCGGAATTGCAGGTCGGGCATTTCATCGTGTCGGTCATGACGGGTCTTGTCTCGCGCGTTCGTTCGCGGCGCGACCGTAGAGGCGGGAACCGGGAAAGCAAGCAAAAGCTGCGCACGGCGCGGGCTGGCCGCGCCTGCCGGTGCGATATCACCGGGCGATGCCTGCCGACGCTTTCAACAGGCGACATCGCCGGCGCGCGTTGAGCTGCATCAACGGCACTGCGCGCGGGGATCGTATCGTGTCTTCAGGAATGACCGCCGGAGGCAGCGATGGACGACACACTCAGACGAAAAATCCAGACCTTGCTGGACCAGCACCGCACGATGCGGATCGCGACGCTTCGCGCCGATGGCTGGCCGCAAGTAACGACCGTCGGCTATGCCAACGACGGTTTCACCATCTACTTTCTCTGCGGCCCCGACAGCCAGAAGGCGCAGAACATCTCGCGGGACGAGCGCGTGTCGCTGGCGATCGACGACGATCCGGCGCAAGTGATGGAGATCACCGGCCTGTCCATGGCGGCGCGGGCGGTGGCCGTGACCGATCCAGCTGAGGCCGAGAAGGCGATCACACTGGTGATGGCGCGCTATCCCGAGCAGAAGGCGATCGGCCTGCCCATGCCGAAGCCGTCCGAGGTGCGGCTGATCCGTCTCACGCCGACGGTGATCTCGCTGCTCGATTATTCCAAGGGATTCGGCCACACCGACCTCGTGACGTGCTGAGGACGCGAGCTGCGAGCTGGCTTGACGCAGATCAAGCTGGCGTCGTGGTGCACATCTAAGCTGCTCCACGATTCAATGCCGTGAGGTCGGGCGATGTCGCACAATGTTCGAATCTCCATCGGCATCGCCGTCCTGATCGCGCTGTCGGTGCTGTTTCTCTTCAGCCTCGTTCACACCGCCGCCGGGGCGCCGAGGCCCGGCTCGCGCGCGGTCGCCGCAGGTCATCGCCTGGCGCAGGCGTGGTGCCAGTCGTGTCACGCGATCGAGCCGCACATGGCCGGCTTCTTCCAGGAGGCACCGAGCTTCCAATCCATCGCCGACCGCAACGGCACCACCGCGCTCTCGCTCAAGGTGTTCTGGCGGACCAGTCACCAGACCATGCCGAATCTCGTGATCTCGCCGGAGCAGGCCGAGGTGCTATCGGCCTATATCCTGAGCCTGAAGCGCAATTGAGGGCCGGCTCAAGCAAGTGTTGCGAAAACAACCCCATGCACAGTAGCCATCCCCATGGAATTGCTCGGGGTTTTTCCTCACTTCGGTAAAATCGAACAGGATTTGACCCGTCGGGCAAAACAATGGCATGATGCCATCGTGGAACGCGGTCGGGGGCGTCGGGTGCGGCACCATCCCGGATTACGCTTGCGCTCCATCCGGGCTACGCTCGCGCCTCAACTTGCGACGAGCCGCTCATGAGCTTCCTCCTCAACATCGATGTTCCCGACGTGGCGAAAGCCACGACGTTCTACACCGAAGCCTTTGGCCTCTCGGTCGGCCGCCGCTTCGGCGCCGACTTCGTCGAGCTCAACGGCTGGCCCGCACCGGTGTATCTCTTGACCAAGCAGGCCGGCACCATCGGCGCCGGCGGCGACCCCCGCCGCTATGAGCGGCACTGGACGCCGGTGCATATCGACGTCGTCGTCGACGATGTCGACGCGGCCGTCGCGCGTGCCCTCGCTGCGGGTGCGATTCTGGAGGTGCCGGCGAGCGATGCGCCCTATGGGCGGATCGCGATGCTGGCCGATCCGTTCGGGCACGGTTTTTGTCTGTTGGCGTTCAGCGCGCAAGGGTATGACGCGTTGCTGGAAGGTGCGTAGCCTGGATGGAGCGCAAGCGTAGTCCAGCGCCGAGCGTGCCGCGCGACCCCGGATTGCGCTTTGCTCGATCCGGGCTACGCTCGCGCGCGGAAAGCTGCGCCGACATCGGAGCGACATGCCAAAGAAGCTGAAGACCTACCAGACCTCGCTCGGCTTCTACGATCAGGCGATCGCCGCGCCCTCGATGAAGGCGGCGCTTGCCGCCTGGGGCGCCAGCTCCAATCTGTTCCATCAGGGCGTCGCCAGGGAGACCGACGATCCCGATGTCGTCGCCGCGACCATGGCGAAGCCGGGCGTGGTGCTGAGGCGCCCGGTCGGCTCGGACGGCCCGTTCACCGAGAGCGCGGAGCTGCCGACTGATCTCGGCGCAGGTGAGGCCGAGCCCAAGCGCAAGTCCAAGAGCAAGGCCGAGAGCAAACCGACGTCAAAGAAGCGTCCCGCCAGGACGGCCCGGAATGCATCCCGCGAGATCGATGATGCGGCCGCCCGCAAGGCCGCAGCAGCTTTCGAGAAGGAGGAGCGACGGCGCGAGGCAGCGCGTGCCAAGGAGGAGGCCGCCCGCGCCAAGGAGCGTGCACGGCGCGACAAGGCGGTTGCCGCGGCGGAAGCAGCGCTCGACAAAGCAACACGCGAGCACGAAGCGAAGGCCGAGGCGATCGAAGCCGAGCGGGCCGCGCTCGAGGCGCGCGCCGAAGCCGAGCAGGAGCGCTGGGACAAGCAGAGGCACAAGCTGGATCAGGCCCTGCGCCGCGCGCGTGAGTGAGCGGCAGGTGCCGACGTCCGGGACTTCTGCTGCTCATCCAGACCACTCTTGCGTCATACTCGGCCGTCATTGCTAGCGGAGCGAAGCAATCCAGGCTCCCTCCGCGGAAGGACTCTGGATTGCTTCGTCGCAAGTGCTCCTCGCAATGACGGGGAGAGGTCGGAGCGCCAAAGCGCACAGCGCTTATGTCCGCACCTCGCGCGAAATTTGCTTGCCTCGCCTGGCATCCTTTTGCACTCTCCGCGCGAAGGAGACCAACGCATGACCAAGATGACTGCCGCCTGCGCGCTCGGAACCGCCCTGGTGCTGAGCGGCCTTGCAACCTCGGACGCCGAAGCCCGGACGCGGAGAGCCGTCGTCGTTCGCGCGCCGCAAGAGCGGCTCGTCATCACGGCGCCGGTGCTGAGGCCGACGCCTTGGGATTACAACATCGTGCCACGCTATCGTTACCGCCCCGAGCACGACCGGGTCGATCCCTACGGCCCGCCCTTGGTGCCGTCCTATGTGCGCTATGAGGGATGGCGCTGGCCGTATTGGTGGTGAAGGCACCGACCGACGCCAAAACTGATCGGCGCATGCGCTCGGTGAGCTGAGCAGAGGCACGACGTGCATCTGCTCGTCATGATCGCCACTCTCTATCGCAGAGAAGCGAAAGCGGCGGGGCTGCGCCGCCCGTGCTCCTACGGCCGCTCGGGTCCTTGCCTCTGATAACCAGGGGTTGTACGCTGCACTGCAGAAAAGTGCAGTGTAAATGGATCGGCTGAAATGAGCGTGGTTGAGAGCGTGGCGTCCGAGCAGCTTGCGGAGCCGAAAATGCCGCCGGGCGTGCTGACCGAAGGTCCGGTGGTCGACGCCAAGTTTCGCGATTCCTACATCTCGTTCGCCATCATGGTCGGCGGCTCGATCGCGGCGCTGGTCTGGGCCTTCTGGCAAGGCATCGGCTGGGTCGAAGTCTCGGTGTTCGCGGGCACGTTCATCATGTCCACGATCGGCATCGGCTTCATGCATCGCTACTTCGTGCACCGCAGCTTCCGCTGCGGTCCGGTGATGCGGACGATCTTCGCCGCGCTCGCGACCATGGCGGTGCAGGGCTCGATCCTGAAATGGGTGAGCAACCATCGGCGGCACCATCTGCACTCCGACCGGCCCGGCGACGTGCACAGCCCCTATTACGACGGCGGCGGCCATCCCTATACCAGTTTCGCCAAGGGCATGACGCATGCGCAAGGCGGCTGGGTGTGGGACCGCGAGACCACCGATGCCAGCTACTACGCCAAGGACATCCTGGCCGACCCGATCGCGATGTTCTTCACCAGGACGCGCTGGTACTGGTACGCGCTGTCGGCGCTGATCATTCCGGGCGCCATCGGCTACGCGTTTGGCGGCGTGCGCACGATGATCGGCTGCATCCTGTTCGCCGGCCTGTTCCGCAGCTACCTCATGACCATGGCGACCTCGCTGGTCAACTCGGTCTGTCACAGCGACGGCCGCTGGGGCTACCGCCGCTTCGAGACCCATGACGGCACCACCAACGAGCTGGTGACCACGCTGCTCACCTTCGGCGAGGGGCTGCACAACAACCATCACCGCTTTCCGCGCGACGCCTACATCTCGCACGCCTGGTACGAGGTGGACATCAACGGGCTGATCATCCTGGGGCTGGGGAAGCTCGGGCTGGTGCACGATATTTTTGCGGCGGGCGATGCCGGCCGCCATCGTGCTGCGGATGCAGGGCGGGGCGAGCCTGCGCCAGCCGCCGTCGGAAATGCCTTCGACGCCGACGACCGTCGCTCCCCCGGAACGTAATCGTGCCCGCCATGGCCCGGCGCCGATGCGGCGGGGAGTGCACTTCGAACAGGTGCGCGGATAAATTGAAGTTTGATGGCTCGCCGTCTCTGCGTGCAGAGTTGGCGATCGGGTAAAAGTGGCAAAGTGAAGACTGTCAAGAATACATAGAGGTAGAACGGCATTTATCCCCGTAATAAACCCAATACTGCTTGGGGTTTCTTTGCGCGTATTGGGAGGACAGTCATGGCAAGTGTCGAACAATTGCACAGACGGGACGGAGTGAACTTGGTCCAACTCGAAGCCGACATCACTTCGATCCGGTCGGGGAGCTCCATTACTTCAGTTAATCTGCCTGATTACGTCGAGCACACCGCGGGGGTGTCCCGGGTCGGTGCGCTCAGTGCAGAAGCGGTCATTCGCGACTATGAGTCCGCTGCAAAAGAGATCGAGGCCATGGGCGCCGAGTTGATCGACGCCGCGCAAAAATGCGAGGCGCTGACGGCCCAGGTTCATGATGCGATCGCCTTCATGCGAGAAACGGCGGCAGGCTATCGTGAAGAGGGACGCAAGATCTTCAAGCGTATCGAAGAATGCGCGCTGTTCACCGAAGACGTTCGCAAGACCTGCGAACAGGTCAAACGCAGAATGGCTGAAGTCTCGGTCGGCCCTTCCGATGAGGAGCTTGCGCCGCAAGAGCCCGAGCTGACGGGGATCGCGGCCAAGGTGACGATGAGCGAGATACGCTGAGGGGAGCGTGGGTGCGTAGGGTGGGTTAGCTGCGCGACTGCGCGAGGCGCAGTTCGCGCAGCGTAACCCACCACCTCTGCCTCCGCGGAAATCAAAGAGGCGGGTTACGCCAGCGGACTGCGCTTCGCGCCGCCGCAGGCTAACCCACCCTACGCACTTCAAATCCAATCGCGCCTTCGAAACGGGCTCACCAATCCGGATCGCCGTAATAGTAAGGGTCGGCCATATAGCGCGGCGGCATCCAGGGGCCTCGCGGCGGCGGCCTCGGCCGCCGTGGCGCGGCGTCCGGTAGGTGCGCCCGGGCACGCGCAGCCGTGTCGTTGCTCACCACGCTGCGCACGACGGGCTTGGCGGGTGCAGAGGCGGATGGCGCCGATGACGCGCTCAATTGCGTTTGCAACGCCTGGACCTGCGCGGCGAGGCGGGCATTGTCCGCCGCGTCCTTCTCCTGCGCGGCCTTGAGCTGCTCGATGGTGGCGGCCTGGTCGCGCAGGGTCTGCTCGCTGCGGCTCTTCAGCTGCTCGAGCTTGTCGTTGATATTCGCAAGCTCGCTCGTGATGGCCTTGAGCGATTGCGCGAGCTCGGACGATGACGGCTCGGCCGCCGTGGCGGCAGGCTTCGGGGCGCTTTCGGTGTCCTTGGGCCCCGGCGGCGCCGGCACCGGGCTCGGCTCATCCGCGGCCGCCAGCAGCACCGTCGCCGGCTGCTCCGGACTTTCCGCGGCGGTCGCTTGCGGGGGTGCGCTCGCGGGTGGAGCCCATCGCGCCATGATGGACTTGCCGATCGATGTCGCCTCGTCGCCATATTGCGATGCGACGGCGGCACCGAGGAGGCCGATCGCCATCACGAGAATAGCCAGTGCGCGCATCATGGCCTTGTCTCCCCTCAGGCCCTGATCGCGTACCTTGGTGTTTAGAACCTTGGCTTCCGGCGTCGGCGTCTTCTTTCCTGACGTGGCGGCTGCCGTCGAGGCGGCGCTTGCGTGCGAGGTCCGCGGGGCTTCGCTGTTGCGTTCCATTCCGGAAACCAGCCGGTCCAGCCGCGCGAGGTCTTCCTCTGCGCTTTTGATCCGGTCGTAGGCCCGCGCCAGCCCACCGTCGGCGCGCGCCTCGTCCGGCTTGGACGCATCAGGCTTGGCGATATCAGGCTTGGCGTTATCGGTCTTGCCGGTATCAGGCTTGGGGTCGTTCGTGTCAGGCATCGATGCGCTCTCCATCCGGTCGGGCGTCAATGGGAGGCAGTCCGATCAAGGATAGGTCTCGCCGCTGTCAGACACAACGCGTGTGCAAAGGAGAAATTATGACGGGCGAGGGAGCGGGCGGCGTGAGGGCGTAGGATGGGTTGTCGCCGCGACTGCGCAAAGCGCATTTCGTAGGGTAGTCGAGCGGATCGAAGCTCATCAACGAATGACGATCCCAGGGGCGTCCAGCCCCGCGGCGCCATGAACGTTCGCTGAGGGGAACGGGCGCTAGTCCATTCCGTTTCCTTTGAGGGGGCTTGTTCGAGGAGGACAACATGAAAGCAACGATCATCGCGCTTTCGGCTGCCGTTGTCATGGCTACCGCACCAGCCGTATTTGCTCAGGGCGTATCGAGCAAGACGCCAGGTCATGAGATGCAGCAAATGGGCAAGAAGGGCGAGCCGGGCGCTTCCAGCTACGCTCCGGGACACAAGAAGAAGCAGCACGCGAAGTCCTCGAAGAGAACCAGCCCCGGCGCGTCGAGCTACGCTCCAGGACGGACTACAGGGCAAACCACAGGTCAAACCACAGGCGCGGGCACCGGGTCGACCACCGGCACGAAGTCAGGGTACTGAACTCCAGGCGGTCCTCAGGCGCGTAGAGTGAGTTAGCTCCGCGACAAAGCGCAGGTCGGGTAGCGCAACCCACCTCTTTAATCTCGGCGGCGGAGAGGTGGTGGGTTACGCCGGCGGACCGCGCTTCGCGCAACCGCCAGCTAACCCACCTTACGTCCCGCGGCGCCGCAATGTGCACCCGTCGTCAGTGACGTATCGTGCGGATTTCGAGCGTGGTCTGGGTGAGCCTGGCCACGAACCCCTCAAGATGCATGACCCTTTCTCTGGTCAATTGTTCATGCAGCTCGGTGATCTTCTGGGATTCGGCGACAAACGAGTCGCAGGCCTGTTTCGCGTACGCCATCTGAAGCTCAAAGGCCTCGACGGGTGAACGCGCCATAGCGAGCTTTCCCAGGAAGCTCCAGGCTTGCTCAAGCGAGGTCCTGATGTAGTCGCTATAGGCGTCGGCAATCGCCTGCGTGCTGGCCTCCAAGGGTTCGACCGGTGCGACGGGTGGGCTTGCAGCAAGCTCCATCCCGGAAGCCTCGTCCGGCAAGGCTGCAGCCGAAGGTATCTCCGCACTGATCGGTCGGCTCGGCTCTTGCCCGGTCTCGTGCCTGGTCTCCGCCGGGGCATCCGGCAATTGATGCCCTGCACTTGCGCGTTGCTCGCCGGCCCCGGCGCGTTGTCCCGCCTTCTTCTTGCCGCCGCGCCGGCCGGATTTTCCCCTTGGCTTGTTGTCCACCGCACTCAACATTGCAAATGGCTCCTGAATATCGATGAAGCCGCGAGCCTCCGTCGCGTTTGCGCTGAAATCGCGATTGTGGGCTGTCGCTTGCGTGGCGGCCATGTGGTGAGATTTTGCCGCCGCATCTTCGATGCATCCGGCAAGAAGTCGCCGATCCAGATAGCTGGGGGGTGGTCGCCTGTCCCGGGTATCGCTGCGGCGCGATGGCATCGGGTGCGGCAACTCGGTTAACACATTGGTCATTTCTTTGCGGGCATTTTCACGACCTCAGTCAGCAAGAGGCACCATGTCCGATATCACCATTCCCGGCGGCAAGATCCGTTCCTTCGTCGAGCGGATCGAGAACCTCGACAGCGAAATGCAGGAGTTGAGCGAACAGAAGAAGGAAGTCTTCGCGGAAGCCAAGGGCGAAGGTTTTGACGTGAAGATCCTCAAGGAGATCATCAAGCTGCGCAAGGAAGACAAGAACGAGCGCGACGAGCGCGAAAGCCTGCTCGACCTCTACATGCGCGCGATGGAGACGGCCTCGCCGGAGCAGGCGAAAGCGGCGTGAGACGGGCGGGTTGATCGGTGAGGAGGGCCGCGATCGAAAGGATTGCGGCCGTCATGCGGTAGAAGCCATGCAAGGTGGAGCGCAGCAGAACGGTCGTTCCGGGGGCGCGAAGCGCGAGCCCGGAATCCATTGCGCCACTCGTCGTGCCGCCCGATGGATTCCGGGCTCGCGCCCAAGCGGGCGCGCCCCGGAATGACGGGGTGGCCATCAATAGCGGCCGCCGCTGCCCTTTTGCTGCGTGATCCAGTCCGACAATGATTTCGGTTTCGATTTCACAATCCGGCCCGGTGATGCCTGCGGCTTGTCGCGGACGCCTTTCGCCGGACGGGTGCGCGGCGCTTCCGACTGCCTGACGCCCTTCAAGGCAGCCGCCGATGCCTCAGCGGCTTCCTTCTCCAGGCGCAGCTGTTTCAATCGCGCCATCTTGATGCGTTCTGCCTCGACCTCGGGTCGTTCGGCGAGCTGCGGCTTGTGCTGGGCAAGCTCAGCCGGGACCAGAACACCGAGAATGGTCGTCTCGCCGAGCGCCTTGCAGGCCTCGAGCCGATGCAGTCCCTCGACCAGAACCAGGCGGTCTCCGTCGCGCCGGACGGAAATCGGGACCTGTTGCCCGATCTCCAGCATGCTTTCCGCGATCTCCCCGACGGTCTCGGGCTTGACGGCCTTCTTCTGCTTGGTCGGAACGAAGATCTTCTCGATCGGGAAGCTTTCCGGTTTGGGCATGACTTTACTCCGCTTCTACCGGGCTCGTCGGAACCGATGACGGTGACGGTCGAGTTTAGGAGGGAAGGGCTCGACCGCAAAGGCAATTTCGGCGGTTGGGATTGATGAGCAGGGAAGCCGGAACCAAGCTGCGATCACGGAGGGTAGTGCACTCGATACGGAGCGCATCCAAAAGTGAGCGGAATTGGCTGATTTGGCGATGACAAACCAATTTCGTGCACCGTCGCCGTAACTCGACGGGCCACGATTGCTACTACGAGCTGGTTTGAGAGCTAGAGCCAAATGCCTGTTGGATGGATTGCGTCGTAGCAGTTCCGACAAGTATGGACTGAAGCTCCTTCACATAGGAGGAGAAGCGTTCGATCATCTCGCGAGCACGCGGCCGCTCTTTCGGATCAAGCACGCTGATATAGCCGTTCAACTCGTACTGCAGTCGTCCCCAGCGCCCGCACAACGCAAGGACGAGATCTCGCTCCTTGTGCACTAAGCGTATTGCAGCCCCCTCCGGCTCATGGGTCAGCCTGAGTAATAAAGCCAGTATTTCCTCACCGATAAGGCCGGCCGGATTCGACAGAACACGACTTTGTTGCCGTGCCAGCAACAGTAATTCTTCGAGAATACGATCGTGCTCTAGCTTCTTCTGCTCGTGACGGGGTAAATAGCTATTCGTCGTTTCTCGCAAGAGCCTGTTGTAAATGTTCACGCCGTAAATTGGTTTGCTCTCTAGGAGAAGCAGCATTCGCGCAGTGAAATGGTTGTGATAATCGTCAGCAGGACTTCCGAGATTTTCGAGTATATCGTCGAGAAACAACAGCTTTAGAAAGTGTCCATCGTTTGAGAATTTAGGAAAATCCATGTCGTAGCCGATTTCAACTATCTCCGAGAGCAGCCGAATTTCAGGAACTCTTATTTCATCGAAATAGCTGCGAGGCTTCGCAAGCACAAAAAACAAATCGATATCTGAGTATTTGCTAGCTTCTAATCGACCGTAAGAACCCGCCGCGTAGATCGTTAGGTGTTCGAAGGCTTTCAGGTGACGAGCCTTTGCTAGCCGTGTGGTCAGCACGTCTAGTTTTGTTTTAGATTCCGTCATCCGCACGTCGAAGCGACGCTGGACGATGTTAGGAAGCTCGATCCCGTCAAATCTGGTCATCACTCCCCCGAATCAGAAGATGAACGTGATTGAAATAGTCGGACTGCATTCGCCGCCCTTTTTTAATCTAATACTACCTAGTTATGTTCAAAAAACCATAAGTTGCAATATGTGAATGAAAGAAGGGCGGCCTCGCGGCCGCCCCTTGCAGATACCTGAGCACGTGCGGGTTCTACTGTCGATCGGCGTTAGCTATCGTCTTACGAACACCCCGTCGTGCTTCCGCAAGTATCGCACTTCATGCACGTCCCATTCCGCACCAGCGTGAAGTTGCCGCACTCCGAGCACATCTCGCCCTCGTAGCCCTTGGCCTTCGCCTCCGCGCGACGCTCGGCCCTGGTCGGAGCCGCGGTCGCGCCGCTGCCGGCCTTGCTCCATTGCAGCGCTTCCAGCTTCTCCGTCGGAGACAGATCGTGCTGGGCTTCCTGCTTCAGGGCGACGGCGCCTTCGATGGCGTCGCCGACGCGGGCGCTAGCGCCGTGGGCGGCCAGCGCCGTGACCCGGCTGCCGCCTGAGGGCGCGCTGTCGTTGCCTTGGCTGACCGCGGCCGAGCCGCCGCGCATCACGACGAGGTTGTCCGTGCGCGAGCGGGTGAGGCCGCGCGAGACCAGCTTGGTCGCGTGCTGGCCGCCGTCCTCGTCCGGCTCCTTGCCTTCCTCGACGCCCTTGCCGAGCGCGTCAAAGCCCGTCTCGTTGGGATCGACATGGGCGAGGTCGAAGCGCGAGAGATAGCTCACCGCGAGCTCGCGGAAGACGTAGTCGAGGATCGAGGTCGCGTACTTGATGCTGTCGTTGCCCTGCACGGGGCCCGCCGGCTCGAAGCGGGTGAAGGTGAAGGCGTCGACATATTCGTCGAGCGGCACGCCGTATTGCAGGCCGAGCGACACCGCGATGGCGAAGTTGTTGATGAAGGAGCGGAGCGCCGCGCCTTCCTTGTGCATGTCGATGAAGATCTCACCGAGACGACCGTCATCGTACTCGCCGGTGCGCAGATACACTTTATGGCCGCCGACGACCGCCTTCTGGGTGTAGCCCTTGCGGCGATCGGGCATCTTCTCGCGCTCGCGCATCACGACGATGCGCTCGACCAGCTTCTCGACGACCTTTTCGGCCACATGCGTGGCGCGCGCCGCCATGGGTTTTTCGTGCAGCAGCTCGACCGCATCGTCCTCGTCCTCATCGTCGCTGATGAGCTGCGAGTTGAGCGGCTGTGAGAGTTTGGAGCCGTCGCGATAGAGCGCGTTGGCCTTCAAGGCGAGCTTCCACGACAGCATGTAGGCGGACTTGCAGTCCTCCACCGTGGCGTCGTTCGGCATGTTGATTGTCTTGGAGATCGCGCCCGAGATGAAAGGCTGCGCCGCCGCCATCATGCGGATGTGGCTCTCGACCGAGAGATAACGCTTGCCGATCTTGCCGCAGGGGTTGGCGCAGTCGAACACCGGATAGTGCTCGGCCTTGAGGTGCGGGGCACCTTCCACCGTCATCGCGCCGCAGATGTGGACGTTGGCGGCCTCGATCTCGCGCTTGGTGAAGCCGACGGCCTGGAGCAGGTCGAAGCCGGGGGCTGCGATCGCCTCCGCGCCGATGCCGAGCTGGTCGCGGATGAAGTCTTCGCCAAAGGTCCACTTGTTGAAGGCGAACTTGATGTCGAAGGCGGTCGGCAGGGCCTTCTCGACCTTGGCGATGGCTTCGTCCGTAAAGCCCTTGGCCTTCAGCGTGGTGACGTTGATGCCGGGGGCATTCGCCAGCGAGCCGTGGCCGACGGCGTAGGCCTCGATCTCCGCGATCTCGCTCTCGCGATAGCCGAGCGCGCGCAGCGCGGCCGGCACGGCGCGGTTGATGATCTTGAAGTAGCCGCCGCCGGCGAGCTTCTTGAACTTGACCAGCGCGAAGTCGGGCTCGATGCCCGTCGTATCGCAGTCCATCACCAGGCCGATCGTGCCGGTCGGCGCGATCACCGTGGTCTGGGCGTTGCGATAGCCGTGCTTCTCGCCGAGCTCGAGCGCCGCATCCCAGGCTGCCTGGGCATGGCTGACGAGGTCGGCTTGCGGGCAGGAGACGAGGTCGAGCGGCACCGGGTTGACGCTGAGCGCCTCATAGCCGTTGGACTGGCCATGCGCCGCGCGGCGGTGGTTGCGGATCACGCGCAGCATATGCGCGGCGTTCTTCTTGTAGCCGGGGAAGGTGCCGAGCTCGGCCGCGATCTCGGCGGAGGTCTTGTAGGTGATGCCGGTCATGACTGCAGTGAGGGCACCGCAGAGCGCGCGGCCTTCCTTGCTGTCATAGGGCAGGCCCATGGTCATCAGCAGGCCGCCGATATTGGCGTAGCCGAGGCCGAGCGTGCGGAACTCGTAGGAGAGCTCGGCGATCGCCTTCGACGGGAACTGCGCCATCATCACGGAGATTTCGAGCACGACGGTCCAGAGCCGGCAGAGATGCTCATAGCCCTCGACGTCGAAGCGCTTGGTGTCGGTGTTGTAGAACGTCAGCAGGTTCGCCGAGGCGAGATTGCACGCCGTGTCGTCCAGGAACATGTATTCCGAGCACGGATTGGACGCGCGGATGTCGCCGGACGCCTTGCAGGTGTGCCAGTCGTTCATCGTGGTGTTGAAGTGCAGGCCGGGATCGGCCGAGGCCCAGGCGGCGTAGCCGATCTTCTCCCAGAGGTCGCGCGCCTTCAGAGTCTTCGTCACCTTCTTCGAGGTGCGGGCGTTGAGATTCCAGTCGCCGTCGGTCTCGACCGCGCGCAGGAAGTCGTCCTTCAGCGAGACCGAGTTGTTGGAGTTCTGGCCCGAAACGGTGAGGTAGGCTTCGCTATCCCAGTCGGTGTCGTAGGTGTCGAACTGGATGTCCTTGTAGCCTTGCTTGGCAAACTGAATGACGCGCTTGATGTAATTGTCGGGCACCAGGCTGCGGCGCGCGAGCTTGATCTCGCGGCGCAGGGCAGGGTTCTTCTCGGGGTCGAAGCAATCGTCGCCCGAGCCTTCGCAGTTGACGCAGGCCTTCAGCACGGCCTTGAGGTGCTTCTGGTTGATCTTGGAGCCCGTGACGAGGGCGGCGACCTTCTGCTCCTCCTTCACCTTCCAGTCGATATAGGTCTCGATGTCGGGGTGATCGACGTCGACGACGACCATCTTGGCGGCGCGGCGCGTGGTGCCGCCGCTCTTGATTGCGCCCGCAGCGCGGTCGCCGATCTTGAGGAAGCTCATCAGCCCGGAGGAGCGGCCGCCGCCGGAGAGCTTTTCGCCTTCGCCGCGCAGGCGCGAGAAGTTGGAGCCGGTGCCGGAGCCGTATTTGAACAGGCGGGCTTCGCGGACCCAGAGGTCCATGATGCCGCCCTCGTTGACGAGGTCGTCGCCGACGCCCTGGATGAAGCAGGCATGCGGCTGCGGATGCTCGTAGGCCGACTTGGACTTGGTCAGCTTGCCCGTGAAGGGGTCGACGTAATAATGGCCCTGGCCGGGGCCGTCGATGCCATAGGCCCAGTGCAGGCCGGTGTTGAACCATTGCGGCGAGTTCGGCGCGACCATCTGCATGGCGAGCATGTAGCGGAGCTCGTCGTAGAAGGCCTGGGCGTCGTCGTCGCTGGTAAAATAGCCGCCCTTCCAGCCCCAATAGGTCCAGCAACCGGCGAGGCGGTCGAACACCTGCTTGGCCGAGAGCTCGCTGACATAGCGCTCCTTCTCGGGCAGCGCATTGAGCGCGTCGGTGTCGGGCACGGAGCGCCACAGGAAGGACGGGACGGATTCCTCCTCGACCTTCTTCAGGCGCGCGGCAACGCCGGCTTTGCGGAAATATTTCTGGGCCAGCACGTCGGAGGCGACCTGCGACCACTCGCTCGGCACCTCGACGTTATCAAGCTTGAACACGACCGAGCCGTCGGGATTGCGAATCTCCGACGTGGTCAGGCGGAATTCGATTCCCGCATAAGGTGACTGTCCCGCAGTGGTGTGGCGCCGCTCAATCCGCATGGTCTTGCCCCGTCCTTTTCTTTGACCGGTCCCGCCCCTCGTTGTGGGCGTGCCGGGTCGTCATTGCATTCGCGGCGCCTTCGGCCGTTCGGCCTTGGAGCACCGCAGTTCAGCCGGTGGATCCGGCCCTGTTTTTTCCCGGCGCGAGCTCGATGCGTCGCATCGATCATCCCGCCGGCATGTCCACACCCATCCGCCCCCAAGGGGATGTGCGCGACATGCGTTCAACGCCCCACAACGTCACTTCGTCATCGATGCCATCCGAGCCTGTTGCCGGCCCGTTCTGGCGCCCCGAAGAGCCTCTCATTCCGAGGGCAGACAAGCCCTCATCCGCAGCCTTTGGCCGGCTGGCGGAGCTGAAATTTGCGAGACCCTTTGGGGGAGTGCCGGCGGGACGCAAACTCACTCGCGCCGAACGGACCGAAAGCTAGGACTCTCCGCTGCGCCCGTCAAGAACTAGTGCGAGTTCCTGAATCAAATACTAAATATGGTGGATTGCGGGGGATAACAGGGGTCTTCGCCGCGCCTGTCGTGGACCCAAGTATCAGTGAGTCCTCAGGGATTCCCAACTGAAAAAATTTGCATGCCGTGATGACGCGGGGCCTTCATCCCGCTGTTCACAGGCAGGTATATTTTTGAGCAATGGGATTGCGTCAGCAGGACTCACGTAGCCCTACGGACGGTGAGGGCAGGCATGCCCGCCAAAGCGGTGGTGGGACCCGCGAATCCGGGCCAAGGTGACCGCTCGATTTGCCGGGCTAGCCGACATGCTTGATTCGACGACGCCGGGCGTGCGGCCGCGCATCGCCCCGGCCGGCCTGATGTTCCTTGCGATCACCTCGATCGGCTGGGGCTTCAACTGGCCGGTGACGAAATTCCTACTTGCCGAGCTGCCGCCTCTGACACTGCGCGGGGTCACCGGTGTGCTCGGCGCGCTGCTGCTGGCGCTGCTTGCGGTGATCCGGCGGCAAAGCCTGTACGTGGAGGGCGCGATCTGGCCGCGCCTGCTCACCTCGGCCGCGCTCAACGTCACCTGCTGGATGGTGCTGATGGGGCTGGCACTGCTCTGGCTGCCGGCGAGCGAGGCGGCGCTGATCGCCTATACGATGCCGGTCTGGGCCTCGATCCTCGCCTGGCCGGTCCTGGGCGAGCGGCCGACGGTCTTGCGCACGCTTGGGCTGGTGCTGGCTTTCGCAGGGCTTGCCTCGATCATGGGGGGCAACGGCCTTGCCGCCAGCACGGAAAAGCTGCCGGGCATCATCATGGTGCTGGTCGGTGCGTTCGGCTTTGCCCTCGGCACCGTGCTCTCAAAGAAGTACCCGATTCACCTGCCGCCGCTCGCGGCGGCAGCCTGGCAGATCGGGATCGGCTGCCTGCCGATCTCGATCGTCGGCCTCCTGATCGAGACGACGCATTTGTCGCATGTGACGCCGCTCGGCTGGTGGCTGCTGGTCTATTCGGTCGTCGGGCAGTTCTGCATCGCCTATGTCAGCTGGTTCGCAGCACTGGCGCGCCTGCCGGCCTCGGTCGCCGCGATCGGCACCATGGCGGTGCCGGTGATCGGCGTCGTGGCCTCGGCGGTCGCGCTTGGCGAGCCGCTCGGGGCAGGGCAGATCGCGGGGCTGGTGTTTACGCTCGCCGCGGTGGTGCTGGCGACACGGGGGTAGCCGTCCGGACGCCGGGTTATCAGTGGTCCTGAGCCTCTTTCTCTCGCCTCCGTTGTGCCAAGCCCGGCAGTTTCGACGGAAGGTCAGCAGGTGCGACGGCAAAGACCTCGAGAGCCTGGTCGTAGCCTTTGATGGTCCGCTGTCCGAGCGATGCCATCGGGACGCTATCCCTTACCCTTTCAGCGATCGTGGGATCAGCCAGGATCTGCGCGTCCTTTGCGAGATTACAGAGCCGCGACGCCAAATTCACCACGGCTCCCATCGCCGTGTAATCCAGCCGGCCGTTGTAACCGACCGTTCCTACCGTTGCCGGTCCCATGGCAACGCCCACACCAAAGCCGATCGCGTGGCCGGCGTCACACCATTTGCCGGCAAGGGACTGAACCGTCATTTGCAGGTCGATCGCGAGGCGGACCGCTTGAGTTGCCGGCTGTTCGCATGCGATCGGGGCATTGACCAGCAGCATGACTCCGTCGCCATCAAAGCCGATGAGCGTTGCCTCGTGACGAGTCGTCACGGCGCCGACGGCCTCGTAGTACTCTCGCATGACGGCCATGATGACATCGGGTTCATTGCGAGTGGAGAACGCCGTGAAGCCGCGCAAGTCGCCAAAAATGACAGCCACTTCACGGCGCTGCCCTTCGAGCAGTTCGTGAGAATGTTCGACCAATTCGGCGACCTGTGATGGCAGGAACTGCTTCAGCCGTTCGATCCGCGCAGATTTCTGCTGCGAGATCGCCAGTTCAGAAGCCATTTCATTGAAACGCAACGCCAGCTGCTGCAACTCGTCACCGCTGAAGATTTTGATGCGATGCTCGAATTGTCCGGTTCTGATCCGCTCCACGCCCTCTTCCAGTTGCTTGATCGGACCGGACATTCTGTGCGCGCGCCAATAGGCGAGCGCCAGCGCGACAAGAACACCAAAGGCAATGAGAATTGACGAGCGCCACAAGGCCGCCCGAATTGATGCAAAGGCTTCCGCGGTTGGCTGCATCGCGATCACCGTCCATCCCACATCGGCGGCCTGAACGGATAGCGCCACCACCGGGTTGCCTCGCTCCCCGGTTATCACCGCCGCTCCGCTCGCCGCGCCAACGAGATGCTTGATCCGGCCAAAACTGCCGGAGCTGGCGCGGCCGCGCAGAACCCGGCTGATATCGGGATGTGCGATCAGATGACCGGAATCATCGACGACAATGGCGTAGCCGGTCTCGCCGATTCTAATGGCTGCGATGACATCCCAGATCAGCTTCAGATTGACCTCGGCGATCGCAACCCCTGCGGCCGGCAGGCTCCCGGCAACCGCGATCCTCATATAGGGCTCTGAATCTTGCTGGTACTGAACCGGTCCGTACCAGACTTTGTTGCCGCGTGCGCCCAGAACAGCGGGATCCGCAGACATATCGATGCCGCGCCCGGTCCTGTTCAGAAGCAGCCTGGAAACAAAGACCCGTTCGGTGCCGGTCTCATCCAGAAGCGAAACCGAAGCGATTGCAGGCACCTGCTGGAGGAGACGCAAGGCATCGATCTTATGTTGCGCATCGTCTCCGGCAGACCAGGGAAGCTGCACCATCCAACCCAGCTGATCTCGCATGCCATCGGTGAACGCCTCGATCCTGTCGGACGCCGCGCGAGCATCGGCCTGCAGCACCGCGCTGATCTGGCGACGCTGGTCTCGGTAACCGAAAGAAGCCTCGACGGCCGCGCCGAGTATCAGAGGCACGACCGCAGCGACAAACAACGTCGCGAAGTACTTGCAGAACAGCGAGCGACGCGGAGGCATCGTACACGAAGAGGGCTGCGCAGCACCGTCCTTCATAGCTACTCTCAGGAGATCACCTTGCTGGCGCGAAACAGGATCGACGACACATCCAGCTTGATACCCAGAAGCCTGGCTGTCTTCATATTGATTGCCAGTTCAAACTTCTCGGGACGCATTACCGGAAGATCTGACGGATATTCACCGCGCAGGATGCGATCGGCATAAGTGGCAAGCCGAAAATAGGTCGTGCGCTGGTTTGCGCCGTAACTCAAGAGACCTCCAGCGTCACAATATTCAGACCAGCCAAACATCGAAGGCAGCCGGTGCGCGATTGCAAGCTCCGCAATCTTCGCACGATGCACCAGCGTCACAGCATCGGGAAACACGAGGAGAGCATCCGCGTCCACCTTGCCGGCAGCCATCAACCCATTCTCGATTTCGCGCGCGCCGCAGAACGGAACGTAGGCTGCCTCTATCCCAAGGTTTCGGCACGACTCCAACGTCGCACGCCATTCCAGCGGCTCTCCCGGATGATCCGTATTCGAGAAGACCGCCAGCTTTCGCAGCTTTGGATAAATGTCCTTGAGCAGCTCAACGCGCTTTCCTGCCAGCTCGAGCGACAGGAATGTGCTGCCGGTGAAATTGGTGCCGGGGTGAGCAAGGCTCTTCACCACACCCAAAGCGACGGGGTCGCCGCTCAATGCAAACAGCACTGGGATGTCGGTGATTGCAGTCATGCCGCGTGTCGCCGGACCGCTCGAGACCACAAGGTCGACATCCCCTCGCTGCAACTCGGAGACGATCTTGCGCAGTGCCTGCGGATTTCCAGGGGCATAATGCGTCTCGAAGGTTACGGTCTTGCCTTCGACATATCCCAGGGCGCGCATTCCATCGCGAAAGCCGTCCAGGAAGGGATCCGGTTCGGACTCAGTCGAGACCCAGAAGATTCGATGCAGCTTGGCTCCGCCCTGCGCCCGTGCGATCGCAGGCCAGGCCAGTCCTCCACCGATCAACAAGATGAACTCTCTTCTTTTCATGCGAGCACCTGTCGAAACTGGGCCGGCAGTTCCGGCCGCAGACCAAGGTCCGAGCCGTGCATCTAATGACTGCTGCGCTCCGCAAGCGGACTGTCGCGCCACCGGCTCCGACATTTGTCCTCGTGAGCATGCTCAGAGACTGGGCTGACGAGACGATTTGTCCTTGAGATGCGCTTGATTTTTACTTGAGACCGCCGGATCAAGACCAAAACGGCCTTACGCGTTGCATGGCGCGGTGTCCGAACACCTCCGGCGGATCCGCGCGAGCTACGGCGTCTCAAAAGGACAGTTGGAACTCACATCCTGCGCCAGTGCCCACGACCTCACAGATTGGGTGACTGCAGCGCCCTCGGCAACTCACGGGCTAGCGCGTGTACTCATACGGGCTAGGGGGTGTACTCATAAAGGCAATGTTCGCTCCTGAGGGACGAGCGGAGATATTCTGATCTGCCAGAGCATCACTGCTTGTGACCCAGAGCCGTCATGAGACCGATGCGCTCAATACCGCCTGACGGATCCTCATCATTGCGAGATGAACCAATCTGTACCCTGGGGTTTGGACCCGCAACGGAACATATGGCGCTAAATCGTCGGGCGCGCTGGCGATTGCCCAAGTGCCAGAAGCGCTGCGGCCAGCGCCGCCGCGGCCTTTTCGGGCCGGGCTTTCTCATAGATTGCGAACTCAAGGTCAGGAAGGCGCGGCAGCCCCTCTTGCGATCCCAGAATGCGCAAACCTGCAATGACCGCGCTCGCGGGAAGCGGCGTGATGGCGAGACCAGCGAGCGCCGCCGCGCGCACACCTGTCAGGCTGGGGCTGGTATAGATGATCTCCCACGTCAGTTCGCTGTCATTTAGCGCGGCGAGCGCTGCCTCACGCGATACTGACCGCTCGCGATAGAGCGCCAGCGGCAGCACCGCGCCCGGAACCAGATCAAACGCGTCGGCGGCGGCCCAGACCATGGGTTCGCGCCAGACCAGGCGCCCACGCGACGTACCGAGCGGACGCTTAGCGAACACGACGTCGAGTCGTCCCTTGTTCAACTGCTCGATCAATTCCGCACTAACGCCGATCTGCACCTCGAGCTTCACGCTCGCGTGCAACATGGCGAAGCGTCCCAGCGCCGATGGCAGCGAGCCGCCGGCGACTTCCTCGATCACTCCAAGACGCACGGCTCCTGACAAACGCGGCGCTGACAGACGATGGCGGGCCGCCTCCTCGAGTTGCAACAGACGACGGGCGTCACCCAGCAGCATCTCTCCATCGTCGGTCAGCGCGACGCTGCGGGTCGTGCGCCGGAACAGCGGACGTTTGGTTTCAAGCTCCAATCGCTTGACCTGCTGGCTGATGGTCGACTGCGTCAGATTGAGCCGTTCGGCGGCGCGGTGGAAGCCGCCGCAATCCGCGACGGCAACAAAGGAACGCAAAAGCTCGAATTCCAGCATGCCGATTGATCCAAATTCATGATCAATCATATTACAAAATATCGTTTCTATAATCAATACTGGTCACCTAACTTCTGCATCGAAGACAGCGTCGAGCGAAGGAGGTTCATCATGCACGCCACATCACGACCGGGAGCGGATCGCTTCGCGAGGCTAGCTCGGGCCGCCACGATCTGCTCTGAAAAGCTCTGCCCTGCCGAGCGCGCGACCGAGTTGCTCGAAGCGATCATCGAGCCGGGCGACCGCGTTGCCATCGAGGGCGACAATCAGAAGCAGGCCGATTTTCTTGCCGCCGCCCTGACGAGCGTGGATCCGGCGCAGATTCACGATCTGCACATGGTGCAGTCGGTGCTGGCGCTGCCCGATCATCTCGCCGTGTTCGAGCGCGGTGTCGCCAATCGGCTCGATTTTGCCTTCGCAGGTCCGCAGAGCCGCAAGCTCGCCGAACTGGTCGGCATCGGCACGGTGAAGATCGGCGCAATCCATACCTATCTCGAGCTCTATGCTCGGATGTTGGTGGACCTGACGCCGCACGTGGCGCTGATCGTCGCCGACAAGGCCGACCGCAACGGCAATCTCTACACCGGTCCCAACACCGAAGACACGCCGACCATCGCCGAAGCCGCGGCCTTTCGCGGCGGCATAGTCGTGGCGCAAGTCAACGAGATCGTTGACCGGTTGCCGCGAGTAGACGTCCCCGGCGACTGGGTCGATTTCGTCATACCGAGCCCAAAGCCTTACGCGATCGAGCCTCTGTTCACGCGCGACCCCGCCAAAGTAAGGGACGAGAACGTGCTGATGGCGATGATGGCGATTGCTGCGGTCTATGAGCCATTTGAGGTCCGGCGGCTCAACCACGGCATCGGTTACGCCACCGCGGCGATCGAGCTGATCCTCCCGACATTTGCCGCCCGGCGGGGCCTGAAGGGCAAGATCGCGAGCCAATTCGTGCTCAACCCGCACCCGACCCTGATCCCGGCGATCGAAGCCGGCTTCGTCGACGGCGTCTATTGCTTCGGCTCCGAGCTCGGTATGGAGCGCTACGTCGCAAAGCACGCCGATATATTCCCGATCGGCGCCGACGGCAGCCTGCGGTCGAACCGGGCACTGGCGCAGGTCGCCGGACAATATGCCTGCGACATGTTTGTTGGCGCCACGCTGCAAATCGACGCGCGAGGCAACAGTTCGACGGCCACAAAAGACCGGATCGCAGGCTTCGGCGGTGCGCCGAACATGGGCGCGGATGCACGCGGTCGTCGCCACGACAGCCCCACCTGGCTTCGCGCCGGTCAGGAAGCAGGCGATCCCTTACGCGGGCGCAAGCTTGTGGTGCAGATGGTGCAGACCCATCAGCCAAACGGCACGCCCAGTTTTGTCGAGCGTCTGGACGCGTTCGATCTGGCCGCCTCCGCCGGCTTCGCATTGCCGCCGGTGATGATCTATGGCGACGACGTGAGCCATGTCATCACCGAGAAGGCCGTGGCGAACCTGTTGCGCTGCCGATCACCGCAAGATCGCGAGGCGGCATTGCGCGCGATCGCCGGCGACACCGAATTTGGCAAGCGCCAATCGCCTGACACAACCGAGAGCCTCCGCCGTCGCGGCATCGTGATGTTTCCGGCAGACCTTGGCATCGACGTCGGCACGGCGACGCGCGATCAGCTCGCCGCCAAGACGATCGATGACCTCGTGGCCGCCTCGAGCGGACTCTACGCGCCACCGGCCAAGTTCCGCCGCGCCGTCACCGCCCAAGCTTGAGGAGGAATAGTCATGTCCGCAATCCGCCAAACTTTCAACGATCCATCCAGCACGACAATGCCGCCGCTCGATCGCGCGAAGCAGCTCGCAGCATCGCTGCTCTCCGAGCGCAGCCAGGCCTCAGGAGCGCTGGTCGCGCGGCAATTGCGCGAGATGCTTGGTGCACTCGACGACAACGATCGCCGCTGCTTTCAGCGCTATCTCGCCACGGAATTCCATCCTCACGGTCCGGCTTTGCGCGCGGCGGCGCAGCGCTACCTCGCCGAAAGCACCGCAGAAGCCGCGGCCGCACTCGCGCGTGCTGCCGAGCCGCCGCGCCAGGAACTGCTGCGGCGAATCAACATGGCACCCGGCGGGATCAGCGCTCTGATCGCGATTCGCAGCGAAATTGCTTCATACATGCGCACTGACCCCGAACTGAAGTTGCTCGACGCGGATCTCAAGCATTTGTTCGCCTCATGGTTCAACCGCGGCTTCATCGAGTTGCGGCGCATCGACTGGCAGACACCGGCCGCGGTGCTGGAAAAGCTGATCGCCTACGAAGCCGTGCACGAAATCAAGGGCTGGGACGACCTGCGCCGGCGCCTTGCACCCGATCGGCGCTGCTTTGGCTTCTTTCATCCCGCACTTCCAGGCGAGCCACTGATTTTCGTCGAGGTTGCTTTGGTGGAAGGACTGGCCACGGCCGTGCAGCCGTTGTTGTCGCAGGACGACGGTGAAGCCATCGCGCAGCAACGCGCCGCGCGCGCCGACACCGCGATCTTCTACTCGATCTCCAATTGTCAGGACGGCCTGCGCGGCGTGGCGTTCGGCAATTTCCTGATCAAGCAGGTCGTTGAAGAGCTGCAGTCGGAGTTTCCGCAGCTGAAGCGTTTTTCCACCCTATCTCCGGTACCGGGATTTCGGCAATGGCTCGCTAATCGGCTTGCAAATGCAAGTGATCTCGATGCGGCGCTGTTATCGCAACTGGAGAGCGATAGCTGGTGGAATGACCCGGCGCAGAGCGAGAAGCTGCGCGTGCCCTTGCTGCGGCTCTGCGCTAGCTATCTGACACGGAAGCCCTCGATACGCATCGACCCCGTGGCGCGTTTTCACCTCGGCAACGGCGCACGGCTCGAGCGCATCAATTGGCTCGGCAATACCGCTCTGCGTGCGATTCAAGAATCCTTCGGGATCATGGTCAACTATCTTTATGACCACAACACCATTGAGACCAATCACGAAGCATTTGTACGCGACGGCACTATCGTCCGTTCGCCTGATGTCGATGCTCTACTGCACATCACCGACTGAGCCGCGATCAAGTTCGTTGCGCTAGCTCGGCGCCATCCCGCCGCCGTTCAGCGCCTTCCGGATCATCTCCGCGAGCTGGTTGCGCCGGTAGGGCTTGGTCAGCAGCAGCACGCCGTCGTCGAGCTTGCCGTGATGGACGATGGCGTTGTCGGTGTAGCCGGAGGTGTAGAGCACCTTCACGCCCGGCCGGCGCCTCGCCACCTCGTCGGCGAGCTCGCGGCCGCTCATGCCGCCGGGGATGACGACGTCGGTGAACAGCAGGTCGAAGCTCTGCCCGGCCTCAATCAGGTCCAGCGCCGCCTTGCCGTCGGACGCGGCGATCGTCTTGTAGCCAAGGCTCTGGAGCTGCGCGGTGACGAAGTTGCGGACCAGCGGATCGTCCTCGACCACGAAAATGGTCTCGGCGCCGCCTTCGGCCGTCGGCGTGACGCCGGTTGCGATGTCCGCTGCGCCTTCGCCCGGCGGCAGATAGAGCTTGATCGTGGTGCCGTGGCCTTCCTCGCTGTAGATCTTGATGTGGCCGCCGGATTGCTTGACGAAGCCGTAGACCATGGAGAGGCCAAGGCCGGATCCCTTGCCGACCTCCTTGGTGGTGAAGAAGGGCTCGAACGCCTTCTGCTGCACGTCAGGGGGCATGCCGGTGCCGGTGTCGCTGACCGCGAGCATGATGTAGGGGCCCGCTGCCACGTCGGCATTGGCCTGCGCATAGGCTTCGTCGAGCACGACGCGGTGGGTCTCCAGCAGCAGCTTGCCGCCGCCCGGCATGGCGTCGCGGGCGTTGATCGCCATGTTGAGCACGGCGTTGGTGAGCCTGGACGGATCGATATGCGTCGTCATCGGCCCCTGTTCCAGCACGGTCTCGATCTGGATCTGCTCGCCGAGGGTGGGGCGAAGGAGCTTTGCGATGTCCGAGATCGCGGCGTTGATGTCGACGTTGCGCGGCTCGAGCGGCTGCCGGCGCGCGAATGCCAAGAGGTGCTGGATCAGCTCGGCGCAGCGTTCGGCGGCATCGTCGATCAGCCGGGCCGTGCGCTGTAGCTCGGGCTGGTCCTTCAGGCGCTCCACCAGCGTCTCGGTGTTGCCGGAGATGACCGTGAGCATGTTGTTGAAGTCGTGCGCGACGCCGCCGGTCAGCTTGCCGATCGCATCCAGCTTCTGCGACTGGTGCAACTGCCGCTCGGTCTCGCGCGAGGTCGTCGCATCGTGATAGACCAGCACCGCGCCGGAGATGTTGCCTTGCCCGTCCCGCATCGGCCGGCCGCTGACCATGAGATGGCGCGGCGGGTTGCCGCTGTGCGGGCGGACGATCATCTCCAGCTCTTCGAACTGCTCGCCGCGCAGCACGCGCGTCGATGGCAGCTCGTCGGCCGGAAGCGGCGTGACGCCGTCGCCGTGAAACACGTCGGACAGCGCGCGCAGATTGCCGACGTTCATGCCGGTGCGATGCAGCAGCATGCGCTCGGCGGCCGGATTGGACAGCAGCACGGTGCCCTCGGCGTCGATGACCAGCACCGCCTCCGCCATGCTGCGAAACGTGCTCTGGAGCACGTTGACCGACAGGCGCAATTCGTCATGCGCGGCGACGAGGTGCTCGGTGCGTTCGGCCACCGCCGCCTCGAGCGCCGCCTTGGCGGCTTGGGTCTGCTCGAGCGAGCTCTGGAGCTCACCCGTCGTGCGGCGGCTTTCGCGCATCACCAATGCGACCAGGAGCAGGATCAGCACGGCGCCGGCGACGTCGATGCCGAGCAGCACGATGCCGGTGCGGCGCGAATCCTGGGAGCGGGCGGCGAGCAGGCGTTCTTCCTCCGCGCTCAGGCGGTCGAGATTGCGCATCACCGTGTCCATGAGGCCACGGCCCTCGGCCTTGCTGTTGAGCGCGGCAATGCCGGCCTGGTCGTTGGCGGCCCGCAGGCGCATCGCGGTGGCGGCGATCTCGATCCGGCGCAGCGCCAGCGGCTCGGTGCCCTCAAGCAGGGCGACCTGATCGGGGGTGTCGCGCACGTCGCGCTTGAGCTCGGCGAGGGCCGGCGCGAGCTTGGCGTGCACCGCCTGGAACTCGTCGCTGAAGCCCTGGCTGCGATAGAGCTCGTAGCCGCGCGCGGCGCTCTCGGCCCGGCGCAGCAGCACGCGCAGATCGGAGATCTTCTTTTGCACCTGGACGGTGTGGTTCACCGACGCCGCGTCGGACCGCGACTTGACGTCGAGGGCGATCGAGGCCGCGGTGATGATCAGGAGGATGGCAAGTCCAACACCGAGAATGACGCGCTGCGTTGGAATCAAGGGGCTTCTTTCTGGTCCTTCGGCGGCGCGCTCTCGCCCGCGCCGGCAAGGCATTCCCGGATCGTGGTCAGCAGCGCTTCCGGCGTGAACGGCTTGCGCAGGCAGCGCGTTGCGCCGAGCTCAAGCGCCATGCGGAGAAAATCGGGAGAGGGCGAGGCGGACGAGGCGAAGGCATAGCCTGACATCGCGATCAGCGGCGTGGCAGGGGCGCGCTCGTGAAAGATGCGGATGGATTCGAAGCCGCGCATATGCGGCATGAAGATGTCGACCAGCATGACGTCGAAGGCTTGCGATTCCAGCGCAGCCAGTCCTGTTTCGCCGCCGTCGGTCAGCGTGACGTCGAAGCCCTGACGTTGGAGGAGGACCTCGATGGTCGCGCCGACCATCGGATCGTCATCAACCACGAGAATACGCGGCATGACACTTCCCAGAAGATCGAAGTCCCCACTGTGGTTTGTGATATCCGCGAATCGTGGGTCCGGTCAATTTGCGATTGGATCGCGCAGGATATGCACGGTTTGGTGCATAAAGGTCCATTTGCATCGATTTGTATTTATCTGCGAGGGTGATGGAGCCGAAAGGAGCGAGGAAGGCGCCGATTGCAAAAAAGGCGCCGCATTGCTGCGACGCCTTTCGCCTCTAGTCTTCGCGATCTGCTTACGGGCAAGGATGCCGCCGGCCGTCGTAGCCGAGATAGGTGCCCGAGGCCGGGTCGTAAGATTTGAAGCGCCGCGCGCAATAAGCGGCGTCGCCGCCGCCATCCTGCACTACGGCAACCGACGGCTCGTCATAGTAGCCGTAGTAGTAGGGATCATCGTAATAGCCGTAGCCGCTGCCGTAATAGGCGTAGGAGCCGAGGCCGCCGATCGCGGCGCCAGCCGCAAAGCCCGGCCAGAAGCCGCCGTGGCGATGATGATGGTGGTGGCGACCGTGCCAGTGACGACCGCTCCAGTTGCCGCTGCCGCCCTGCCAATTGCCGCTGCCGCCCTGCCAGTTGCCCGCAACTGCAGCGCTACGGGTCCCACTGAAGCTCGGCGAGATAGCGGCACGGTCTGCCGCGCCCCCGACGAAACTGCCACCGCCCGGACGGACCGCGCCACCGCCTGCGAAATTGCCACCGCTCGGGCGCATCGCGGCTCCGCCCCCGAAACCGCCGCCACCGCCCTGGAACGCGGCGCCGCCGCCGCCCATGCGGGCGCCGCCACCGAAGCCGCCGCCTCCGCCACCGACCGCGGCACCTCCGCCACCGATCGCCGCACCACCGCCCGCTCCGACCGCGGCGGCACGACTCTGCTGCGCAAAGCTCGGGCTCGCCAAGGGAAGAACCAACGCCACCGTCGCAGCGGCACTCAACAATTTCAGACTGTTCATGGTAAACTCCTTTCCCGGAAAGCAACCCTGAGAAAGCGCGGGGGTTCCTGGGATCACGCCGGTTTGCGCGCGCATGGAGCCTCAGGTCCCGCCGCTGTACCGGGCATGAATGAATCGCGTCGGCTTTGCGGCAGGGGCGTGCGCGGCAGGCGGATTTGCGGGGGCGCCGACGCGCCTGCCGAACTGGACATTTCGCCCCCCGGATGGCATCAGGACCCCACGAAGCAGGGCCCTTGCCGCATGAAACAATTCTTCCTCAAGTTCTTCACCTGGTGGAATGGCCAGACCTTTGGCACCCAGCTCTGGACCAAGCGGCATGGCGAGCTGGTCGGCGAGGACGAGCAGGGCAACCGTTACTACCGCACGCGGGGCGGGGCGATCGATCCGGCGCTCGGCTTCGAGCGGCGCTGGGTGATCTATAACGGCTACGCGGAAGCGAGCCGGATTCCACCGTCCTGGCATGGCTGGATTCACCACGTCGTCGACAAGCCGCCGACCGAGATCGATTATCAGCCGCGCGAGTGGGAGAAGCCGCACCAGCCGAACCTCACCGGCACAGCGAAGGCCTATCGGCCCTCCGGCTCGACGCTCGCCAGCGGCAGGCGTCCCAAGGCGACCGGCGACTATCAGCCCTGGACGCCCGGCTAAGCCCCTTTCGGCCGACCCACGAATCACCATCGTCCAAAGCGGATGCACATGCATCCGCGCCGCGCCGCTGTGGACAACGGGAACAGCGGGGATGCCGCCTGCGCAGGTGTTGCCGCGAGGCGGGCGATGCGGCTCAATGATCCCATCTTACGGAGATGGGAGACCATCGCGTTCGGTTCGGGCAACAGTTCGCGACTGTCCCGAGATGCAGCGGCCGCCGAGGAAGGACTCGATCGGGAGATAGGCCCCCGGTCTGGAAGCTCCGACATCGCCCGATGTGAATGTGCAGCCACCGTGAGACAGGAAAGGCCGCTTGGGAAACCGAGCGGCCTTTTTCTGTCGTTGTTCGCCTCGCGTGTCCCGGGCGCGCTGCAGCGTGAAACGCTGCGCTGCGTCCGGGGTACAAGAGCAAGCCCGATCCTTTACGCCACCCGCTCGGCCGCGCGCTGCACCGCCTCGAGCCGCCGTGCATGGTTCTGCGCGCCGCGCTCCCTCAGCAGCGCCAGCACTTCGGCCGGCGCGGTGTCGGGTGAGCCCGCATTGAACGGCGGGGCTGGATTGTATTCCATCTGCAGCTGGATCGCTTCGGCCATTGTGCGATCGACCAAGATCGAGACCAGCGTCAGCGCGAAATCGATGCCAGCGGTGACGCCGCCGCCGGTGATGCGGTTGCGATCGACGCAGACGCGGGTCTTCGTCGGTGTCGCGCCGAACTGCGCGAGCATCTCCATTGCGCTCCAATGGGTGGCGGCGCGGTAGCCCTTCAGAAGGCCGGCGGCGCCGAGGGCCAGCGATCCCGTGCAGACCGAGGTGACGTACTTGGCGCCTGCCGCTTGCCTGCGCAGGAATGCGAGCACGTCCTCGTCGTTGAGAAGGTCGTTGGTGCCCTGGCCGCCCGGCACGCAGATGACATCGAGCTGGGGGCAATCCGCAAAGGTCGTAGTCGGCGTCAGCGTCAGCACGGAATCGCTCGGCACCGGCTCGATCCGCTTCCAGATCAGGTGCAGCTTTGCGTCCGGGACCATGGCGAACACCTGCAAGGGGCCGGTGAAATCGAGCTGGGTGACGCGCGGAAATACCAGGATTCCGATCTGGAGCGGTGACGACATGGGAGCCTCCGATAATGCGCTTGACGCCGGCAGAATGGCATGGTGCCCTCAAGTCAGAAATGGCATAATTCCCTCGCTTTCGGACATACGTTACGGCTTGGCCCATGATCGGCATCCTGATCTTCCCGGACTTCCAGCTGCTCGATGCGGCAGGTCCGATCTCGGCGTTCGAGATCGCAGCGCGCTACGTCGGCAAGGCGCCAGCCATCCGCGTTCTCGCTGCCAAGCCGGGGCTGGTGCGCAGCTCGTCGGGCGTCGAGATGATGGCGCGTGACTTCAAGACGGCGAACGCGATCACGACGCTGGCCGTGGCCGGCGGCAGCGGCGTTGCGGAGGCCGCGCGCTGCGAGATCACGCGGGCCTTCGTGCAGCGGCTGGCAAGGCGCGGCGTGCGGGTCGCGAGCGTCTGCTCGGGCGCCTTCGTGCTGGCCGAGGCGGGGCTTCTCGACGGCCGCCGCGCCACCACGCATTGGGCGCGGACGCGCGAGTTCGTCGCGCGCTTTCCCAAGATCAAGTTCGAGCCCGACCAGATTTTCACCCGCGACGGCGATATCTGGACTTCGGCCGGGATTTCCGCCGGTATCGACCTCGCGCTCGCGATGATCACCGAGGACCATGGCGAGGAGATCGCGCAGGCAACTGCGCGGCAGCTCGTTCTGTACCATCGCCGCAGCGGCGGCCAGTCGCAGTTCTCGTCGCTGCTGGAATTGAAGGCGCCAAACGGACGCTTCGGCACGCTCTTGTCCTGGGCACGCGAAAATCTCGACGCGCCGCTGACGGTGGAGGATCTCGCCGATCGCGCCGGCATGAGCGCGCGGCATTTTGCCCGTGCCTTTGCCGCCGAGACCGGCACGACACCGTCCAAGGCGATCGAGCGGCTCAGGCTCGAAGTCGCGCGCGAGCGCGTGCAGTCTTCGCGCGAGGCGATCGAGCGCGTCGCGGAGGTGACCGGTTTCCGCGACCCCGAGCGCATGCGGCGTGCCTTCATCCGCGCCTATGGCCAGCCGCCGCAGGCGCTGCGGCGCGCGGCGCGGGCGGGGTAGGGCGCCCGGCACCAGCCTCCACTCGAAGGGCCCTGCCGGGCTTCGGTGCGAACGTCAGCTTGCGCGGTCAACCGAATTCCTTGCCGACCTCTCGTCCAACGGAAGCGATCACCTCATTCTGGGCGCCGAAATCGACAGAGGCGCCCGTGAGATAAACTGCAACGATGAGCGCCGAGCGCTGAGGCGGCCATGCGATCGCGACGTCGTTGTTGGTGGCGTGGCCGCCCGTTCCAGTCTTGTCGCCCACGCGCCAGCCCTGCGGCAAACCGGCGCGCAATCGGCTGTCTCCGGTCTTGTTCGCGATCATCCATTTGGACAGCTGCTCCCGAGCCGCCGGCGGGAGCACGTTGCCCAGCACCAGACGCCTGTAATTCTCAGCCATCGCGTTTGGGCTCGTCGTGTCGCGAACATCGCCGGGCGCAGCTTCGTTCAACTCGGTTTCGATGCGGTCCAATCGGGTCACGTCATCACCGAGGCTGCGCGCGAAGGCGGTCAAGCCGGCGGTGCCTCCTATGTTCCTGAGAAGCAGATTCCCCGCCGTGTTGTCGCTCCTCGTAATGGCGGCCTCGCAGAGCTCGCGCAGCGACATGCCTTCCGGTCCGACATGCTCACGGGTGATCGGCGAATTTTCGACGATGTCGGATTGTTCGATGCGAACGCGTCGATCGAGGCCGTCCAGCTTGTCTCCCAGCCTCTTCAATATCGCTGCGGACGCAAGCACCTTGAAGGTGCTGCACATCGGAAATCGTTCGTCTCCCCTGTGATGCATCGATGCTCCGGTTTGCGTGTCGAGCACGGCGACGCCGAGCCGACCGCCGCTTTTCTTTTCAAGTTGTCTGAAGGCCTCCAACAGTCGTGTTGTTTCGAGTGTCGAAGCGCTCGAGATTTTCGAGAGGAAGAAATGTCCTGCGAGCACAAGTGTGGATGATCCGAACTGACGTCGCGTTAGCATCGTGAACTCCCATTAAACGTGCGCTTTTTTGCTGCGTGCTGCCGCGATTGACAAACGATGCTTCGTAAGGCCAACCATAAGTAAAACTTGGATCAGACGTGGCCCGCCGACCTCCCAGGATTTCCAATCTTCCGCTGAACGCGCTGCGTGCCTTCGAGGCGGCAGCGCGTCACCTCAGCTTCACCAAAGCCGGTTTGGAACTTCGCGTATCGCAAGCCGCTGTGAGCCAGCAGGTGCGAACTCTGGAGCGAAGCCTGCGTGTGGAGCTGTTCAGGCGGCTCACGCGCGGGCTTGTCCTGACAGAGGAAGGCGAGACGCTGTTGCCTGCCATTTCCGATGCTTTCGGCCGCATCAACCAGGTGCTGGACCGTTTCGAAAATGGCCGCATGCGGGAGACGCTGATGATCGGCGTCGTCGGAACCTTCGCAGCAGGCTGGCTCGTTCCTCGCCTCCAGGCTTTCACCTCGAGCCACCCGCAGGTCGATATCAGGATCCTTGCGAACAACAATCGTGTCGACCTCGGCGCCGAGGGCCTGGACTTCGCCATTCGATTCGGCGACGGCGCCTGGCACGGTACCAACGCAGAGCGTTTGGTCGATGCTCTCTTCACTCCGATGTGCACGCCAACGATAGCGAAGCGTCTCAAAGACCCGATTGATCTCCATCAAGAGGTGCTGCTGCGTTCCTACCGATCCGGCGAGTGGACGCAGTGGTTCGAGGCAGCGAAATGCAGTCAGCCCCGCATGACGGGCCCGATGTTCGATTCATCGATTTCGTTGGCGCATGCTGCAGCTCGAGGAGGCGGGGTCGCACTTTTGCCGGTCATCTTGTTCCGGGAGGAGGTCGCCCGGAAGCGCCTTGCTTGTCCCTACAACACTCGCGTCAATCTCGGATCGTACTGGCTCACGTCCCTCAAATCAAAGCGGCACACGCACGCGATGCAGGCATTCCGGCAGTGGATATTGGCCGAACGCAAGAGGATGGAGTTCAAATGAGCTTGGCGCAGTCCGCCTTGCTCAAGCGGACTTCGGCGATGCTCACTTGTCCGGCTTCTCGCTCACGATGGCGCCGGTTTTGGGATCGGCACGGAATTCCATCTTCTGGCCGTTCTTGATGCCTTCGCCCTCCCACCGGCCATCATCGGCTTCAAGCTTGGTGACCTCGGAATAGCCCGCCTCCAGGATCTTGGCTATCACTTGTTGCATCGGCATCCAGTCGGGGCCGGGTCGATCGGCTCTCGCGGCCGAGCCCAGCGCGAGCGAGCCGAGAACCAAAATCACGGCAAACCTCATCGCGACCTCCTTTGGGTAACAGACCTTGAACGGCCACCTTAGATTGTTGTTCCTTCACGGCGCTCCTGTGACACAAACGAGTGAACTTCGGCCTTTTTTGCCTCGCTGGACCCATTCGTGCGTGCCGTCAGGCGCCTTGCGATCGGCATCAGCATGTACGGCGCAAAGTGAATCGGAAACTGCGTCAGCGCGAAATAGAGCCAGGTCGTCGCCGGCAGCGCGCCGGCGGTGGCCGCCAGCATCAGGCCCAGATTGCGCTGTGACACCATCAGGCCGAGCGCGAACGCGCGCTCGGTGCCGGCACGTCGGAAGATCAGCGTGGTTGCGGCGAGGAGGGTGAAGTAGACCGCAAAAGCGAGCAGCGCGACGGCGATCGTGAACAGCGGATCGGCGAGAAACTCGGTTGCGACGTCGCCCATCACTGCGGAGGCGAACACCAAGAGTATGATGATGTTGAGGCCGTCGATCGGCCGCTTGTGGCGCTGGATTGCATCACTGCCCACCAGACGGCGGATGATCGTGGCGGTCACCAGTGATGCGGCGAGGATGCCGAGCAGCTTCAAGCCGAGCGTCGTCGGAGAGATGCTGAGCATGCCGCCGAGAAACAGGCTCGCGTACAGCGAGGCGGTGAATGGCACGAGCGCGGTCGAGGTCACTAGCGTGACCAGCACCAGCGCGGCATCGAGGCCCATCAGCGCGGCAAGCGCTGGCGCCGCCATCATCGGCGAGGCCATGCCCTGGAGCATCAGCGCGAGAGCAAGGCCTGGAGAGCTCGTGGAGAGCCCCGTCGCGTGGGCAGCGAGGGCGAAGATCAGCGGCACGCCGATCGTGGTCCAGGCGGTGGCGGCCGCGACCAGCGCTGGCCGTCGCAGATGTCCGTACAGCGCGACGAGATCGACGCGCATGAAGGAGATGCAGAGCAGAAGGAAGATCGCCTCGGTGACGTAGGGGCGCAGCAGCGCGCCGAGCGGCGGCACCGCGACCGCGATGAAGGCAATCGCCGCCACCGCGCGCGTGCCCTGGCCACCAAGCCAGCCGAGGGCACGCAGGGGAAGGGCGAGGACGGCTCGGACGAGGGAGGGCATTTCTGTCGGTATTATCGGCTGTGTAGCGCTTTGGAGGGCATGCTCGCCTTCGGCCATGGGGGTGCCCCGGCGAGGGGCTCAGGACTATCCCATCCGGGAGCCGGCCTGGCCAGACCGGGCCGGGAAGGGCAGGGATGCCGCCCTTCCCCCGCCGTATTCGGCGTGTTAACCGGAAGGCCTGCGAGCGGCGGTATCCCCTGTAGAATGTCCAACGAGCCCGATTCGCTGTTGAAGCCGCGCGAAATGTTCAAAACCTTTTCCCTGACCGGTCTTGCGGCGCTTTTGGCCGCCACCGCACTGACGGCTGCGACGCCGGCAGGTGCGCAGATCGGCACGATCTTCTCCGATCCGCCGCCGCTGCGGCCGCCCGGCAGCATTCCGCGCGGCCAGCCCCAGCCGCAGCAGATGCCCGAGGACGACGAAGAGGTGCCGGAGCTGCCGCCGCAGGGCCGAGTGCTGCCGTCGCGCCCGATGCCGCCGCCTCCGGGCCGGCAGGGCAACGTGATGCCCGGGCCGGTCGAGACCCAGCCCCTAGCACCGCCGCCGGGCTCGACGCTCGCGCCGCCGAACCAGCCGCCCTCGGCCGCGATCACTCCGCCGGGTCCGCAAGGCGCTCCCGGAGCGCCCGGTCAGCGCCAGCCCCAGCAGAAGGGCGGCGTGCCGCAGACGCCGGCCAGCCTCCAGCCGGGCGACGAGGTCGTGACGGAGCCGCCGGCCCAGAAGATCGTGAACAAGAAGGCGACGTTCTCCGGCCTCGACAAGATCACCGGGCGCATCATCAATTTCGACGAGGAGATCGGCGAGACCGTCCAGTTCGGTGCGCTCCGCGTCAAGACCAACGCCTGCTACACGCGTCCGGCGACTGAAGCGGCCAACACCGACGCCTTCGTCGAGGTCGACGAGATCACCTTGCAGGGCGAGGTGAAGCGGATCTTCTCGGGCTGGATGTACGCGGCGAGCCCCGGCCTGCACGGCGTCGAGCATCCGATCTACGACATCTGGCTGACCGACTGCAAAGAGCCGCAGCAGACCGTGGCGACGGCGGCACCGGATCCGGCCGCGGCCAAGCCGCCGCCACCGCCGCCCACGCAGAAGAAGGCCGCGCCCAAGCAGGTGCAGCAGCGCCCGCCGCAGCCGCTGCCGCCGATCCAGCAGCAGCAACCGGCGCCGCCACCGCCGCCACCACCGGAGCAGCGCCCAGGCCTGTTCGGCATTCCCGGATTTGGCCGCTAACCGAGCTGTTCGTTATTGCCGCGAAGCGATGATCTCGAGGGCTCGTGCGCCCGGGATCGCGTCGCCGGCGGAGAGCTTCAGGAAATCGCCGGGCTCGCCCGCCAGCGCCTTGTCGAGCAGCGCGGTATAGCGTCGCCGCGAGATCTCGACGGCGCCGAAGCTCTTCAGGTGCTCGGTGACATATTGGGTGTCGAGCAGCTCGAAGCCGCCGTGAATGAGCCGCGCGACCAGATGCACCAGCGCGACCTTCGATGCATCGCGCACGGTGTGGAACATGCTCTCGCCGAAGAAGGCCCGTCCCAGGCTGACGCCGTAGAGACCGCCGACGAGCTCGTCGCCCTGCCAGGCTTCGACGCTGTGGCAATGGCCGAGCTCGAACAGCCCGCCATAGAGGTCGCGGATGCGCTTGTTGATCCAGGTATCCTCGCGGCCCACTTGCGGCGCCGCGCAGCCGGCGATGGTCGCCTTGAACGCGGTGTTGACGGTGACGCGAAACTGATCCGAGCGCACGGTGCGCGCGAGGCGCGAGGCGACGCGGAAGCCGTCGAGCGGGATGACGCCGCGCAGCTCCGGCTCGACCCAGAACAGGGTCGGATCGTCGGCGCTTTCCGCCATCGGAAAGATGCCGCAGGCATAAGCGCGCAGCAGCACGGCCGGCGTGATTTCAGACGGGGCGGAGTCGCGCGAAGTCATGGCTTGCCATCATAGCAGGATCGCAATGCAGTTGCGATGGGTGCGGCCGGACCGCTCAGCTGGCGGCAGCGGTGCTGGTCTTGCCGACGCTTGCGGGCATGCGGCCGAACTTCAGCACGACCCGGGTTCCGGAATGCGCGGGATCGCGCTCGACCGCGGCGTCGAGCTTGGTGGCCATGGCCGCGACGATGCGCTGGCCCATGCCGGTGGAGCGCGGATCGGCCTTGGCGTTGTCGCCGACGCCGTCGTCGGTGATCGAGAGCAGGAGGTCATCGCCTTGCGAGATCAGCTCGACATGGATCGGGCCGGCGCCGTCGGGGTAGGCGTATTTCACCGCATTCATCACCAGCTCGTTGACGATGATGCCGACGGCGACCGCACGGTCCGGATCGATCTCGATCGGCTCGGCCTTCAGCGTCAGGCGCGACATGCGGTTGCCTTCGGCCGACCGCCTGAGATCCTCGAGCAGCGAGTCCAGATATTGATTGAGGACCACGCTCTTGAGGTCCTGCGAGGTGTAGAGGCGGCGGTGCACCTGCGCCACCGCGGCGACGCGGCCCATCGCGTTGGTCAGCGCCGCCTTGACCTCGTCCTGTGCGGCGGAGCTTGCCTGCAGGTGCAGCAGCGAGGCGATGATCTGGAGCGAGTTGCCGACGCGGTGGTTGACCTCGCGCAGCAGGAGCTCGCGTTCGGCGGCGAGCGCCGCGTAGCGGTCGCGCGAGGCGTGGATCTCGGCCTCGGCTTCCTCGCGCGCCCGTTGCAGCTCGGCCTGGCGCAGCGCGCCTTCGGCCGCGACGTGGAGGAGCGGGATGAAGTCGCCCTGGACGTCCTTGACCAGATAGTCGGCCGCTCCCGCCTTGAGCGCCGTCACCGCAATGCTGGAATCCTGCGAGGCGGTCACGAACACGACGGGCGGCGCGTCCGGGATCGCCATGATCTGCTCGAGCGTCTCGAGCCCGTCGAGGCCCGGCATGTACTGATCGAGCGCGACGACGTCGATGCCGCCTTCGGTGCTGTTCTGGGCGGCGGCGCGGCGGATGTGCTCGAGCCCTTCCTCGCCGCTCGCGGCATGGACGACCCGGAAGCCGCGCCGCGTCAGGCCGCGATCGACCAGGCGCGCCAGCGCCCCGTCGTCGTCAATGTAGAGCAGTGTCGGCGTGCGCTGGTTCATGTGGCGGCGGGCGGGACCTGGATGACCGAGAAGAACAGACCGAGCTGCCGGATGGCGTTGGCGAAATTCTCGTAGTTGACGGGCTTGGTGATGTAGACGTTGCAGCCGAGCTCGTAGCAGCGCTTGATCTCCTGGGAATCGTCGGTGGTGGTCAGCACCACCACGGGCGAGGCCTTCAGGTACTTGTTCTCCTTGATCTGCTTCAGGATGTCGATCCCGGTCATGTCTGGGAGGTTGAGGTCGAGCAGGATCAGAAGCGCGTTGCCCTTCTGCACCAGCCCGGAGCCGTCGGCGCCGAACAGGTGCCGCATGGCGTCGGTCCCGGTGGTGAAGGAGACGATCTCGTTGTTGACGCCCGAGCGGCGGATATTGCGCTCGATCAGACGGGCATGGCCCTCGTCGTCCTCGACCATGATGATGGTGACAGGCTGGGTCATCGATCTCTGTTCCGGTTGCTCACGTTCCAGGCGATCGGCAGCGTGATCGTGAAGGTGCTGCCCGTGTTGAGTTCCGATGATACCGACATGGTGCCGCCGAGGCGACGCACAAGTGCACGCACATGGGCAAGACCAATGCCCTGGCCGGGCTTGTCCTGGGTTCCCGCGCGGCGGAACAGGTCGAATATCCGCTGGTGGTCCTTGGGATCGATGCCGCGGCCGTTGTCGCTGACCTCGAAGATAGCGTAGCCGAGCTTGGTCCGCCCGCGGATTCTGATCTCGCCGGGCACGCCGGGCTTGAGATATTTGATGGCATTGTCGATCAGGTTGGAGAAAATTTGCTCGAGGGCGAGACGGTCGCTCACGAGGTCCGGCAGGGGCTCGACGTGAATCTCGGCCTGCGCCTCGGCGGCCTGGTGCGCCAGCGTCGTCACGATGGCCTCGATCAGCTCGCGCGTGTCGACCTTCACCGGCTGGAATTCGCGCCGGCCCTCGCGGGTGAGGTTGAGGATGGCCGAGATCAGCCGGTCCATCTTGGCGATCGACGATTTGATGAAGCCGAGCGCTTCGGAGAAATCCTCATGGAGCTGCTTGTCGGCGCCCTCGAGCGCGATCTCGCCCGGAGCGGCGGGCGCGAGCGGCGCTCCATCCGCGGGGGCGTGCGCGAGGCTGCCGATGCGGCGGAAGATGTCGCCGCCGAGCTCTTCGAGCTCGCTCGTGAAGCCCATGATGTTGACGAGCGGCGAGCGCAGATCGTGGCTGACGATATAGGCAAAGCGCTGGATCTCGTCGTTGGCTTCGCGCAGATCCGCCGTGCGCTCGTCGACGACGGCCTCGAGATTGAGGTTGGCATCGCGCAGGCGCGCTTCGGCCGCATCGCGTTCGCGTGTCGAACGCCGCACCAGCCAGATCGAGATCAGCGCCAGCACCACAACCAGGCCGGATCCGATACCGGTCATCGAAGCGGCCAGGGTCTGGCTGCGGTCGGAGTTGGCCGTGCGGAGGCGGAATAACCGTTCCTCCTCCTGAAGCATTCCCGTCGCGACTTCGGCAATCGCCGCCGTGGTATCGGCGGAGGCTAGCTCGCGCACCAACCCTGCGGCCTTCTCCGGCTGACCCTGACGGATGAAATCCATCTCCTGCGCGAATTGGCCGAGCCGCGTCTCGATCACCGAACTCAGCTTTTCGATGCTCTTGCGCTGTTGCGGATTGTCGCCGATCAGGCGTGTAAGCCTGTCGAGCGCTGGCACGATTGCAGCGATGGCCTTGTCGTGGTCTGCCTTGAAATCCGATCTTTGGGTCAGCAGGTAGCCGCGGGCGGTGCTTTCCGCACGCCGGATTTCCAAGAGGAGGGCGTTGATCTGGTTTTCAGCCTCGATGGTGTGAACCACCCACTTGCTGTCCTCCCGCGCCTTGTTGACGAGGTAGACGGAACCGGCGCTGATCACGGTCAGCACCAAAAGGCCCGCCGCGAACAGCAGGATCTGCCAGAATGCGCGCCGTCGCTGGCCTTCAGCCGTCACGACGGTTCACCTGTCTGCAGGCAATGGAGTTCAAAACGCCCCCTTGGAACTGGCCCCAACCATCCAGAACGCGATTGGAGGCAAGGGGTTCCATGAGAGGACGTGATTATCGCGGCGCTGGTTCCACCTTGCCGGCCAGGTACTGCTCCAGCCAGTGGATGTGGTAGTCGCCGTTGATGATGTCGGCTTCGCGCACCAGCGCGCGGAACAGCGGCAGCGTGGTCTCGATGCCCTCGACCACCATCTCGTCCAAGGCGCGGCGCAGCCGCATCAGGCATTCGGCGCGGGTCTTGCCGTGCACGATCAGCTTGCCAACGAGGGAGTCGTAATAGGGCGGGATCGTGTAGCCCTGGTAGACGGCGGAATCGATCCGCACCCCGAGGCCGCCGGGCGGATGATATTGCAGGATCCGGCCGGGCGAGGGGCGGAAGGTCTGCGGATTCTCAGCGTTGATGCGGCACTCGATCGCATGGCCGATGACCTGGACCTCGTCCTGCCTGGCCGGCAGGTCGCCGCCGGCGGCGATGCGGATCTGCTCCAGCACGAGGTCGATGTCGGTGATGCTCTCGGTGACGGGATGCTCCACCTGGATGCGGGTGTTCATCTCGATGAAGTAGAACTCGCCGTCCTCGAACAGGAATTCGATGGTGCCGACACCGAGATATTTCATCTCGCGCATCGCTTTCGCGCAGGTCTCGCCGATCTTGGCGCGCGCGGCGGCAGCAAGCACGGGCGAGGGGCCTTCCTCCCAGACCTTCTGGTGGCGGCGCTGCAGCGAGCAGTCGCGCTCGCCGAGATGGATCGCGCCGCCGCGGCCGTCGCCGAGGATTTGGATCTCGATGTGGCGCGGCTTCTGCAGGTATTTTTCCAGATAGACGGAAGCATCGCCAAAGGCGGATTTGGCCTCGTTGGCCGCCGTCGATAAGGCGACCTGGAGGTCGGCCTCGCTGTGCGCGACTTTCATGCCGCGGCCGCCGCCGCCCGCCGCCGCCTTCACCAGCACGGGGAAGCCGATTTTCCTCGCGATCGCCATCGCATCGTCGTCGGGACCGACGGCGCCGTCCGAGCCGGGCACCACGGGGATGCCGAGGCGCTTGGCGGTCTTCTTGGCCTCGATCTTGTCGCCCATCAGGCGGATGTGCTCGGCCTTCGGACCGATGAAGTGCAGATTGTGCTCGGCGAGGATTTCCGCAAAGCGCGCGTTCTCGGAGAGGAAGCCGTAACCGGGATGCACCGCGTCGGCGCCCGTGATCTCGCAGGCCGCGAGCAGGGCGGGCACGTTGAGATAGCTGTCCTTGGACGCCGGCGGCCCGATGCAGACGCTCTCGTCCGACAGCCGCACATGCATGGCATCGGCGTCGGCGGTGGAGTGCACGGCGACGGTGGCGATCCCGAGCTCCTTGCAGGCCCTGAGGATGCGAAGGGCGATCTCGCCGCGGTTGGCTATGAGGATCTTGTCGAACATGTTGTCCTGCAGCGAATGGCGAGTGGCGAATGGCGAGTAGGGAAGGCTGACGCCATTCGCTATTCGCTATTCCCCATTCGCGTCACTCAATGATCACCAGCGGCTCGCCGTACTCGACCGGCTGGCCGTCCTCGACCAGGATCTGCGTCACCGTGCCGGCGCGCGGCGAGGGGATCTGGTTCATCGTCTTCATGGCTTCGATGATCAGCAGGGTCTGGCCGACCGAGACCTTGGTGCCGACGTCGATGAACGGCTTTGCGCCCGGCTCCGGCGCCCAATAGGCGGTGCCGACCATCGGCGAGGTCACGGCGCCGGGATGCTTCGACAGATCGGCCGCGGCAGGGGCCGCGGGGCTTGCTGCCACCGGCAGGGCGGCCGGAGGAGCCGTCACCTGCATCGGCATGGTCGCGGCAACGCTGATGTTGCGGGCAACGCGCAGTCGCAGACCCGCTCGCTCGATCTCGATCTCGGTGAGGCTGGTCTCATCGAGCAGAAGTGCCAGCTCGCGGACGAGCGCGGAATCCTCGCTGGAAAACTTTGCGGCTGCTTTGTCGTCTGGCTGGCGCGCCATGTTGTTTGATCCGAATGTTCTGTTGGAAGGGAGCGTCAGGCGTTGGGCTTGATGCCGAGCTTGGCGGCAAGGCCCTGGATGGCGAGGCGGTAGCCCTCGATGCCGAAACCGCAGAGCGAGGCGAAAGCCGCGCGCGCGGTGTAGGAATGGTGACGAAAACTCTCACGGGCGTGGATGTTGGTCACGTGCACCTCGACGGTCGGAATCTGCACCGCGAGCAGCGCATCGTGCAGTGCGATCGAGGTGTGGGAATAGCCGCCGGCATTGATGATGATGCCCTTCATCTTGCGCGCATGCGCCTCGTGGATGAAATCGATCAACTCGCCTTCGCGGTTGGATTGCCGGCAGTCCGCCTTCAGGCCGAACGTCGCGGCCGTGTCCCGGCACAGCGACTCGACGTCGGCCAGCGTCGCATGGCCATACTTGTCGGGCTCGCGGGTCCCCAGCATGTTGAGGTTCGGCCCGTTCAGGACGAGGATCGTGTCGGTTGCAGGTTCGGCCATTCCAATCCCGGAAGAGGTGTTTCGGCGTGGCGGGGGTTATAGGTAACAAAGCGCGTGAGGGGAAGCCTTGAAGGGCCTCAGCGGCGGGTTCAACCGCCTCATCCAGTGCGCAAAAACCTGTGCGGAAACCACGGAAATTGCTTGTTAACCAGTCCGAAGCATGGCTGCCCGGCGCATGCAAAGGGGCGGGCATCGCTGCCCGCCCCTGAGATTGCCCGTGTCCGCCTTAGACGTTCAGGACGGCCACGATCTCGTAGGTGTCCGGATCGATGATGACGATCTCTTCCCGGACCAGGACGTACTTGTAGCTCCGCCATTCCGGATAGATCGACACGACCCGCGACGGCAGGGCGTGAAGGGTGATGCCCTCCCGCGGAATGCGGGTGCCGACCGAGATCGAGAAGTTCACGTTGGTCACCGGGGCGACGCGCTGCTCGCGGATCACGGACGTGATCTGCGTGCGCTGCTCAGTCGAAAGCTTGGCAGCGGCGCCGGCCTGGCCGACCGTGGTCGAGCTCTGGCCCTGCGCGTTCTGGGTCGAGCTGGTGCCAGTCTGACCCTGCACGTTCTGGTTGGTGCTGGTGCCGGTCTGGCCCTGAGCATTCTGGTTGGTGCTCGTGCCGGTGCCCTGTCGGGTCTCGGTGGTCGAGGTGCCGCTCTTGCTGCCCTCAGCCTTCATGTCCTTCTGGTCCTTAGCACCGGACTTGCTGGTGTCCTGGCTCATGCTCTTGGACTTGTCCTGCTGGGACTTGTCCATCTGGCCCTGCGCGCGATCATCGGTGCGCTGGCCCTTGGTGGTACCAGACTTGTCCTCGGCCGCGTTCTTGTTCATCGCGCCGCCCGAGGAGCGCTCGTCCTTCATCGCGCCGGACTTGTCTTCGGACTTCATCGTCCCGGAGCCGCCGGCCTGGCCAACGGTCCCCTTGTCCCGGCTCATCGAGCCACCGCGCTCAGCCGCGCCGCCGGAAGGCTGCGAATGCTGCATCTGCGCGCCACCGGCGCCGCCGCCGCTGTCGCGGCCCATATTGCCCTGCGCGTTCGCGAGGCCAGTGCCCGCGACGAGCGCGACTGCGGCAACCGAAATCATAAAGCGGTTCAACATCGAAATTCTCCTCACGTGTTCATTCGCGTCATTGCCCGCGCCGACAACGAAAGGGGATTTGAGTTGTTCCGGAACTTCGACTGTTCCGCGGCTTTTGTTTGTTGAACGCCAGATGAATGACTTTGCACGAAGGCGCCAACGTTCAGCGCAAGAAAAAAGGCCGGCATGTCTGCCGGCCTTTTTGTGTTCTCGCTATCGTAAAACTGTGATCAGCAAGTCGCCTTGCCGCAACGGGCAATGCCGATCTTCTCCTTCAGGCTTTCAACACCGACGGCACCGATCACGATCTGCTTGCCGATCACGTAGCTCGGCGTACCGTTCATGCCCATCGCTTCGGCAAGCTTGAAATTCTCCTCGAGGGTGGCGCGCACCTCGGGGCTGGCGATGTCCTTCTCGATGCGAGCCGTGTCGAGACCGGCTTCCTTGGCGGCTTGCATCGCGCGGGCCTTGTCGGCGGCGCCGCGGCCGCTGAGCAGCTTCTGATGGAAGTCGAGATATTTCTTGCCGGAGGGATCCTGCATGCGCACGGCGACCCCGACCTGCGCCGCTTCCACCGAGCCCTGGCTCAGCACCGGAAATTCCTTCAGCACCACCTTCAGCTTCGGATCGCCCTTCATGATGGTCAGCATGTCGTCCATCGCGCGCTTGCAATAGCCGCAATTGTAGTCGAAGAACTCGACGAAGGTGACGTCGCCGTCCCTGTTGCCGAGCACGACCTGGCGTGGCGAGTTGAAGATCGCCTCGGCGTTCTGCGCGATGCTGGCTTGGTGCTTCTGCGTTTCGGCCGCGGCCTGGCGCTTGCTGAGCTCGGCCATGGCCTCCTCGAGCACCTCGGGATGGCTGACGAGATAGTTCTTGATGATCTTCTCGATCTCGGTGCGCTGGCTGTCGGAGAAACTGTCGGCCGAGGCGGGCACGGCTGCGCCGAACATGGCGAGCGCGAACAAGGCAGGAGCGAACAGGCGCAGCGAAGGCATAGTCAAATCCTCTTATCCAAAGCAGGTTTCGAGAAACGTCCCGGCGGATTCAAGCCCGGTGTCGTGACGTCGTGGTCGGGCGTCGTTCGAGTTTGCGTCAGTTGCGCGGCGGCTTCGCCGCCACGATGTCGTCGGCCTTGACCCATCCGGGGGTGCCGACGGCGAAACGTGTTTTCGCGCGCGTGGCAAGCTCGCGGGCGGTTTTGTTGTCGCCGCGCAAATATGCGGCCTGGGCCGAGGCGAGATCTGCCTCCGCATAATCTCCCTTCCGGCCATAGGCCATCGCGAGCTGGGTGTAACCGAGCGCCGCCTCGGGCTCCCGGGCCACCGCGGCGCGGAGAATCCGAACGGCATCGTCGGTGTAGGCCTTATTATCGGTTCCGACCAGAGCCTGCCCAAGTAACATCTCGATGAGGGGGGCGTTGTTCGAGAGGGCGACGGCCTTGCGCAAGGGAGCGATCGCTTCGGCCGCCTTGCCGCTTTCCAGGAGCGCCTGGCCGCGCACCTCGTAGAAATACGGGTTGTTCGGCTGCACCTGGATCAGCGCGTCGATCTGGGCAAGCGCGCTGCGCAGATCACCGTGCAAATAGGTGCTGATGGCGCGGGCATAGCGAGCCGGCAGGCTGTCGTTGGTCTGGGGATAGCGGCGGTAGACCGTCTCCGGCCGTTCCATGAAGGCGGAGATCTTGGCGCGGACCATGTCGTGCCGAAGCTGGAGCGCGGGATCGTCCTTCTTGTTCCAGTAGGGGCTGGAGCTTGCGAACTCCTGTAGCGCGGCGACGCGCTCGGCCGGCATCGGATGCGACTGCAGGTAGGGATCGGCACCGCGCGCGGCGAACAGGCTCTCGCTGGTGAAGCGCTTGAACGTCTCGTACATGCCCTTGGGCGATTGCTGGGTCGCAGCCAGGAATTTCACGCCGGCGCGGTCGGCATTCTCCTCCTGCTGGCGCTGGTAGGACAGCAGCGTGCGGCGGATCACCTCCTGCGGAGCGGCGATGGCGGCCGCGCCAGCATTGGCGAGCCCGTTGTTGCCTACGCTGCTGCGCTGGGTGCTGCCGGCCGCAATCGCGCCGGCGCCGAGCAGCATCGCGATGATCATCTGGGTCTGGGCGGCGGCGAGCTGCTCGCGCAGCTTGGACAGATGGCCGCCCGCCAGGTGTCCGGTCTCGTGCGCGAGCACGCCGATGATCTGGTTCGGCGTCTCCGATTGCAGGATCGCGCCCCAATTGACGAAGATGCGGCGGCCATCCGCGACGAAGGCGTTGAACGAGCCGTCGTTGATGATCACCATCTGGATGTTGTGCTTCTCCAGACCCGCAACGCGCAGGATCGGACGCGTGTATTCGCGCAGCAGCTGCTCGGTCTCGGTGTCGCGCAGGACCGGCGGCCCCTTGGCCTGCGCGCGCGCGGCCGAGAACGGCGTCAGCGCGATCGCCGTGGCCGTGACGAGGGCGGTGAGGGCGGAGGCCTTCTTGCGCAATGCGATCTGGAGCGACATCAAGCGGTCTTGGTCAAAAGGGGCTCGGTCAAGTGGTCTTGGTCAAGCAGTTCAGTGATTGGTTTTGGCGATTGGCGGCGGACCGGATACGCGATATGCCCTTGTGAGCGGTGCCCTTATGAGCCGTACAATGCGGCCAGTCTGGGGCACAAGCGCCCCGTTTACGGACCGGACGGACCGGTTCGCCAACCAATAGCAGAAATCGATGCACGACGCGACATTGAGGAACCGGTTGGGGCAGTGGCTCGAGCCCTCCCGCCGCAGCGATGTTCCCCCATTCATGGTGATGGACGTCATGGCCGCGGCGGCTCGAATCGAGGCCGCCGGCGGTCATGTGATCCACATGGAGGTCGGCCAGCCCGCGGCCGGCGCGCCCAGGACCGCGATCGCGGCCGCCCATGCGGCGCTCGAGGCCGGACGAATCGACTATACGTCCGCGCTCGGCATCCCTTCCTTGCGCGCGCGCATCGCGCGCCATTATCGCGACGCCTATGGCTGCGATGTCAGCCCCGAGCGGATCGTGGTGACGACGGGCTCGTCGGGCGGCTTCATCTTGGCCTTTCTGTCGATGTTCGAACCTGGCGATCGCGTCGCCGTGACGGTGCCGGGCTATCCGCCATATCGACATATTCTGACCGCGCTCGGCTGCGAGCCGGTGCTGATCGAGACCACGAACGAAACGCGTCACGCGCTCACAGGCGAGGCCCTGCTCGCAGCGCATCGCAAGGCGCCGCTGAAGGGTGTTCTGGTCGGCAGCCCCGCCAATCCGACGGGCACGATGATGTCCCGTGAAGCGCTCGCCGGCCTGATCGCGGCCGCAGAAGACGCCGGCATCCGCTTCATCTCCGATGAGATCTATCACGGGCTCGATTACGCGTTTCCGGCCGTGACAGCGGCTGCGCTGTCCGAGCACGCGCTCGTGATCAATTCGTTCTCGAAGTATTTTTGCATGACCGGTTGGCGCATCGGCTGGATGGTGGTGCCCGAGATCCTGGTGCGGCCGATCGAGCGGCTGCAGCAGAACCTCTCGATCTCGGTGCCCTCGCTGTCGCAGATCGCGGCGGAGGCCGCCTTCGACGGCACGGCCGAGATGGAGGAGATCAAGCACGGCTACCAGGAAAACCGGCGCGTCCTGATCGATGGTTTGCCCAAGGCGGGACTGACGAAATTCCTGCCGGCCGACGGCGCCTTCTATCTCTATGCAGACGTCTCGGACTTCACCGCCGACAGTCTCGAATTCGCAAAGCAGATGCTGGAGCAGGCGCGCGTGGCGGCAACGCCCGGCCTTGATTTCGATCCCATCCATGGCCGCTCGTTCATTCGTTTCTCCTATGCGCGCTCGCCAGGGGAGATGCGTGAGGCAGTTGACCGGATTGCTGAGTGGCTTAAATAACTGCGCCAGTTTTCTTCAGCCTTCCGGAGTTCAGCTTGTCAGACCGTTCCGTCCCGTCCGCCGCTACGCCACATTCCTCTCTCGCCGCATTGATGTGGCCGACGCGACCGGGCGAAGCCGTCGGCGCGCTGCGTGCCGTCGTGCTGGTCGCGCTCGGCACGGCGTTGATGGCGCTGTCGGCCAAGGTGAATCTGCCGCTGCCTTACGTGCCCATGACGTTGCAGACGTTGGTGGTGCTGATGATCGGCGCCGCCTATGGCTGGCGCCTCGGCAGCGCGACCATGATCGCTTACCTCGCCGAGGGCGCGATCGGGCTTCCGGTGTTCGCCGGTCCCGTGGGTGGGATCGCGCCGCTGGTCGGCCCGACCGCGGGCTATCTGTTCGGTTTCGTGCTGGCTGCGTTCGCGACCGGTTGGCTCGCCGAGCGCGGCTGGGATCGCAGCGTCGTGCTGCTGTTTGCGGCGATGGCTGTTGGCCACATCGTCATTCTCGCGGCCGGATTCGGCTGGCTGGCATTCGGCCTTGGTCTCGGCGCCGCCAAGGCCTGGCAGGTCGGCATCGTGCCGTTCATCGCGGCCTCGCTGGTCAAGAATGCGCTCGGCGCGACCCTGATGCCGGCGGCGCGCCGGATTGTCGAGCGTCGCGGATAGGACGCGCTCGCTAAAACCGCTCCGGCCGATACGGCGCGGGATCGACCGCGGGCGTTTCGCCGCTCATCATCTCCGCGAGCAGGCGTCCGGTCGCAGGGCCCAGCGTGAAGCCCTGATGGCCATGGCCGAAATTCATCCAGAGGCCGGGGTGGCGCGGGGCGGGGCCGAGCACCGGCAGCATGTCGGGCGTGCAGGGCCTCGTTCCGAACCACGGATCCGGCTCGACCCGTTTGCCGAGGTCGATCAGCTCGCGCGCCGAGGCTTCGGCGCTGGCGAGCTGCACTGGTGTTGCGAGTGCGTCCGCGCCCGTCAATTCCGCGCCGGTGGTGATGCGGATGCCCCTGGCCATCGGCCCCATGGCGTAGCCACGGGCCTTGTCGACCAGCGGCAGGTCGAGCGAAGCGCCGCCGCTGTAATGCATGTGGTAGCCGCGCTTGCGCACCAGCGGGATGCGATAGCCGAATTTGTACAATAAATCAGGCGACCACGGCCCGAGCGTCACGACGGCGTGGGCAGCGTCGATGCGGCCCTGGTCGGTGTCCACCGACCAGCCGGTCGCTGTCTGTCGCAGCGACTGCGCATCACCGAGCACGATCCTGCCGCCGAGCCGTACGAACAGCTCGGCATAGGCCGTGACCAGCGCGCCGGGGTCGGACACGGTCCAGGTGTCGAGCCAGTGGATCGCTCCCGGGAGATCGTCGCGCAGGATCGGCTCGGCCCTGGCAAGCTCGCTGCCCGACAGCACGCGGTAGTTCACGCCAAATTCGCGCTGATCTTCCTCGGCAGCCTTGACCGAGAGATCCAACGAAGCGGCATCGCGAAACAGCGCTCGGTAGCCGGCGCGGCGGATGAGATTGTCGGCATGCGCCTCGCGGATCAGGATGTCGTGCTCGGCCGTTGCGTAGGCGATCAGCCGTGCCCAGGCCTCGATCGCCTCGCGATGCCGCCTCGGCGCCGAATGCCACCAATAGCGGAGCAGGGGCTCGATGTGGAGATGCAGCGAGGAGAGGCTGTAGCGCACGTCGTTGGTGCGGCCGGTCGCGATCTTCAAAAGCGAAGCGAGGTCGCGCGGCATCGGATAGGGGCGTACCGCTTCGGCCTGGATCATCCCCGCGTTGCCGTAGCTGGTCTCGCGGCCCGGCTCCCTGCGATCGATCAGCGTCACCCACCAGCCGCGCCGCTGCAGATGCAGCGCGGCGCCGACGCCCACCATGCCGCCGCCGAGAATGATCGCGCTTTGCATCGCAACTGACCTCATCAAATCAAAACCGCCCGGTTGGGCCGGGCGGTTTCAATTCCATTTGTCCCTTTACTCGCCGCCGCCGAAACGGCGTGACCACCAGCCGGCACGACGTGGGGCGGCCGGGGTTTCGCTTGCCGCCTCCGGCGCGGGCTCAGGTGCCGGCGCGGGTGCAGCAACCGGCTCGGTCGCCTCCGCCGCCGGCGTTGCGGGCTCCGCCTGGCTGTTCGCCAGGAAGCTCACCTTTTCGCGCACGGTGGAGCGGCGCCGCGCGGCCCTGTCGCCGGCTGACTCTTCGTCCGGCGTTGCGGTCGTCGCGGCGGGAGCGGGCTCCGGCTGGGCCGGCGCCTCGGTTCGGATCTCGGCGTGCGGCTCAGGCTCCGCAACTTGCGGCTCGCCGGTCGGCTCGGCCTGCGCGATCGAAGGCGAAGCCTGGCTGCCGAGGCCGTCGAAATCGGCCACTGCATCGGCAGCTTCCGGCGGCGGGTTGGTGCCGAGCTCGTCGCTGATGGAGCCGGCAAGACCTTCCTCGCCGCCACCGCGACGGCGGCGACCGCCGCGGCGGCCACGCCGACGCCGGCGATCACCGCTGCCCTGCTGTTCGCCACGGGCGGCCTGTTCCTCGCCTTCCTCACCGTCCTGCTCGGACTCGGTCTCCTCCTCGCTTTCGCCGGCGATCATCGCGGGCTCAGGCACGGTCGGCGCCGTATCCTCGCGCAACTCTCCTTCGCGCTGGCCGCCGCGGCCGCGCCGGCGGCGCCGGCGCTTGCGGCGCTGGCCGTCCTGCTCCGAGGCTGCCTCGCCGCCAGCCTGCTCGTCGGCAAGGCCTTCGGTCTCGTCGGTTTCGACCTCCGATTCCGTCTCCAGGTCGAAGACGTCCTCGTCGTCATAGGCCTCTTCGGCCGGTGGCGGCGGGCTCGCAGCGGCTTGCGCAACGAGCAGCGCCTTGGCGGCTTCGAGCGTATGCACCTGCTCGCCGCGGTCGATCACATAGGCCTGCGGGCCGTTGACGCTCGCGTCGGCGATCACCGACAGCGTGACCTTGAAGCCGTTCTCGAGATCGCGCAGATGGCCGCGCTTGTGGTTCAGCACATAAAGCGCGACGTCGGTGCGGGTGCGGACGACGAGATTGTGGGTCGCGCCCTTCATCAGGATCTCTTCGAGGCCGCGCAGGAGCTGTAGCGCCACCGAGGACACCGAGCGGACGTGGCCGGTGCCGCCGCAATGCGGGCACGGATCGGTCGAAGATTCCAGCACGCTGGCGCGGATGCGCTGGCGCGACATCTCGAGCAGGCCGAAATGCGAGATGCGGCCGACCTGGATGCGCGCGCGATCCTGCCTGAGGCAATCGGACAGCTTGCGCTCGACCGCGCGGTTGTTGCGCTTCTCGTCCATGTCGATGAAATCGATGACGATCAGGCCGGCGAGGTCGCGTAGGCGGAGCTGGCGGGCGACCTCTTCAGCCGCTTCCATGTTGGTCTTGAGCGCGGTGTCCTCGATATGGTGCTCGCGCGTCGATCGTCCCGAGTTGACGTCGATCGAGACCAGCGCCTCGGTCTGGTTGATGACGATGTAGCCGCCGGAGCGCAGCTGCACGGTCGGCGAGAACATCGCATCGAGCTGGCTCTCGACGCCCATGCGCGAGAACAGCGGCTGGCCGTCGCGATATTGCTTCACCGCGCCGACATTGGCGGGCATCAGCATCTTCATGAAGTCGCGGGCCTCGCGGTGGCCGGCTTCGCCGGCGACCAGGATCTCGTCGATCTCCTTGTTGTAGAGGTCGCGCAGCGAGCGCTTGATCAGCGAGCCTTCCTCGTAGACGAGGGTCGGGGCCTGCGATTTCAGCGTGAGGTCGCGCACCGTCTCCCACATCCGGATCAGATATTCGAAGTCGCGCTTGATCTCGGGCTTGGTCCGGGCGGCGCCCGCGGTACGCAGGATGATGCCCATGCCCTCGGGCACGTCGAGGTCCTGCACCACTTCCTTCAGGCGCGAGCGGTCCTGCGCGCTGGTGATCTTGCGGCTGATGCCGCCGCCGCGTGCGGTGTTCGGCATCAGGACGGCGTAGCGGCCGGCGAGCGAGAGGTAGGTCGTCAGCGCCGCGCCCTTGTTGCCGCGCTCTTCCTTGACGACCTGAACCAGCATCACCTGGCGGCGCTTGATGACTTCCTGGATCTTGTACTGGCGGCGCGGGCGGAAGGTGCGCTCCGGCACTTCCTCGAGCACGTCGTCGCCGCCGACGGATTCGACGACTTCCTCTTCGGCATCCTCGCCGTCCTCGTCCTCGTCGTCCTCCTCGGCTGCTTCCCCGGCGTCCGCATGCGGGGCTTCCGTGCTTTCGCCGGCGGTGTAGATGGCCTCGGCCGGCTCGGCGGCCGATGTCACGGCTTCGGCCAGAGGCTCCGCCTGCGCTTCCGCGGCATGAGCTTCTGGAGCGGGAACGTCGAAGGTTGACGCCGGCTGCGGCTCGGCAGCGGTCTCGACCGCGGGCTCGGCGCCGACCGCCGCGACAGGCGCGGGCGTCTCGTCGGCGTGATCATGATCGTGATGATCGCGCTCGTCCTCGCGGCCGTGGGCATCATCGTGAGCGTGATCGTGCTCGTCATCGCGGGCATGACGATGTTCGTCATGATCATGGTCACCATGATCGGGATCGTGGCCCTCGTGCTCGCCATGATGCTCCGTATCGGCGTGCAGATGCTCGCCCTCGGCATGCTCGGGCAGCGCGGCGCCTTCGACCGGCTGAGCGGCGGGATCGGCGCCGGCTTCGAGACCTTCGACGATGTCGCTGCGCACGCGCTCGCCATGACCGCGGCGGCGGGCGTTGCGGTGCCGCGAGCGGCGACGGCCGTGCGAGCGGTTCTCGCTTTCTTCCTCGGCCTCGCGATGGGCCTGTTCCTCGGCCTCGATCAGCGCCTGCCGGTCGGCGACCGGGATCTGGTAATAGTCGGGATGGATTTCGCTGAAGGCGAGAAAGCCGTGGCGATTGCCGCCATATTCGACGAAAGCAGCCTGGAGCGAGGGTTCGACCCTTGTGACCTTGGCGAGGTAGATATTCCCGCGCAGTTGCTTGCGTTGCGCGGTCTCGAAATCAAACTCTTCGACACGATTGCCGCGGACCACGACGACCCGGGTCTCCTCCGGGTGGGTGGCATCGATCAACATCTTGTTGGGCATGTCTTAACTCTTGGCGGCGGCGGACGCGATAAGCCGTGGGCGCGTATCGCGCCGGCGGGTGACGCGACGGTCCACCTGATTCGGGGGTGAGGGGAAGGCCGAAACGCCGTCTCTCGCGCCTTGCCGAACCGGAAGCTTCAGGACCATTGCGACGCACGGGATTGTCACTCCGCAGCGTCGCGAATGCTCCTTCAGATTTCGTCGGCACAGTCTGGCGCATCAAGCGTCGGCCCGTATGAAACACTGGGCGGCGAGGCCGCCCTTCAATCAGTTGCTGCTGGCCAGGCACGGCGCGAGCGCGCTCGCCTTGGGGATCACGAACCGCCCCCTTGGGGTCAAGGGACCGGGTAATGGGTTACGCCGCTGTCAGAACCGTCCCGGCAACATGAGTGGTAGCCCGAGACCGTCCGCCGCCGGGGCTTGACCCGCTCCACCTCGCTGCCGCGCACCGCGCTGGTCATAGAGGGAAGTGGAAAACGCTGGAATTCTCAAACCTTGAGAGTTCCGGCGCTGCACCGGGAGGCTGAATGCGACACAACCGGAAATATCGGCCGTCAGCATTCCGTACATACGAGGAATGAGCCATCCGTGCAAGGGAGCGTCGCACGGCGGTCACAGTCGGCGAGTTTCGCGTTTCCGTCATTAAGGATCGATTAACCCTGTGGTTCTATTGCGTTAAGAGAGCTGCTCGGAGGCACGGAATCGGTGGCGAGCCGCACAAATCGACGGATTTTGCTGGGGGGCGTGTTGCTGTGCACTGCGGCATTGCCCTGTGCTGATTCCGCGCGCCTGATCGCCGCCGAGAGCCGGCTGCAACCTGCTGCCGTTGCGGCGAATTTTCCGGTCGCCTCGGCCGCCCGCCTGGCCGGCGACGGCAAGCAGACCCGCTTCATCCTCGACCTCGACCAGACCGTCACCTTCCGCGCCGTCACGCTGGCCGACCCTTACCGCGTGGTGGTGGACGTGCCGCAGGTCAATTTTCAGCTGCCCGCCGGGACCGGAAGTGGGGGGCGGGGGCTGGTCAAGGCCTTCCGCTACGGGCTCGTCATGCCCGGCGGCTCTCGAATCGTGTTCGACCTGACCGGACCGGCGAAGATCGCCAAATCATACGTGCTGGAGGCGGCCAACGGCCAACCGGCCCGGCTGGTGCTCGAGCTGGAGGAGGTCGACCGCACCGCCTTCGTGTCGTCACGTGCCCCCGAAAACCGTCCCGAGCTGCGGCCCGCGATCGCTGAAGCGCCGCCCGCCACGGTTCCCAGTGCCGCGGCCCCGGATGGCGCGCAGCAGAAGGCCGATACTCGACCGGTGGTGGTGATCGATCCCGGCCATGGCGGCATCGACAACGGGACGCAGTCGAGCGGCGAGAGCGAGAAAAACCTGGTGCTGGCCTTTGGCCTGGCGCTCCGCGACAAGCTGGAAAAAGCCGGCAAGTACCGTGTGGTCATGACGCGGGACGACGACACCTTCGTTCCGCTCAATGACCGCACCAAGATCGCCCGCAATCTCAAGGCGGCCTTGTTCGTCTCGATCCACGCCGATGCGCTGCCGCGGGCGGAAGGGGATGCGCAGGGCGCGACCATCTATACGCTCTCCGACAAGGCGTCCGACGCCGAGGCCCAGCGGCTGGCGGATGCGGAGAACCGCGCCGATGCGATCGCCGGCTTCAACCTCGCGGAGGAGCCGACCGACGTCGCCGACATCCTGATCGACCTCACACAGCGGGAAACCCGCACCTTTTCAAACCGTTTCGCCCGCCATTTGATGAGCGAAATGAAGCAGACGGTGCGGATGCACAAGCATCCCCTGAAATCCGCCGGCTTCCGGGTTCTGAAGGCGCCCGACGTGCCATCGGTGCTGGTCGAGATCGGCTACGTCTCCAACAAGGGCGATCTCGAGCAGCTGGTCTCCGAGGGCTGGCGGTCCCGCGCCGTGGGCTCGATGGCCCAGGCGATCGACGGATTTTTGACCAAGCGGATGGCCACGGCGGGGACGTCGAACTAGCCGGTTTGTTCCTCCCGGCCCGAAGGCCCTAGTTTGGCCACAGCGGACGCTTTATAGAAACCGGTAGAGGGTTCCGGAATCGGCGAGAATCCTGTTCGGCAAGCGTCTTAAGTCCGGCTTCGATGTGATTGCGTAAGCCGGTGAATTCGCGGCGTGAGGTTGGTACCGTTTTGTGTGCCAAAGGGCTGATACTGGGCTGATCCAGAGTTTGAACGGATAAACAGATAATGCGCTTGCTGGTGCGGTTCATGGGCTTCCTGTTCGCCGCGGGAACAGTGGTGTTCCTTGTTGGCGTCGGGGCCGTGGCAGGCCTGATCTGGCATTTCTCCAAGGACTTGCCGGACTACTCTCAGCTTCAGGATTACGAGCCGCCGGTGATGACGCGTGTGCACGCGGTCGACGGTTCGCTGGTCGGCGAATACGCCAAGGAGCGGCGGCTGTATCTGCCGATCCAGGCGGTGCCGAAGCTCGTGATCAACGCCTTCCTCGCGGCCGAGGACAAGAATTTCTACGAGCATGGCGGCATCGACTACACCGGCATGGCTCGCGCAGGCCTGCTCTATCTGCAAAACTACGGCTCCAACCGCCGTCCGCAGGGTGCGTCCACGATCACGCAGCAGGTCGCCAAGAACTTCCTGCTCACCAACGAGGTCTCCTTCTCACGCAAGATCAAGGAAGCCTTGCTGGCGATGCGCATCGAGAAGACCTATTCGAAGGACAAAATCCTCGAACTGTATCTCAACGAGATCTATCTCGGCCTCGGCGCCTACGGCATCGCGGCGGCCTCGCTGGTCTATTTCGACAAGTCGGTGAACGAGCTGACGGTGGCGGAAGCGTCCTATCTGGCGGCGCTGCCGAAGATGCCGGCGACGCTGCATCCGGTCCGCAACCGCGACCGCGCCATCGAGCGTCGCAATTACGTGATCGACCGTCTCGTGGAAAACGGCTGGATCAAGCAGGCCGACGCCGACAAGTCGCGCAAGGAGCCGCTCGCCGTCACCAGCCGTTCCAACGGCGCCCACACCTTTGCCGGCGAATATTTCGCCGAGGAAGTCCGCCGCGACATTTTCGAGCGCTACGGCGAGAAGAAGCTCTACGAGGGTGGCCTGTCGGTTCGCACCACGCTCGATCCGAAGATTCAGGTCATGGCGCGCAAGGCCATGGTCGCCGGCCTCGTGAATTATGACGAGCAGCAGGGTTATCGCGGCGCCATCAGCAAGCTCGACATCTCGGGCGACTGGGGCGTGAAGCTCGCCGAGATCAAGTCGCTGTCCGACATCTCGCCTTGGCGCATGGCGGTGGTGTTGGAGACCAGCGATCAGTCGGCACGGATCGGCTTTCAGCCTGGCCGCGAGCTCGGCGGCGCGGTGAGCAAGCAGCGCGAGACCGGCATCGTCACGGTCGACGGCGTGCGCTGGGCGCGGGCGCTGCAGGGCGGCACGAGAGGCAAGACGCCGACAGCGGTGTCGCAGGTGCTCCAGCCCGGCGACGTCATCTATGCCGATCCCCTCTATAAGGACGGCCACCCCGTCGAGGGCCAGTACCGGCTTCGCCAGATTCCGGAAGTCTCCGGCGCGATGGTGGCGATGGATCCCTGGACCGGCCGCGTGCTCGCGATGGTCGGCGGTTTCTCGTTCGACCAGAGCCAGTTCAATCGCGCCACGCAGGCCTACCGGCAGCCCGGTTCGTCGTTCAAGCCGATCGTCTATTCGGCCGCGCTCGACAACGGCTACACGCCCTCGACCGTCGTGCTCGACGCGCCCATCGAGATCGACCAGGGGCAGGGCGCCGGCGTGTGGCGGCCTGAAAACTTCTCCTCGGGCAAGTTCCAGGGACCGGTGACGCTGCGCAATGCGCTGCGGCAATCGCTCAACACCGTGACGGTGCGCCTCGCGCAGGACATCGGCATGCCCCTGATCGGCGAATATTCCCGCCGCTTCGGCGTCTATGACGAACTGCCGAACTATCTCTCCTACGCGCTCGGCGCCGGCGAGACCACGGCGATGCGCATGGTCACGGCGTACTCGATGCTCGCCAATGGCGGCCGCCGCGTGAAGCCGACGCTGATCGACCGCATCCAGGACCGTTACGGCCGCACCATCTTCAAGCACGACCAGCGCGAATGCCGCGGCTGCGACGCGCCGGGCGGCTGGAAGAACCAGCCCGAGCCGCAGCTGATCGACCGCCGCGAGCAGGTGCTGGATTCCATGACCGCCTATCAGATCACCGAGCTGATGGAGGGTGTGGTGCAGTCCGGTACGGCCACGGTGATCAAGGAGGTCGGCAAGCCCGTCGCCGGCAAGACCGGCACCACCAACGAGGCCAAGGACGCCTGGTTCGTCGGCTTCTCGCCGGACATCGCAGTCGCAGTTTACATGGGCTACGACAAGCCTCGTCCGCTCGGTAAGGGCAATGCCGCGACCGGCGGTCATCTCGCTGCTCCGATCGTGCGTGACTTCCTCAAGCTCGCGCTCGCCGACAAGCCCGCGGTCCCGTTCAAGGTGCCCGCCGGCATCAAGCTCGTTCGCGTCGTCGCCAAGACCGGCATGCGCGCCGGCCCCGGCGAGACCGGCGGAACCATCCTCGAAGCCTTCAAGCCCGGCACGGCGCCGCCGGACAATTATTCGGTCATCGGCGTTGCCGACGCCGACGGGCGCGGCATGCCGGTGCAGCAGCAGCAGCCGGATTCCGGCTTCCTCTTCCGGCCGGGCACTGGCGGGTTGTGGTAGGCCGCGGATAAGGCCGGCGATCACGGTTTGGGCGGTTGCGCTTTGCGGCCGCCGCCGCTACATCCCCTCTCGAACTGCACGCGGGATTCCGCAAGACAGAGAACAACATGCGCGCCGAAATCGAACGGTTGGTAGAAGAGATCAAGCAGTCAGTCGGGCTGCTGAGGAGGCATCTTTGACGTCGAGAAATCGACGGCGCGCCTCGCTGAGCTGAACAAGCTCGCAGAAGATCCCAATCTCTGGAACGACCCTCAGAAAGCCCAGAAGCTGATGCAGGAGCGCACCTCGCTTGAGGATGCGCTCTCAGGCATCGGCAAGGTCGAGCAGGAGCTCGAAGACGACATCGGCATGATCGAGCTCGGCGAGGCCGAGGGCGATGACGGCGTCGTCGCCGAAGCCGAAGCTGCGCTGAAGAACCTCAAGAAGGAAGTGGCGCGGCGCGAGCTCGAGGCACTGCTCTCGGGCGAAGCCGACCGCTTCGATTCCTATCTCGAAGTCCATGCCGGCGCCGGCGGCACCGAGAGCCAGGACTGGGCGCAGATGCTCCTGCGCATGTACACGCGCTGGGCCGAAACCCACGGCTTCAAGGTCGAGTATCTCGAAGAGTCCGAGGGCGAAGAGGCCGGCATCAAGTCGGCGACCATCCAGGTCTCCGGTCACAACGCCTACGGCTGGCTGAAGACTGAAGCCGGCGTGCATCGGCTGGTGCGCATCTCGCCATTCGATTCCAACGCGCGGCGGCACACCTCGTTCTCGAGCGTCCAGGTGTTCCCCGTCATCGACGACAGCATCAAGATCGACATCAAGGAATCCGATGTCCGCACCGACACCATGCGTTCGGGCGGTGCCGGCGGTCAGCACGTCAACAAGACCGAATCCGCGGTGCGCCTGACGCATATCCCGACCGGCGTCGCCGTGGTCTGCCAGGCCGGCCGCTCCCAGCACAAGAACCGGGCGCAGGCCTGGGACATGCTGCGCGCGCGTCTCTACGAGATCGAACTGAAGAAGCGCGAGGAGAAGGCCGCTGCCGACCAGGCTGCCAAGACCGACATCGGCTGGGGCCACCAGATCCGCTCCTACGTGCTGCAGCCCTATCAGATGGTGAAGGATTTGCGCACAGGCGTGCAGACTTCCGACACATCGGGCGTGCTCAATGGCGAGCTCGACGAGTTCATGGCGGCGACGCTGGCGCAGCGCGCCTTCGGCACCACGACCGGCGACATCGAGGACGTGGACTAGCCATGCCCCGCATCGCCTTCATCGGGCTTGGGCGGATGGGCCATGGCATGGCCGGCCGCTACCTCGATGCCGGCTTCACGGTGACGGTCTGGAATCGCAGCAAGGCAAAGGCCGAGGACCTGATCGCGCGCGGCGCGATTTGGGCGACCTCGCCGGAGGACGCCGCGATCGATGCCGACGCGGTCGTGACCATGGTCGCCGACGACGAGGCCTCGCGCGCGGTCTGGCTCGGGCCTGACGGCGCCGCCAAGACGGCGAAGGCCGGCACCATCGCGATCGAATGCTCCACCGTCTCCTATGACCATTCCCGCGAGATGGGCCGCGAGCTCAACGCGCGCGGGCTGATCTACATCGATTGCCCCGTGACGGGATTGCCGGACGCGGCGGCGGCCGGGAAGTTGACGCTCTTGGTTGGCGCCGACGCGGCCGATCTCGAGCGCGCGCGGCCCTATCTGACGCCGATCGGCTCGACCATCCGCCATTTCGGCGCGGTCGGCTCCGGCACGGTCTACAAGCTGATCAACAATCTCATGGGCGCGATCCAGATCGCCGGCCTCGCCGAGGGCCTTGCGATTGCCGAGCAGGCCGGGCTCGACATGAACCTGGTGCTGGAATCGATCCAGGCAGGCGTCGCGGCAAGCCCGCAGGTAGCGCGTCACTCCAAGCGCATGGTCGCCCGCGATTTCAGCGGCGCGACCTTCACCGCAGCGCTGCGGCACAAGGATGCCGCCTACGCCGTGAAGCTCGCCGAGAGCCTGCTCGAGGGCAAGCCGCTGGTCGCGCGCGCCGCGGTCGAGGCGTACGCGCAGGCGAAAGCGGTGATGCCGGACGATGATGAAGGCAGGATGATCGAGCTGGTGTCGCGGCCGAAGAAGCCATCCTAGTCAAACCGCGCTAACCGGTGCCCCTCAGTCACTCCATTCGCGCCGAGTATCGGTTTGTAAACCGGGACCTCGTCAGAAATCGGGTGGCGACATTGATCGCACCGTTCTAGGCCATGGGGCTGAGGTAAGACCCCATGCCCGACAATGACCACCGGATCGATGCACGCGACTGGTCGTTGCTCGCTCTGCTCTCGATCCTCTGGGGCGGCTCGTTCTTCTTCAACGGCGCGGCCTTGCGGGAATTGCCGCCGCTGACACTGGTGTTTTTGCGCGTGGCGCTCGGCGCTGCAATGCTGCTGCCGCTGCTGCGCGCACATGGCATCGGCTTTCCCAGGAGCTGGACGGGCTGGGCGCCGTTCATTGCGATCGGGCTGCTCAACAATGTCGTCCCGTTTTCGCTGATCGCGATCGGCCAAACTTTCATTCCGAGTGGGCTGGCCTCGATCCTGAACGCGACCACGCCGATGTTCACGGTGGCCGTGATGATTGCAGCGGGCCAGGAGGCCTTGCAGATGCGCCGCCTGGCCGGGGTGGCGTTGGGCTTTGTCGGCGTGATCCTGCTGCGCGGATGGGGCTTCGAGACCAGGCCGGGACAGGGGCTCGGCATTCTGCTCTGCCTCGGCGGGGCACTGAGCTACGGCTTTGCGGCGCTGGCTGCGCGGCGCTTGCTGAAGGACGCAGCGCCGCTGGGGACGGCGACGTTTCAATTGATGTCATCCACGGTGATGATAGCGGTCGTCGCCGGCGTCGTGGAGCAGCCTTGGCAGTTACCGATGCCGAGCCTCACGACCTGGCTCGCCGTGCTCGGGCTCGCCGGGCTTTCGACGGCGCTCGCCTACATCGTCTTCTTCCAGATCGTGCGGCGCTCGGGCGCGAGCAACGTCATGCTGGTGACGCTGCTCATTCCCGTCACCGCCATCCTGCTGGGCTGGCTGGTGCTGGATGAGCCGATCTCCGGCCGCGAGATCGCCGGCTCGATCGTCATCGCCAGCGCGCTGCTGGTGATTGATGGGCGTGCATTCAGCTTACTGCGCAAGCTCTCGGCCGCCAGTCGTTGCTCTGGCTCTCGGGAAGTTCTGCGCGGCAAAACTGAAAAGCGCGGACCTAACCCGCGCTGAGCCGCACGCCGGCGCGCAGGAATTTCTGCGGATCGACCGCTTCGCCTTCGATGCGGGTCTCATAGTGCAAATGCGGACCGGTGGAGCGGCCGGTCGAGCCGACGAGGCCGATGACCTGGCCGATCTTCACGACTTCGCCGACCCTGACGTTGATCTCGGAGAGATGGCCGTAGCGGGTCGAAAGCCCGTTGCCGTGGTCGACCTCGACCATGCGGCCATAGCCGCCGGACCAGCCGGCGGAAACCACCTTGCCGTAGGCGGTGACGCGGACGGGGTCACCGCTGGCGGCGCGGAAATCAAGGCCGGTGTGCATCGCGGGCCGACCCAGAAAAGGATCGCTGCGCACACCGAAGCCGGACGTGAACTCGACCTCGCCGATGACGGGCTTGCGATACGGCACCAACGCCAGCGTGCGGTTGAGACGGTCCATCTCGGCGCGCGTGGTGTGGATGCGGTGGAGCTGCTTCTCGAACGGTCCGGCATTCGCCGTCAGCTTGACCGGGACGAACGGTCCGCCCATCGCACTGCGCGGCACGGCGGCTTCGAGATGGGCAAGGTTCAGGCCGAGGTCGCTGACCACGCTGCGCATCCGGCGCATGCGCGAATCCATGCTTTCCTCGACCGCGTTGAGCGTCGCCATCTGGCGCCGCTCGACCTGATCAAGCGAGGTCGTGAGCCGGACCAGCACGTTGTCGAAACCGCGGTTCTTGGCGAACTGGCTGGTCGGCGTTGCCGCAACGCTCGGCGCGCGCGATTCGAGGCGCGCTTCGCGATCCGGTGGCGCCACGAAGATCACGGTGTCGCTGATGGGCGACGGTTTTGGCGTGGTCGGGCTTGCATCGCTGCGCTGCGGAGCGGCGCGGGGAATCGAGCCGGTCACGTCGGGCATGGCGCCGAGCGCCGTGGCCCGGGACTCGAGCGCCGTCTGGCGCTTCATGATCTGGTCGAGCTTTTGGTCGAACTGCTCCTGGTCGAGCAATTGACGGCTGGTGGTGCGATCGATCTTGGCGCGCAGCTCGGCGATGCGGTCCTCATAGGCGTATTGCATCTCGGCCTGGCGGGCGATCAGCCGGGTCAGGACGTCGTCACGGAACGCGAAATAGGTGGCGGTGGCGGCCGACCACAGCCCGAGCAGCACCACGGTGCCGACCACGATCCAGAACACCACGGGTCCGAAGCGGACCTGCTTGCCGGCATGCACGATGGTGTAGGCATCGTCGGTGGCGGGCAGGGGAATCGCGGTTACCGCCGCCGGGGCACCCAGAGGGCGCCGGAAGGCGCGTCCGTGATCGTGAGGATGATGTTGGGGGTACTGCGAGTATTGGGCAGAACTTTTCGACATCGGCACTCCCGCGCCGGTCGGATGGGTTCCTTGCGGCTCAATTGCCGCCGCAATCTGGGCCGCTCATGGTTAATTTTCCGCAAATGGGAACGCGCGAATTTAAAGGATTGGTTAAAGGCTCCTTGCCGCCTCCAGCACTTCGTCGGCATGGCCATCGACCCGGACATTGCGCCAGATCCGCGCGACTTTACCGTCAGTCCCGACCAGCACCGTGGTGCGAAGGATCGCAAGGAAGCTCTTGCCATACATGGACTTTTCGCCCCAGGCCCCATAAGCCTCCAGCATCTCATGCGTCTCGTCCGAGATGAGGGGCACGCCAAGCTTGTGCTTGTCGCGAAACTTCTCCTGGGCCCTTAACGGATCGGCGGAGATGCCGAGCACCGCGGTGCCGGCGGCCGCGAAGGCGTCCGCCAGGCGCGTGAAGTCGATCGCCTCCCGCGTGCAGCCGGGGGTGTCGGCGCGGGGGTAGAAGAACAGGACGAGCTTTCGGCCGGCATAGTCGGCCAGCGTGACCACGTCGCCGCCATCGCGCGGCAGGCGGAAGGCCGGGGCCTTTTGGCCCTCGGCCAAGCCGGACTTCAAGCCCGACTTGGCCGCAGCCGGAGAGGAGGCGGATTTGGAGGATTTTAACTGTTTCGATGCGGCCTTATGCGATCCTGCTTTTGCTATGGTCGCAGCTGATTTGCGTGCCGGTGTCCGCTGCGTTTTCGCGGATCTTGTTTGAGTCGATGCCCGCGTTTTTGCGGACTTCTTTGCAGCGGTCGGACTGCCGGAGGGCGTTTTGGACGATTTCTTTCGGGATTTCTTGGACATACGCCTTCCTTTCGACGCTTTCGGCAGGTCAACCGAAGCGGTATTGCAGCTCTTGTCCGGCGAGCCGGAATCGTGCCCTCGGCTGGGCAAGTCTGGCGACGCCGGAGTATGGTTACAAGGAATTCCACGCACCACCCCACTGCTCGTTGAACGCGCTCCCGGGGCGAAATGACGAACAGCAGGAATATTCGAGGTATGGCGGCAGTGCCGGCGCAGGGAGCATCACTTCCCGCGAACGGCTGCGGTCCCGGCGGCGCTCAGTCCTATGACGGGCGCCTGTATCGAGAGGCAATGGCAAGGAATACGTCGCCCCAGGACTACAACCGGGATTTTGATCGGCGCGGCGGCGAACTCGAGCCGCAGGAATGGGACGACGCCGACTGGGATCCGGATCAGGAAGCGGCTGCGCGCAATCGCGCACGCCGGTTGCTGGCGCGTTCCGGTTCGGGCTTTCTTCGCTTCGGTGGTGGATTTGGCGCGCTGCGCCGCTGGACGGGTGGGGGACGCTGGCTGAAGCGCCTGGCGGTGGCCGTCGCCACCGTCATCGTCATTTTCATCGGCTGTTTCGGTGCGCTGTGGTGGCGGCTCGGTGCCGGTCCCATCAGTCTGGACATCGCAACGCCGTGGCTCGCAGCCGCGATCGAGGACAATATCGGCCACGGCAACACCGTTGAGGTCGGCGGCACTCAGATCGAGCGGGCCGGCCGGGTCCGCGTCGCCGTCCGCATCCGAGACATCATCGTTCGCGACCGCGATCACGCCGTCGTCGCCAGCGCGCCGAAGGCCGAGGTGAGGCTGTCGGGTGCGGCCCTCCTGATGGGGCACCTGCGTGCCGAGAGTCTTAACCTGGTCGATGCCGAGCTCGCCATCCGCATTGCGCCCGATGGCACCGTCACCGTGTCCGCCGGCGACACCGCAAAGCCGCTCGCGACCGGTGTCGCGTCCAAGAAGGATGCGGGCCTGCCGCCGACATTCCCGCGCAGCGGTGTCCCCCCGCCGCCATTCGCGACCGCGCCTGCGAGCCCGGACGCATCGCAGGCCGCACCGCAGGCGACCGCGCAGAGCGGCATCCTTCAGGGCCTCGACTGGCTCGACAGCCTGAGCATGACTGGCCTCGACGGTCAGAACCTCAACGAGATCGGTCTGAAGAACGGCGTCCTGATCGTCGACGATCAGCAGCGCGGCAGCAAATGGTCGTTCGAGAACATCACGCTCAGCCTGAGGCGGCCGAGCCGCGGCGGCGTCGCGCTCAGCCTCGGCGAGCAGGGCGCGCGTCCGTGGCTGCTGCGCGCCACGATCGGACCGGCCGAGAACGGCGTGCGCTCGGTCGACATCAAGGCCGACAAGGTCTCGACGTCCAACATCCTGCTGGCACTGCGGGTGAAGGACCTCACCTACACCGCCGACCTGCCGCTGACGGGCGAGCTCAAGGGCGAGCTCGGCCGCGACGGCGTGCCGACCTTCTTCCGCGGCAAGATCGCGGCCGGCGCCGGCAACATCATCGATACCGACACGCCCGACTACCCGATGGCAATCGACTCAGCCGAGATCAACGTCGAGTGGGATGCGAACCGGCGGGTGCTGGTCGCGCCGTTCAAGGTTCTCTCCGGCGCGAACCGCCTGACGCTGCTGGCCCATCTCGAGCCACCCAACGGCAACATCAACGACTGGCAGCTCGGCTTCAGCGGCGGTTCGATCCTGCTCGGCGGCATCGACAACGAGCCGCCGCTCGTCTTCAACCGCATCGCGATCGGCTTCCGCTTCGACGCCGACCACAAGCGCATCCTGCTGACACAGGCCGACGTCTCCAACGGCGAGATCGGCGTCGCCGGCACCGGCGCCCTCGACTATTCGGGCGAGCCGCGGCTCACCCTCGGTTTTGCGGGCACGCCGATGTCGGCCTCCGCCTTGAAGCGGATGTGGCCGACGCTGATCGTCCCCGAATTGCGTGAATGGGTGATAGAACGGATCGAGCGCGGCACGCTCCAGCGCATCGAGATCGGCGTCAACTCGCCGACCAGGAACCTGCCGCGCAAGGGTCCGCCCATTCCGGACGACGGCCTGTCGGTCAACATCGTGGCGAGCGGCGTTGCGGTCCGGCCCGTGGACGGCATGCCGGTGGTGCGCGATGCCGATCTGAAGGCGCGCGTGACCGGACGCACCGCGACCGTCAACATCGGGCAGGGCATTGCCGATACCCCCGCGGGCCGCAAGGTCACGATCTCCGATTTCGTCTTCGAGGTGCCCGACATGGCGCCGAAGCCGTCGCCGTCGCGGAGCAGATTCCGTGTGGAAGGGCCGGTGCCCGCGGCCGCTGAAATGCTCGCCAATGATCGGCTGAGCGACCTGTCGGCGACCGTCGTCGATCCCAACACCAGCAAGGGAACGTTCTCGGCGAACATCCAGCTCGGCATGCCGGTCAAGGGCGAGCTGACCAAGGCCGACACCACCTACGCCGTCACCGCCGATCTCAACGGTTTTGCCGCAGACAAGCTGGTGATGAACCAGAAGCTGGAAGCCAACAACCTCAAGATATCAGCCAACAACCAGGGCTATCAGGTCAAGGGCGACGTCAAGATCAACGGCCAGGCGGCCTCGCTCGATTATCGCAAGCCGGCCGAGGGCGACGCGGATGTCAGGCTGCAGGCGACGCTGGACGATGCCAGCCGCGCGCGACTCGGCTTCGATCTCAGCCCCGCCGTCATCGGATCGTTGCCGATCAAGCTGTCGGGCAAGATCGCGAGCGGCGCGGATCAGACGACGAAGCTCGGCGTCGAGGCCGATCTGACCTCGGTCAGGCTCGACAACATCCTGCCCGGCTGGGTCAAGCTGCCGGGCAAGTCCGGCAAGGCCAGCTTCAAGGTGGTGCCGACGGCGCAATCGACGCGTTTCGAGGACATCGTCATCGAAGGCGGCGGCGCCTCGATCAAGGGCTCGCTCGAGCTCGACGCGAACAGCGATCTCGTGAACGCGAACTTCCCGACCTACGCGCCGTCCGACGGCGACAAGGCCTCGCTCAGGGTGGAGCGCAGCCAGGACGGTGTGCTGCGCGGCACCATGCGTGGCGACGTGTTCGACGGCCGCGGCTTCCTGAAGTCGGCGATCTCAGGCAATTCCAAGGACGACAAGAACAAGCTGAAGAACGTCGATTTCGACATCGACGTGAAGCTCGGTGCCGTCGCCGGCTTCAACGGCGAGGCCATGCGCAGCCTCGATGCCAAGATGTCGAAGCGCAATGGGGCTATCAAGGCGTTCACGCTGAGCGGCAAGATCGGCCGCGACACGCCTGTCGCTGCCGACCTGCGCGGCGGCCGTGCCCAGGGCAACCGCGAGGTGATCTACCTGCAGACCAACGACGCCGGCGCGCTGCTGCGCTTCACCGACACCTACACCAAGGCGGTCGGCGGCCAGATGGTGGTGGCGATGGAGCCGCCGTCTTCCGAGCCGAACGCCGCGCGCGAGGGCCTGATCAATGTCCGCGACTTCACCGTGAAGGGCGAGGCGCAGCTCGAACGCGTTGCCGCCGGCGCGCCGAACGGGACCGGGAATGGCGTCTCCTTCAGCGCACTTCGCGCCGAGTTCACGCGGCAGAACGGTGCGCTCACGGTCCGTGACGGCGTGGTCAAGGGGCCGATGATCGGTGCCACCATCGAGGGCTCGATCGACTATCCCGGCAACCAGGTCTGCATGAGCGGCACCTTCGTGCCGATGTACGGCGTCAACAACATCTTCGGCCAGATCCCGCTGTTCGGCATCTTCCTCGGTGGCGGCAACAATGAGGGGCTGATCGGCGTGACCTACGAGGTCGTCGGCACGCCAGCCGCGCCCGTGATGCGCGTCAATCCGATCTCGGCGATGGCGCCGGGCCTGTTCCGCAAGATCTTCGAGTTCAACACCGGCAAGCAGAACTCGCCATTCGAGGAATTCCCATCGCATTCGAACGACGGCTCGACCGGATCGACGCGCCAGCTGTCGAGCGGTTGCACCCTCGCGCGGCGGTAGCCACGCACATTTCCAGGTGCACGTCATGCCCGGGTTTGTCCTGGTTTGTCCCGAGCATCCACGTTCTTCGTGCGGCGCGGCCAAAAACGTGGATGGCCGGGACAAGCCCGGCCATGACGAATGTGGCGATGCTTTCGCGCCAAACGTTTTGAGGCTGGAGCGGGGCGTCAGGCCGCGCGCACGCCCTTCAGGAACGTTCCGACTTCGCCGGAGAGCTGCTCGGCCTGCTTGGAGAGGTTGCTGGCTGCTGCGAGCACCATGCCGGCAGCGTTGCCGGTCTCGTTGGCTGCGGTGGAGACGCCGCCGATATTGGTGGTGACCTCCTTGGTCGCCTCCGCGGTCTGCGAGACGCTGCGGGCGATCTCGGCGGTGGCGGCGCCTTGCTCCTCGATGGCCGCGCCGATCGAGGTGGCGATGCGGCTGACCTCCTCGATGGTGGCGGTGATGCCGCCGATCGCATCGACAGCTTCCTTGGTGGCGCCCTGGATCTGGGCGATCTTGTCGCCGATCTCGCGGGTGGCTTCCGCGGTCTGGCTCGCCAGCGACTTCACCTCGGAAGCGACCACGGCAAAGCCGCGGCCGGCTTCGCCGGCGCGGGCGGCCTCGATGGTGGCGTTGAGCGCGAGCAGGTTGGTCTGCGCCGCGATGTTGGAGATCAGCTCGGCGACATGCTCGATCTGCTGGGCGCCGTCCGAGAGTGCGCGCACGATGGTGTCGGTGCGGCGGGCGCTGTCCACCGCACGTCCCGTGACCTCGGCCGATTGCGCGACCTGGCGGCTGATCTCGGTGATGGAGGAGGAGAGCTCCTCGGCGGCGGAGGCGACGGTCTGGACGCGCTGGCTGGCCTCATTGGCGGCCGAGCCGACCACGGCGGCGCGGCGATTGGTGCCTTCGGCGGTCGACGACATCGACTTGGCCGTGGTCTCCAATTCACCGGAGCCGGAGGCCATCAGGCCGACGAGCTGGCCGACGGAGGCATCGAAGCGGTCGGCAAGGGCGATCAGGGCCTCGCGCTTCTCCTGCTCGCTGCGGGCCTTGGCCGCGACCTGCTCGGCCTCCAGCGTGCGGGCCGTGAGCGCGGTCTGCCTGAGGATTTCGAGCGTCTCGGCCATGCGGCCGATCTCGTCGCCGCGGTCGGTCTCCTCGACCGGCTTGTCGATGGCGCCTTCGGAAATCGCCTGCATGCGATTCTTCTGACGGTCGAGCGCGCCGAGCACGTCGCGGGCGATCAGCCAGGACAGCGCCGCCATCAGCAGCATCAGGCCGATGCCGATGGCGCCAAGCTCCAGCGTCAAGGCGCGCACATCGGCGTCGATGTCGTCGACATAGAGGCCGTAGCTGATGATGACGTTCCAGGGCGCGAATTTGCGCGCGAACACGGTCTTGCGGACCGGCTCGGTCTGGCCGGGACGGGGGTAGAGATAGGAGGTGACGCCGCCCTGCGCAGTCTCGCTGCCGGCCTTGATGATGGCGTCGGCAATCAGCACGCCGTTTGAATCCTTGGCGCCGGTGATCTTGCCTTCGAGCTGCTGGTTGGCGCCGTTCACGACCAGGGAGCCGTCCGGATTGTAAACCACCGGATAGCCCTGGTTGCCGTTGAAGTTCATGCGGCGGCCGCGCTGGTGGAACAGGCTCTTGGCCTCGGCCGGCGTCAGCTTGCCGGCGGTCACTTCGTCCTGGAGCGCTTGGGCGTAGTTGTAGAGGAGTTCGACGGCGGTCCGCATCTGCTGGACGCGGTCCTCCATCATCCGGCTCTTGCTGAGCACGGCCGATACGCCGATGATGGCTGTGACCGTGAGAGCCGCAAGGCAGACCATGCTGGCAAGCTTGGTGCGGATCTTCAAATGACTCAGCAGTTTCATCACAGCCCCTACGGAATGGTTGTTATTGCTCGCACCGGTAGCATGAAGTTCTTACCAATCATGAATGGAGGCATGCGGCGGCCTGCTGCGCGGACAGCGTGCGCAGGCGCGTGCGCAATGGTGCAGGCAAATCGCCGTGCAGACGGACTCCAGCCCGTCTGGGAAAGGGAATCGATCTTGGGTTTTGGCAGCTAGACCGTCTGGACGGACCTGCAATGAATCGATTCGTTCATCGCATCATCATGTCTCTGCTGCTCGTCGCCGCCCTCGTTCTGATCTGGAACGTGCTGGGCGCGCGCTGAGACGGCGCCGGAGATCTGCCGGCGCCATCCTCGTGCTTAGCGGATGAGATGTGCTTCAGCGGGGCGCGGATGCGCCCGCCGGTCCGGCGGCTATTTCTTGCCCATCGCTGCGTCGACGCTGACCGGGCCTCCGCCCGCCGCCGAGAGATACAGGCAGGCGAAGCAGAACAGGATCGCCAGGGTGCCGTTGTTCAGCAGCGGCAGGAAGATCGGCGTCTCGCCCCTGAACATGTGGCCCATGAAGTAGGCGAAAGCCATTTCACCGGACAAGATGAAGGCTGCGAGGCGCGAGAACAGGCCGATCATGAGCAGCCCGCCAAGCACCAGTTCGAGCGCACCGGCGGCGCCGTAAAGCGACATCAGCTCGACCTTGGCGAACATTGGGACAGCCGGAAACTTGAACAGCTTGGCGACGCCGTACTGGAACAGCAGCAGGCCGGTGATGAAGCGAAACAGGCTCAGGAGAACCGGTTGAAAGCGAGTGAGATAAGGAAAGTCCATTGGTTTGCCCTCCATCCAATGCTGGACCCAATGCTGCGACTTGGACCGTATTCGCTTCCGCCTCGCAAGCCACCAGGATCAATTCAGCGCTGACATTTTCGTCATGTCGGACAAAACACCGCAAGGCGCCGCCAAGAGCTGCACGCGACCCTCTTTTTTGCACGTTCGCCTCGCGCTCGTCCGTAGGATTCCGGTGAAACCAGGGTGTGCAGGTTACGTCGGGGAGACCTACTCCCGCAAAGCAGGGACGACCAGGAACGGAATCATTCCGAGGATCACGCTCGCAAGTGCGAAGACGAGCAGGAGATCGTAGCCGTGCGTGGCATCGTGGATCAGGCCGCCGCTCCATGAACCGAAGGCCGAGCCGAGGCCGCTGCCGATCGAGATCGTGCCGAAGATGGTGCCGACGCGTTTGCCGCGAAAGATCTTCATGGCGGTGGCGCTGATCAGCGGCCCGCGGGAGCCCATCATGCTGCCGAAGCAGACGACGAAACCGGTGAGCAGAATGACGTTCGGATAGTACTGCAGCAGCCAGAGCAGAACGATGCCGAGAATCGAGATCGCGTAGCTGAGCAGCACCGACGGCCGCCGTCCGATCAGGCCGTCGAGCGCGGAGACGCCGAGCATGCCGAACACCAGCACGATTCCGGAGAAGCCCCAGGCGGTCGCAGCCTGGAGCGGCGGAAAGCCGGCGTCGATCAGATAGGCCACGATCTGCGCCGCGATCGCATACATGCCGACCGCGGTGAAGAAGAAGGTCGAGAACAGCGCCCAGAATGCGTGGTGGCGCATCGCGCTCGCAAGCGTCCAGCCGCTGTCGACGAAGTCAGGATCGCTCTTCTTGGCGACGTGCGGCGAGCCGGCCGCGAACATGCGCCAGGGCAGCAGCAGCAGCGGCGCCAGCAGCCCGAGCGCTGCAAAGCCGAACAGCTGGTAGGTCTCGCGCCAGCCGAGATGATCGATCAGGAGCTGCGAGGCCGGCAGCAAGGCCAGCACGCCGCCGCCCATCGCCGAATAGACCACCGCCATGGCGGTCGGCAGCTTTGGTCCGAACCAGCGACCGAGCAGGATCGAGTTCGGCACATTGCCGATGAAGCCAACGCCGATGCCGACGCAGATGCCGATCGAAAGCTGGAATTGCCAGAGCGCGTGCGCATGGCTCGCGATCAGAAAGGCCGAACCGAGCAGGAGTAAGCCGAGCGCATAGACGAGGCGTGGCCCGGAATGATCGAACAGGCGCCCGACCAAGGGTGCGGTCAGCCCGCTGACGAGCCAGGTGAGGGAGTAGATCGAGACGGCCTGGGCGCGATCCCAGCCGAGGCTTTCGGAGATCGGCTTGAGGAAGACCGTGAAGCTCTCGCTCAAGCCCCGGCCAAGAACAGCCAGCGTGAAGCAGAGGCCGAGCACGACGAGTGCGGTGCGCACCGCGTCCCGCCGGGCGCCTCCGACCCTTTCCTTGCCCGTTTCCGCTGTCGTTTCCGCTTTCGTTTCCTTGGGCCTGTCCTGTTTCATTGCCTTCAGGGAGCGCGCATCCGTGCGCCCTGACAAGCAGTGAAAAGCTCATACGCCTATGCAGGCCTGATGAGCACGTGCTTCTTCTTGCCAAAGGACAGCTTGATCACGCCTTCCGGCGTCAGGTGGCCTGCCGACAGCGCCATCTTCTCGTCGGTGACGGGCGCGTCGTTGACGCGCAGGCCGCCGCCTTTGATCTGGCGCCTCGCTTCGCCGTTGGAGCCGACGAGGCCAGCCTTGACGAAGGCGTTGAGCACGCCGAGGCCGGCGTCGAGTTCGCCGCGCGGAATTTCCACGGTCGGCAGGCTCTCGGCAAGCGCGCCTTCCTCGAAGGTGCGGCGCGCGGTCTCGGCGGCTTCGTTCGCGGCGTCGCGGCCGTGCAGCAGCGCGGTCGCTTCGGTTGCGAGCACCTTCTTGGCCTCGTTGATCTCCGAGCCGCCGAGCGCCTCGAGCTTCCTGATCTCGGCCATCGGCAGTGTCGTGAACAGTTTCAGGAACTTGCCGACGTCGGCGTCCTCGGTGTTGCGCCAGTATTGCCAGAAGTCGTAAGGGCTGAACTGGTCGGCGTTGAGCCACACCGCGCCTTGCGCGGTCTTGCCCATCTTGGCGCCCGAGGCGGTCGTCAGCAGCGGCGTCGTCAGCGCGAACAGCTGGTGGGTGCCCATGCGGCGGCCGAGATCGACGCCCATGATGATGTTGCCCCATTGGTCCGAGCCGCCCATCTGTAGGCGGCAGCCGGTGCGCTTGGCCAGCTCGACGAAGTCGTAGGCCTGGCAAACCATGTAATTGAACTCGATGAAGCTCATCTCCTGCTCGCGCTCGAGGCGCAGCCGCACGGAATCCATGGTCAGCATGCGGTTGACCGAGAAGTGCCGGCCGACGTCGCGCAGCATCTCGATCCAGTTCAGCTTGGTCAGCCATTCCGCATTGTCGAGCATGACCGCGTCGCTCTTGCCTTCGCCGTAGCGCAGCACCTTGGCGAACACGCCGCGGATTGATTCCTTGTTGGCCTCGATCTCGGCGATGGTGCGCATCGCGCGCGTCTCGTCTTTGCCGGAGGGATCGCCCACCATGGTGGTGCCGCCGCCCATCAGCGTAATCGGCTTGTTGCCGGACTGCTGCAGCCAGTGCAGCATCATCATGGTCAGGTAATTGCCGATGTGCAGCGAGCGGGCGGTGCAATCGTAGCCGACATAGGTGGTGGCCTCGCCCTTGGCGGCGAGCGCGTCCAGCCCCTCGAAATCGGAGCATTGGTGGATGAATCCACGTTCCTGCAGGGTGTTGAGGAAATCCGATTTAAATGCAGTCATCTGTCGGCGTGCCTGACAATTCTTGGTTTACCGTTTTGGGGGCAATTTAAGGGTCTTCCGCGGGAACCCGGTTGGCCGCCCGCCACTTGGCGCGTTGGCATTATAAGATGTGCCCCTCTGGCACAAGATCGGCATGCCAGCGCGGGTCTCTTGAGGATGCTGGTCCATGATGTTGACGGCACTCGGTTTGATGAGCGGCACCTCGCTGGACGGGGTGGATGTCGCGCTGATCGAGACCGACGGAAAACAGGTGAAGGCGTTCGGACCGTCCGGTTACCGGCCCTACGGCCCGGCCGAGCGCAACCTGCTGCGCCAGGCGCTGAGCGAGGCCGTGCATCTGCAGCAACGCGACGCCCGCCCGGGCAGTCTGGGCGATGCCGAGCGTGCGGTGACGCAGGCCCATGCCGAAGCGGTCGCGGCCTTCCTCGCCCAGAATCGGATGAGGGCGGAGGACGTCGACATTGTCGGCTTCCACGGCCAGACCGTGCTGCACCGGCCCGAGAGGCGGCTAACGGTGCAGATCGGCGACGCGCCGGCGCTCGCAAGGGCCATCCATATTCCCGTGATGCACGACTTCCGCGCCGCCGACGTCGAGGCTGGCGGGCAGGGCGCCCCGCTCGTGCCGGTTTACCACCGCGCGCTCGCCCATTCGCTGGAGCGCGAAGGGCCGACCGTCGTGGTTAATATCGGCGGCGTCTCCAACATCACCTATATCGACGGCAACGATGCGTTGATCGCCTGCGACACCGGCCCCGGTAACGCGTTGCTGGACGATTTCATGTACCGCACCATGAACCAGTCGTTCGATGCCGAAGGAAAGTTCGCCGCGCTCGGCAAAGTGGACGAAGCCTGGATCGCGCGGGCGCTGGAGCTGCCGTTCTTCGCAAGTCCGCCGCCGAAATCGCTCGACCGCAACGATTTTGCGGCTCTGCGGCTTGGCGACGTGCTGCCTGCCGACGGCGCGGCGACGCTGACTGCCTTCACCGCGGCCGCGATCGCCCGCATCATTCCGCTGTTGCCGCGGCGGCCGCGCAGCTGGATCGTCTGCGGCGGCGGTGCCCGCAACCTCACCATGCTGCGGATGCTGCGGGAGCGGGTGGGCTCGGCCACGGTCGAGGCGGCCGAAACGCTCGGCTGGGCCTCGGACGCCATCGAGGCCCAGGCCTTCGGCTTTCTCGCGGTCCGCGGCATGAAGGGCCTGCCGCTGTCCTATCCCGCGACCACGGGCGTGCCGATGCCGATGACCGGCGGGGTGATCGCCAGGCCCTGAAGATGACTGCCTGAGGATCACGCTCGGTTGATGCGAATGCATCGATCTTGACGAGTGAATGCAGATGCATCTATATTGGATGCAATTGCATCTAACCGCCGGGATCGTTGCCATGACATCTTCGCTTAATACGCCCGCTTCACTGAAACTGATCAGCCACAAGCTTTGTCCCTATGTTCAGCGCGCGGTGATCGCGCTGAAGGAGAAGGGCGTGCCGTTCGAGCGGATCGACATCGATCTCGCCAACAAGCCGGACTGGTTCTTGAAGCTCTCGCCGCTCGGCAAGGTGCCGGTGCTGGTGGTGACGACGGAGCAGGGCGAGGTCGCGCTGTTCGAGAGCAACGTGATTTGCGAATACATCGAGGAAACCCAAGGCGGCGCGAAGCTGCATCCGGTCGACGCGCTGAAGCGCGCCGAGCACCGCGCCTGGATGGAGTTCGGCTCAGCGATCCTCGGCGACCTCTGGGGCTTGGAAACCACGACCGATCCGGCGATCTTCGAGAGCAAGCGCCAGGCACTCGCGGCAAAATTCGCGCGGGTCGAGGCCGCGCTCGGCGCGGGCCCGTACTTCGCCGGCGAGGCGTTCAGTCTGGTCGATGCGGTGTTCGCACCTGTCTTCCGTTACTTCGATCTGTTCGACGAACTGACCGCGCACGGCATTTTCAACGACGTGCCGAAGGTGCGCGCCTGGCGCGCCGAGCTCGCAAAGCGCCCGAGCGTGCGCAGCGCGGTCGGGGCGGATTATCCGCAATTGTTGCGCGCCTTCCTCATTCGCCACGACGCGCATCTGCTCAAGCTCGCGGCGTGAGCCCCGTCCGATGTCGCAATCCCTTGCTTGGCTCATGCTGGTGATCGCGGGCCTGCTCGACGTCGGCTGGGCGATCACCATGAAATATGCCGAAGGCTACACGCGCGCCGGCTGGAGCATCGCCTCGCTCGTGCTGCTCGCCGCCTTCGTATTCCTGCTCGGGCGCGCCTTGAAGGTGCTCGAGGTCGGCGTCGCCTATTCGGTGTGGACCGGCATTGGCGCGGCTGGCACGTTCCTGATGGGCGTGGTGCTGTTCGGCGAGAGCTTGAGCGCGATGAAGCTTGCCGGCATCGCGCTCGTCTTGATTGGGATCGTCGCGCTCAAGCTGGCGTAGTCAGTTGCTGCGATCAGATGCACCCATCCGCGAGCAGCAGCCTGCTGGTCGTCGTCGCCTGACGCAGTTTGAACAGGGGTTGAATCTCAGGATCATCCAAGAAGGCCTGAGCCTTCTCGCGGTCCGCAAATTCGATGATGACGAGACGCTCGGGCGCCCAGTCGCCCTCAATCGTTGTCGGCTCGACGCCGCGGACGATGTATCGCCCTGCGTGCTTGGCGATGAACGCCGGAACTTCAGCGATGTAAGTCTTGAATCCGGCGTAGTCGTTCACCGAGAGATCAAGAACCAGATACGCCTTCATCGCTCGCAAATCTCCAGCGTGATGGGTTCGCAGCCATGCCGCGAACCCATCCACGTCGGAAGATATTACCGCACGTTGGCGAGGCGCATGTCGAGATAGGCCGTGATGGTTTCCATCAGCGGCTCGAGCTTGGAGTCGAAGAAGTGGTTGGCGCCGGGGATGATCTGCTGGTCGATCACGATGCCTTTCTGGGTCTTCAGCTTCTCGACCAGCGTGTTGACGTCCTTGGGCGGGACCACCGCATCCTTCTCGCCATGCACGATCAGACCTGAGGACGGGCAGGGCGCGAGGAACGAGAAGTCGTAGAGGTTGGCCGGCGGCGCGATCGAGATGAAGCCCTCGACCTCGGGGCGGCGCATCAAGAGCTGCATGCCGATCCAGGCGCCGAAGGAGAAGCCGGCGACCCAGCAGGCGCGAGCCTCGGGATTGATGGTCTGCGCCCAATCGAGCGCGGCGGCCGCATCCGACAATTCGCCGGTGCCGTGGTCGAACGCGCCTTGGCTGCGGCCGACGCCGCGGAAATTGAAGCGCAGCACCGAGAAGCCGCGATGGGCGAAGGCGTAGTAGCACTGGTACACGATCTGATGGTTCATCGTGCCGTGGAACTGCGGATGCGGATGCAGGATCATCGCGATCGGCGCATTCTTCTGCTTGGCCGGGTGATAGCGGCCCTCGAGGCGGCCGGCGGGGCCGGTGAAAATGACTTCAGGCATCGATGATCTCTGATCTAAGTCCCTTGGAGGTGATCCCTGCGCAATCGTCCGATTGTGGCTCTCGCAGCGTTGCCGCCGACGAGAGCACGGATGAAGGGTGGAGAGGCGCGCCCTCGGATGATGCGCGAGTGGCGCGCAGGTGAACTGACGCGCGCTTCTAACACAAGGCCAGGGTCAAAAAGCAAGCTTCTTCGACATCTCTCAATCAGCTCAAGAGCTTAGCCAGTCATTGCATTGTCATCTCTGGCTTGCCTGCCGCGACCTGGACCTGCCTGAATCAACCGAAGCACGGCAAGAGCCGGCCGTCCTGCCGAAGGGTGCTATCCAACTTATTGAAATCACGATTGTTTAGGGGGAGCCTGGGGCGATTCCCGCTGGCGCGGTTCGGCTTCCGAGCGATGCGACCGCCGGCCGGTAACGCCGGCTGCCGCCGAGCGTCTGGCCGTTGTCGAAGGCGAGCTCGAAATCCCCTGATGGCTTGAGGTCCACGCCGCGCACCCGGTCGAGATTGGCGAGCTTGGTCCGGTGGACGCGAACGATGGAAAAGCGCGCCAGCTCGCTTTCCGCCGCTGCCAGCGTGCCCCGTATGAGGTGCTGGGTGCCGTCGGCGAGGCTGTATTCGATGTAATTGCCGGCTGACGCGACCCAGAGGATATCGCGCGGCACCACCCGAATGCGGCTGGTGCCGTCGCGCAGCCAGATCAGATCGGGGGACGATGGCTGCTGCGGGGTGGGCGGCGCCGACGATGCGACTGCCGCGTTCTTCAGCTCACGCCGGCTTTCGAGCAGCCAGATTGTGGCGGCGATCAGAACAAAGGCCACGGCGTCTTTGCGGAATTCATACAGGACCGTCGCGAGCGAGAAACGGAAATCGTAGGCGCCGCCGGCGAGCCAGAGCGCGAGCTTCCGCACCCAGACCATGCCGGTGATGTGGAGGGTGGAGAAGCCGAGCAGGGCGATCGCCCCGATGGCCGCCTGGGCGGCGAGGCCGGCTGTCCGGCGCATGCGGCGGACCGCCAAGACCAGGATCGGCAGCAACAGCAGGATGACGGCGATGCTCGACATCTCCCAGAACAGCCGCCGGCCGATGTCGTAGCTGTCGCCGCGCCAGGCCGCGTCCTGGGCGAACGAAAACGCATTGACGATTCCGATCACGAGCGCGACGGCCGCGATCGCTGCGAACATCATCCGGTCACCGCCGCTGATCCCGAAAGTCCCGCGACTCGTCCCAGCCGCCGGCGGCTCATCCCCTCGTATCCGATTCTGATCCCAAACCGGCTCGACGCGCGCCGCAGGCGGAGCATTTTCGGTGTCAGCCATTTTCGTCAGTCCTGGCCCCGAAACCGCGTTTGTCGTCCCGTCAAGGAGCAGAAAACCATGACAACACCACAGCAATCCCAAAGCTCTGAAAGGCGTATCGACCTGGACTGGGTGCGGATTTTAGCCTTCGCGCTGCTCATCTTCTACCACGTCGGCATGCTCTACGTGTCCTGGGGATTTCACATTAAGAGCGCGCACCGGCTGACGTGGCTGGAACCGGTGATGCTCTTCCTCAACCCATGGCGGCTATCGCTGCTGTTCCTGGTGTCAGGGGTTGCCACCCGCTTCATGCTCGGAAAGTCCAGCCTCGCCTCGCTTGCCGGTGCGCGATCGGCGCGGCTCCTGATCCCGCTGATCTTCGGCATGCTCGTGATCGTGCCGCCGCAGGCCTATCTCCAGATCGTCGAAAGCCTCGGCTATCCCGCCGGCTTCTTCGATTTCTACGCCAGGCACTACTTTGCCTTTGGCGCGCAATTCTGTCCGAAGCCGTGCATGGTGTTGCCAACCTGGAACCACCTCTGGTTCGTGGTCTATCTGTGGGTCTACACCATGGCGTTGATCGGCGTGCTCGCGTTATGGCCGGCCGGCGCTGACTGGCTTGGCCGAAAGCTGGCTCGTGCGCTCACCGGCCCATGGCTCCTGATCGCGCCCTGCCTGCTGTATGCGGCCTGGCGCCTGGTGCTGTTCCCGGCTTTCCCGTCGACACACGCGCTGTTTGGCGACTGGTACAACCACGCGGACCACGCCACGGCCTTCCTGATCGGTTTCCTGCTGGCCAAGCAAGAGGGGATCTGGCGCGAACTCGAACGCCTGCGCTGGGCGGCCCTGCTGGCGGCCGCCGCCTGCTTCGCTGGTTTCATCCTGGTACGCGCCGGCCTGTTTGCGCCATCGCCCATGCTGAAGTGGTTCGCCGCCTCGGCCTATGGCTGTTATCAATGGCTCGCGATCGCCGTCGTGCTGGGCTTTGCGCGGCGCACCTTCACAGCCGACAGCCCGGCGCGGCGCTATCTCACCGACGCGATCTTCCCGTACTACATCGTGCATCAGACCGCGATCATCGTGATTGCGCATCAATTGCACGACAGCGGGCTGTCGGCTGGAATCGAAGCGTCCATTGTCATCGTCGGGACTGCGCTCACATGTGTGGCGACCTATGAGATCGTCCGGCGCGTTGCCTGGCTGCGGCCGCTGTTCGGGTTGCGCGCGGTGCCGCCAAGTGTTGCGAGGATGGAGCAGCAGCCGGCCTGACGAGCGCACGCCCTCCGATTGGCCGAACGACAAAAGGTGCTAAGAGGGCCAGATGCCGAACCGTGTCTATCTCGACTGGAATGCGACCACGCCGCTGCGCCCCGAGGCGCGGGCCGCGATGGTTGCCGCCTTCGACCTGGTCGGCAATCCATCCTCCGTCCATGCCGAGGGGCGGGAGGCGCGGCGATTGGTCGAAGAGGCGCGCGCGACACTTGCCGCTGCGGTGGGGGCGCAGCCGCGCAACGTCGTCTTCACCTCCGCTGGAACCGAGGCCAATGCGCTGGCGCTCTCGCCGGGTTTGCGGGGCCCCTCCGGCGCACCTGTCGAGCGGCTGTTGGTCTCGGCAGTCGAGCACGCCTCGGTGCTGGCCGGCGGCCGGTTCCCGGCGGACAAGATCGGGCTGATCCAGGTCACGCGCTCCGGCTTGGTCGACCTCGATCATTTGAAGGCGCTGCTGAAGGGCGGCCCGCCGGCCCTGGTCTCGATCATGGTCGCCAACAACGAGACCGGCGCCCTTCAGCCCGTCACGGAGGCTGCAACCATCGTCCACGAGGCCGTCGGCTTGCTGCATGTCGATGCGATCCAGGCGCTGGGCAAAATACCGTTCGATATCAATTCAGTAGGCGCCGACCTTGCGACCTTTTCTGCGCACAAGATCGGCGGCCCCAAGGGGGTCGGCGCCTTGGCGATGGCCAATGGGATAAGCGGCCTCGAGCCGGTGCTGCGGGGCGGCGGGCAGGAGCTCAGCCGCCGGGCCGGAACCGAGAACACTGCCGGGATCGCCGCCTTTGGCGCGGCGGTGAAGGCTGCGCTTCAGGCTCTGCCGGAAGATGTGAAGCGTATGGCAAGTCTCAGAGATCGCTTGGAAAATGGCGTCCGCGACGTTCCCGGCACGACAGTCTTTGCGAAAGACGTGGCACGGTTGCCCAATACCGTCCTTTTCACCGCACCAGGCCTCAAGGCCGAAACCGCCGTGATCGGCTTCGATCTGGAGGGCGTCGCGGTGTCTTCCGGCTCCGCCTGTTCCTCCGGTAAGGTCCAGCCGTCTCACGTCCTGTCGGCGATGGGCTATGATCCCGTGGTGGCCCAGGGAGCGGTGCGTCTCAGTCTGGGCTGGTGCACGGAACCGGCGGACATCAATAGGGCGTTAGAGGCTTGGCGAAAGCTTGGTAATACCCTACTTAAGGGTTGAGCGATGAAACACGGCTTGAACGGTTCTAAGCCCGTGCTTTCCGCAGAGAAATATCGTAATACTCGTCCGAGTTTGATCCACCGCGGTCCTTGAAACCGCGAGCGGAGGATGGAATGCCAGCCGTACAAGAGACGGTCGAGCGCGTGAAGCGCATCGACGTCGACCAGTATCGTTATGGGTTTGAAACCCTGATCGACTCCGAGAAGGCCCCCAAGGGGCTGTCGGAGGAGATCGTAAAGTTCATCTCACAGAAGAAGAACGAGCCCGCCTGGATGCTGCAGTGGCGGCTGGAGGCCTATCGGCGCTGGCTGACCATGCAGGAGCCGACCTGGGCGCGCGTCGATTATCCGAAGATCGACTTCCAGGACCTCTATTACTACGCGGCGCCGAAGCCGAAGAAGACGGTCTCCTCGCTGGATGAGATCGATCCGGAGATCCTGAAGACCTACGAGAAGCTCGGCATCCCCTTGCGGGAAGTCGCCATGCTCGAAGGCGTCGAGCCCAAGCCCGGCGAGGAAGATCCGGCGCGCCGCAAGATCGCGGTCGATGCTGTCTTCGATTCGGTCTCGGTTGCGACCACGTTCAAGGCCGAGCTGAAGAAGGCCGGCGTGATCTTCATGCCGATCTCGGAGGCGATCCGCGAGCACCCTGAATTGGTGCAGAAATATCTGGGATCGGTGGTTCCGACCTCGGACAATTTCTACGCGACGCTGAACTCGGCGGTGTTCTCCGACGGCTCGTTCGTCTATGTGCCGCCGGGCGTGCGCTGCCCGATGGAGCTGTCGACCTATTTCCGCATCAACGAGCGCAACACCGGCCAGTTCGAGCGCACGCTGATCATCGCCGACAAGGGTTCCTACGTCTCCTATCTCGAAGGCTGCACCGCGCCGCAGCGCGACGAGAACCAGCTGCATGCCGCCGTGGTCGAGCTCGTCGCCCTCGACGATGCCGAGATCAAGTATTCGACGGTGCAGAACTGGTATCCCGGCAATTCGGAAGGCAAGGGCGGCATCTACAATTTCGTCACCAAGCGTGGCGACTGCCGTGGCGCCAACTCGAAGATCTCCTGGACCCAGGTCGAGACCGGCTCCGCCATCACCTGGAAATACCCGAGCTGCATCCTGCGCGGTGACAATTCCCGCGGCGAGTTCTACTCGATCGCGATCTCGAACGGCTTCCAGCAGGTCGATAGCGGCACCAAGATGATCCATCTCGGCAAGAACACGTCGAGCCGGATCATCTCCAAGGGCATCGCCGCCGGCAAGTCGCAGAACACCTATCGCGGTCTCGTCACCGCGCATCGTAAGGCGACCGGCGCGCGCAACTTCACCGCCTGCGACTCGCTGCTGATCGGTGACAAATGCGGCGCGCACACGGTGCCATACATCGAGGCCAAGAACTCCTCGGCGACTTTCGAGCACGAGGCGACGACCTCGAAGATCTCCGAGGACGTGCTGTTCTACTGCATCCAGCGCGGGCTCAGCCAGGAAGAAGCGGTCGGCCTCGTCGTCAACGGCTTCGTCAAGGACGTGCTGCAGCAGCTGCCGATGGAGTTCGCGGTGGAAGCGCAGAAGCTGATCTCGATCTCGCTCGAAGGGTCGGTCGGCTAGCTCGGACCTCGTCCTGAAGAGGCCGCGCAAGCGGCCGCCTCGAAGGATGGATACCGGAAAGATTGGTGGCCTCAATCCTTCGAGACGCGCCTGCGGCGCTCCCTGGGATGAGGGGATAGATGGAAAAACATTATGGCTTTGCTTGAAGTGAAAGACCTCAAGGTTCGTGTCGAGGAGCGTGAGATCCTCCACGGGCTGACGCTGACCGTGAACGAGGGCGAGGTGCACGCGATCATGGGGCCGAACGGCTCCGGCAAGTCGACGCTCTCGCACGTCATCGCCGGCAAGCCCGGCTACGAGGTCACCGACGGCCAGATCCTGTTCAGGGGCGAGGACCTGCTGGAGATGGATCCCGACGAGCGCGCCGCCAAGGGCGTGTTCCTGGCGTTCCAATATCCGGTCGAGATCCCCGGCGTCACCACCATGAATTTCCTGCGCACGGCGCTGAACGCGCAGCGCAAGGCGCGCGGCGAGAGCGAGCTGATGGTGCCGGACTTCCTGAAGAAGGTCCGCGAAGTCTCGAAGTCGCTGAACATCCCGCAGGACATGCTCAAGCGCGGCGTCAATGTCGGCTTCTCCGGCGGCGAAAAGAAGCGCAACGAGGTGCTGCAGATGGCGCTGTTCGAGCCGAGCCTGTGCATCCTCGACGAGATGGATTCCGGCCTCGACATCGACGCCCTGCGCATCGCGGCCGACGGCGTCAACGCACTGCGCTCGCCGGGGCGCGCGATGGTCGTCATCACCCATTATCAGCGGCTGCTGAACTACATCGTGCCCGACGTCGTGCACGTGATGTCCAGGGGCCGCGTCGTGAAGAGCGGCGGCAAGGAATTGGCGCTGGAGCTGGAAGCCTCCGGCTACGCCCAGTTCGAGGATGCCGCGTAAGGAATTTTAAGATGAACGTTGCTGTGGCAAAGACCGGGAGCGGCCGCGCGGTGAGCGATCTCTTCGCCAGCGCCGAAGGCCGCCTGCCGGGTTCGCCTGACGTGATGGCGGCGCGCCGCGAGGCGTTCGAGACCTATGAGCGTCTCGGTCTGCCGCACCGCCGGATCGAGGAATGGAAATACACCGACCTGCGCGCGCTGGTCGGCGAGGTGCTGCCGCTGGCGGCCGTGCCCGATGCGACCGCGCTGAAGCGCGCCGCGGACGCGGTCAAGGCGCATGCCATCGCGGGCGCCCGCAAGCTGGTGCTGGTCGACGGCGTGTTCGCGGCTGAGCTTTCAGACGTGAAGGCGCTTGCGTCCGAGGTCGGCTTCAAGACTCTGCGCGAGACGCTGGATAAGGATGCCGGTCTCCTCAAGACCGCGTCCACCGATGCCGTGATCGCGGTCAACGCGGCGCTGGCGACCGACGGCGTGGTGCTGTCGATCGCGGATGGAACGCAGCTCTCTGCGCCGATCCAGATCATCCATGTTGCGACCGCCGCATCGGCCTCGGCTTTCACCCGCTCGCAGGTGGCGATCGGGAAGGGCGCCCGCGCCACCATCATCGAGAGCTTCGTCGCCGCCGGCGCTGCGGCCTACCAGGTCAACGACGCCGTTATGATCTCGGTCGGCGACGACGCCGACGTCGCGCATATCCGCCTGATGGACGATGCCGCCGATGCGGTGAACATCACCTCGCAGTTCGTTACCGTCGGCGCCAACACCAAGCTGAACGTCTTCAACATGACCAGCGGCGCTGCGGTCAGCCGCTTGCAGGGCTTCATTACGCTGGCGGGCGAGGGCAGCGAGCTCTCGGTCAACGGCGTCAACCTCCTGAAGAAGACCGAGCACGGCGACACCACGCTGGTGGTCGACCATGCCGTGCCGAACTGCGTCAGCCGCGAGATCTTCCGTGCGGTGATCGACGACCGCGCCCATTCGGTGTTCCAGGGCCGCATCATCGTCCGTCCCGACGCGCAGAAGACCGACGGCAAGATGATGACGCGCGCGCTGCTGCTCTCGGACGAGGCCGAGGCCGACAACAAGCCCGAACTCGAGATTTTTGCCGACGACGTCTCCTGCGGCCACGGCGCCACCGCCGGCGCGCTCGACGACAGTCTGCTGTTCTACCTGAAGGCCCGTGGCCTGCCGGAGAAGCAGGCCCAGGCGCTGCTGATCCAGGCCTTTGTCGGCGAGGCGATCGAGCAGATCGCCGATGATACTTTGCGCGAGCACGTGATCGGCATCGCCGAGCGCTGGCTGGAGCGGCGGTCATGAGCACGCATCCGGCGGTCAAGAACGGCGCCTATGACGTTGCGCGCGTGCGCCAGGATTTCCCGGCGCTCGCCATGCAGGTCTACGGCAAGCCGCTGGTCTATCTCGACAACGCCGCCTCGGCACAGAAGCCGAGCGCTGTGCTCGACCGCATGACGCAGGCCTATAGGTCCGAATACGCCAATGTGCATCGCGGCCTGCACTACCTCGCCAATGCCGCGACCGAAGCCTATGAGGGCGGCCGCACCAAGGTGGCGCAGTTCATCAACGCGGCGCGCACCGAGGAAGTCATTTTCACCCGCAACGCGACCGAGGCGATCAACCTGGTCGCGTCTTCGTGGGGCGCCCCCAATATCGGGGAAGGCGACGAGATCGTCATCTCGATCATGGAGCACCATTCCAACATCGTGCCGTGGCACTTCCTGCGGGAACGGCAGGGCGCGGTGATCAAATGGGCGCCGGTCGACGACGAGGGTAATTTCCTCATCGACGAGTTCGAGAAGCTGCTGACGCCGAAGACCAAGCTGGTCGCGATCACGCAGATGTCGAACGCGCTCGGCACCATCGTGCCGATCAAGGACGTCGTCAGGATCGCCCACGCCCGCGGCATTCCGGTAATGGTCGACGGCAGCCAGGGCGCCGTGCATCTGCCGGTCGACGTCCAGGACCTCGGCTGCGACTTCTACGTCTTCACCGGTCACAAGGTCTATGGTCCGACCGGCATCGGCGTGCTCTGGGCCAAGTACGACCACCTCGTCGCGATGCGCCCCTTCAACGGCGGCGGCGAGATGATCCGCGAGGTCTCGCGCGACGTCGTCACCTACGGCGATCCCCCGCACAAGTTCGAGGCGGGCACGCCTGCGATCGTCGAGGCCGTCGGCCTTGGCGCCGCCATCGACTACGTCAACTCCATTGGCAAGGAACGCATCGCCGCCTACGAGGCCGACCTCACCGCCTACGCCCAGGAGCGCCTGCGCGAGATCAACTCGCTGCGGCTGATCGGCACGGCGCGGGGCAAGGGCCCCGTGATCTCCTTCGAGCTCAAGGGCGCGCACGCCCACGATGTCGCCACCGTGATCGACCGCCAGGGCATCGCGGTGCGCGCCGGCACCCATTGCGTCATGCCGCTTTTAGAGCGGTTCAACGTCACGGCCACCTGCCGGGCCTCGTTCGGCATGTATAATACGCGGGAAGAAGTCGATCATCTGGCACAGGCGCTGCTGAAGGCGCGGGATTTGTTTGCATGAGTGACACGGCCGAAATCAAAGCCAATCCGATGGAGACCCATTCGGCATTGCCGCCGGAGGAGACCGAGCGGCTGACCCGCGAGATCATCGCCGGGCTCAAGACCGTGTTCGACCCGGAAATCCCCGCCGACATCTACGAGCTCGGCCTGATCTACAAGGTTGAGATCAAGGACGACCGTTCCGTGGACGTGCAGATGACGCTGACGACGCCGAACTGTCCGGCCGCCGGCGAGCTGCCGACCATGGTCGAGAACGCGGTCGCGAGCGTGCCCGGCGTCGGCGTGGTCGACGTCAAGGTCGTCTGGGAGCCGCCGTGGTCGCCGGAACGCATGAGCGACGAGGCCCGCCTCGTGCTGAACATGTGGTGACGCCCTCGGGCCGCATTGAATTCGCTCCGCAACGGACCACATAGACAACATGACCCAGATTTCGTCAGGCTCGACACCAGCATCCACTCCGAAGCCGCGGCGCCCGCGCCCGCAGGTGATGCGGCTGACGGATGCCGCTGCCCAGCGCATCACCGAGCTGACCCAACGCGCGGACTCGGAGATCGTGGGCTTGCGCGTCGGCGTGAAGAACGGCGGCTGCGCCGGCCAGTCCTACACGGTCGAATACGCCCACGACATCCGCCCGACCGACGAGGTCGTCGAGGACAAGGGCGTCAAGATCCTGGTCGATCCCAAGGCCGTGCTGTTCCTGCTCGGCACCGAGATGGACTACAAGGCCGACAAGATGCAGGCCCAGTTCGTCTTCAACAATCCTAACCAGGTCTCCGCCTGCGGTTGCGGCGAATCGGTCGAGTTGCGGCCGGCAAAGATCGACGGGTAGACTCTCCAGCGTCACTGCGAGGAGCCCGCGACAAAATTGCGAGCATTTTGCGCTGGCGACAAAACAATCCAACCTGCCTCCGCGGCGGAAGTCTGGATTGCTGCGCTTCGCTCGCAATGACGGAAATGCTATGAAGGCTCACTTGCTTGCGCAGGGAAGCCTCCGATGGACCGCGAATTCCTGATCGACCTGTTCGCTGATTTCGGCCCGGTCACCATCCGGAAAATGTTCTCCGGCTACGGCATCTCCGCCGACGGCGTCAATTTCGCGCTGTCGCTGCGCGCCGGCCTGTTCTTTCGCGCCGACGAGACGACCATTCCCGACTTCGAGGCCGAAGGCTCGAAGCCGTTCCAGTATTCGACCCGCGCCAAGACCGTGGTTGTGAATTCCTACTGGGAGCTGCCGGCGCGCCTGTTCGACGATTCCCAGGAGCTTGCGCAATGGGCGAGGGCGGCGCTCACTGCCGCGCAGCGCGCCAAGGTGAAGAAGCGACCGAAGGCGAAGAAGGCGGCGGCGAAGAAGAAGGTTGCGCCGAAGAAGGGTGTGGCGAAGAAGGTTGCCAGGAAGGCGATGCGTAGGGTGGGTTAGCGCAGCGTAACCCACCACTTCATACATCTTGATAGACAAGAGGTGGGTTACGCTGCGCTAACCCACCCTACAGATGCGAGGATGAACGTCACGCCACCCGGCTGTGGCTCTCGATCGCGAATTCCGGATCGGCTTCGCAGATCACCCGGTTGCGGCCGTTGCGCTTGGCGGCGTAGAGGCAGGCGTCGGCACGCTCGATCAGCGCGTCGGTGTCGTCGCCCTCCCTGAGCATGGAGACGCCGACGGAGATGGTGACGCGGCCGAGGATCTCGCCGGTCGATTTCTTCTTCAATTCCTTCGCCATCACGGCGCGGCGAATGTGATCGGCCACCGTCAGTGCCTGGCGCATCGCGGTGTTGGGGAGAACGACCGCGAATTCCTCGCCGCCGTAGCGCGCCGTGATGTCCTGGCCCTTGATGGTCTGCTTCAGCGAAAGGCCGACGAGCCGCAGCACCTGGTCGCCGGTGAGATGGCCGTAGGAATCGTTGAACGACTTGAAGTGATCGATGTCGAACAGCAGCAGCGACAGCGGCTCGCCCGAGACGAGCGCGCTCTGCACTGCCATGCCGATCATGCGGTCGAAATATTTGCGATTTCCCAGGCCCGTGAGCGGATCGGTCAGGCTTTCGGCGCGGATCGCCTCCAGGCTCTGCTGGAGATTGCTGATCTCGTTCTTCGACAGCGTCAGCCGGTCTTCGAGCGCCTTGTTGGTCTCGCGCATCTCGCTGGTGGAGCGCAGCAGCGCCTCGACGATCGCCTTGACCTGGTCGCGGTTCTCGGCCGACGACAGTTTCTCGGTCGCATCCGACAGACTGGTATCGTAGGCCCCGGTCATGCCGAGCGCCTCGCCCAACACCTTCACGACGTCGTCGATCTCGCCGACGACGCGCGCGCCGACCTTGTCGATGCGGTCGGTGGTCTTGATGTGGGAGAGATAGGTCTCGTAGATCTGCTCGAGATCGGCCTCGGTCAGCTTGCCGCTGCGCGCCAGCGTCTCATTGATGATCTTGTTGAGCGGTGCGTTGTAGCCGGTGGCGTAGACGTACCAGATCTCGTAATTGCGGGGAATGGCCGTCTGTCGAAGCGATCGGATCTGACCGAGCGCCACCTCGGCGAACGCCAGGGTGCGTTCGTGTTCGTCGAGTACCTTGATCACTGAACATCCCCACAGCGGCCGACGCGCCATCGACCGCAGCAATCCTTAAATTATGTTCGTAGGCTAACGGACGATCGTGAACGCCCCGTAAATATACGTTCACGGGGGCATCCAAAAAATTGCAGATCAAGGATCTTCAACCGAACTCTGGCGCGCCAGCGCGCTTCAGGCGCCGGCGGGGGAGCGCACCGGCCGCAGAAGAAACGCCGGCAGATGCGAGTGATCGCCCGGCTCGCTGTCGATCTCGCGCTGGCGGCGCGGCTCGGGACGGCCGATCGAGGGCACATGCGACGAATTCGCTTGCGGGCGCACACCATTGCGCGGCTCGGATGATTGCCTGGCTTCGCGCGGAGGCCGTGCCTCGCGTGCCGGCCTCGCCTCGGGAGCCGCCCGTGCCTCGCCACGCGCCTCGCGCGGCTCGTGGCTGCGCTCGCGGTCATGACCGCGCCGCTCGCCGCGCTGCGGCTTGCCGCGTCCGCCGCGTGAACGCTCGCGGCCGCGCTGCTCGCGCGGACGCTCGCCTTGTTCGCCCGCTTCGGCGTGGACGTCATAGTCGCCTTCGGCGCGCGGAATGCTCTGGCCGATCAGCTTCTCGATCGCCGCCATCGACTTCTGGTCGAGCGGTGTCACGATCGAGATCGCGGTGCCGGTTCGGCCGGCGCGGCCGGTGCGGCCGATGCGGTGGACGTAATCGTCGGCGTGGTGGGGAACGTCGAAATTGAAGACGTGGCTGACCTCGGGAATGTCGAGGCCGCGGGCGGCGACGTCGGAGGCGACGAGGAGGGGCAGCTCACCCTTGCGGAACTGGTCGAGCGCGGCCATGCGGGCCGGCTGGTCCATGTCGCCGTGCAGGGCACCGACGCTGAAGCCGTGCTTCTGCAGCGATTTGTGAACGATCGCGACCTCGCGCTTGCGATTGCAGAAGATGATCGCGTTCTTGAGGTCCTTGGCCTCGCGTAGCAAACGGCGGAGCAATTCGCGCTTCTCGTGCGCCTCGCGGCCGGCGGGCACCTGGGCTTGCGTAACGGTGACGGCGGTCGTGGCGGGCTTGGAGACCTCGACCTTCTGCGGATTGTGCAGGAAGGCTTCGGTGATGCGCCGGATTTCCGGCGGCATGGTCGCGGTGAAGAACAGGGTCTGCCGCGTGAAGAGAACGAGCTTGCAGATGCGCTCGATGTCGGGGATGAAGCCCATGTCCAGCATGCGGTCGGCTTCGTCGATGACGAGCAGTTCGACGCCGGTGAGCAACAGGCCGCCGCGCTCGGTATGGTCGAGCAGCCGGCCGGGGGTGGCGATCAGCACGTCGACGCCGCGCATCAGCTTGGCATCCTGGTCGCCGAAGGAGACGCCGCCGATCAGGAGGGCGACGTTGAGCTTCTGGCCGGCGCCGTAGCGATCGAAGTTTTCCTTCACCTGGGCCGCCAGCTCGCGGGTTGGCTCGAGGATCAGCGTGCGCGGCATGCGCGCCCGGGCGCGGCCCTTTTCGAGGATGGTGAGCATCGGCAGCACGAAGGCCGCGGTCTTGCCGGTGCCGGTCTGGGCGATGCCGAGCACGTCCTTGCGTGCGAGGACGTGGGGGATCGCCTGTTCCTGAATGGGGGTGGGGGTGGTGTAACCGGTGGCCGCCACTGCGGCGAGGACTTTTTCGGACAGTCCGAGATCTGAAAAGGACATTGAGCCTCTGGTCGAAACCGCCGTTCGGAATCGAGGGTAATAAGGCTGTCGCGTTCCACCCCGAAACGGCGCGCTCTCGAAGAAGCTGGGGGTGCTGACTCACGCGGACAAAGCGCAAGGCTCAGGAATCGCTCTTCGATCTGAGCCGCGTCGACCCGGAACATAGGCGGGAATTGGCCAAAGTCAATGGAGCGGGCGCGGGAAGAGCCTAAAAAGCCTGAGGTTTTTGCCCAAATCACGGGCGCGGCTGGGGTTTTCCCCCGAGCCCCCTCCGCTTGGCCGCAACCGCCAAGACAGCAGCTAACGGCCGTCCGTGCCTTTGGCCCGGAAATCACCTGGGGCCATGCCATAGGCGGCGTTGAACACCCGGTAATAGGTCGCCAGGCTCTCGAAGCCGCACGACGACGCGATGTCGGCGATCAGCCGTTCCGGCGCCTCGCGCAGCAGGCGGCGGCTCTGTTTCAGGCGCTCGTCGGTCACCGTCTGGGAAAAGCTCTTCTCTGCCATCTCGAACAGCATGTGCAGGTGACGAACGGAGACGCCGAGCAGGTCGGCCACCATGGCCGGCGCAAGATTGGGGTCCTGAAGGTGGCGCGCGATCAGCCGCTGGGACTGCGAGAGGCGGGCGGTCCGCAGTGCCTGCTGTCCCCGCCGGCTGCCGGGCCGCACGACGCCGCGCTCGATCAGCGCCAGATGGGCCAAAGCCTGAACCAAGGACGACTGGACGGCAGAGGCCGTATCGTCCGCGGCGATTTCGTTGAGATCGGCAAAGCAGGCCGCGAGCAGGGGCGCCAGGGCCGGATCGTTGAAGGTCCGGGGCGCTAGATCGCGCATGCGCTTGTCCTGCACCGGGATGTGGCTCACGGGGATCTTGAGGATCCGCAGGTGGAAGCCCCCGGTGCCCAGCGGGGCGGTGCGGTACGGCAGGTCGGTATGGCTGGTGGCGAAGCTGCCATTGGCAATGGCAAAGTCGCTTGCGCGCATGCCGCCGAACCAGCCGCCGCTGCCGAGCTGTTGGTAGACGCAGATCGCCTCACCCGGGGCATAGGCGATGTCCGACGCGCTGCGCTCGACCGCGTAGGGCGAGGCCTTCAGCTCGACGAGGCCGGCGCCGCCCAGCTTACGCAGCGAGAATTCGCCGAAGAAGTCCGCGCGCCGCTCGCGCGCGAGCTCGGCGGTGACACCGAACAACCCCTTGGCGCGCACCTCGCGCCAATAGTCGAAGCGATCCTTCGGGTCGACCTCGTCCGTACACCAGTGCAACACGGCAGCCCCTCGCTTCCGGCGAAATTGTCCAAAAGGAAACAGATTCCAGCGGAATCGGCCATAGTCGGATCGTACAATCGGAGCCCCGGGGTCCTTGAACCGTCGTCAGGTCTGGGCCGACTATCACACAGCGGCAGGGGGTCCCATGAACTGCCGTTCGAAGATCGGCGGCAGGGCCGGTTCTGCAACGGGAAATTTGCGATGACGCGTCGGCTTTTCAGAATTCTGGCGGCCCTTTGCCTCGCGGCGGGCCTGAGCGGTTTCGCAGCGCCCGCCTGTGCCGAGAAGCGCGTTGCGCTCGTCGTCGGCAACAACGACTACAAGAACGTGCCGAAGCTGCTCAAGGCGGTCAACGACGCCCGCACCATGGGCGACACGCTGAAGCAGCTCGGCTTCTCGGTGATGGTCGCCGAGAACCAGAGCCGGCAGCAATTCTCCGAGACGCTGCTCGCCTTCGACAAGGCCATCGAGCCCGGCGACACCGCGTTCTTCTTCTATGCCGGCCACGGTTTCGAGATCGCCGGCCAGAACTATCTGCTGCCGACCGACGTGCCGGCTGCGACGGAAGGGCAGGAGGAGCTGGTGCGCGACGCTTCGATCCTGGCCGACCGCATCGTCGAGCGGCTGCAGAACAAGAAGGCGCGGACCTCGATCCTGGTGTTCGACGCCTGCCGCAACAATCCGTTCGAGCGCAAGGGCACCCGCGCGGTCGCCGGCGCCGGCGGTCTCGCACCGATGACCCAGCTGCCCGAGGGCGTGTTCTCGGTGTTCTCCGCGGGTCCCCGCCAGACCGCGCTCGATCGGCTCTCCAATGACGACGCCAATCCAAACTCAGTGTTTACGCGCACCTTCGCCAAGGAGCTGCTCAAGCCCGGCGAGAATCTGGTGCAGGTGGCGCAGCGTACCCGCCGTGCCGTCAGCGAGCTCGCCGACACCGTGAAGCACAGGCAGGTGCCGGTCTATTTCGACCAGATGGTCGACGATGTCTTCCTCAGCGGCCTCGCCAAGGACACCGCCGCGCGTTCGGACGATCCGCCGCCCACGAAGCTTGCGGCGCTGCCGCCGGTGTCGGTGCCGCAGATGCCCAAGGAGGAGACCCTCAACGCGCCGATCGCGAGCTTCTCGCGTCACAATGGCGGCTGGAGCGTGACCTTCTCTTTCGCCGATCCGACGCTCGGCATTTCCTGGCGCATTGCCGGCACGGGCGATTTCCGCGAGACCGGGTTCATCGACACGCTCGATCCGCGCACCCGCAAGCGGATGCCGAACCCGTCGATCGAGCTGCCGCCGGATGCGCAGGCTGGCACCATCGAGGTCCGTTATGTCGATCAGTCCGGCGACATGCAGGGCCCGTTCCCGATCAGGTTCGATCCCGAGGCCGCGCTGATCCGCGACCAGCGCAAGATCCTCGACATGACCTCGACGAGCTGGCTGTCGTTCCGCGAGTTCAACGGGCTGCTCGTCTACTACACCCATCTCGTCTCCTACCGCTGCGCCATCCGCGAGGTGCGCATCGGCGTCGACACCGCCGTGCCCAACCAGGTGCTGAAGATGCCGCCCTGCGACATGCGCGACCCCAGCGCGGTCAGCGCCGGCATGCCGCTCTACATGAAGCTCGCGCCAAGCACGAAATCCGTCTCGGTGGAGCTGACCTATCGCGACGGCAGCGTGTCGGAGATCAAGAGCTTCAGGAGCGCGAACCGGAGCAATAATTGATGCGCTGTTCGATTGTGACGGGATGATCTTGCGCAGCGGCCGAACTTAAATCGGACAAGCCAAGGTGAAAGTGCTAGAGCCGGGAATGACAAAATTCATTATTGTCGCGCTCCTTACGACGCTTCCGGTTCTGGCTCAAACGAATCCAGTTCCCACAGCCCCACCTCTCACCGATCGCGAACGCGTCCAGGCGGACCGCGCGAAGGCTGCCGAGGATGAGAAGGGGGCTCCGGCCACGCGACCATGGGATCGCGACGCCGATGGCAAACGGCCGTGGGACCGCAAGTCGCCAAAGTCCTGAGACGCGAAGCTCGCTTCCCCCGCGGAAGGAACAACTCCTGCCGGGCTGGATTGTCTGCCAAACCAGGGAGACGATCCATGATCCGTAAATCCATCCTCGTCACGATCGCTTGTGCTGCGCTTTCGACGGCCGCCCTTGCTCAAGGAGGCGGTGGTGGCGGAGGCGGTGGTGGTGGCGCAGGCGGCGGTGGCGCAGGTGCGGGTGCCGCGGCAGGCACGGGGACCGGCGGAACCAGCGGCGGATCTGCGGCCTCATCGGGCGCGGGAATTGGAACGTCACCCAGCAGTGCCAATTCCGGGCCGTCGGCTCCCTCCGGCATGGGAACGCAGGGCACCACCACAGGCGCCAACATCAACACCAATAACAGCCCGACCAATCCCAACGTTCAGGCGCCGACTGCCGCCGGCAAGTCGCCCACGGCAGCTCAGGCCGAGCGAAACATGGGTGCCGGGCGCGCTCCGAATGGGGTGCCGATCGGCAGTCCGGGGTCCGGGACCAGCAACGAGGATCAGAAATAGTCGAACGCGATTGTCACGGAAGGCCCGCACGAAGCGGGCCTTTCATTTGGCGCCGGTCTGCTGCTCCCAACCGGCATTGATCCACCTGCGCCCTGCATAATTAGGACTCTCTTTGACCTGAATCGCGCTAGTATCGGCGGACATCTCTTCATCGATACTCACCTCGCGGTTCGCGTCTGCAGTGACACCCAACCCACAATCTGACAGGACCATGAAAGTCCGCTGCTGCATCGTCGGCGGGGGACCTGCCGGCATGATGCTCGGTTACCTTCTGGGACGCGCCGGCATCGACGTCGTGGTGCTGGAGAAGCATGCGGATTTCTTCCGCGACTTCCGCGGCGATACCGTGCATCCGTCGACGCTTGAAGTGATGGATGAGCTCGGCCTGATCGACGGCTTCCTGAAGCTGCCGCACCAGCGCCTGCAAAAGATGGACGGCCTGTTCGGCGGCACGCCTGTGCGCATTGCCGATCTCAGCCGGCTCCATACCAAATACCCCTTCATCGCCTTTATGCCGCAATGGGACTTCTTGAATTTTCTGCGCGAGGCGGGCAGGCGCTTTGCCTCGCTCGAGGTGATGATGAGCACGGAGGCGATCGATCTGATCCGCCGCGGCGAGACGATCGCCGGCGTGCGGGCGAAGACGCCTGAGGGCATCATCGACATCGAGGCCGATCTCACCATCGCCTGCGACGGCCGGCATTCGACGGTGCGTGAGCGCGCCGGCCTTAGCGTCGAGGAGATCGGCGCGCCGATGGACGTGCTGTGGTTTCGCGCCGGCCGCACACCCGAAGAGACCGAGAACGTGTTCGCGCGGGTCGAGCCCGGCAAGATGATGATCACCTTCGACCGCGGCGATTATTGGCAGTGCGCTTATGTCATCGCCAAGGGACAGTACGATGCGGTGAAGGCGAGGGGACTTTCGGCGCTGCTCGACGACGTCGTGCGCATGGCGCCGATCCTCCGCTCCGGCACCGCCGAGGTGAAGAGCTTCGACGACGTCAAGCTGCTCACCGTCGCGATCAACCGTCTGACGCGCTGGACGCAGCCAGGCCTGTTGTGCATCGGCGATGCCGCACATGCGATGTCGCCAATCGGCGGCGTCGGCGTCAATCTCGCCGTGCAGGATGCGGTTGCGACCGCGAACCTCCTGGCGGACAAGCTGCAGCATGGCTGCCCGTCCGAGCACGAGCTCGATGCCATCAGGCGCCGTCGCGCGTTCCCGGTGAAGATGACGCAAGCTATGCAGGTGGTCGTGCAGAACAACATCATCAGTGGCGCCTTGCAGGGCGGCGACCGGCCGCTGAAGGTGCCGCTGGTCGTGCGCCTCATCACCGCGCTGCCATGGCTCCAGGGCATTCCAGCGCGCCTGCTTGCGCTCGGCGTGCGGCCCGAGCACGTGCATTTGCGCGCCGCGCCGCAATCCTAGCGGAGGACTTCGGTAGGGATAACGCGGCGTGAATTCGCGCGCGATGCGTTGCACGCTTGCAACATCGCCATCGGATTCACGGCGCGATGCGGGCCCAACCCCCACGTTAACCGTGTTGATTTCAATTTTAGTAAGAGCCGTCTGTGACCGTGCGTCCATCAAGGACACGGGGTGTACCATGCGTAATAAGTTGATTGCCGCCTTTGCCTGCACGACGGCTCTGGTTTCGACCGGTGCGGCCTCCGCCGCCGATCTCGGTGCGCGTTACACGAAGGCGCCCGCCTATGTCGAGCCGCTTTTCAACTGGACCGGCTTCTATGTCGGCGGCCACATCGGTGGCGCATGGACCAACCAGCAGTTCATCAACAACGGCACCGGCGCGGCGTTCGGCGATCTGCTGCCGGGAGAGGGCTATCGCCAGCGCAACGCGGGCGTCATGGGCGGCGCGCAGATCGGCTACAATTGGCAGGCCAACAATTACGTGTTCGGCGTGGAAGGCACGATTTCGGGTCTCGACAACAAGGGCTCGTTCACGAACACCGTGTTTGGCGCCGCGGATGACGTGTTCTCCTGGCGTACCAACGTGCTCGCGACCGTGGTCGGGCGCGCCGGCTTCGCCGTGCAGAACAACCTCTTCTACATCAAGGGCGGCTATGCCGGCGCGAACAACCGCCTCTCGGTCACCGACACCGTCGGTGTGGCGACGGGCTCGGGCGGACAAACCCATTGGGCCAACGGCTGGACCGTCGGCGCCGGCTGGGAATACGGCGTCACCCGCAACTGGATCGTCGGCCTCGAATACAATTACGCGGCCTTCACCAGCCAGACCTATCAGCTCGGCGGCACCTCCGGAAACTACACCTTCGATGCCAAGCCGCGCGACATCCAATGGGCCGTGGTGCGCGCGAGCTACAAGTTCGACGCACCCACCATCGCCCGCTACTGAGCACGTCGACGCAACGCGACCAACGATCAAGAAAAGCACTGTCTCAATTCAAAAGCCCCGGCGTCGTCCGGGGCTTCTTTTTTGCGTTGTTGGATGGCGGGCAGGCCGGCTTCAGGCCATCACCGAGAATCCGCCGTCGACCGGGATCGCCGTACCCGTGACGAAATTCGACGCGGGCGATGCCAGGAACACGGCGATGCCGGCGAAGTCGTCGATGTCGCCCCAGCGCCCCGCAGGCGTGCGCGCCAGCACGCGCTCGTGCAGCCCCGAGACCTGCTGTCGCGCGCCGCGGGTGAGATCGGTGTCGATCCAGCCCGGCAGGATGGCGTTGACCTGGATGTTGTCGGGCGCCCAGGCATTGGCGCAGGCGCGGGTGTACTGCACGATGCCGCCCTTGCTGGCCGCATAGGCGGTCGCGAAGCTTGCGCCGAAGATCGACATCATCGAGCCGATGTTGATCACCTTGCCGTTGCCGGACGCCTTCAGCGCCGGATAGGCCAGCTTCGAGCACACGAAGGCGCTGGTGAGGTTGGTGTCGATCACCTTGTTCCACTCGTCGAGCTCGAGCTCGTGCGGCGGCTTGCGGATGCTCATGCCGGCATTGTTGACGAGGATGTCGATGCGGCCGAGCTCCTTGACGACACGGTCGATCATGGCTGCGACCGCCGCCTTGTCGGTCACGTCGGTGGCGACGGCGATCGCCTTCACGCCGCGCTGCCTGAGATCGGCCACGGCGGCGGCGGACTTGCTCTCGTTGCGTCCGACCACGGCGATGTCGGCGCCGGCATCGGCGAGGCCGCGCGCCATGCCGAGCCCGATGCCGCCATTGCCTCCCGTGACGATCGCGACCTTGCCGCGGAGATCGAACCGGCTGGATGTCATGCTTGGATTCCCTGAGTTCTTCTATTGGTTGCTCTGCCAGATCAGCACCAGCCCGAACCCGGCCATGGCTGCGCCATAGCCGGCCCAGTGCAGCTGGTTGACCATGAAGCTCGATCGCGGCCACGGAACCGTGCCCGTGCCCTGTCCGATCCAGAGCAGCCCGAGAGCGGTTGCAAACAGGCCTGCCACCAGCAGAAATCTGCGCATGCCTTCCTCCCATCGGTCCGCTTCTGTCGCGCTCCACGGCATCAACGACTGCCGCAGCCACGAAAACTTGCCGACAGACTAGCCGTAGCTCTGGTACGGACACAATGGGCCGTGGCCGCAAGGACGCTAGGCCCAAAACGAAAAAGCCCCGGCGATGCCGGGGCTTTGACGCTTGATCGTGCGATCAGATCAGTACTTCGCGACCACAGGGCCAGTCCAGTTGAAGCGGTAGACTAGCGAGGTCGAGATCGTTTGGTTCCAGCTGTTGGCGCGGACGCTGTTGATGGTCGGGAGGTCGCCGATATCGGTGCGGATAGCCTCAGTCTTGGCATTGTAGAAGGCCGAACGGTACTCGGTCTTCATGAACCAGCCGGGCGAGGTGATGCCGAAGATGTTCAGGCTGTTCTCGACGCCGCCGCCGATGAACCAGCCGTGACGATCGTAGCCATTGAGGTGAACACCGGCCGGGGTACCGCCGAGCGTCGTGAAGTTGGTGCGGCCGAAGTGAGCGCCGGAGTAACCGCCGTTGACGTAGGAGAGAACGTTCGGAGCGACCAGCCAGCCGAGGCGCACGCCCGCGGCCCAAGAGGTCTCCAGCTTCTGGTTACCAGTGATGTCGAAGATCGGATCCTGGATGGTGGAGCGGATGCTGCCGAACTGAGCGTCGCCAAACACACCGGCCACCCAGGTGCCGCTGAACTGCCAGTCGTAACCAGCGCCGACCGTACCAAACCAACCGGAACCGCCCTGACGCTGGGTGATGGTCAGCGGGGTACCCGTGGCGGTGTCGACAATCTGCTGGTCAGCATTGGAGAGGCCGCCGCCGCCGCCGCCGAAGACGTAGAAGCCGGTCCAGTTGGCGACGGGCGCCGGCATCGGGGCCTTCGCGTAGGGACGGGCGCCCAAGTCGGCAGCCGAGGCCGTGCCGGTCATCGCCGCAACCGCGGTCAGAGCGAGCAATGTCTTCTTCATTTTAAATCCCCAAACCTTGTCGGCGCGAGCGCACTGAAGTCCGTGTCATCTGATGACCGGACTATAGACGGTTCTTGCCGAAATGCTGTTGCCGGACAGGCACAGTCGCCGGAAAACGCCGGTGTGGGGGTATTTTGCGGCGGCCTCGCCCAGATCTAAAAAAATTGTTATGTTTCAAGGCCTTGACCGAATTCTAGCGACTCGATTTTGAGTAAGGTTTCGTTAGCAAATTCGGTTTTGTCCGAGACGGAGGCAATCCTGCTCCCGGCCGCAGCATCCGCTGAGTCGCTGGCCGAGTCGCCGCGAGACGAATCCGGAAAGCAACGAAGATCCCGGCAGCACACAAGGCAAACTGGTCCGAAACGGCGGCCGCTGCCCCAAAGACACAGCCCCGGCTTTGGGCCGGGGCTGTGTTGGCGTGCAGCCGGTTTGGTTGCCGCCTCAAACGTCCAGCAGCTCGTCGCTGGCAAACTCGGCCTTGTCCGAGATGAAGGCAAAGCGCGCCTCGGCCTTGGTGCCCATCAGCCGCTCGACCGAATCCGCCGTGGTGTCGCGGTCGTCGGCCAGCAGCACCACCTTGAGCAGCGTCCGCCTGGCCGGGTCCATGGTGGTCTCCTTGAGCTGCGCGGGCATCATCTCGCCGAGCCCTTTGAAGCGGTTCACCTCGACCTTGGCGTTGGCGTTGAACGCGCTCTTGAGCAGCGCCTCCTTATGCGCGTCGTCGCGGGCGTAGACCGACTTGGAGCCGTGGGTCAGCTTGTAGAGCGGCGGCACCGCGAGGAAGAGATGGCCTTCGTCGATCAGCCGCGGCATCTGGCGATAGAAGAAGGTGATCAGGAGCGAGGCGATGTGGGCGCCGTCGACGTCGGCGTCGGTCATGATGATGATGCGCTGATAGCGCAGATCCTCCTCGCGATATTGCGCGAGCGTGCCGCAGCCGATCGCCTGCACGAGGTCGGAGAGCTGCGCGTTCGCCGTCAGCTTGTCCTTGCCGGCGGAGGCGACGTTGAGGATCTTGCCGCGCAGCGGCAGCACGGCCTGGGTCTTGCGGTCGCGCGCCTGCTTGGCGCTGCCGCCGGCCGAGTCGCCCTCGACGATGAACAGCTCCGAGCCCTCGGTGCCGGCATCGGTGCAGTCGGCGAGCTTGCCGGGCAGGCGCAGCTTCTTGCCGGCCGTCTTGCGTGCGGTCTCCTTCTCCTGCCGCCGCCGCAGCCGCTCCTCGGCGCGGTCGATGACGAAGTCGAGCAGTCGGTTGGCCATGTTCGGATTGCCCGACAGCCAATGGTCGAACGGGTCCTTCATCGCCTGCTCGACGATGCGTTGCGCTTCGGCGGTGGCGAGGCGATCCTTGGTCTGGCCCTGGAATTCAGGCTCGCGCACGAACACCGAAAGCATCACGGCGGCGCCCACCATCACGTCTTCCGAGGTGACGGAGGCGGCGCGCTTGCCCTGGCCGACGCGCTCGGCGTGATCCTTCAAGCCGCGCAGCAGCGCGCTGCGCAGGCCGGATTCGTGGGTGCCGCCGTCGGGCGTCGGCACGGTGTTGGTGTAGGAGGAAAGGAAGCCGTCGGCATCCGCGGTCCAGGCCACCGCCCATTCGCAGGCGCCGTGCGCGCCGTTGCGTCCCGACTTGCCGGAGAAGATGTCCGGATGCACCAGCGTGTCGGCGTGGATCGCAGCAGCGAGATAGTCCTTGAGGCCGCCCGGGAAGTGGAACGTCGCTTCCGCCGGCACGTCCTCTACGCCTTTGAGCAGCTCGGGCGCGCAGTTCCAGCGGATCTCGACGCCGCCGAACAGGTAGGCCTTCGAGCGCGTCATCTTGAACAGGCGCTGCGGCTTGAACGCGGCCTTCTGCCCGAAGATGTCGGTGTCGGGCTTGAAGCGCACGCGCGTGCCGCGGCGGTTGTTGACCTTGCCGAGGTCCTCGAGCTTGCCCTTGGGATGGCCGCGCTCGAAGGTCATGCGGTAGAGCTTCTGGCTGCGCGCGACCTCGACCTCGAGACGCGAGGAGAGGGCGTTCACCACGGAGATGCCGACGCCGTGCAGACCGCCCGAGGTCTCGTAGACCTTGCTGTCGAACTTGCCGCCCGAATGCAGCGTGCACATGATGACTTCGAGCGCCGACTTCTTCGGGAATTTCGGATGCGGATCGATCGGGATACCGCGGCCGTTGTCGGTGACGGTCAGGAAACCGTCCGCACTCAGCTCGACTCCGATGAAGGTCGCATGCCCGGCCAACGCCTCGTCCATCGAGTTGTCGATGACTTCGGCGAACAGATGATGCAGCGCCTTCTCGTCGGTGCCGCCGATATACATGCCGGGCCGGCGCCGCACCGGTTCCAGCCCCTCGAGCACCTCGATGTCGGCTGCCGTGTAATCGGCTTCCCCCCCACTGCGCGGCGCCGCCTTGACGGCTGTGCGGGGCTTCGGCTCGTCACCGCCGAAGAAATCGTCTTTTGCTTTTGGCTTCAACTGCTTGGACATATATCTTGATGGGTTTTGAGGGCCGCAGAAGCGGCGAATCGGTTAAGCCGACTATGCCACTTCTGACTTGGAAAGGTTACCGTAGGGGCGGACTGGGCGCTGTGGGTTGGGAGCGAATCCGGGCGATTTTACGCCGCAGCCTCGCCATTTCCCGGCAATTTGACGTGCCGGCTTGGTGATGTCTGGGTTTTGTGACTTGATGTCACACAAGTCCTTGGCTTACCAGTCCTTTTCATCGAGCAGCACCTTGAGACGGGGCGGGAAGGCTATTTTGGATGGAGCAGTTTGCGCACGCCCTCACTGACTTCGTGCGCGTTCACCAGGCTTGGGCAGCGCCAATCGTGTTCGTGCTGGCCTTCGGAGAGTCGCTCGCCTTCATCTCGCTGCTGGTCCCGGCCTGGGGCGCGCTGGTGGCAATCGGTGCGCTGATCGGGGTCAGCGGCATCAGCTTTTTTCCGGTCTGGATTGCCGGCGCCCTCGGCGCGGCGCTGGGTGACTGGGTCTCCTACTGGTTCGGCTATCGCTACAAGGAGAAGGTCGCCGAGATGTGGCCGCTCTCGCGCTATCCGGGACTGCTCCCCAGAGGCGAGGCTTTCGTGCGCAGCTGGGGCGTCCCCAGCATCTTCATCGGGCGCTTCTTCGGACCCCTGCGCGCCTCGGTGCCGCTCGCGGCCGGCATCTTCGAGATGCCCTATTGGACCTTCCAGGCTGCAAACTTCGTCTCGGCCCTGATCTGGTCGGCCGTGCTCCTGCTGTTCGGCGACGTGCTCGCCAAGATCATGGAGTGGATCTGGCGGGTGATCTGACCGGGCAACGGGGCCGCCCGGTCAGGGCGTCAGGCCAAGCCTTCTAAGCAAGCCTACAGCGATGCGTTCCAGATCGCGGGGATCCAGCGATATCCGGAGCCGTCCTTCTCGACCCGGACGAGACCGGGGAAGGCGGCGTGGAAGGCCTGGATCGGCATCTTCTCGGCAATCGCCATGTCGTAGAGCTTGCGGCGCGTCTGCTGGGCCAGCGGTTTGTCGACGTCGGATGCGATGTTCCATTCGGGATGCTTCACGAACAGGAACGCTGCGCCCGCGGTGATATCCACCTGCACCAGCACCTTCTCGGCGCCGGAGGCGACGATGAAGGAATTGTGGCCTGGCGTGTGGCCGGGGCTCGCTACCGAGGTGATACCGGGCGCGACCTCCTTGCCGGCCTCATATTGTGTGACCTTGCGGCCCAGGGCATCGAACACGCGGCGGATGTTCTTGAAATTGTTCTCGAGGATCGGATTGCCCATCCCTTTGCTCATCTCGCCGTCATCCATCCAGAACTTCCATTCCACCGCCGGAACCAGGATCTCGGCATTGGGGAAGGCGGGCTTGTTCTCGGCCGCCAGCAGGCCGTTGATGTGGTCGCCATGGAAATGGGAGATGATGACAGTATCGACCGCCGCGCGGTCGATGCCGGCGGCGGCGAGATTATTCTGGAATTGGCCGACCTTGCCCTTCGACTGCGTGAACTGGTCGGGACCGAGCCCGGTATCGATGACGACGAGCTTCGGTCCGGTGTTGACCACGACCGGGTTGAAGGTGTGGGTGACCTTGTCGGCTGTCAGGTGGTGCTCGGCGAACACTTTGTTGATGTCATCCTTGCTGGCGCCGGCGGCGTAATTGTCGGTCAGATTGACGGTCGCAACGCCATCGCAGACCACCGTGACCTGGTGGGTGCCGACATTGTAGCGATAGAAGCTCGCATTCTGCTTCTCGGCCAGCGGCGCGGCGGCGCCCGCGGGCGAAATCTTCACGAAAGGCAGGAGCGCCGATGCGGCGGCGCCGGCTAGCGTTGCGCGACGAGTAATCTCGGTCATGGTGATGTCCTGAGGCTGGGTGCGAACGGCTCGGGGCCGGCGAAGAGGTTGTGTCCCGCCGGTCGTTCTCGAAAACCCCTACTTCTAGTGGAAATTCCACGGCGGGCCGATGACATCTGTGCGCGTCCTGCCGTCGCGCGTGCGGCATCCTGCCGTCCCACTGAACCGATTTGCTCTTGACCATGGAACCAGCGGGCATTATAGCCGCGCGCCATGATCAACGCCGCGACCATTCTGTTCGCCCGTCGCCGCCGCCGCAGCTTAGCGGTTTGGGCGGTCGATCGCGTTTGAGATCATCGTCTTTGCCGCTGGACCCGATCCGCGGCATCCTCTCTCCTGTCAGCGCGATCTGATCCGGCGGTCCCCCGAGGAGGCCCAGCAGGAGACCACGATGTACACGCCACCCTTTTTCAAGCAGGACCGCGCCGCGAGCCTGAAATTCGCCGAGGAGCGCGGCTTCGGCACGATGTGCGCCTTCGATGGCAAGCGGCCGATCGCCTCGCCGTTGCCGTTCTATTTGACCTATGCCGCAGATGGCACGCCGCAGGCTGCCTTTCATCTCGCCCGTCACAATCCGCTGCTAAAGCTGGCGGGCGGCGAGGCGTCGTGGCTGCTCGCGGTCAACGGCCCGGATGCCTATGTATCGCCGGACTGGTACGTCTCGCCGGATCAGGTTCCGACCTGGCTCTACCAGTCGGTGCATCTGAGCGGGCCGGTTCGGCTGTTGTCGGATGACGAGCTGGCGCTGCAGCTCGAGGTGCTCAGCGCCAAGTTCGAGAGCTGGCTGCTGCCGAAAAAGCCGTGGACGTCGGCCAAGATGACGGCGGGTCGGCTGGAGACGATGAAAAAAGGGATCGTTGGGCTGGTCATGACCGTTGAGGAGGTCGAAGGCAGCTTCAAGCTGAACCAGCACAAGTCGGAGGCCGATTATGCAGCGATCGCGAATGCGCTTGACGGCGGCGATGCCGATGCCAAGCGGATCTCACAATTGATGCGGCAGGCAAGGCCGCAGGTTTTCGCAGACGACACGAACATGCTCGAAGGGAGCGCATCATGAGCCTCGCTGACACCACCAAAGCTCCGGCCACCAGCGCGGCAAAGAAGCCGGCCACCGTCTTCGTCGATGGCGGTTCCGGTACCACCGGCCTCGGCATCAATGAGCGGCTGAAGCTCCAAAGCGACGTCGCGGTGAAGACCATTGCCGACGACAAGCGCAAGGATCCCGCGGCCAAGAAGGCGCTGATGGAGGAGGTGGATCTCGTCATCCTCTGCCTTCCCGACGATGCCGCCAAGGAAACCGTTGCCCTGGTCGACGGCATGGGGGCTCACGCGCCGAAGGTGCTGGATGCCTCGACCGCCTACCGGGTCGCGCCGGACTGGGCTTACGGCTTTGCGGAGCTGACGCCGGACCAGGCCGGCAAGATCAAGGCCGCGAAGAAGGTCTCCAATCCCGGCTGCTATCCGACCGGCGCGATCGCGCTGCTGCGGCCGATCGTCGATGCCGGCCTGCTGCCGCCTGATTATCCCGTCACCGTCAACGCGGTGAGCGGCTATTCCGGCGGTGGCAAGTCGATGATCGCAAGCTTCGAGGATGGCAGCGCCCCGTCCTTCGAGCTCTACGGCCTCGGCTTCGAGCACAAGCATCTGCCGGAGATGCAGCTCTATTCGAACCTGACGCGGCGGCCGATCTTCATTCCCTCGGTCGGCAACTACCGGCAGGGCATGCTGGTCTCGGTGCCGCTCCAGCTCGACACGCTGCCGGGCAAGCCCGGCGGCGCCGACCTGCAGGCGGCGATGGCAAAACGTTACGCCGGCTCGAAATACGTCAAGGTGATGCCGCTGCAAAACGAGGCGAGCAAGGGCGGCCGGCTCGAGCCGGAGGCGCTCAACGAGACCAACATGCTCGAGCTCTACGTCTTCGCCAGCGACAAATATCACCAGGCGCTATTGGTCGCCCGGCTCGACAATCTCGGCAAGGGGGCATCCGGCGCAGCCGTGCAGAACATGCGGCTGATGCTCGGCCTGCCGGAGGAGTGAGGCAGGCCTCTATCCTCCGTCATTGCGAGCGAAGCGAAGCAATCCAGAGCTTCCACCGCGGAAATAGTCTGGATTGCTTCGTCGCAAGGGCTCCTCGCAATGACGTGGAAAGTGCTTCAAACCACCCTGAAGATCGCCAGCACCAGCACGGCCTGGGCGAAGAAGCCGACGGTGAAGGCGAGGGTGCGGAACACCGGAATTCCGAGCGCATAGACGATGATGTGCGCGATGCGCGACCAGAAATAGACGGCGCAGGCGAGCACCGTCCATTTCGTGGAATAGTCGATCGCGTTCAGGATCAGCACCAGCGGGGCGAAGATGACGAGGTTCTCGACCGCGTTGTCATGGGCGAACATCAGCCGGTTGGCCCACTCCGCCTGGGGCTTGTCGCCGCGCGAGGGGTTGGCCATGGCGCCGCTCAGCCCGCGAACCTGGCAGCGGTTGATGATGTAGGGAACCCACAGAACTCCCGTCAGGATCACCGTCAGTGTCAGCCAGAACAATTCGCGTGTCATAGTGCCGGTCCCTGTGTCGTCGCTGGATTGAGGCTAGAGCATGATCCGGAAAAGTGAGTAGCGGTTTTCCGAAAAGATCATGCTCAAACAATTAGTCTATACGAAAGCGCGCCGGATTCCGCTACGCGCGAACTCTGACATAGCTGCCGGGCGCGTCCTCGATCGGCGGAAATGCGTCGCTGCCGACCACGCGCGCCGGGACTTCCTCGGGGTCGAGCTCGCCCAGCCACTCCCGCCAGTCCGGCCACCATGAGCCCTTGTGCTCGGTGGCGCCCTTCATCCACTGCGCGACGCTGACGTTCTTGATGTTGTCGTTGGTCCAATACTGGTACTTGTTCGCGGCAGGCGGATTGACCACGCCCGCGATGTGGCCCGAGCCGGACAGCACGTATTTCACGGGGCCGCCGAAGAATTGCGAGCCGTAGAGCACCGATTCCGCGGGCGCGATGTGATCCTCGCGGGTGGCGAGATTGTAGACCGGCACCTTCACCTTGGAGAGATCGAGCAGGGTGTTGTCGAGCGCCATCGTGCCGGTGGATAGCCGGTTCTCCAGGTAGCAATTGCGCAGGTAATAGGAATGGTTGGCCTGGGTCATTCGTGTCGCATCGGAGTTCCAATGCAACAGGTCGAACGCGCTCGGCTGCTGGCCTTTCAGATAGTTGCTGACCACGTAGGACCAGATCAGGTCGTTGGAGCGCAGCATGTTGAAGGCCATGGCCATCTTCGAGCCTTCGAGCACGCCGGCAGTCTTCATGTCCTGCTCGATCGCGGCGATCTGCTCCTCGTCGACGAACACGAGCAGATCGCCGGCATGGGTGAAGTCGACTTGGGCGGCGAAGAATGTCGCGGACGACACGCGCTGGCGGCGCTTTTCCGCGAGCCAGGCCAGCGTGGTCGCAAGCATGGTGCCGCCGACGCAATAGCCGGCGGTGTGCACCTTCATCTCGCCGGTGATCTTCTCGATCACGTCCATCGCCGTGAGCGGGCCTTCCTTCATGTAGTCTTCCCAGCCCTTGTTGCCGAGCCGCTTGTCGGGATTGACCCATGAGATCACGAAGACGGTGATGCCCTGGTCGACGCACCACTTGATGTAGGATTTCTCCGGCTTGAGATCGAGGATGTAGAACTTGTTGATCCAGGGCGGCACGATCAGGAGCGGGGTGCGCAGCACCTTCTCCGTCGTCGGCGAATACTGGATCAGCTGCATCATCTCGTTCTGGTAGATCACCTTGCCCGGCGTCGTCGCCATGTTGACGCCGACGACGAGATTGTCCGGGTTGGACTGGCGGATCTTCAGCATGCCCTTGCCGGCGGCGATGTCCTCGGCCAGCATCTTCAGGCCGCGCGCGAGGTTCTCGCCGCTGGACGCCACCGTCTCGCGCAGCACCTCGGGGTTGGTCAGCACGAAGTTCGACGGCGAGAGCGCGTTGGTGACCTGCTGGACGTAGAACTCGGCCTTGCGGCGCGTGTGCGGATCGAGACCTTCGGCGTCGCGCACCAGCTCCTGCGCCCATTTGGTCGTGAGCAGATAGAGCTGCATGACGAAGTCGAAGAACTGGTTCGACTTCCATTCCGGATCGGCAAAGCGCTTGTCGCGCGGCGAGGGCGCGATCGCGGGCTCGGCGTCCTGACCGGCCATGCGACGCACCGCCGAGCCCCACAGGTCGAGATAGTCCTTGGCAAGCTTGGTCTGGAGATCGGACGAGCGGGACGTGTCCGACAGCCAATATTCGGCGACCGACGTGAACGTCTTGACGACCTCGGCAAGCTCGGCCGGCGGGCGGTCCTGCACCTCGCCGCTCTCGCGCGGCTTGAGGTAGGCGGCGAGCGCCTTGCCGCCGCTCTCCATCGCCCGCGCGACGTTCATCGCAAAGGCTTCGGCATCGAACTTCGTCTCGGGTTTCGGCGTATCGGTCGTGGCCATACTCATGAGCAGAACAGTAACGATTCATTCCGTATTCGTCACCGCGAAGCTCGCAGGTTTGACGTTAAACACTCTCGAAGATGTGTTGCACTGCGACAAATCTTCTTGGTTCCGTCACAATCGGGCCGCACGGCTCGGCTTGTTGGGCATCGGTTGTTTTCTCGCTCGCACCATTTGGGCAGCAATGGTTTGAGCTTGGGCACGGTCTTGGGTAAGCTTGCCCGGGGCCGTGCTTTGGGACGAGTAGGGGATTTCCCAAGTGTTGGCGTTATGGGACCTGCAAAAGTCGCTGCCGATCTGCGGCGCGGTGCTGATGGCGGCGCTCGCCCTGGGCGGGTGTTCGAGTCAACTCGCGGATCTGGCGCCCGCGGATGCGCCGCCGCGCGCCAGGGAGCCCGGGAGCTATCTGCCCGTGCACGATCTGCCGCCGGATCGCGATCAGGCGATCATCCCGCTGGAGCAGCGCGCCAAGATCGAGGCCGAGCTCGCCGCCGCGCGCGATCGCCAGGCCGCTGCCGCCAAGGACGCCAAATAGGCCCGTGGCCGCGAGACTGCCAACGTAATCGCTGGCGCCTCCGCTTTGCCGTGCTAAAAGACCTCGGTTCAGCCTGGAGTCAGGGCGAACGACTTCAATCTTCGTTGCCGACGATTGCTCTAAGTATTTGATTCTGAGTAATTTTCGCGATGGAGCCTGAGTGCTTTCGTGCCGGCCCTCGCGGCCTGTCGATTCTGTCCTGACCGGTTGCCCGGAGCCCAGAGAGCCATGGAAGAATTTTACCGCATTCGCCGCCTTCCGCCTTACGTGTTCGAGCAGGTCAACCGGGCCAAGGCGGCTGCGCGCAATGCCGGCGCCGACATCATTGACCTCGGCATGGGCAATCCGGACCTGCCGGCGCCGGCGCATGTGCTGGAGAAGCTGAAGGAGACGCTCGGCAAGCCGCGCACCGACCGCTACTCGGCCTCGCGCGGCATCCCCGGGCTGCGCCGGGCCCAGGCCGCCTATTACGCCCGCCGCTTCGGCGTGAAGCTGAACCCCGACACCCAGGTCGTGGCGACGCTGGGCTCGAAGGAAGGTTTCGCCAACGTGGCGCAGGCGATCACCGCGCCGGGCGACGTCATCCTCTGTCCGAACCCGAGCTACCCGATTCACGCCTTCGGTTTCTTGATGGCGGGCGGCGTCATCCGCTCGGTGCCGTCGGAGCCGACGCCGCAATTCTTCGAGGCGGCGGAGCGGGCGATCGTGCATTCGATCCCCAAGCCGCTCGCGCTCGTCGTCTGCTATCCCTCGAACCCGACCGCCTATGTCGCGAGCCTCGACTTCTACAAGGACCTCGTCGCCTTCGCGAAGAAGCACGAGATCCTGATCCTGTCCGATCTCGCTTATGCCGAGGTCTATTTCGACGAGAGCAACCCGCCGCCCTCGGTGCTGGAGGTGCCGGGCGCGATGGACTGCACCGTCGAGTTCACCTCGATGTCGAAGACCTATTCGATGGCCGGCTGGCGCATGGGCTTTGCAGTCGGCAATGAGCGCGTGATCGCCGCGCTCGCCCGCGTCAAATCCTATCTCGATTACGGCGCGTTCACGCCGGTGCAGGTCGCGGCGACCGCCGCGCTGAACGGCCCCGACGATTGCATCAAGGAGATGCGCGACACCTACCGCAAGCGCCGCGACGCGCTGGTGGAATCGTTCGGCCGGGCTGGGTGGGAAATCCCGGCGCCGGAGGCCTCGATGTTCGCCTGGGTGCCGCTGCCGGAAGCCTTCCGCAGCGTCGGCAGCATGCAGTTCGCGACCCTGTTGGTGGAGAAATCCGGCGTCGCGGTCTCGCCCGGCGTCGGCTTCGGCGAGCATGGTGAAGGATATGTCCGCATCGCCATGGTGGAAAACGAGCAACGGATCAGGCAGGCCGCGCGCGGCGTCCGCCGCTTCCTTGAAAGCGGCATCGAAACGTTGCACAACGTGGTTCCTCTCGCCAATCGGCGGTAATTCTCTTCTGCAGGTTTTCTGAAGTATCATGGTCGCACCGCTGAAAGTGGGCATAGCGGGGCTCGGCACCGTGGGTGCCGAGGTTATCCGTTTGATCGAAACACAGGCGCGCGTGCTCGCAGGGCGCAGCGGCCGGGGCATCCGCGTGGTTGCGGTCACAGCGCGTTCGAAGGCGAAGAAACGCGGCATCGACCTGCGCGGCTTCGATTGGGCGAAGGACCCGATCGCGCTCGCCACGCATCCGGAGGTCGATTGCTTCGTCGAGCTGATGGGCGGCGCCGGCGATCCCGCGCTGTCGGCGGTGGACGCTGCGCTCGGTGCCGGCAAGTCGGTCGTCACAGCCAACAAAGCGCTGCTCGCCAAGCACGGCCTCAAGCTGGCCAAGGCGGCTGAAAAGCACGGCGGTGCGCTGAATTTCGAGGCAGCGGTCGGCGCCGCGATCCCCGTCATCAAGACGTTGCGCGAAGGGCTTGCCGGAACCGGCGTCAACCGCGTCTACGGCATCCTCAACGGCACCTGCAATTACATCCTGACCCGGATGGAGCAGGAGGGCCTGTCCTTCGCCGAATGCCTCAAGGATGCCCAGCGGCTCGGCTATGCCGAGGCCAATCCGTCCTTCGACGTCGACGGCCACGACACCGCGCAGAAGCTCGCCATTCTCGCCAGCCTCGCTTTCGGCACGAAAGTTGCTCAAAGTGCGGTGTATGTCGAAGGCATCTCCTCCATCGCGCCGGAAGATCTTCGCGCCGCCGACGATCTCGGTTATCGGCTCAAACTGCTCGGTGTCGCCGTTCGCACCGCCAAGGGCATCGAGCAGCGCGTGCATCCGACCATGGTGCCGAAATCCTCCTCGATCGCGCAGGTGATGGGTGTCACTAATGCGGTCACGATCGATGGCGAAGGCATTCCGCCGATCACGCTGGTCGGCCCCGGCGCGGGCGGTGCCGCGACCGCATCCGCCGTCGTCGCCGATATCGCCGACGTCGCGCGCGGCATCCGCGCCAATCCGTTCGGCCGGCCGATCGGGCAGCTGCGCGACACCAAGAAGGCGCCGATGGAGCGCCACGAGGGCGGCTATTACATTCGCCTGCTCGCCCGCGATTTCCCCGGCACTGCGGCCGCGATCGCGACGCGGCTTGCCGAGCAGAAGATTTCGATCGAGTCGATCGTGCAGCGTCATCCCAATGGCGGCGCTGCGCCCACTGACGGCAAGGCTGTCCCGGTGCCCGTCATCCTGATCACCTATGCCACTCACGAGGATGCCGTGCGCCGTGCGCTCGCCGCCGTGCAGAAGGACAAGGTGATCAGCGGACGGCCGCAGGTGATCCGGATCGAGAAGAACTGAGGCGGTCGTTCGTTCGAACGAACACCGGGCGTTGTGAGTTGATGCGGGCGGAGATTTCCGTCCCAAACGTTTCGAAGGAGTAAGCCGATGTCGACCCATATTGAAGTCCCCCCGCACGCCTTGCTCGAGCGCATTCTCACGCTGGAGATCGTGCGGGTGACGGAGCGGGCGGCGGTGTCGTCGGCGCGGTTGCGCGGCCACGGCAACGAGAAGGCGGCCGACCAGGCCGCCGTCGACGCCATGAGGCGCGAGCTCAACAAGCTGCCGATCCAGGGCACCATCGTGATCGGCGAGGGCGAACGCGACGAGGCGCCGATGCTCTATATCGGCGAGCAGGTCGGCCTCAAGGCAGGTCCCGAGGTCGATATCGCGGTCGACCCGCTCGAAGGCACCACGCTGTGCGCCAAGAACATGCCGGGCTCGATCGCCACCATGGCGATGGCTGACGGCGGCACGCTGCTGCACGCCCCCGACGTCTACATGCAGAAGCTCGCGATCGGCCCCGGCTACGACAAGGGCGTCGTCGATCTCGATGCCTCGCCGGCCGACAATGTCCGCCGCCTCGCCAAGGCCAAGGGCGTGAAGCCCGAGGGCATCACCGTTCTCGTGCTCGACCGTCCGCGCCATGCCGACATCATTTCGAGCGTGCGCTCGACCGGTGCGGCCGTACGCCTGATCACCGACGGCGACGTTGCCGGCGTCATCCATTGCGCCGACCCCGACAACACCGGCGTCGACATGTATCTCGGCACCGGCGGTGCACCGGAAGGCGTGCTCGCCGCCGTGGCGCTGCGCTGCATCGGCGGCCAGATGCAGTGCCGCCTCATCCTCGATTCCGAGGAGAAGCGCGAGCGCGCCGCCAAGATGGGCGTCAACGATCCCAAGATGATCTACGGCATCGAGGACATGGCACGCGGCGACTGCCTGTTCGCCGCCACCGGCGTCACCACGGGCTCGCTGCTGTCGGGCGTCAAGTTCCGCAAGGACGGCGTGATCGAGACCGAGACGGTGGTGATGCGCTCCGTCACCGGCACCGTGCGCTACATCAAGGCCGAGCACCGCGAGCTGGCGAAGTTCCATCTGGATTGAGGCCGCGGTCATCCGCGCGCGATTGCTCGGCGCTTTGGTCGCAGACGGACCCGTCGTCTGTCTGCTATGGGCTGCGATGCGGTGCCGGGGCGAACATGTGCAGGTCGCGCAACATCAGAGCCAGCATGACGGCCCCCTGGAGCTGCCCAACCTCATCGGCCCAGGGCTGAAGAATGGACTTCGCGGTCGCCATGTCTCCGCGCGCGAGCGCGCTGCGCGCGTTTATGTCGGCCTCGGCATAGGTGTCAGTTGCAATCATACGGGACAGCGCCTGCGCGAGGCCTTCATCGAAGCTCTCCAGGCGTACTTCGGAGACGTAGTGATCAGGCTTGAGACCGATTTTGTTTCTTGGATGCGCCGGATCGAAATGCCCAACCTTTGCCAGCATGATCAGCAGAGGATGATTTCCGGCGATGGAAGGAGGAATGATCGGATAGGTCCTGATTCTCCCCGATCGATCATCAAGAGATGAGAAGGAGATGACCGGCCCAAGGTTGAAGCGCGACTTGCGATGGAGCACAGCAACGCGATGGTCGATCTCGGAGTCCGGTTTGAACACCTCACCGTTCTTGAAGCTCGCGTCGGGGTCGGCAGCGATGAGAAATGCCGAGAGCTGGGCAACCCGGCCGGTGACGGTGCGTTCGTCAAGCCCGTCCACCTCAAACTCGATCTCTCGTCCAGCGAACGCGGACAATCCGAGCGTATAAGCTCCCAGGGTCTTGCCGGAACGGAAGGGGACGATGTCCATCCACAATCCGAACGGCTGATCTGGATACGCCTCGAACGCGCGGCTTGACTGCTCCAGCCACATCTCGGGGGAACGGCCGATTTTTCCGTCCCAGATGACGGCGACAACATTAGGCAGTGCCGCAACCACGGCACCCACAAAGGCGGTCGTGAGGTACGTATTCTCGGCAAAATCCAGCGCTTTCGTTTCCGTATTGCCTTCGGCAGAGCCCATCGGCGCGACCACGAGGTGCGCACGATGGCGTCGAGCGGCGTGGAAAGCTTCCGGCCACAGCCAGGAAGCCCGCTCCCACAATTGCTGATCGAAAGGTATCGGCGCAGGCATCAGGAGGATCGTCATGAGATGATCTCCTGCGCGGATGAACAGGGGACCGTCAGCACCGTCGCTCGGTGCGAAGGTGCTACGGTTCCAGCGTATGTCGGCATGACGAACGCGTAAGAACTGGATCAAAGCCTCCTCGTCCGGGAGGCGGGCATCCTCGAGCAATATGTATGCGACAGAGACGGTTGTCATGGCCGGTGCGCTTCACCCCGACGAGTTGAGGTAGGCGACCAAACTCGTCCCTCACGTGCTTGATGCGCCGAACTAGCGCTATTGTTGCATGGAACGGATCATGCTTTAAAGCCCTCGATCTCGGCCGGCTAGCCGGGCCAAAACAAAATGAGCGGAGCGAAGCATGACCACACCATCCAATCTCTCCGCCGTCAAAGCCCTCGTCTTCGACGTGTTCGGCACAGTCGTGGACTGGCGCACCAGCCTGATTACCGACTTCATGTGGTGGAGCAAGCAGCGCGGCATCACCGCCGATTGGACCGCGCTGGTCGACGGCTGGCGCGGCATGTACATGGCCTCGATGGACGACGTGCGCCAACATCCCGAGCGCGGCTACGTCATGCTCGACGATCTGCATCGCCGCTCGCTGGAGCAGCTGGTCGATCAATTCGCGATCAGGGGCCTCACCGAGGCCGATCTCGACTACCTCACCAAAGGCTGGCACCGCCTGCATCCCTGGCCCGACAGCGTCGCCGGCTTGATGCGGCTGAAATCAAAGTTCGTGATCTCGCCGCTCTCGAACGGCAACGTCGCGCTGCTCACCAACATGGCGAAGTTCGCCGGCCTGCCGTGGGACCTCATCATGTCGGCCGAGCTGTTCGAGCACTACAAGCCCGATCCGGAAACCTATCTCGGCGCAGCAAAGCTGCTCTGCCTCAAGCCGGAAGAGGTGATGATGGTCGCGGCCCACAATGGCGATCTCGCTGCCGCCCAGAAGAACGGATTGAAGACCGCCTTCGTGGCGCGACCGACCGAATACGGCCCGCTTCAGAAGGTCGATTTCGAAGCAACCGGCAAGTGGGACATCGTCGCGAAGGATTTTGGCGGCATCGCCGATCAGCTCGGCTGCTGACATTCGCGGCGCAGCGGCGATCAATGGACTACGAAAGTGCGATCGGCAGTTCGGGATTGCTCGACGAGCTGCGGGAGTTCGATCCACGCGTGGTCGGGACGCTGCCTTTGGGGCTTGCGACGCCATTGAGCGACATCGATGTCGTCTGCCATGTTCTGGACGCGGTGGCTTTCGCCGAAGTGATCTGGCGCCGGTACCGCGCCTGTGGCGGGTTTGCGCTCTACCAATGGTGCTCCAGCCGGCGGCCGGTGGTCGCCCGCTTCGAGTGGGACGGCTGGCCGTTCGAGCTGTTCGGCGATCCCAGGCCGGTCGATCAGCAGGAAGGCTGGCTGCACTTCGAAATCGAGCGGAGATTGCTCGCGCTCGACGACGGGCGTCTGCGCAAAGCCGTGGCCGACCATAGGGCGCGCGGGATGAAGACCGAGCCCGCGTTTGCCGCCGCGCTCGGCATTGCCGGGGACCCGTATTCCGCATTGCTTGCATTGGGCCGTGAGAGCGACGCCCAGCTGCGGGCCCGCCTGGAGTGCCTGTAAGGTTCGCCGCGTGGGACCGCACAGATCCGGGCGGCTCGCGCCGCCCGGATCTGAACTGACGGCTACAACGTCATCTTCATCGGCTCCGGATAGTAGCGGAAACCATCTCCGGCTTTGGCGACATGGCCATAGCCTGGCCAGGCGAAGTGATAGGACATCACCGGGATCTTGTTGGCGGCCAGCATCGTCAGCAGCTTGACGCGCGACTCGGCCGCCTGCTTCGGGTCGGAATCGTAGGAGAACTCCATCCGTGGCTTCTCCAGCAGCAGCACCGAATGGTGCGAGAGATCGCCGAGGAAGGCGAACGACTTGCCGGCCGACGTCACCATGAAGATGGTGTGGCCGACGGTGTGGCCTGGGGCCGCGATCGCCTGCACGCCGGGCAGGAATTCCTCTCCATCCCTAAAGAATTTGATCCGATCCCGGACCGGCAGCAGGTTCTTGCGGGCGTGGACGACGAAATCCTTGGCCGCGCTGCCGAGCTTGCCTTCGTCGGTCCAGAAGTCGAAATCGCTCTGGGCAATGTAGACTTGCGCGTTGGGGAACAGCGGCTTGCCGCCTTCGTCGACGATGCCGCCGATATGATCGATATGGGCATGCGAGCATACGACGGCATCGATGTCGCCCGGCTTGATGCCGGCCTCGGTCATGCTCTTCTGCTGCCGTCCGGTGCTGGCGCCGAACATCTTCGATGAGCCCATGCCGGTGTCGAACAGGATGAGCTTGTCACCGGTGTTCACGATCGGAGAGTTCTGTTCGAGCACGACATTGTCCGGCGACAGGAAATTGTCGGCCAGCATCTTCTTGACCTCTTCCTTGGGAACGCCGGTGAAGGTCCCGGAGGGATCGCCGAGCGGAAGCGGTCCGTCGGATACCACGGTCACCTCGGCATCGCCGAGAATGAAGCGGTGCCAGTAGGGCGTCTGAGTGCCGAGCTTGGGCGCCCGCGCCATCGCGCTGCTGCCGAGCATGGCGCTGGCGCCGAGACCGGCCCCAAGTGCGAGTAGGGACCGACGCGAGACATCGAGTGTCATTCTTTTCCTCCGCTTTCGTCTTTTGTTTTGCGCAATCGTTGGCGCGGTAAGCGGCCGCCCGATCGGCCACGTGGCCGGAGGGCGGCGAAAGCATGCTGCGCCGGTTGCGACAAGCTAGCAAGTGGAATCACCCGGTACGGCACGCTGAACGAGAACGATAGCCGGAGCGCGAAAGCGACGTCCAAAGGCAGGCTGCGCCAAGGCGCGGAATTGCGCGTTACGCAATTCTCAACGTGACGTCATTGCCTTCCGTCTCGGCAAAGCCGGCCTGCAGCACCTCTTCGCGCTTGTGACGCAGATGCGCACGCAGGATGTGGGCGAGCCCGACACCGTCGCGGCGCTGAAGCGCGTTCAGGATTGCCTCGTGCTCCTTCACGGCGAGCGCCCAGCGCTGCGCCGTCATCGGCGTGACATAGCGCGCGCGCCGGATGCGCGCGGTCACCGAGGCGTAAAGCCCGGCGAGCACAGGATTTCCCGCTGCGGTCACGATGGCTTCGTGAATGGCGCGATTGCCACGGTAGTACTGGATCAGGTCGCGCTCGCGATAATGCTGCACCATGTCCGCATGTGCGGCGGCGATCGCATCGATCTCGGCGTCGCTGATGCGCTCGCAGGCGAGTTCGCCCGCGAGAGCCTCCAAGCCCTGGCAGACCTCGAACAGGTCGCGCATGTCCTTGTCGGTCAGCTTTGCTGCCCGCGAGCCGCGATGCGGCAGCAACTGCACGAGCCCTTCCGCCGCCAGCACCTTGAGCGCCTCGCGCAGCGGCGTCCGCGAGATCTCGAGCCGCTCGCACAGCTCGCGCTCGGGAATCCGCGCGCCCGGCGGGATTTCGCCGTCGAGCAGGATGGCGCGGATGCGGTTGACGACCTCGTCGTGAAGCATGGCTCTGAGCTCAGTTTTGAATGCAAAAATGAACTTATACGCCCATATGGCCAAGTTCCAGCTTGAAAATCCAACGTTTTGCATTCAAAAATGCAAAAAACAGAAAGGTATGAGGAAATGGACCTGCAAGTGGCGGCAGAAGACCTCGTGTTCGAGCGCGACGGCGGCATCGGGCGGATCACCTTCAACCGTCCGCAGGCCCGCAATGCCTTCACGTTCGCCATGTACGAGCGGCTCGCCGCGATCTGCGAGGAGGCCAATCGCGACCATGACATCAAGGTGCTGGTGCTGCGGGGGGCCGGCGACAAGGCCTTCGCCTCGGGCACCGACATCAATCAGTTTCGCGAATTCAGGACGCCGCAGGACGCCGTCGACTACGAGAACCGCATCGACCGGGTGCTGACCACACTCGAGCAATGCCGGGTCCCCACGATCGCGGCGATCAACGGGTTCTGTACCGGCGGCGGGGCCGGCATTGCCGCGGCCTGCGACCTCCGCATCGGCACAAAAGCTGCGAAGATCGGATTCCCCATCGCCAGGACGCTCGGCAATTGCCTGTCGATGTCCAATGTCAGCCGTCTCACCGCACTGATCGGCGCCGCGCGCGTCAAGGATCTCATCTTCACCGCACGCCTCGTCGATGCCGGGGAGGCCGCAAGCGTCGGGCTGCTCGGCGAGGTCGTCGACGATCTTGCCGCCCTTGAACGACGCGCCGACGAGGTGGCCCGGCTCGTCGCGAGCCATGCGCCGCTGACGCTGAACGCGACCAAGCAGGCTGTCAGCCGTCTGCAGCGCCGGCTGACGCAGGACGAGGGCGAAGACCTCATCCTGATGTGCTACACGAGCCAGGATTTTCGCGAAGGGCTCGATGCTTTCCTCAACAAGCGCGCGCCGCAATGGCGCGGCCAATAGGACGAGCCGATGCAAAGCGATCCATCGCAATCCACCTCCCGCCGTTCGGGACCGCTGGCCGGCCTCAAGGTCATTGATCTCACTCACGTCATGGCGGGACCGACCTGCACCTTGATGCTCGCCGACATGGGCGCCGACGTGATCAAGATCGAGAAATGGCCGAACGGCGACGACACCCGTCATTCGGTGCCGCCGAAGATCGGGGACGAGGCGGCCTCCTTCCTGATGATGAACCGCAACAAGCGCGGCATCGTGCTGGACCTGAAGACCGACGGCGGCAAAGAGGTGCTGCGCCGGCTGATCGCCGATGCCGACGTGCTGGTCGAGAACTTTGCGCCGGGCGCGATGGAGCGCCTCGGCTTCGGCTATGAGGCGCTGCACGCGGAATTCCCGGCGCTGATCTATTGCTCGCTGTCGGGCTTCGGCCGCACCGGCCCCTACAAGCATCGCAGGGGGTTCGATCTCGTCGCGCAAGCCATGAGCGGCATCATGAGTTTTACCGGCGAGCGGCCCGACGGTCCGCCCGTCAAGTGCGGCCCGCCGCTGTCGGACATCACCGCCGGCCTGCTCGCGAGCATGGGCATCCTGGCCGCCTACACCCATCGCCTCAAGACCGGTGAAGGCCAATGGGTCGAGACCTCGCTTTATGAAGCCGCCTTGGTGCAGACCTATTGGCAGTCGACCATCGCGCTCGCCGCGGGCACCGCGCCGCGCGCGATGGGCTCGGCGCATCCGCTCAACGCGCCGTACCAGGCGTTTGAAGCCTCGGACGGCTGGCTCGTGGTCGGCGGCGCCAACAAGAAGCATTGGCTGTTGATGCTGGAAGCGCTCGGCGCGAGCGAGCTCGCCGACGATCCGCGCTTCGTCACCGGTGCCGATCGCATGGTCAACCTGAAGGAGCTCGAAGCCGTCCTGAGCGAGCGCTTCCGTAAGCAATCGCGGGCGCATTGGCTGGCGGCGCTGGACGAGAAGGGCGTGCCGTGCGGCCCCGTGCACGACATGCTGGAGGCGCTGAGCGATCCGCAGACGCTGGCGCGCGAGATGGTCGTCGAGGTCGAGCACTCCACGCTCGGGCCCGTCAAGACGATCGGGCTTCCCATCAAGTTTTCGGAGACCCCGGGCAAAGTGCGATCAGGCGCACCGGTCTATGGAGAGCACACGAAAGAGGTTCTGGCCGAGCATGGGTTCGACCAGTCACGAATCGAAGCGCTCGAAAAAGAAGGCGCAATCGTCTCGGCCCGGGAACGAGGCGAGGAACACGTCGCCTGACCGGACGTCGATACGACAACAACAAAAGATAAAGATCAGCTGGAGGAAATCATGGGTCGGACGTCAACATTTCTGCTCTCCGCAGCCGCAGCCGTGCTCGCCGGCACCATGCCGGCGCTCAGCGCCTGGCAACCGCAAAAGCCGATCGAGTTCGTGGCCACCGCCGGCCCCGGCGGCGGCACCGACAATCTCGCGCGCGCGGTGCAGAACATCATCACCAAGCACAAGCTGATCGAGCAACCGATCGTCGTCGTCAACAAGGGGGGCGGCAGTGGCGCTGAAGGCTATGTCTACGGCAAGGCCTCCGCCGGTGATCCCTACAAGGTGATCTTCGGCACCTCGAATGCCTGGCAGCAGCCGCTCGTCTCCAAGGTCGCCTTCAACTACACCGATCTCACGCCGATCGCGGCGATGGCGCAGGACGAGTTCCTGCTCTGGGTCAAGCAGGACGCGCCGTACAAGACCGCGGGCGATTATCTGAAGGCGGCCGCAGCGGGCGAATTCAAGATGGGCGGCGCGCAGTCCAAGGACACCGACGAGGTGCTGACGCGCATGATCGAGAAGGCCGGCAAGGTCAAGCTGACCTATATCCCGTTCAAGAGCGGCGCCGAGACCGCCGTGCAGCTCGCCGGCGGACACCTCGATTCCCACGTCAACAACCCCAGCGAAAGCCTCGGGCAATGGCGCGGCAGCACGCAGCGCCCGCTCTGCGTGTTCAGCCCGAAACGGCTGCCGCAGGGGCCGAAGGTCACCGCGACGGAAGGCTGGGGCGACGTTCCAACCTGCGTCGAGCAGGGCCTCGACATCAACCAATATGAGCAGCCGCGTACCGTATGGCTGCCCGGCAAGGTCACGCCGGAGCAGGCCGCGTTCTATGTCGACCTCATGAAGAAGGTGCAGGCGACGCCGGAGTGGAAGGACTACATCGAGAAGACCTCCCAGGTCGACACGTTCCTCACCGGTGCCGAGCTCGAAAAATTCATCAAGGAGGACCTCGAGCGCATCAAGCAGGTCGCGGGCGATCAGGGCTGGCTGGTCAAGTGAGGCCGAGGATGGGCTTCGATCGCGCCGCCAACTGTAGCCCTGGTCCTCATCCTGAGGGCCCGCCGGAGGCGGGCGTCTCGAAGGATGGCCGCGGATGCGATGTCGCCTGGAGCCGTCCTTCGACACGCGCGAAAAAGCGCGCTCCTCAGGACGAGGACTGTTTCGCCGGAGCTGCCCATGATCTCCCGTCGCGCCCTTGAACTTGCGACCGCCGTGCTCACCGGCAGCTTCGGCGTGGCCGTCGTCGTCTCCAGCCTCGACAACGGCATCGGCTGGTCGAGCGCAGGCGTGGACGCCGGCACATTCCCGTTCCTGACCGGGATCATCGTCGTGCTCGGCAGCCTCTACAATCTGGTGCGAGGCGTGGTGCCGGCCGCGACGCTCGCAAACGTTCCCATCGCGATCACGTCGATCGAGCTGCGCCGGCTCGTCGGCCTGTTCGTGCCGGCTGCCATCTTCGTCGCTGCGATCCCGCTCGCCGGGATGTACGTCGCCTCCGCTCTCTATGTCTTCGCGGTGCTGGCGATTCCCCGACACCAATCCGTGCCGCGCGCGCTGGCTATGGCAGGAGCTACGGCGCTCGCGCTCTACCTCGTGTTCGAGCGCATGTTCCAGGTCAGTCTGCCGCGCGGCGCACTGGCTTCCGCGCTCGGGTTCTGAGGGAGCAGCGGGATGGACAATCTCCAGGAGCTCCTGCACGGCTTCACCATCGCGGTCACGGTGCCGCATCTGGTCCTGATGGTGGTCGGCGTGCTGCTCGGCATTCTCGTCGGCGTGCTGCCGGGGCTGGGCGCGCCGAACGGCGTGTCGCTGCTCCTGCCGCTCACCTTCGGCATGCAGCCGGTCTCGGCCATCATCCTGCTCTCCAGCATGTATTGGGGCGCGCTGTTCGGGGGATCGGTGACCTCCATCCTGTTCAATATCCCGGGGGAGCCGTCGTCGGTGGCGACCACCTTCGACGGCTATCCGATGGCGCGCGACGGCAGGCCGACCACCGCGCTCGCGACCGCCTTCGGTTCGGCGGCGTTCGGCGCGCTGGTCGGCGTCATCCTGATCACCTTCCTCGCCTCCTGGGTGGCGCAGGCTGCGCTCGCGTTCGGGCCGGCCGAGTATTTTGCCGTCTATTTTCTCGCCTTTGCCAGCTTCGTCGGCATGGGCGGTGCGGCGCCGATCAAGACCGTCGTGGCGCTGGCGCTCGGCTTCGCCATCGCCGCCATCGGCATCGACACGGTCTCCGGCAGCGTACGCCTCACCATGGGCGTGGACGAACTCGTCAAGGGTGTCAGCTTCGTCGTCGCGGTGATGGGCCTGTTCGGCATCGGCGAGCTGCTGGTGGCCGTCGAGGAGGAATTTCACGCCCGCGCCGTCTCATCCAAAATCGATTGGCGCGAGGTGTTTCGCGCCGTCGGCCGCCTGCCGCGGCACGGCATCGCCCTGCTGCGCAGCGCCGCGATCGGCTGCTGGATGGGCATCACGCCGGGCGGCCCGACCGCGGCCTCCTTCATGAGCTACGGCATCGCGCGGCGCTTTTCACGGCGCGGCCGACATTTCGGCACGGGCGAGGTCGAAGGCATCGTCTCGCCGGAGACGGCCGATCATGCCGCCGGCACCAGCGCGCTGCTGCCGATGCTCTCGCTCGGCATTCCGGGCTCGGCAACCGCGGCCGTGATGATGGGCGGGTTGATGATCTGGGGCCTCAATCCCGGGCCCATGCTGTTCGTGGACCAAAAGGATTTTGTCTGGGGCCTGATCGCCTCGATGTATGTCGGCAACATCGTCGCCGTCGCCCTGGTGCTGCTGACGATCCCGGTGTTCGCCGCCCTGATGCGGATTCCCTTCGTGGTGATCGCGCCGCTGATCGTGATCATCTGCGTCGTCGGCGCCTATTCGGTGTCGAACTCCTATCTCGACGTCGTCATGATGCTCGGCTTCGGGGTCGTCGGCTATCTCTTCAAGAAGCTGTTCTATCCGCTGGCGCCGCTGGTGCTCGCGATCGTCATCGGCGACAAGGCCGAGGACGCCTTCCGGCAGTCGATGCTGATCTCCAAGGGATCTCTCGGCATTTTCTTTGCGAACAAGCTGGTGACGTGCTTGATCGTGGGCGGCATCGCGCTGCTGCTGCTTCCGCTTCTGTTGCAGCTGCCGCGGCTCTGGCGCAAACCTGCGTCGCCCGCGACCGATGCGCCAGTCCAGGAAAGGGCGATCATATGACCGCAAAGCCGCTGATTGCGCTGGCCATGGGAGATCCAGCCGGCATCAGCCCGGAGCTGACGGCCAAGCTCGTGGCGCAGGACGACATCCGCGCGCGCTGCCGGCTCGTCGTCATCGGCGACCGCCGCATTTTCGACGAGGGCGCGCGCATTGCCGGCGTCAAGCCGGAGCTGAAGATGCTAGAGCAGGGCGCCGATCTTCGCGCAGCGCAGGAAGATGCGCTGTTCGTCGATCTCCGCCACCTCGACCCCAGAGAGGTCGAGCCGAAGAAAGCGACCCTTGCCGGCGGAAAATTTGCGCTGGCCAATTACAGGCATGCGCTCGAGCTCGGCCGCGACGGCCATGTCGACGCGGTCTGCTTCACCCCCTTTAACAAGCAGGCGATGCGCCTTGCCCGTGCCGAGTACGACGACGAGATCGCGTTCTCCGCCGAGGTCGTCGGTCTCAAGACGCCGGCAAGCGAATTCAACGTGCTGGACCGGCTCTGGAACGCACGGGTCACCTCGCACATCCCGCTCAGGGACGTCGCTGCGAAGCTATCCGGCGAACGCATCCATCGCGCGCTCAGACTAACCGATTCCTGCATGCGCAACGCCGGCTTTGCGCGGCCACGCATCGCGGTCGCAGGCCTCAACCCCCATGCCGGCGACGGCGGCAATTTCGGCCGCGAGGAGATCGACGTGATTGCGCCGGTGGTCGCAGCAAGCCAGAGCGAGGGCATTGCCGCGGACGGACCGTTTCCGGCCGACACCGTGTTCCTGCGCGCCAAGGCCGGCGCCTTCGATGCCGTGCTGACGATGTATCACGACCAGGGCCAGATCGCGATGAAGCTGATGGGTTTCGATCGCGGCGTGACCTTGCTCGGCGGCTTCCCGTTCCCGATCTGCACGCCCGCGCACGGCACCGCCTACGACATCGCGGGTCAAGGTATCGCATCGATTGGCGCCAGCCGCGCGGCGTTGCTGCTCGCCGCGGAGATGGCGGCGCGTCGTCTCGGCTGAACTTGCACGCGCGAAGGGAGCGACCGCTGATTGCGCTCGCCTTGCGCGCAGACCTAGACTTTAGGGAAAAACTGGAAACTTCCGCCGTCGCGAGGAGTTGGCGCCCCATGAACATCTTCCACGTCGGAGCTGGAACATGGTCGACGACGGCCCGCTACGAACAGCGGTGGACACCGCTTGGTGCGTGTACCTTGCCCGGCATCGCAGCGTCGATGCAGCGGATGGCCGTCGTTGCCTGCTCGAGCGTCATCTGCAAGGGAGGCGGGAAGCGCGCGAGAGTAACGGTGATGCCCAGGAACTCGCAGCATTCGGGCTTGCCTATCTCGAGCGGCTTTCCGATGACGAATGTTGAGGCTCATCGAGGGCGGTATCTGTCGGCTGGCTAGCGCGAGCGCAAGGCCGGATTGGACCTTGCTCGCGATTTCGAACCTTCTGTCTGCGGCCATCGTGCTGATCGTGCGTTCAGCGATATAGCGAGCTCCAATGCGTATCGCCCAGCTGGCTCCGCTTGCCGAAAGCGTCCCTCCGAAGCTCTACGGCGGCACCGAGCGGGTGGTAGCCTGGCTTGTGGATGAGCTTGTCGAGCTCGGTCACGACGTCACGCTGTTTGCCAGCGGTGATTCCCGAACGAGAGGCAAACTCCACCCGGTATGGCCACGCGCGCTGCGTCTCGGCCGGAAGGGCGCCGATCCGAACGCAGCCTGCGCGATGCTGCTGGAAGCGATCGCGAGACGAGCCAACGACTTCGACGTGATCCACGCCCATCTCGACTGGCTTCCGCTGCCGTTGCTCAGTCGCGTTGGCGTACCGTTCCTGACGACCATGCACGGCCGCCTTGACTTGCCTGGCTTGCCTGACGTGGTTCGGCAGTTCCCAGAAGCATGCTTCGTGTCGATCTCGGATCACCAGCGCCTGCCGCTTCCGGATGCGAAATGGATTGGGACGATCCAGCACGGGCTGCCGTCGGAGCTGTTGGACCCATCCTATGAGGAGGGATCCTATCTGGCGTTTCTTGGCCGTCTCACGGAGGACAAGGGTCCGGAGGACGCCATCCGCATCGCGCACGCAGCCCGGATGCCTCTTCGCATCGCCGCGAAGATTCCACGCGCCGAGACTGCCTACTTCAGGAAACACCTTGCGCCCCGGATCGACGGCGAGATGATCCAGCTTATCGGCGAAGTCGACGACGTGAAGAAGCAATCATTCCTTGGCGGAGCAGCCGCTCTGCTATTTCCGATCGCTTGGCCGGAGCCTTTCGGGCTGGTCATGATCGAGGCGATGGCGTGCGGAGCGCCCGTGATCGCCTATCGCTCCGGCTCTGTCCCTGAGGTCATCGAGCACGGCCTAACCGGTTTCATCGTCGAGAACGAGGAGCAGGCGGTCAAGGCGGTCGGCGAATTGGGCAAGCTGGATCGAAGGAGAGTGCGCGCCCGCTTCGAGGAACGCTTCACCGCATACCGAATGGCGCGCCAGTACGAAGATCAGTACCGCAAGCTGGCTGCCGCGGCAGCTCGGAAGGTCAACACGCAAATGTCGGAAAGGTGAAGGGAGGCGGCGATGTCGCTGTGCTAGATCGCCGCGCCCGATGAGGTGTCGCCGAGCCGGATTCCTTCTGTTTTGCCCGACGTGTCAAAGAATCTTCGCGCGTGCAAAAACAGCGAGGTAAGACAACCCCTTGGCTACTGTGCATGGGGTTGTTTTCGCGAGTTTTGATCGAGGCGGGCCCGCTCGCCTCACGCGCCGCAGACGATCACGCCGTACCAGCCGAGCCCGCGATAGGTCTCGTAGCCTGGGGTGGCATGGAACGCGACCAGTGTGCCCGTGCGTTCCTGATAGAAGCCGGAGCGCTGGCCGTTCAGCGACAGCGAGATGCGTTCGCTGAGGATGCCCTGGCCGTCGGACGCCGCGATCACGCGAAAATTGGAATCGACCAGCAATACGCGCGCCTTGTCGCTGTCGCCGACGCGCACGCCCTGCACGATGGCGCGGGCCTGCGGCTCCCAGTCGAAATGGATGGCGAGCACCCCGATCGGCGCGCCGTTGGCCTGCCCGCCGGCGCGGACGCTGGCGCAATAGGTCGCGACCTGCGCGTTGCCGAGCAGCGGCTGGTTCTCGACGTCGCCGGCGACATAATCGTCGCCGGAGCGAAGGCCTTTCGCGTCGCGAAACCATCTGGTGTGGGCGACGTTCTGGCCGACGACGCGGAAGCGGTCGGCGCGGCCGTTGGCGATGACGTTGCCGTCGAGGTCGCAGAGCCAGAGATCGAGATAGACGGTGTAGGCCCCGAGGATCACGCCGAGGCGCTGCGAGGCATGGGAGACGGCCGCAGCACTGGGCGAGGCCGCGCAATCGACCACGGCGGAATCGGTCGCCCACCAGCGCACGTCGCAGGTGCGTTCGTAGAGATTGCGGTCGATCAGCTCGATCGCGTTGAGCGACAGGTCGACCATCCGCTCGCCGCGGGAGCGCTGGCTCATGCGGTCGATCGAGGCGACGAGATCGCCGGTGCGTTTCGTCAATTGGGTCTCGAGCTCGCGGGCGATGGTCTCGACCTGCTGGCCGACGCCGCGCACCTCCTGCGCCACCACCGCAAAGCCCGCGCCTTGCGCGCCGGCGCGCGAGCTCTCGATCAGCGCGTTCAGCGCCAGCATCTTCATCTGGTTGGTGATCTGCTGGATCGACTTGGTCTTGTCGACCGCGATCTGGTTGACCTCGGCGGTGAGACGGTTGATCAGCGCGGAGATGTCGGAATCATCGTCCGCGGGCTCGGTGGCGATCGGCTTGGCTTTCAGACCCAGCGCAGCAGACATCGGGGACTTCCCTTGGCAATGAGGTCTGATCTGCAATGAACCCGGAACAACGACTTACAGATCGAATACGATTCTTTTTCGAGGATTCCGCCTAACGCCTGCTTAATTTGCTGTTTGACGGGATGCCTAAATGATAGTCAGTGCGCCCGTCGGGGCGGCCATCCACCGCTTTGTGCGGCCGGACCGTTGCAAATCCGTCCCGGATGCCGACCAATCCCCTGAAGCCAGTGACTCTGCGTTCGCGTGACCGCCTGGCCCTGGTTCCCCAACATCTGCCTCTGTCATGACGCCGCCAGCCACCGCCTTGCCTATCGAAGCGCCCCAGGCCTTCCTGGGCGTGGCGCGCTCGCTCACCGACAAGCTGTGGCGCGACCGGCTTGATGCCCGCGGGGCAGCCCAGGCGCTCGCCATCGTGCAGCGGCACCAATTGCCGGAACTGCTGGCGCGGGTACTGGCGGGCCGCGGTGTCGACATCGACGCGGTGTCCGACTTTCTCGATCCGACCATCCGAAAGCTGCTGCCGGACCCGTTCACGGTGACGGAGATGGAGACCGCCGCCAAACGCATCGCGGATGCCGCGACCAAGGGCGAGAAGGTTGCGATCTTCGGCGATTACGACGTCGACGGCGCGACCTCGGCGGCGCTGCTGGCCTGGCATCTGCGCCATTGCGGGCTCGATCCGCTGATCCATATTCCCGACCGGATTTTCGAGGGCTACGGCCCCAACACAGAAGCGGTGCGCGCGCTCGCGGCCAAGGGCGCCACTCTGCTGATCACAGTCGATTGCGGCACCACCAGCATAGAGCCGCTCGCCGAGGCCAAGCGCCTCGGCATGTCCGTGGTCGTGATCGACCATCACCAGGCTGGCACGGAGCTGCCGGTGGTGGATGCGCTGGTCAATCCGAACCGGCTCGACGATCTCTCCGGCCTCGGTCATCTCGCCGCCGTCGGCCTCGTGCTGGTGACGCTGGTGGCGGTCAATCGCGAGCTGCGCCAGCGCGGCTTCTGGACCAGCGAGATGCCCGAGCCCGATCTCCTGGGCATGCTGCATCACGTCGCGCTCGGCACCGTCGCCGACGTCGCGCCGCTGATCGGTCTCAACCGCGCCTTCGTCGCCAAGGGGCTGATCGCGATGCGGCGGCGCGACCATGTCGGCCACACCGCGCTGATGGACGTGGCGCGGCTCAACGGCCCGCCGGAGGCCTGGCATCTCGGCTTCATGCTGGGCCCGCGTGTCAATGCCGGTGGCCGTATCGGCCGCGCCGATCTCGGCGTGCGGCTGCTGCTCGAAGGTGACAGCGTCGAGGCAGCGCGGATCGCGGCCGAGCTCGACCGTCTCAACAGCGAACGTCGCGTCATCGAGCAGGCGGCGGAAGCCCAGGCCGAAGCCGAGGCGCTGGCCTCGATCGGGCTGGAGGACAAGCTCGCCGTCATCGTCACGGCCTCGGAAGGCTGGCATCCCGGCGTGGTCGGCCTCGTTGCCTCCCGCCTGAAGGAGAAGTTCTCGCGGCCGGCCTTTGCCATTGCGCTGGAGCCGGGGGGGATCGGCACCGGCTCGGGCCGCTCGATCGCCGGCGTCGATCTCGGCAAGGCGGTGCGGCAGGCGGTCGCCGACGGCATCCTGCTCAAGGGCGGCGGCCACGCCATGGCCGCGGGCGTGACGCTGCGCAAGGAGAAGCTCGCCGAATTCCGCGCCTATCTCGAGACCGCGCTGGCGCGCGACGTCGCCGAGGCGCGCCACGTCAACGAGCTCTATATCGACGGCGCGGTCTCGGCGCGTGCGGTGACGCCGGAGCTTGCGACGACGCTCAACCGCGCAGGTCCCTTCGGCAGCGGCAACCCGGAGCCGGTGCTGGCGCTGCCGGCGCATCAACTCGTGTTTGCCGACGAGGTCGGGCAGGCGCATCTGCGCCTGCGCTTCAAGGCGGGTGACGGCGCCATCGTCAACGGCATCGCGTTCCGTTCGGTCGGCCAGAAGCTGGGCAATGCGCTGCTCGCCAATCGCGGCCAGCCGATGCATGTCGCGGGCTCGTTGTCGGTCGACCGCTACCAGGGCGCCGAGCGCGTGCAATTCCGTGTTGTCGACGTCGCGCTACCGGATCAGGGGCCATCCGTGATTAGATGATGCATGATCCGGAAAAGTGCGAAGCGGTTTTCCGACAACGATCAAAGACAACGGTTCCAAACAACAAAAAAAGGGAGTGAGCATGGCAGGGCAGGTTGAGGGCAAGGTCGCGCTGGTGACGGGTGGCGCCTCCGGCATAGGCGAGGCCATCGTCGAGCTGTTCGCGCGCGAGGGCGCGACTGTCGTCATCACCGATATCGACGAGCTGCGCGGCCCGGAGCTCGCCAGGCGCGTAACAAACGTGGGCGGCAAGGCGATCTTCCTGGAGCAGGATGTCACGAGCGAAGAGCGCTGGATCGAGATCGTCGCCGAGATCGCAAAGCGATATGGCCGGCTCGACGTGCTCGTCTCAAATGCCGGGATCGGCATCTCCGTGCCTTCGATCGTCGACATGACCCTCGCCGACTGGCGCAAGCAGAACGCGATCAACCTCGATGGCGTGTTCCTCTCGGTCAAGCATTGCCTGCCTTTGATGCGCAAGATCGGGGGCGGCTCGATCGTCATGATGTCCTCGCTGGCGGGACTGCGCGGCTCGCCCGGATTGTCGGCCTATTCGGCGACCAAGGGCGGCGTGCGGCTGTTCGCCAAATCCATTGCGATGGAGTGCGCGGCGGCGGCCGACGGCATCCGGGTCAACTCGGTTCACCCCGGCATCATCGACACCCCGATCTGGGGCAAGATCCCGACGGGGGCGGCCGGCGCCGGCCAGAATGCCCCGATCGATCCGGAGGAGCGCGCCCGCGTCGTCACGCCGCTTGGCCGCGCCGGCCAGGCCGCGGAGATCGCTTCGGGCGTGCTGTATCTCGCCTCCGATGGCTCGCGCTACGTCACCGGCAGCGAGCTCGTCATCGACGGCGGCATGAATGCCGGCGGCGTGCCGCGGCGCGCTTGAGCTGCGCAGGGCAGGGTGGCGGCCGCAGGGGCTGACGCGCAGGCGCAGTCCCTGTACAACACTGGGCAGCTCCCGACCGAAAGAGGTGTCCTTCGCCATGGCGCACAGCCTTCACGCTTCTTCACCCGCGCCCGCGCCATTCCGTTCCAACCGGCCGGATCTCGCCACCGACGCGATCCGCACCGCGCGCGAGGATCTCGCCGCCTGCTTCCGCATGGCCGCGCGCAACGGCTTTGAGGAGGGCATCTGCAACCACTTCTCGGCCGTGGTGCCCGGTCATGACGATCTGTTCCTCGTCAATCCCTATGGCTACGCCTTTCGCGAGTTGACCGCGTCGAAGCTGTTGATCTGCGACTTCCACGGCAACGTGCTCGACGGCGAGGGCGTGCCCGAGGCGACCGCGTTCTACATCCATGCCGAGATGCACAGGCTGCTGCCGCGCGCCAAGGTCGCCTTCCACACCCACATGCCCTACGCGACAGCGCTGTCGATGACCGAAGGCGAGCCCCTGATCTGGGCCGGCCAGACCGCGCTGAAATTCTACGGCCGCACCGCGGTCGACCGCGACTACAACGGCCTCGCGCTCGACAGCCGCGAAGGTGCCCGCATCGCGTCCGCCGTCGGCGATGCCGACATCGTCTTCATGAAGCATCACGGCGTGATGGTGCTGGCGCCGACCATCGCGGAAGCCTGGGACGATCTCTATTATCTCGAGCGCGCCGCCGAGGTGCAGGTGCTGGCGATGTCGACGGGGCGGAAGGTGCTGCCGGTCGATCCCGCCGTTGCGGCGGAGACCTACAGGCAGATGCGCGAGGGCGATTCCGAATCCGCCCGGCTGCATCTCGCCGCGATCCGGCGGCAGCTCGATGCGGAAGAGCCGCAATATCGGCACTGACCACGATGTCATTCCGGGCGCGCTAGAGCTGCGCGCATCAGCGGGCCGCGTCGAACTCTGACTTCAGCCAGTGTCGTACAGCCTCGACCGGCTCGGTGAGCGGCCGGTCGCGGCTGCGGACCAAGTGCAGCGAAGAGCCTTCCAGCTCCGGCCCGAATGGTGCGACCAGCGTTCCCTGCGAAAGTTCGTCGGCGACGAGCACAAGACTGTGCAAAGCGACACCAGCGCCGGCGACGGTTGCCTGGATGGCATGGGTTTCATCGCTGAAACGCACGCCGGCGCGCGCATCAACGTCGTCAATGCCGGCCGTCTTGAACCAGCGCCGCCAGGTCGGATTTCGGGCATCACGACGGTGCCAGTCGAAATGTAGCAGCGTTGCTGAGCGCAGGTCGCTCGGTCTTCGGATGCCCAAGCGCGGACTGACCACCGGTGCGAAACGATCGACCGTGAGCGGCTCGGCAATCAGATCGGGATAAGGACCGGAACCGTAGCGAAGTGCGAGGTCCGCGGTCGAATTGAGATCGGCCACCTCCAAGCTCGCAAGCAATGTGAGATCAATGTCGGCTCTGCTCTTTCGGAGCCCAGCAAGACGCGGCACCAGCCATTTGGCTGTGAAAGCCGGCGTCGCCGAAAGTGTGACCACCGCCCGGCGTCGCTTCCGGCTCAATCCCTCCAGAACACGCGCAAACGCATCAAAGCCGTCGCGCAGGACCGGAAGCAGGACCTGACCTTCCGCGGTGAGCAGAACCTGCCGCGTCCGGCGCTCGAACAGCCTGACCCCGACCGTCTGCTCCAGCTGTCGCACCTGATGGCTGATCGCGGTCGGCGTGACGTGAAGTTCATCGGCGGCGCGCTTGAAGCTGAGGTGACGTGCCGCCGCTTCAAATGCACGCAATCCCGCCAGCGGAGGAAGCCTTCTCATCGCGAACTCAAGGATGAATGCAGTTCATCCATAGGCTGAGCAACTTTCGTTTGTCAACGACGGGACCTGAACCGATCTATTGGGCAAATAGATGAGAGGAGTGCTGCAATGCAACTGCTACAAATCGATTCAAGCGCGCGGTTCGAGCCTTCAGATGCAAATCCGCGCGGTTCGCACACCAGGCGTCTGACTCAGCGTTTCGTCCAACGATGGCTACAGTCGCGGCCGGGGGATCGCGTCGTCAGCCGCGACCTCGGTCGCTTCGCACCGAGTCCGGTGACGGACGACTGGGTCAAGGCGGCCTTCGCGAAGCCCGATCGGCGCGAGCCATGGATGAGAGAGGCTTTGGCGGAAAGCGATGCGCTGGTCGACGAGTTGATCTCAGCTGATCTGATCGTCGCGGGCGTGCCAATGTACAACTTCGGTGTGCCAGCGCAGTTCAAGGCATACATCGACAACATTGTTCGGGTCGGACGCACGTTCGGCTTCGACCGATCACGCCCGGACAATCCATATTCGCCGCTGCTTGCGGGCATGGACAAGCGTCTTGTCCTGCTCGGCTCGCGCGGAGACTACGGATACGATCCGGGCGGGCGTATGGCCGCCGTCAATCATGTCGAAGGCGCCGTCCGGGACGTGTTTGCTTTCCTCGGGATCACGGCTTTCCACAGCATCGCAGTCGAGTACGACGAATTCGCCGACGATCGATTGCAGGCGTCGATTGCCGCGGCCGAGCGTGCCGTGGATGACCTCGTCGACGAGCTGCTGAAGCTGACAGACCAGCGAAACGCGGCTTAAGGGTTGGCTGCAGCCGCGGTGGAGGCGCCAGCGCCGGCGCTTCCAGCCGTGCTAATTGGTTTGCCGCAGCTTGGCCAGCACTTTGAGTCCGCCGTAGCCATCGGCGGGCACGATCCCGACCTTCTGCTGAAAGTCCTTGACCGCCTTCATGGTGTCGTTGCCGACGCGGCCGTCGGTACCGCCGGTGTCGAAGCCGGCTTTGGTGAGGCGCGTCTGCATCTCCTGCACTTCGGCGAGCGTCAACGCACGCTCGGAGCCAGGGAAGGGTTGGATGAACGGCGGAGCTCCCAGGCAGCGGTCGCCGAGATGGCAGATCGCCAGCGCGTAGTTCATGGAAGGGTTGTAGCTCTTCACCGAGTAGAAGTTCGGCCCGAGCAGGAAGGTCGGCCCGCCCGCAACCGGAGTCCACATCTGTGCGGATGCGGAGGCTTGCGGAAACGGCTGGCCGTCGGCACGAGTCACGCCGGCCGCCTGCCAGGCCGCATAGGTGCGGCTGCCGCTCATGTTGGCGGGCGCGCGCACCTCGTAGCCCCAGTGTTCGCCACGGTGCCACTTGCCGCGATTGACGAGATATTTTGCGGTCGAGCCCAGCGCATCGTCGGGTTTGCCGAATGGCGAGACCTTGCCGTCGCCGTCATAGTCGATGCCGACATTGAGCCAGACCTCCGGCATCCATTGCGAATGGCCCATCGCGCCGGCCCATGATCCCCGCATGTCCTCAGGCGTGGACCAGCCCTTGTCGACGATGCGCAGTGCATTGATCAGCTCGGTCTCCCAATAGGCCTTGCGGCGCGGCTCGTTCCAGGCGAGCGCGGCGAGCGAGGGAAACACCGGCCTCATGTGGTTCTGCTGCACCAGCGGATCGCCATAGGCGGACTCGACGCCCCAAAGCGCCAGCAGCGTGCCGCGCTCGACCCCGAAATCGCGCTCGATGCGGGCGAACAGCGCCTCGTTGTTCTTCAGCGCGATCTTGCCGTTGATGATGCGCCAGTCCGAGACGCGGCGGTTGATGTACTGCCAAACCTGCTCGCGGAATTCGGGCTGGTTGCGCATCTGCGCAAACACGCTCATGTCCGGTTCGACCCGTCCCATCGCGCGCTGCCATGTCGCGGCGGAAATGCCTTTTGCCATCGCGCGCGCACGAAAGCTCTCGCGCCATTCGTCGAAGCCGGGAGGCGCGGCGAGAGCGCGGGTGGGAAGCGCGAGCAAAGCGGCTGCACCGAGCGTCGACTGGAGCAGGGCGCGGCGTGTGTGACGGGGCGAGGAATCAGTGTGCTTCATGGGCACATTCTAGCCGGAAACATGGCACGCGTGAGTCGGTTCCGAAACGGCCGCGTGCGGCAACTCGGCCCGACCCCGTCGGTCGTTCCCACCGGAACAAGTGCCGCACTCCCGCATTCCTCCCACGCCAGGAGGAGAAGAGCCGGCCGTGGTCGGGCCGTCCTTCCTGTTCATCGAAGCATCGGGGTGGAATGAAGATACGCACACATGCCGAAAGCCATATCGTCGAACTCGACGACGGATCGCAATGGAAGATCTTTCCCGGCGACCTCGCGACGACGCTGAGCTGGAAGCCCGAAACCGATCTGCGTCTGGAGCCGAGCGGTGAGCGGGTGAATTCGCACGTGCTGGTCAATCCCGCCGACCAGACCCGCGTGCGGGTGATCGCGGCCGACGAGAGCTGGCCGGACGGCGCAGTCAAGAACGCCTTGAAAGGCGGGTAGCACCAGCGGCCACGACAGCCGCGAATGCCGGCCGGCTAGTCCTCCTGAAGGTCAGCCGCGATTCCGGAAAGCCAACGCCGGATCGTGGTTTCCGCCTTTGAATCCAAATTGCGAGCGAGCCGCTTCTCCAATTCGAGCACACGCTGCCGGCACGCCTTCAGAAGCGTCGCGCCGCGCGGCGTCAGCGTCCATTGCTGGATGCGGCCGTGAACGGGATGAGGCGTCATCGCAATCGCGCCGTCGCGTTCGAGATTGCGGATGATGACGCCGACGGTCTGGGGCGTCAGGAAGGTGAGGCGGGCGACATCGGCCCCCGACAAGCCCGGATAGGCGTTCAGCATCGTCAGCACCGCGAATTGCGGCGAGGTCACGCCGAGATCGGCGAGCGTGCGCTCCATCGTCAGGCGAACCGCGGCGTGGGCCTGGCGCAGCAGGTAGCCGAGATAGCCTTGCTCGCCGCGCTTGCCTTCGCCCGGTGCCGGGACATGCACCGCGCCGGCTGCAACGGCCTTGCGGCCCGATTGCAATGTCATGACATTCGTCTTGCGCGACATATAAGAGCTCTTATAATGTATCCGAGTTCTTATAATAAGCCGAGGTGAATGGCAATGGCACACGCCCGCAGCGAATACGAAGATTTCAAGCGGATCGCGCCCGATGCGTTTGATCTGGTGCTGGCGCTGGGCCAGCTTGCGGCCAAGGCCGGCCTCGACAAGCAGCTGCTCGAGCTGGTCAAGCTGCGCGCCTCGCAGATCAACGGCTGCGCGTTCTGCGTGCAACACCACGTCTTGCTGTCGGAACGGATCGGCGTTCCCCTCGACAAGCTTCATCTGCTCGCGGTCTGGCGCGAGGCGCCGATCTTTTCGCCGCGCGAGCGGGCTGCGCTCGCCTGGGCCGAGGCGCTGACCTGTCTGCCGGACGGCGTCAGCGAGGAGGTCTACGCGGAAGCGTCCGGCGAATTCTCCGAGACTGAACTGACGTATCTGACCTCGGCGGTCGCCTCGATCAACGTCTGGAACCGGTTTGGCGCGGCGTTTCGCTGGACGCCTGCACAGCGGCCGGCGGCCGCCGTCGCAGCTTCGTCCTGACGGAGAGAGGGGAGGATCACGATGACAGTCATGAGCCTTTCGGCCCTGCAGTACCCGTTGCCGTCACGTTCGACAGCGTTCGCCGTCATCGCAGGATTAGTCTGCGCGCTGGCAATCGGCAAAGCTCTGCCGGTGACGATCGACAGCGTGTCCAGCGCCCTCGCGCCGCTCTGCGCGACGGCGGCGGAAGGCTCGCCGCTCGACAAGGTTGAGCCGATCGGCTCCTACGCGCTTCCGAACGTGCCCGGCAAACGCGTTACCATCGTGCGCGTGTCCTACGGTCCGGGCGGGTTTTCGCGGCCGCATCGTCACTCCGGCTCCGTCACCGCCTACATCACCAAGGGCGAGATCCGCTCGCAGCTCGGTGGCGGCCCGGTCGAGACGTTCGGTGTCGGCCAGTCCTTCTTCGAACCGCCGGGCTCGACGCATCTGGTCTCGGCCAATGCCAGCATGACCGAGCCGGCGGAACTGATCGCGGTGTTCGTGGCGGATGAGGGCGCGCAACTGACGACGTTCTTGGAATAGGCTGCGCGCGTCATCCGCAATGGCTGTGCTCAGGCCGATCGCGATCGCCTCAACCGCTTCCAAGCCGGCGCGAGTCCGTATTGGACGACCGGAATGGCGACTGCGCCGACGAGCAGTCCCAGCGCACCCGAGATGGCTGCTTCGACCGACCATTCGACGATGCCGGCAACGGATGGCAGGAGATGTGCGACAGCCTCGATTATGGCATGGACCGTATGGCCGATCGCGGGTGGGCCGTACTTCTCGATGCCGTGCAGGATGATGCCACCGCCGACCCAGATCATGGCGGCGGTGCCGATCGTGCTCAGCACCGCCAGGAAAACGGGCATGCCGCGGACGAGCGCGCGCCCAAGCAATCGGATCGCGCCGCCGGCGAGCGAGGCGCCGTCGAACCGCGCGAGGGCGATGCCGGCATCGTCCGCTTTCACGATCAGGGCCACCACGCCATAGACACCAACGGTGATGAAGAGGCCGACCAGCGCCAGCACCAGCGCCTGCGTCCAGATGCTGCCCGCCGGGAGGGCCGCCAGCGTGATCGCCATGATCTCCGCCGACAGGATGAAATCCGTCTTGATGGCGCCAGCGACCTTCTCGTCCTCGACCGACTGGGCATTCAACGCAATCGGCTCGAGCTGAGCTTCGTGCTGGTGCGCATGATGCGGCATCACGGCTTCGAGTACCTTTTCGGCGCCTTCATAGCAGAGAAAGGCGCCGCCCAGCATCAGCAGCGGCGTGACCGCAGCGGGAAGGAAATAGCCGAGCAGCAGGGCAATCGGCAGCAAGATCAGCAGTTTGTTGCGTAGCGATCCGACCGCGATCTTGCCGACGATCGGCAGCTCGCGTTTCGAAGCGAAACCGATGACGTAGTTCGGCGTGACCGCCGCATCGTCGATGACCACGCCAGCGGCCTTTGTGCCTGCCTTGGCTGCCTGGCTAGCGACATCGTCGAGCGAGGCTGCAGCCACCTTTGCGATCCCCGCGATATCGTCGAGAAGACCGATCAGTCCGACACTCATCAACCCATCCTTCTTCGTTCGAGCGGGGGAGTGCGCGACCAGATGCGTCCTGCCCGCTCCAGCAACGAACCAGCACGCTGTCAGTTCTCCTCGCCGCCCGCTCCCTCGCGCAGGTCAGGCTTGAGCACGTCTTCCGGCAGCGCATGGGCCACCGGCTGCGCCGTGACCGCGATCTCCGGGCCGATCTCGCGGCCGCGCGCGCGGATCAGCCGTTCATAGGCCGAGACCAGCGTCGCGTAGGGGCTGACCCAGATCCAGCCATCGCGGGTGAACACCTGGACGTCGAAATGCAGGTGCATCGAGGTGCCGGCGGGACGGTCGAGGTAGTTCGAGATCACGCCGATCTTCTCGCCTTCGGTGACGATGCGGCCGTTGATGACGCCATCGGCGTTCATCGCATGCGGATTCATGTGCATGTAGCGGAAACGGATGTGCTCGGTGCGGCTATTGACCTGTAGCGTTGCGGCCTGGTCCTTGGCGCCACGGATAACGATCGCGTCACGCACGGCGACGACGCCGCGCCGCTTGGAATCGCAGGGCTCGCGGGCTTCGCCGGGTGGCGGGCAGTCGGCGGCGCGGATGTCCTCGCCCTGGTGGCCGTAACCTCCGCCGCATTGCCACACCTCGAAACTACGCGACTCGCAGAAATTGTCGCGCCAGGGATAAGCGGTCGGGCCTTCGCTCTTGTCGCGCTTGCCGAAGGATTGGGAGCGCACGAAGGCGGGCGCCTTCTCCAAGGGAAAGCGGATCTGGGCATAAGCCATGGCGTCGGGATGACCGCCCTGCTTGCGGTAACCGGTGTTCGGAATGATGTCGCCGCTCGGCCGGTAGCTGAAATCCGGTGAACGCACTGCGGGGCGATCGATGATGTTGGAGGCAACGTCCGCCAGCGGCCGCATGCGCTGGCCGCCTGCGACGCGCAGCGCCTTCAGGAAGCGCTCGGCGACCGGATAGGCCTCCTTGCAGGCGAGCCGCCGTGGCCTCGCGACACTGTCGAGGCACTGGATCGAGACCACATAGGTGGCGCCGAAGCGGGTGAAGGCGTAGCGCACATAGCCTTCCCGGATGAACCTACGCAGATCCGGGTAGGTTGCGGCGAGCGGCTTGACTGGCTCGCCCTTGCCCCCGGCCGGATCGGCGATGTCGTAGATCAGCGCCGAGCCCGTGATCTGCACCTCGACGGGCTTTGCGTACACCCGGCTCGGCATGCCGTCGCCGGCACCCGGATCGAGCGAGAAGGTCGCGCTGTAGCCGGCAGGACCGGCATCGAACATGTCGGCGGGATTGAAGTCGCCCTGGTAGCGCGACAGCGCGAGCGTCGCCGGCGCGCCGCTGCGCTGCGCATCGAGATACGCGGCGGCGTCGAACGGCAGCAGCACGGGGACGGGACTTCGGGTAATGCCGGTGAAGAAGCGCGAGGAGACCGCGTTGAGCTGCACCAGTGCGGGCATCGCGCGCGGATCGTAGCGCGGCACCGAGCGACGGGGCGCGAAGATGAAGTCGCCCGCAATTTGCGGACGGCTGTTGATCTCGCTGCGAAGCTGGTCGAGCGCCCCGCGCCACTCGATGCGCAGGGCCGTCAGCGAGGGGCTGCGGAACTCGTCCGCAGCGATCGGTGCAGCAACGAGGAGCGACGGCAACGCCAGGAGAAGCGAGACGAAGCGGAGACTGTTCCTGCCCACTGCTTCGCCCCCCGGCGGTACCTGTTCCGATCCTCGATGGCTCGTTTAGTCCTTAGCACGCTCGGAGTAGGAGCCGTCTTCGGTCATCACCACAATGCGCGTGCCGACCGAGATGTGCGGCGGCACGGTGGTGCGCACGCCGTTGGACAGCACCGCCGGCTTGTAGGAGGAGGAGGCGGTCTGGCCCTTGGTCACCGGCTCGGTCTCCACCACTTCCAGCGTCACGCGCTGCGGCAGTGCGATCGACACCGGATTGGTGTCATGCATCGACAGTTTGACGGTCATGTCCGGCTGAAGATACGCGGCCGCGTCGCCGACGACGTCCTTGGAAACCTGAACCTGGTCGTAGGTCTCGGGGTTCATGAAGTGGTAGCCATCGCCATCTTCGTAAAGGAAGGTGTAGTTGCGCTCTTCGATGGTGGCCTTTTCGACCTGGTCGGTGGTCTTGTAGCGTTCCGAGATCTTTACCCCGTCCGAGATTCGGCGCATTTCGATCTGGCTGACCGGGGTTCCCTTGCCGGGATGGATGTTCTCGGCGCTCACGACGACATAGAGCTTGCCGTCTTGCTCGATCACGTTGCCCTTGCGAATAGAACTGGCGATGACTCTCAAAGCTGTATTTCCTGCTTGCTTGGCCCGGCACCAGCCAGGACGTGGTCGAATTGCTGGGGGACTTGGGGCCTCAAACCGGACCTCGGCACCCGTTTCGGGCCGCAACATACTGATTTTGCCGTTGGATGCCAGCATTTTGCTGCCGGCCGGGGCGGTCGGTTGATGGCTGGGGACAAGCCGATGTCGCCGTCCTGGTCGCCCGCGCGCCACCTCGACCGACGGCCGTTCCTCCAGGCCAGGGCCGCCGTGACCGGAGCTTTGCGGGGTTTTTTCGCCGAACAGGGGTTTGTGGAGGTTGAAACCTCCGTTCTCCAGGTCTCTCCAGGCAACGAGACCCATCTGCACGCCCCCCGGACCGAGATCATGCGGCCCGACGGCAGCCGGGCCAGCCGATACCTGCGCACCTCGCCCGAATTCGCCTGCAAGAAGCTGCTGGCGGCGGGCGAGACGCGGATTTTCGAGTTCGCACGGGTGTTCCGGGACCGCGAGCGCGGCGACCTGCATCTGCCCGAGTTCACCATGCTGGAATGGTACCGGGCGGGAGCGCCCTATGATGCCATCATGGCCGATTGCGTCGTCGTGATCGCCCGGGCGGCGCAGGCGACCGGGATCGGGACCTTCTCCTTCCGCGGCCGAACCGCCGATCCCTTCGCCGAGCCGGAGCTCCTGACGGTCGCGGGCGCCTTCGCGCAGTTCGCCGGCATCGACCTGCTGTCGACAATCTCGGGCGGCGAGGGTAACCGTGAGGCGTTTGCCGCTGCGGCAGCCGGGAAGGTCCGTGTCGCCGAGGATGACACCTGGTCCGACATCTTCAGCAAGGTGCTGGTCGAACACGTCGAGCCACATCTGGGGCAGGGGCGTTTGACCATCCTGTTCGAATACCCATCTCCAGAGGCGGCGCTGGCGCGGGTGAAGACGGACGATCCGAGGGTCGCCGAACGTTTCGAGATCTATGCCTGCGGCGTCGAGCTCGCCAACGGCTTTGGAGAGCTGACCGATGCCGGGGAGCAGCGCAAACGCTTCACGGAATCCATGACGGAGAAGCAGCGCCGCTACGGCGAAGCCTATCCGCTCGACGAGGATTTTCTGGCGGCGGTCGCCGCAATGCCGGAGGCGAGCGGTGTCGCGCTCGGCTTCGACCGGCTGGTGATGCTGGCGAGCGGCGCCACACGAATTGATCAGGTGGTGTGGACACCGCCTGCGGATGAGAGATGACAAAGACGAACCTTGCACGCACTCTGCGCGAACCTGCCGAGCTGGTAGCCGAGGGCCTGGTCCCCGCATCGGCGCTGCCGGCGCTCGAACGCGTCGCCGCGCGCTATGCCGTGGCGATCACGCCGGATCTGGTCGGGCTGATCGACGCGACGGATCCCGACGATCCCATCGCGCGGCAGTTCGTTCCTGTTTCGGCCGAGCTCGAGGCGCAGCCGGGCGAGAATACCGATCCGATCGGCGATCACCCGCATTCGCCGGTGGCGGGAATCGTGCACCGCTATCCCGACCGGGTGTTGTTCAAGCTCGTGCACGTCTGCGCGGTCTATTGCCGCTTCTGCTTCCGCCGCGAGATGGTCGGGCCCGGCAAGGAGAATGCGCTGTCGGAGAGCGCCTATCGCACCGCGATCGACTACATCCGGTCGCATGACGAGATCTGGGAAGTGATCCTGACCGGCGGCGATCCCCTGATGCTGTCGCCCCGGCGGATGAGCGAGATCATGGCTGACCTTGCGGCCATCGATCACGTCAAGATCATCCGTCTCCACACCCGTGTCCCGGTGGCCGAACCAGCGCGCGTCAGCGCGGAGATGGTTGCAGCCCTGAAGGTTGCGGGCGCGGCCACCTGGGTCGCGGTACACGCCAATCACGCGCGCGAACTGACGGGGGCCGCGCGCGATGCCTGCGCGCGGCTCGTCGATGCTGGAATTCCCCTGGTGAGCCAGTCCGTGCTTTTGCGCGGCGTCAATGACGACATCGCCGCTCTCTCGGATTTAATGCGAGCTTTCGTCGAATGCCGGATCAAGCCCTATTATCTGCACCACGGCGATCTCGCCCCGGGAACGGCGCATCTGCGCACGACGTTGGCAGAGGGGCAGGCCTTGATGCGGCAGTTGCGCGGGCGGGTGTCGGGCCTGTGTCAGCCGGACTATGTCATCGACATTCCCGGCGGTGCCGGCAAGTCGCCGGTGGGTCCGAATTACGTGTCGGCGGTGAAAAATACCGCAAACGAGACAAGTGAAGCGGAATCAGAAACGCGCTATCGTATCGTCGACTATTGCGGCGACGTTCATCTTTATCCGCCCGAGGCATGAGTGGCGATGGCATCGACGCTGACTTGAGTGCTGGGCTTGGACGCTGATTCGAGAATGGAGAAATGGACATGACGAAGATCATGCTGGCAGTATCGCTCGTGGTCTTGCTTGGCGGCGCGGCTGTTGCGCAGACCGGCGGCTCCAAGGGATCGACCTCAAGCGGCGCATCGTCCGGGTCGGTGTTGCCGGCGCCGGTCGGTCATCGCCAGCCGCGTGCCAGCGATGTGCCTAGCGAGAAGAATCTGAGCGATCCCAACGATCCGCTCAGCAAGGAAAACCAGGCGCTCGACAAGAAGATCAAGAGCATCTGCCGCGGCTGCTGAGGCTTTCACCTCTCCCCGTCGGGGAGAGGTGAGGAATGAGCCATCCCAAGCTCGCCATCCGTCAGGCTGATCGCTCGTGCAGTCCGGCGCGCCGGATGTTGCGGCGGATTTCGACCGCGTCGGCGAGCTGCTCGAGCGTCTTCGACGTCGTTGCCCAGTCAATGCAACCGTCCGTGATGCTCTGCCCATAAGTGAGCGGCTTGCCCGGTACGACATCCTGCCGGCCGGCGACGAGGTTGCTCTCGATCATCACGCCCATGATGCGGCTCTCGCCGCCCGAGATCTGGCGGGCGATATCGGCCATCACCAGCGGCTGGTTCTCCGGCTTCTTGCTCGAATTGGCATGGCTGGCATCGACCATCACCAGCGGGGCAACGCCGGATTTGGTCAATTCGTTGCAGGCCGACGCAACGCTTGCCGCGTCGTAGTTCGGTTCAGCTCCGCCGCGCAGGATGATGTGGCAGTCCTCGTTACCGGCGGTCGAGGCGATCGCCGAGCGGCCGAGCTTTGTGACGGCCATGAAATGATGGGGATGCGAGGCTGATTTCACCGCATCGGCCGCGATCCGCACATTGCCGTCGGTGCCGTTCTTGAAGCCGACCGGGCAGGACAGGCCCGAAGCCAGCTCGCGATGGATCTGGCTCTCGGTCGTGCGCGCGCCGATCGCGGCCCAGGAGACGAGGTCGGCGATGTATTGCGGCGTGGTCATGTCGAGGAACTCGGTGCCGGCGGGCAGGCCGAGATTGTTCACCGCCGCGAGCACGTTGCGCGCGAGCCGCAGCCCCTTGTTGATGTCGAAGCTGCCGTCGAGGTCGGGATCGTTGATGAGGCCCTTCCACCCGACCGTGGTGCGGGGCTTCTCGAAATAGACCCGCATCACGATCTCGAGCTGATCGGCGAGATCCTCGCGAAGCTTTGCTAGCCGCTCGGCATAGTCGAGCGCCGCCTTGGGATCATGCACCGAGCAGGGGCCGACGACGACCAGAAGGCGGTCGTCCTGATTGCTCAGGATGGCATGGATGGCGTTGCGCGCGGCCATCACCACACGCGTCGCGGTGAGCGTGCGCGGGACTTCCCGCATCACCTCTTCCGGCGTGCTCAGCTCTTTCAGTTCGCGGATACGAAGATCGTCGGTCGTGCTCAGCACGGCGGGCTCCTGTCTGTTCTAGAACCTGCCGGCAATAAAAAAGCCGCCAGGTCGGGCGGCTGTTCGGACGTTTGCTGCAATGTTTCAGATTGAGCGCGATCCTCCCGCCGCCAGCGAGCTGTCGTAGCTAAAGTACCAAAAATAGCTGGTGGCGACGGTGATCATGGAAAGGCCATATAGCGTGCCGCTGGCGCCTTGTCACCCCCCAATCAGAATGTGGAGCGACGAGGCGCCTCAGGTGTTGCCATTGCGTGCCGCCAGCGCCATGCCGATCAGGGTGGCGCCGCCGAACAGCAGGTTGATGCCGACGAGGACGCCAATGGCCCACTCCGCCGAGCTCGGCAGTCCCGTGATCACCATGAACGAGATCGCGATGTCGACGAGGCCCGAGATCAGCAGCCACGACCAGCGGCCGCTGAGCTCACGGCGGTGCTCCAGCGCGTACATGATGGTGGCGACGCCCTCGGCGAGGAAATAGGCGCCGAGCACGATGGTCAGCGTCAGCACGGCCTGCATCGGCCGGGCCAGCAGCAGCAGGCCGGTGAGCACGGCGAGCGCAGCCGAGATCAGCGACCACCAGAAGCCTGGCGTGCTGCGCGCCCAATAGGTCGCGATCAATCCGCCGATGCCGCCGATCAGGAACATCCAGCCGAGGAAGATCGCGGTCGCAAGACTGGCGAGCGGCGGCACGACGAGCGCGGCAATGCCGAGGACGGCGAGCAGGATCCCTTCGAACAGAAAAGCCTTCCAGTGCGCCTTGACCGCCTGGTTCATCTCGGATTGGAGGCGGGCAAATTCCTCGGGCGATGTCATCGTCTGGCTCCGGAACGAGAGGATTGCGTCCCAATCTAGTGGGCCTGTCGCGCGTTCGCCATGCGTTGGATCAAGTGCCGCCGGGCGCCGACGAAAAGCCTTCCGCGTTGGTGCGAATGCGGTTGCGGCCGAGAATGTAGATAGCCGATGTGACAATCAGAAGCGCAAGGCCGAGCAGGATCGAGACGAAACCGATCGGAATCAGCGCCAGCGTCAGGTTGCGCTCGGGGTTGATCAGCCAGTGATGGATCGAGGTCAGGACGAAGGCGAGCCCGACGAACCCGATGCCGCCGCCGGCGAGCAGCAGCGCCCACATCCGGCGCAGCTGGCTGAGCCGCTCGCGCGCGACATCGGTTCGCGGCGCGTGGTGGCGCGCGACGCGCCGGACCAGGCGGATGGCGAAGGCGATCGAGCCGAAGCCGATCAACAGGCTTGCAGCGCCCAACCACATGCGGAGTGTCGGATCGAGATCGGGCATGCGCTGGAGCGTCAGCAGCGGGAAGTCGAAGGCCGTATGAAGCGCGAGCGGGCCACCGAAGATCAACAGCCGGCTGGAAAGACGGGCCCAATCGCGATGGTGGCGGTTTGCGCCAAGCGCCGTGCCGGCGCGCGCGATGGTCAGGTAGGCGCCGGCGATGATGCCGAGCGCGCCGTGGAACGGCACGGTCAGGACGCTGCGCAGCGCGGCAAGCGAGCGCCACATGTCGGCGTGCTGGACCAGATAGGCGAGATTCTCGTAGGCGGCGAAGCCGAGGCCGACCGCGGCGCCGTAGACCACGGTGTCCATCGGATTGGCAAAGGTGCGTCGCTTGGTCGAGGAGACCAGCACGATGGCGAGCACCTTGACGGCTTCCTCGGGCAGCGCGACGCCGAAGATCGAATGCATCGCCAGCGCCGCCCAGGGATCGTCGGGGGCGGCGATCATCTTGGCGAAGGGGGCGCGGGCGAGGCCCAGGAGCGAAATGCTCGCCGCCCCTAACAGGAATGCGGTCCAGACCTGGGCCGGCGGCCCCGGGCGTTCCTCGGCAGCGATGACGAGCCAGAGCAACAGCAGCGCCGGGGCGATAGCGGCAGTTCCAACGACGGTGGGGAGCGCTTCGATCAGGTACATTGGCGCCGAAAATAAGTTCCCTTGATCCGCTTATCTACGTTCTCCGATGCGACCATGTGTCATGCGCCGGCTTTCGGCTCCCTGAAGGCGCGCGACTGCTGCCGTTCATCCGGGCTCATTGTGGGGAGTAGAATACGAGCGCAATCAATCGCATGATGGCAGAAGCTCGCCAGTCACCGCAACGATTGCCCGGTGCGCTGCGGATCGAGATTTGCAAGCGAGCTCAAGGAAATGCGCGGGATTCCTCGATTCCTGGCGCATCTGCGCAGCGTGCCGGCTGCTGGCCTTGTCTAGTCAGTGCGTCGTGATCGCGGGCGGCGCGTCGGGTGCGACGTCGAAGGCGCCGAGATGGAATTCCTCGCCGGCGGACTCGGGCGACCCGGAACTCTGCGCCAGCAGCGTGAACGCGGCCTGCGGGTATCGTTTCCAGATCTCCAGGTCGCCGGCGGTGATGGTGAGCCAGCCGAACGTGTACATGTAGCGTCCGGGCTCGGTGACCCGTCCGACCCTGTCCCAGGTGATCTTGTCGACTGCCATTCGGTCCCCCGATCGCAAGTCTGCAAAATGACGTCCGGCCCGAGGCACAGACCTGCAAAAGCTGATCCGGCATTGGGGCCGCTATAGGGCGGCGAATTCAGGCCGACTTCAGCAAGGGCGCGCGGACGATCAGGCGGACGAGGTCGTCCCGGTCCAGCTTTTCGGCGAATTTGACCGCAAAGCCGTGCTCGAACTTGCGGATCACCCGCCCGACACAGGCGCCGACCGCAAGCGGGGTTCCGACCACCGGATCATACTCGGAGGACACCGCGACACCGGCCGTCGAGACGTCGATGATGAAGCAGGGATGGCAGCTGCCGTCCGCGAGGGTCAGCACGGTGTGCGAGACTTGCGGAACGAAACGCGCGTCACGCCGCAGCTCCCGAACGCTGGCATACTTCTGCTTCTTCTCGAGCCATGTCAGCTTTTCCGACATCCAGGCGCGCCGCGCCCGCGTCATCTCGAGCTCCATCAGGAAGCCAGCCTTCAGCGTCGCGCTGATGGTGCCCTGGAATTCGCCGAAATCCTCGAAGTAGGAGGTCAAGCGCTCGCCGACCTTGCCGACCACGGGCACGTCCACGATCATCCGGAACGGCGAGACGCGCTTGGTGCGGCAGGCGAAGCTGCGGAGCTTGCCCTCGCAATCGTACCAGCGGGGCAGCGAGTAGCTGCCGCTGACCGTAACATCCACTGCTCGCTGCCTCAGGAAATCTGCGACGGACATGAGCGCTGACCGGGGGTTCGGGTGATTGCCGTAGTTCCACGGTAGCGAGCAAATTCTAAGCAAATGATACTGCTGCCTAATAGCTGGGGTGAATTTTCGGTAAATGGCGCGGGTCGGCAGAGCAGCGGGAAGCGCGGCATAAGCGACGGCTAGCGAGGTCCGAACAGCACCAGGATAGCCAATGCGGCAAAGGCGAACTGGATCATCGTCCATATCAGTCCGTTCGGACGGATTTCCCATCGCAGGCGCGGCAATGCGCGCCGCAGCGCGAGCCCGGTCAATGCTTCGACGAGGGCGAGCAGAATGGCAATGCCGGCCAGGGAAGACCATGACTGGGTCGGAGGCAGCCAAGACGCGAGCCAGGCGGGAACCGAGGCTTTCAGGGGGCCGAGCAACGCGAACCATCCGAACCAGAATACAAAGCGCTTGACGAGGTCTTGGCCGATCATTTCGGGCTCGAGGCGGATACCGATGCTTGCCAGCGCGCTTTCGATGCGCTCGCCATCGGTCAGGAAGAGAAAGGCACCGAGGTAGAGCGGAACGCGCGAATGGAAGAGCAGGGCGATGACACCGAACAGCACGATGTAGCCGAAGGCATCGCCGAGAATGTCAGCGACGGCCTGGCCTGACCGCTCCGGCGAGGGCGGCGTCAACGCCGCCTGGCGCTCCGGCAATGGTTGGAGGTGGGCCATGTGCGCGAGCATCCTGGCGCGCCGGTCCGGCGCATGCTGGCGCGGGTGGCGCAGCCATGTGGGAAGCGCCGGCATCTGCGATGCGTCTGCAATGTCGGCTTTGAGCTGCGGCATGGGCCTCGACCGGTTACGACCTGACATTGGTCGGAGACGAGGGGCGAGGAGGTTCACGCTGCCGCGGCGGCTTTGCGCCTCTGGCGCTCCCTAGCGGAATCGAACCGCTCTCTCCACCGTGAAAGAGATGAGAATAGGTCCATGGCCGTCCACCTCCGTAAAAATAGACATCGACAAGGCACAAACGAAGCTCAGGAAGATCCGCGGGCAGTGGCAAAGGAGAAGCCCATCACCCGCGCTGGCATCACGCGGCGCCGCAACGCCGCCAAGCGTCGGCGGCTACGCCTCCGGACACCGTTGGGGCGGCTCGACGCCGACGGCGCGTCGTCAGCGCAGAACAACAACCCGCGCCTGTTGTGGCTCGCGATCGAATGGGGATTGGAGCGAGCTCCGAAGGTCGGTCCCGCGCCCAGCGCCGAGCTGTGCGACTACTGCCGGAAGCACGGGATCAACGTCGACTGGATACTCGACGGCGATCTAAAGGGCCTCAAGAGGATGATCGACGAACGCCGAGGGCACCAGAGGGCTGGAGCGAGCCCTTTGGCGAGGTATGCCCAGCTCACGCCTGAGCACCAGCTGATCGTGACGGCCGAGATCAACCGCATCCTGGCGGAGCGCGACCAATGAAGCACCATTGAGCAGGGCCCGCCGGTTCACGCTGGCGGGCCGTTCGTTTCAGGCATTTCTGCGTGGAACAACTGCCATTTGCAATGGAACCGGAATTAACATATGATATTTTTATTACAGTTTAGATTATTACAGTTCAGAGTTGTGTTCGTTGAAGCAGATTGCACCCCAGGGGCTCTGTCGGCGCCCCGCTCTCGTCACGCCTGAAATGGTTGCACTCGCGATCCTCGGGGGTCTGGCCCTGCTTGCTGTGCTTTGGGGGTGGTCGAGCCCACGAGTTGAAACGCCCCAGCACGTGGTCACAAAGCCCAATCCTCCTGATTGCTACTCAATCGGCAACAGGGTAGCCGCTGGCTGCTTCGACAAAAATAAATGAGCGATGCCGGCGGCTTGCCTCGCGGCGACCGCAGGTTGCACAGGAGGCGCGACCGGCCGCGGCTGATGACGCACCGCCCCGGGCTCAGGCGGTAAGCACGATGGCCCGCCGGTTCACGCTCGCGAAGCGGGGCGGCGATCGAGCCCCACGTCCATGGGTGTTCGCACGGGTTTATTGGCCACACGTTGGACACGGCGGCAGAGTGGATCTTTGAGTGATTGATTTTGCTGGCGCTCCCTAGCGGAATCGAACCGCTCTCTCCACCGTGAAAGGGTGGCGTCCTAACCGATAGACGAAGGGAGCAAACGCAGGGCCCTGCCGTTTTCCCGGCACGGCCGCTGGCCGGCCGAACAGGGCCCGGCGGCTTGCAGCGGGCGAACGTATAGTGGCCTTTGCGCTCCCGGGCAAGCCGTTCGGGAACGGTCTTTCCGGCCCGGTGGATAGCCCCGGGGCGCGGGATCATTCGGAGGCGATTTCAACGGTTTGTTAGCGTTCCCTACGTAGCGCTGGACGGGGAGATTTTGCCGATGCCACCGCCGAAGAAGCGCGCAGCCCGCAAGCTGCTGTCGCAGCACGCCTGGATCACGCTGGACGGCGGCTTTGCCGCGCGGCACTGCCTGGTTCAGGACATCTCGGATTCGGGCGCCAGGATCACCCTCGACGAGGACGCGAGCCAGCTTCCCGGCGTGATCCGGATGGCCTTCGCACGCGATGCGCGCACCGGGCGGAGCTGCCAAGTGGTCTGGCGCCGCGGCAAGTCGGCCGGCGTCAAGTTCCTCTAGCTGCGGACGGTCCGATGGCGCGCGGGTCCGGTCCGGGCTACAAGGCGGCGATGCGCACGCAGCTCCTCATCCTGCTCTCCTTGCTGGCCACGTCCGCGACTGCGGCTGAGAGCCTGCGCCTGCCGCCTGCCGAGCCGCCACAGGCGGGCAAGGTGCTGCCGCTGAACGGCAGCACGGCCGGCAATGTGAGGGCAGGCGCCTGCGCCGCCTACGGCCGGGGCTTCGTGATGGCCGAGGGCACCGGGACCTGCGTCAAGCTCGGTGGCTCGACCAGCGTCGACGCTGGCATCCGGCGCTGAAGCCCATGCCCGCGGATCTGGTGCGGCTCGACATCATCGTTCCCGTGCTGATGTATTGCGCGCTGCTGTGGTGGGTCGGCCGCGGCCTCAGCTGGACCGCGCGGCTCGCCACGGCTGCCGTGACTCTGGTGCTGATCGTCGTCGTGCTGCTGGTCGAGCGCGGCTGGCGCTAAAGCCTGAAACAAAACCGCGAAAACAACCCCATGCACAGTAGCCGTCAAGCGCGGCGGTGACGCCGCGGGAAGCGCGCCGGAACGAGGATTCCCCGCGCGATCGCCGCAGCTTAAGGCGCGCGAGGGGTTCACGACATCGGCGGTGCGACGAATTGCGCAAATCCGGGCCGCTTGCCGAGCTCGGCGAGCCAGCGCGTCAGGTGCGGCTGGGCCGGCCGGCTGATGCCTTCGACCCCGAGCCAGCGCCGCGCATAGGATCCGACCGCGATGTCGGCGAGCGTGAACGCATCGCCCTCGATGAAGCGGCGCGTGGCGAGCAGGCGGTCGGCGATGGCCCAGACCTCGGCGGCAGCATCGGCATCGCGCTGCACCTGGATCATATCGCGCTCGGCGGGCGCGGTGCGCACGATGCCCCAGAATACCGGGCGGTCGACCGGCTGCACCGTCGCCAGCGTCCAGTCGAGCCAGCGGTCGACCGAGGCGCGCTGCTTCGGCGCCTCGGGATAGATCGGCGTGCCGCGGCCATGCGCCATGCAGAGGTAGCGCATGATCGAATTGGATTCCCACAGCACGAAGTCGCCCTCGACCAGCGTCGGAATCCGCGCGTTCGGATTCATCGCCAGATATTCGGCCTCGCGCGTCTTGCCGTATTGCATGCCGGCATCGATGCGCTCGTAAGCCAGGCCAAGCTCGGTGCAGCACCACAGCACCTTCTGCACGTTGACCGAATTGGCGCGGCCCCAGATCGTCAGCTTGGTATCGGCCATGAAGCGTCTCCCGCGGCATTGTTCGGTGTCGTAGCCTGGATGGAGCGAAGCGCAATCCAGGGCTGACAGTCCCGGATTACGCTTGCGCTCCATCCGGGCTACAGATCCACCTCGCTGCGGGTGATAGCGGAATTCGGCGCGCGGAGCGATGCGCGATTGCATCGCGTCCGTCATGCAAAAAGCTCCGCACGCGGCGGAGCTTTCCTTGCAAAGTTCAAACCGACGCTCAGCGGCCGAAGAACAGCCACAACAGAATGATCACCGGGATCGGCACGCCAAGCATCCAAAGCAACAGCCCTCTCGCCATCGCATCCTCCTCCAAATCGGTTTCGTGAAAGGAGAACGCCGGGCGAGGGGCCTTGTTCCGGCCGGCGCCGTTACCAGTGGCCGGTGTTCGGCATCGACGCCCACGGCTCCTGCGGCGGCTTCGGATCGCCCTTCTGCAGCAGCTCGATCGAGTGCAGGTCCGGCGAGCGGACAAAGGCCATGTTGCCGTCGCGCGGCGGACGGTTGATGGTGACGCCCGCCTTCATCAGCTTCTCGCAGGTGGCGTAGATGTCGTCGACCTCGTAGGCGAGATGGCCGAAGAAGCGATCCTCGCCATACTTCTCCTCGTCCCAATTGTAGGTGAGCTCGACCAGCGGCGCCCCGCGCGTCGGCGGCTGTTTCTTCAGTGCCTCGAGATCGTCCGCCGAGCACAGGAACACCAGCGTGAACCGCCCCTTGTCGTTCTCGATCCGCCGCACCTCCTTCAAGCCCAGCGCATCCTGGTAAAACTTCAGCGCGACATCGAGATTGCGCACGCGCAGCATAGTGTGGAGGTATCGCATGGTTGTTGCTCCCTGGAACGGACGGAGGGTTTTGTGTTGGGCCGGGACGGCGGGGGTAGGAAATAGCAGGAAAATGCAGCGGGGGCACTGCCATACGTGCCGCTGACGTGCGGGTAAAACTCGCTTTGTTTTGATGGCGCTATTGCGGAGTTTGGAGGCGGTAGTTAGTCGAGCCCCTGACTGTGGCCGCACCCCTCTTGAGCCCTCGGGCGGGGGGAGGCATGGCGCCGAAGGCGGGGCGTTCGGTAACTGTCAAGAGAGTGGTCGAGAATGAGTGGGGAAAACCACCGCATTCCCTTAGCTGTGGACAGGACGAATATCCCGGATAACTCAGACGCAGCTACGCGCGCACGCGAACCCAGTGATATTGGTTGGCCGTGAGTTTGCGCTGTCTCACCGGGACGTGACCGGCATCCGTATAGGCCCGGCTTCGTACCGAATCCGAAAACATTAAAATGGCGCCAGGCGAGGTGAATCGCCTGACGCCTGGGGTGGAGATCCCGAAGGACTCTCCGCCTGAACAACTGAGGTTCTCGCTCCCCCCAGGCGCCCTGTCAATCCCGCGAGACATCGGTTCTCGCTACCAAAAGGTGTGCCCTGATGAAACGTACCCGCAAGATCACCATTATCGAGGAAGTCGAGGTAATGCCCTCGGCGCGGCCGCCCAGCGGTCGCGAGCGAGGCCCTTGGTATTTCATCGTTCGTATCGGGTTGGCGATTGCAGCGATCTTCCACGGAGGGCATTAGCCTGCTTGCTCGGTCAGGGTCCGAAGTAAGGGCGCCGCTACTAAGGCAATTTCTTTTCAGCCTCGCTGAGGAAGAGAATAGTTGAAGCAGTCATGTGCAGCACGTAGGACACCAACTCCTCGGGCGGTTCATTATCCGGCAGTGTTCCCGCCCCATGGCCCCCTTGACGGTTGCGAGCGGTGGGAATGCCCGATGAAAGGATGTTTCTCACGCCGGTGAAATGGTTCTCCCAATATGAGGGGATCAAACCATTATCAAGACAGGTCCGAACAAGCTCGGACGCGGTGGAGCGATTGGGGTCAAAGGGCCATCCGCGCTTATGACAGATGACCTTCATCGTGCTCTCGAAGGACTTTGCACAGTCAACCAAAGCTTCTTCATATTTTCCATGCCGGTAATGATCGAAGGCACTGAGAAATTCATCCTGCGCGTTTCTGAATTCCGCTCCTCGCAGAACGGCCAGCGAGGGGACCACTGCCTCGGCATGGACAAACTCAGAGTCCATCCGAATGATCTGACGATTGACAAATTGATAGCCGACGCCGTGCTCCTTAAAGCGGATATTGAGTTCTTCGATAGCCTCGGTGGCGATCTGGTCCGACCTCTGCCGATTAGGCGCATCGGCGTATATTTTTTCGACATCGTCGTACTCGTGAGAAAGAACCTTGAGACGAGTAAGTTGGGTCACAATCTTGTTGGCCTTATCAACGATCCCGTCTGTCAGCGTAGTGGCTGACAACGTGCATTCCTTATAAGATTTGAGATACCAACCTCCTGCGGCTATTGCGGCAGAGATTATCGCCAGGAATGCTCCACTGTTTACGACAGTGAACAAGCGGCGATACCTTGGTTCTTGTAGAACTTCAAGTGCGTCGGGATTTTCCTCTGGAGGCATCTCGTGCGCGTTCATGTTCAACCTACAAATGAATCAAATGGAAGGGTGTAGTATTCCAAAGCTGCAACCAAAATAGAAGCCCTCCTGAGAGGGCTTCATTGGCGGTGGGCCCCATACATCGAACTGATCGCAGGTGGAGAATCCCAAATCCAGGCATCAGCTGGCTACGAAGGATCCATACGGCGCCTGAGACTGTCTTCAGTCCAACACCTAGCTGACTGCGTGCGCCAGCAGCCGAGCAGCGTTGTGAATCCACTGACCGCGTTGAATATTGCGGCGCAAAGCGCGCCGGTTGGGCTTGATCTGCATCACGTTCGAAGCAGCTCCGCCATCTCTTTCCAATGATAGATGCGCACCTTCCCGGTTTGATGCCCCGCGCGGCTTGGGCGATGGCGTGCGCGATGTCGTTGCCGGTGAGCCCGCGATACCGGTCGGCGGGACCGAGGAGCAGCGGATTGAGCACGCCCCATATCGCGGCGATGAGGCGTTCACGCGGGCGATCCTCGTCGCGCGCGCCGAGGATCATTGAGGGGCGGAAAATATGCGTGTGCTCGAAATCGAGCGAGAGAATGTCCCGTTCAACTTCGCCCTTGGTCCTGAGATAGAACACGCTGGAAGCGGCGTTGGCGCCAACGGCTGTGACCAGAAACACCGACCGCGCGCCATTCGCCCTGGCAATCTCGGCTGCCAACACCGGATAATCATGATCGATCTTGTAGTACTCGGCCTCGTCAGGCGTGTGCTTGCGCGTCGTCCCCAGCGCGATGAAGATCTCGTCCGCAACCAATTGGGATTTAAGTGCGGGCAGGGAAGCGAGATCGCCGATCAGCACCGTGAGCTTCGCATCGCTCACCGCCAGCGGCTTGCGGGCCACCGCCACAACCCGCGAATAGTCCGGACTGTCCAAGAGATCGCGCAGCAAATGCGAGCCGATGAAGCCGGATGCGCCGAAGACAAGTGCGGTTTTCATTCAAGCCACCGGTTTGCGTTGAGAGACCAATGCAAGTTGATGAATGCAGATCAGGAGGCCCAAGGCAACTTGGATTAGCTCGTGGGATGGGTAGAGCACTTGCGAAACCCATCATGTTTCGTAACGAGGCGCTCGATGGGTTTCGCTCCATCCTACGCGCTGTCAGTTCATGGAGCCCTGACAGCTTTCCGCAGCCTCAATCTTAGGGAAGCTCATCGGGCCACTTCTGGGCGCCGTGCAGGACGCGCAATATCCGGATCGAGCTTTCCGTTACGGTATAGGCCGCGACGTAGGGAGTGCCGACAATGACGAGCTCGCGTGTGCCGGCGACACGGCCAGGCGCCCACTTTCGGGAAACTCGACAAGTCGATGCGCAGCGGCAGCGATCCTCTCGTCGAGCGCTATGGCTGCCCGAGGATTTTCAGCGACGATGTGGGTGAAGATGCCGTCGCGGTCCGACAGCGCGAACGCGGACCAGACGAGCTTCACGACTTTGGTTCATCCGCCCTGCGCCGAGCCGCCGCCCGCCGCTTTGCGAAATGCGCTTCAGCCTGTTCGTCGGAGGTATCGGGCCGGGTATCGTTCAGCGCCTCCAGAACCTTCGCGCGAAACCAGGCGTCATGAGCCTTGCCGTTCGTGAGGAGCTCGAGCGGTAGCGCGCCCTCATTGGCAGTCCGGGTGAGCAGGATGCGGACCGCGTCCGACACCGTTAGCCCCATCTCCTCAAGGACGGCCGAGGCGCGATCACGGACTTCGGCGTCGATGCGGGTCTGAACAAGGGCATTTGCGGCCATGTTACTTTCTTTACTTTCTCCGAAGCGATACGTCCAAGGTAATTCAATTGAATGACGAGTGCAAGGCGCCCGCGGGAGCGCGGCGCGGTAAGCGTGCTGTGTCATCGCCTATCGGCTCGCGTTCGGCCGATCAGCCACCGCGATGACTGCTCGTGAACCCCGCCAGAGCTGGCGCCGACCAAACGCCATGGCCGCACTCGTTGCAGAACTCCTGTTCGATCTCGTCAGAACCCTGGTGGGTAGCTGGCTGAGACAGGCTGCGGTGGCCATCTGTGCGTGGCTCGATACGAAGATTCACGGCCGCGCGGCACGCTTTGTCGTGGGCGGGCTACTCGGGATCGCCGCCTTTTTCCTCATTCCTGTTATCGCTGGCCTGCTGGGTCTTTGATGCCCTGGCTGAGGACATATCTCGTCATCGCATTGGCCGTGGGGGCGCTCGTCTCGACGGTGCTCCTCGTCCTAGAGCCGCTGACCGACTTCGCGTTGCTTTGGCTGGAGTGGCCGGGCATCAGCGCAGCGTATTTTTTCCGGGGAGCGGTCGGAGGATCGAACCTGCTCGGCATCGGCATTGCCTGGGTCGTGAATGCGCTGACCTATGGTTTCGGTGCTTTCGTCATTCTCAGCGCCTTTAGGGTGTTGAGGGACGCATGATCCCTCACGCCGTCTCCTGGTCATCCTTCGCGACGATCTCGACTTCGAAATAGCCCATGTCGCGGAGCTCGGCGGCTTTCTTCTCGGCCGCTTCCTTTGTGTCTCGCTTCAGGATGATCTGGCCCGCTCCATCGCGGGCACAAACGAAATAAGGCATTCTCGATTCCCAATTTCGTTTGCATACGCATCGAGCCGGGTTCCCGCAACCGGACGGCTCACTCGTCCAGCCCAGCCTTTTGCCGCATCTTGTCGATCAGCTCGGAGGCCTCGGCCTTGGTCAGCTCGTCCGCGGGCGGGCTCTCGTGCGCCTGCTCGGCGAGGGTCTTGAGATAGGATTCCTGGGCTCCGGTCATCGGATCGTCGCCGGAAACCCAGTCCTTCGGGTCCTTTTGAGTGTTATCAGCCATCGCACATCTCCTATTCCGCTTTCCGTAGAACGTCGGACTCGACTCTTCGTTCCGTTTTTGTTCTCATGGGCCCTCTCTAGAATTCGCGAGGCGGAACAATGCCGGACCTGGACTATCTCAGGCGGGAGATCGAACGGATGCGCATCCAGATGGGCAGGCAGCGGAAGGAGATCCTCCAGCTGCAACGGGCGGGGATCGGCACGGCTTCGGCGCAAGCGCTGCTGTCGCGGATGGAGGCGAAGGTCGAGAGCCTGTGCACCGAACGCGACGCGCTGAAGGCGGCAGAGCCGCGCCAGACCAAGGGCAGGGTGCTCGGCGGGAGGACGTGGTGAGCAGGCGGTGGTTCGATGACGAGCGAGACCTGTCGCCCTTCCTGACCGCGCTCGAGGACGTTCGCCGCAGAGCGACGCGGGAAGGGTGGTGCTATGCCCACGTCCAGGCCATCATCGTCGCCATCGACCAATACGCGGAAGCGGCGACGGGCAACCGCGAGTATTTCCTGAACAAGCCGGTTTCGATCGGGGACAACCGCAAGGCCGCGGACATTCCGTGACTGGCGCTGCGGTCTCTGCTGCTGACGTCGGGCGGAGCCGTCGATGCAAGTTGGGCTGCAGCCATGCGCACTCCGTCGCCGGATCGACGTGGCCGCAGAGCGTCGTGCCGACTAGCCCGTGGGACTGATGTTCGGATCATCCGGTTCAGGCAACACGCCGCAACCGGGTGTCTTCTCCGTGTCGGTCAGCTCCGGCGTGGCGTGCGGACCGGCAGGGTGTGGCCTGCGTTCGGCCGAGGCATCCGCCGGGATCGACTGCAGCCTGGTTTCCGAGTTGCTCTGCATTGCTTCTGCCTGACTTGGTTCGAGCGCGAGCGTTCGCGGCGCGAGGCGGGCGATTGACTCACCGCCCTTCAGCCGGCCGTTGCGCAATTGCGGTTGCTGTCGGTACGCCGGTGCGGACGCAACGTTCCAATTTCAAGGACGTGCTCCATTCAGAGCCGTCGCTGAAGCTGTAGGAACGGAGAAGCAAGGCCCGGGTTGGCCCGAAGCAACTGGAGGCATCTCACGATGGTCAAGGATCTTCCTCGGGACGAAGAGCGAGAAGGCACACGCAAGCTGATGATGTGGGGATCGGCGGCCGCTGCAATCCTCTTTGTGGGCTTCGGGCTGTGGTTTGCGGCTCCCCAAATGTTCGGCGTGACCGACTACGTTGGACGCCCCTCGACCGGCGCGGACAACAGCGCGCCTGCGACCACGGTCGGCACGGGAGTTCCAACACAACGCGACGCAGTCAGCACCGCTGCCAAACAAGATCCCGCTGCAAATGAGGATTCGAGCGGCGCTCGCGCTCGCCAGATCAAGGAGAGTAGCCAGCCGGCAAACCTCACCGCGCAACAACGCGAGCAGCTGCGCTCAGTCCTTTCGACATCGCAAAGCCCCGCAATGGATCGGCCGAATTTCGAGATGATGATCGGCACCTCGGTCCCGCGGCAGACCGAGACGGCGGACCTGCCGCCGGAGGTGACGCAGATCCTCAACGGGTTCTGGGGAGATCAGTACCTGATCGCGGGGAAGTCCCTCGTGATCGTCGATCATCATTCCCGCCGCGTCGCTGCGATCATTGCCGACGTGCGATGACGTCCGCGTTTCGCGAAGACGTCAGGGCCCGCAGGCTCGTTGCGATGTTCCGGCTCGGGGAACGTTGGTCGCTTGAGAGCTTGTTAACCGACCGCGCCCAGGATGCCGCTCCGAATTGGAGGGACATCGATGTCAGACCTGGAACAAGCGATCCGCGAGCGCGCATACCAGATTTGGATGGAGAGCGGTGGGGCGGACGGCCACGCCGAGAGGCATTGGCTCGAAGCCCAGCGCGAGGTTCTTTCCGCCTCGCTTGCCGCAGTCGCGCGCGTCTCGAAAGTCGGCGCCGAAAAGCCGAAGGCGAAGCCGGCAGGTGCGCGAAAGAAGCGCCGCGCCGCCTGACGCGTGCAGTCGCTCGGTCGTGACACGCGCGCGCATGCAAGCCATAAGCACGCGCGTTGTCGTCGCCCCGGACTAGCGGGGTGAGACGGAGGAGGGCGCTGACCTCGCACGCCCGGGCGAAGCGGTCCTGCTTCGCGGCGAGGCAGCCGCACGGCTCTTGCCGGACTTCGGACCAGTTCTTGGTGTGATCCCGTTCTGCTCGTCGAACTGCTTCAGCCAGGCCGCGATGTATCGCGGGTCGTCGGGACAAAGCCGCTCGAGCAAACGAAGGTTCTGCGCTCTGAATTCCACAAGGGTTTTCGGCATCACGGCTCCTCAAAACCCTGCCCGTCGCAAAAAGTGCGGCCGGACGGCCGCCGGGTCAACGGCAAAGAGCGCTTGAAATCCCGGGCAAGCTGATGCAGCGCCAAAAGCGAAAACCCCGCCCTTTCAGGAGCGGGGTTCTCTGTCGAGGTGAAGCTTAGGGACGCTTCAACTGTAAGACGCGCGAGCGGCAAGAAAGTTCAAAAGAACATGCGCCAGCTTCGCTGGAGTGGGGAGGCGCTCGCGCCGGGCCATTACAAATCGTAAGTCGGTTGAAAATCGACGCCGAAAAACTATCTCTGCGTCAGGCGGCAGCGTAACAAGCCGCCCCTCAACTGACACCCAGCCGCCGCGCTCAGAAAAAGGCGAAGCTGGGTCCTTTGACATTCTCCCGCTTAAGGTCCCGCCTCATTGGCCTCAGAGGCAAACGTCGATGGCTGCCCGCACCTATAACCACGAACGCTGGTCGGAAGACGACGACCGGCTGCTTCGATCCATGTGCGAAACGGGAAAGAGCCTCACGCTGATGATCGTGAAGCTCAAGCGTCCCATTGCATCGATCAGGTCGCGTGCGATCGAGCTTGGCATCAATCTTCCGGGCACGCGCATCGGTCTGCGACGGAAGCGGCGAACAGCCCGCACGCCCAGACAAAGCCGCTGAAGCGACCACGACAATTCCGCCGCGCCGCTCTACGCGAGCGGAGCGGCTGAACGATGCTCAGGCCGCAATCCGCTGTTCGACCGGCGCCGTCAGGAACTTGAGCGCTTCGGCGTGGGCGAGATCCGGAACCGCGATCGCCGTGTGGCTGTACATCGCGTGTGTGCGCGACGTCGCGATCTGGTCCAGGATCCCCTTGCCCTTGATGACGTGGAGGCCCATGCCGTCATTGACGGGGAAGATCGCCAGCACCACATCGTAGGCCGCGATCACGGCTCTGAGCGCCTCGGCCTTGTCTTCGGCGACATCTACAAAAACACGAACATCTGCCGCGAGTTCACGCAGCTCGTTAAAATCCAGCACTTTGAGGATACTCCAACGCAACCAACCTGACAGAAGCTTGGTCGCGTTAGGTTACTGAAGCGTCAACAACGGATCGCCGGCCACAAGTTTCACGAACGAGGAAGCGCGATGCGATCTAGCGCTTGGCGTCCTCCTTGCGCAGCCTGGCTTCGGCGGCCTCGTCGACGAGAGTCAAGTTGGCGCCGTCATAGCTCAGCTTGAAACCGCGGCCGACGATCCAGATCCAGCCTTCCCGGTCCTTGATGGCCGAGGCGTTGAACTGCTCGGAAATCGATTTGACGGCGGTTTCCTGCGATCCCGGATTGTTCAGCGTCGCATTGACGCGCCAGATCGGATGCCTGGGATCGGTCTCGTCGCCGTCGACGGCGACCTTGGCGCCGTTGATGTCGCATGTGAGCGTGTACGGACCTCGGCTCGGCCGGCAGAGATAGTGGCGTCGCGCGACGAGCTTGTTGGCCTCGTCGAATGTCATCCCGGGCGAGAAGCCGAACATGTCGGACTTTTTCACGAGGGCGAAGGACGCAGGCTTCAAGAAGCTAGGCTGGATCGCGACGAGGGCTGCGACGGCGACCACGATCAAACCTGCGATGACGATAGCGACCTTCATCAGAACCCCATCAGATACCTTTCCTGGCTTATAGCAGCCGCGGCGCTGTGCCAGGTTCGAGAAATTGCGGGTCCTAAAATTGCAGGTCCTCCAACGTCTTGCACGGGAAGTCGGGAACCTCGCGGAGCCCGTGCTTGCGTTTTTGGCCTCGATAGGGTCTAAGCCCGATCGCTTCATGACTTCTGGCATGAATCAGCAGCGCGCACTCGCGGGTCCGGCCGCGTCCCCAGCAGCAGAATTGCTCCGCGCACCCATTCAAAGGAATTCAGACCATGGCGAAGATGACGAAGACCCAATTGATCGATGCAATTGCCGAGGGCACGCAGCTTTCGAAGAACGACGTGAAGTCGGTGATCGAGTACATGGCGACGGTCGGCTACAAGGAGCTCAACGAGTCCGGCGAGTTCGTCATTCCCGGCTTCGTGAAGATGTCGGTCGTGAACAAGCCGGCGACCGAAGCCCGCATGGGCATCAATCCCTTCACCAAGGAGCCGATGCAGTTTGCGGCGAAGCCCGCCAGCAAATCGGTCAAGGCCTCGCCGCTGAAGGTGGCCAAGGACGCCGTCTGACGTGCCGGCGATGTCGGTGCGGTGGGCTCATTGACGCGCCGGCGCAGCAATCGGGGGGCGAGGCTTCGTTCCCTCACCATCCTCATCCGCTTCACAAGAAAAAGCCCCGCGCTTTCGCGCGAGGCTTTTCTGGCTGACGGCGTTGGGATTTCAGCGCCTGGCCGACAGCCATGGCTTTAACCTAAAGTTGAAATCGCAAAAAGCAACAGCGCCGCCACGACGGAGTATGTTCGTCAGGCGGCGCTGCCGTGTAACTGGGCGCTGAAATCCCCAGCTTCCATAGGTGCTTGCCGCGCCGAAAAGGTTCAACGCCGCCCCCACCAAAATTTTACGTCCGGGGCTGGACTTTTTGTTCTCATTTTGTTCTAGGGAGGCGCCTTGATGGACCGTTGGAGGTTGCTCATGACCGTCGAAAAACAGCGCGAAGTGATCAGGCTCTGGAACGAGCTCAGAAAGGTCGAGGGCCCTGCGGCGGAGGAGCTGCGCATCCAGATCCTCGAATGCTTCTCGAAGGAGAAGCCGAAGCGGGCCGCCTGACTTTGTCGACGCCACGCGGCAACGCGCAAGCGCGATCCGCTCCGAGGGTTCGCGCTTGGTCTCTCGCCGCGCTGCTTGCCGGCGAAGAGTCTTCTCGAAGTTTTGTCGATGAAGAGTCTTGTTGCAGAAGAGACTTGTTGCAGAAGACACTCGTCGAAGAAGGGTCCTGCCGCGTCGATGGTGTGAGCGTGCGCGCTTTCATCGATGGTTAGGAGTTGCTCTCCGCGCATTCTTGCGACTCCGATTCGTTCTTCGCGAACGAAACGGAGTCGAAGCTGGAACAAAGCCGGGCGTTCTTGCGCGCTCTCGCCGCGATGGTGCCGGATGCGTCTGGCTAACGATAGCTTATGCGGATGCCGATAACCCTATTCGGTTAGGTTAAAAGCCCAATCGCGTTGCGCTTGCTGCGGCTTGGGGTAGGTGTTCGGCAAAGACAAGCAAGAAACGCCTTTGCCGAAAACGATTTGCCCAAGCAGCAATTTGCCATGATGCCTTTTTCAACTCCGTCCTTTTTCCAAGGCGACCGGCACACCTACCGGCGCGTCGCCGTCGTCGGCACGCTGTTCTGCCTTGCTTTCGTTGTGATCAGCTTCTCGCTGCGGCCGCAGGCCGAGGACACGCGCGTTGCGGTCAAGGCCGACCGGCTGGTCCGCACGGCAGGCCAAGCCGCGCGCGCCAACTAACGCCGCGCGCCAATTAACGCTCGTCGCCGCAACGGCGGTCATCGGCCCGCGCCTGCGGGGATCCGGCGCCGCGCGAGGCGAGCGCCACGAAGCCGGCATAGCCGGACAGGTTGAGCAAGACTTCGAGCCAGGCGGGCATATCTCTTTCTCTCCGCTCAGCAGGGAACGGACTCAACGTCCGCGCGCATTCCTGGTTCCATACTCCTGCGAAGAAACTCAGAGCCGGGTGGTCGGGTCGAGCCGGCGGCCGAGGGTCGCGACGGATTCGCTCGACGGCTGCTCCTTGAGGAACTCGGCGATGGCCTGCGCCAGCTCGCGGTCGCTCATCGGCGTCGGCGGCGGGCGCAGCGTGCCGACACCGAAGCTGCGGACGATCTCGTCGTAATGTTCATCCTCGGATTTTGGAACCAATTTGCGGATACGGGCCAGCAAAGCGGATAAGGGCAAACTCTCCTCCATGATTGTCGTCCCCGATGGCAACCGTCATGGTCTGCTGCCATCTGCTCCCATGAAACTGAAAACCCCGCCAGCACCGCGGAGATGCTGACGGGGTCTTCGTGCTGTCGCCTCGACCCGGATGGCGGAGGCTCCCGCACTTGAGAGGCTAACCCCCGTCTCGCCGTTTCGTTCCCGCTTCATCGACATTTCTCGCCTGCGGGCTGGTTCCATCCATGCGGCAACCATCGCAGGCGCTCGCCGTTGTCTCGGCGACACGCGAAGGAGGACAAGCATGAAGAAGACACTGGCAGTTCTGGCCACCATCGCGGCGGTTGGTGTGACCGCGGTCGCGGCGCCCGCGCCGGCTGAGGCGCGTGGCCGCGGCGGTATCGGCCCGGGCCTCGCGTTCGGCCTCGCCGCCGGCGCGATCACCGCGGGCGCAGTCGCGGCTTCCCAGCCCTATGGCTATTACGGTCCCCGCTACCGCTACTACGACGGTCCCGCCTATTACGGACCGGGTCCGTACGCCTATTACGGCGGGCCGTACTACCGTCACCACCACTACCGTCATTGGTAGTCGGCGAATAGCGAAAAGCCCGGAGCGGAGCTCCGGGCTTTTTTCATTCGCAGGTCTTGTTTACTCGCCCATTTTCGCCCTTGCCGACGCGATGATGCCTACGGCCAGAGCGAGGGCCGCTCGACCTTGCGGGCATTCTCCAGCGTCGCCACGAAATATTCCTCGCGCTCGCGCTTGAACTTTTCCTGCGTGGCACGGAAGGCGGCGACACGGGCGGCGATTTCTTCGCGTTCGCGCTCTTTGCGTTGTTCGTCTTCGGTCATGTCAAATCCCCTCTACACCTGAGTATGTGCACATCCGAAACTCAAGCACTGCCGCCGCAATCACGTTGAGTCGCGTCAACACATCCATTGGCACTTCCGAATGGGGCGTCAATGGGGAGGAGGCATTGCAGGATTGTGATATGCGAAGGTCGGAAGAAATTGCCGAGTGCATTGCATTGGCGCTTGATAAGAGCGTCAACGATCTTGTCGCTTGCGCATGTTGCTGTCAGGCCAAACTATTCGGGAGGCGCGATTGATCGCATCGGATCTTCAGAGCGGTATCGAACGGCTCGGCGACATGATCGCCGAGGCCAGGACCATCGTGCCGTTCACCGGTGCCGGCATCTCGACCGAATGCGGCATTCCCGACTTCCGCTCGCCGGGCGGAATTTGGACGCGTAACCGTCCGATCCCGTTCGACGAGTTCGTCGCGAGCCAGTCAGCGCGGGACGAATCCTGGCGCCGCCGCTTTGCGATGGAGGAGGTCTTCGCCGCAGCGAAGCCCGGCCGCGGCCATCGGGCGCTGGCATCGCTCTACCGCGCCGGCAAGGTTCCCGCCGTCATCACCCAGAACATCGACAACCTGCACCAGGCCTCCGGCTTCGCGCCGGAGCACGTGGTTGAGCTTCACGGAAATACCACCTATGCGCGCTGCATCGGATGTGGGCAGGTTTACCCGCTCGACTGGGTGAAGCGCCGTTTCGATGACGATGGCATCGCGCCCGACTGCACCGCCTGCGACGAGCGGGTGAAGACCGCCACGATTTCCTTCGGGCAGATGATGCCGGACGAGGAGATGCAGCGCGCGACAGCGCTGTCGCAGGCCTGCGATCTCTTCATCGCGATCGGTTCCTCGCTGGTGGTCTGGCCGGCGGCCGGCTTTCCGATGATGGCCAAGCGCGCCGGTGCACGTCTCGTGATCATCAATCGCGAGCCGACCGAGCAGGACAACATCGCCGACCTCGTCATCCACCACGACATCGATGAGACTCTCGGGCCCTTTGTCGGCAATTGAGGCATCAATTTGATTCGCGGCTGTGCAAGCTGTTCATAGGTTCCGGCGAATCTCTTTTTTGTCTATGCGTCGCAACCGGGAGTGTTATCTTTTGAGTCGAAAGATTCGCGTCGCGTCGAATTGAGAACATTCTCTTAAGACGCGTGATTCGAGCGCCGCCAATGTGGCGGGTTGCATGGCAGTGTGGGGTCCGGGGTTATGGGGTCGTCGGACGGATTTGAGTCCAAGAAGCTTGGAGTTCCCGGACAGGGCACCTCGCCAGGGCGATTGACGCCGGGCGAGCACGGCGGAGCCGGCCGCGACAATGCGCTCAATCCCTTCACCGGATTGGGCGAAGCCAGCGCCAACCTCGTCGAGGTCACCGGCGTCATCAAATGGTTCGACGCCTCCAAAGGTTACGGCTTCATCGTTCCCGACAACGGCTGGCCGGACGTGCTCCTGCACGTTACCGTGCTTAGGCGCGACGGCTTCCAGACCGCTTATGAGGGCGCCCGCATCGTCGTCGAGTGCATCCAGCGCGCCAAGGGCTACCAGGCCTTCCGCGTCGTTTCGATGGACGAGTCGACCGCGATCCACCCGGCGCAGATGCTGCCGCCGCGCACCCATGTCACGGTCACCCCGACCAGCGGGCTGGAACGGGCCCAGGTCAAATGGTTCAACCGGCTGCGCGGATTCGGCTTCCTGACTTGCGGCGAGGGCACGCCCGACATCTTCGTGCACATGGAGACGCTACGCCGCTTCGGCATGACTGAGCTGAGACCGGGCCAGTATGTGCTGGTCCGCTTCGGGCCCGGCTCCAAGGGCATGATGGCGGCCGAGATCCATCCCGAGACCGGATCGCCGGGATTGCAGTCGCACTAAGGCTATGACTTCCAGCAATTGTGAGCAGAGGCGCGCTGCAAGTTCGGCGCGCCTCTTCCTTTTCCGGCGGTCGCCGCGTAAGGACTGATTGAAGTCCCACGCCGCGAGAGCCCCGATGAATTCTGATCGAAAGGCCGCCTGGTCCGCTCTGAAGGGCTGGCTGGCCGCCATCCTCGTCATCGCCGGCTGGGCCGTCGCCGGCGCGCCGGCCGGCGCCGCGAGCTTCCAGCCGCTCGAGATCGTCACCAAGAACGGCGTGCAGGTGTTCTCGGTCGAGATGGCAACGACCCCGGAGGAGAAGGAGACCGGCCTGATGTACCGCAAGGAATTGGCCGACGGCAAAGGCATGCTGTTCGACTTCAATCCCGAGCAGGAAATCTCGATGTGGATGAAGAACACTTATGTGTCGCTCGACATGATCTTCATCCGCGCCGATGGCCGCATCCTGCGCATTGCGGAGAATACCGAGCCGTTGTCGACGAAGATCATCTCCTCCCGGGGACCCGCCCGGGCCGTGCTGGAGGTGGTGGCGGGGACGGCGCAGAAGTACGGCATCCGCCCCGGTGATCGCGTCGGCCACCCCCTGTTCGGCGGCAAATAGGACGGGCAGGGGCGATTGCGGCCCAGGCCGGCGGCTTTGGAAAGCTTGCTGGCGCTCCGGGAAGCGTGTATCGACGGGGCTCGCCGGACATTCGGGGTATAGCGCAGCCTGGTAGCGCGGCAGTTTTGGGTACTGCAGGTCGTTGGTTCGAATCCAGCTGCCCCGACCAGTCCCGGGCGGCGCTGGCCTAGAGGTCAGCATCCAACCGGCAATGGCCAGGCATCTACGCGTCCGGCCTCCGCTTCGCGCGGAAATCAGCAAAGCCTCATCGAACCTTCGCCCGTCGCGATAGACAAATCCGTGTTGGGGATTTCAGCGCCCAATGTCTAAACGGACGCCGCCAAGCGATGAATATTCCGCTTGCGCGGCGTTGCGTTTTGTCCGCCGCGCTCGTCAGTTCGAGGCGTACCAGCCGGGCGGAAATGGCACGTACGGCCAGGCCATCTGATTGTCGTTGGCGGCTTGCGGCGGCCGTTGCGACGCCATGCTCACGATTGGCGCGGGCGGGATCACGCGCAACGCGAGGCGCAGACGCGCACATTGCAATTTCATCATTGTCGTCCCCCCAGCAATCTACTTGCTTCCAAACGTCCGATCGTCTGCAAAGTTCAGTCTTAAAATCGCCCTGCGCCGAAACGGCGCGCCCGTCCTCAAATCACGGGCATTCTAGAAAAACCGGCGCGGGCTTTCAACCAAACGCGCCGCTCCATCCCAAGAAGTAAGGTTGATCGGCAAGGTTAAAGGCGAGCGGCTGTTGCGGCCGTTTGGCTGGCTGCTATCAGGTCGGTCCCGGCTCGCGATGGGCTGTCCATTCTGTGCCACCACAGATGATTGTTCGTCGCGGCGCGCGGATCAGCCTAAGTTCTGCGCCAGCGAGTTCTGCCATGTCTATTGACCGCAACATCGGGACCATCGGTCCGCAGTCAAACTGGACCGAGATCTGGCACCTCTGGACGGTGATCGTGCCGCGCCGCTCCATCAACGGGCAGTTCGTGCTCGGCAAGGTCTGGCGCCGCCATGACGGCCGCGACTGGATCTACAAGAAGTTCACCGAGTTCGACGGCGAAGAGGCGGCCTAACTGCCGCCTCTCTCAGGCCGCCTTCGCCTCCGCAGCCGGCTTGGCCGGCGGCGGCTTCAGCGGCTTGTCCTGCTTCTTCGACCACGAGATGTAATAAGCCACCGTCGTCATGATCGCGATGCCGGCGACGCTGACGAAGATCTGCGCGAGCAGCGACCCTGAGCTCATCGACAGCTCGAAATGACCGACGAAGGACAGGAACACGCCGACGCAGAACACGGCGAGCGACTGCTGGCCACAGACGATCAAGGGGTCGAACACCTTCCACTCCAGCCCCGGCCACTCCTTCGGCACGAAGCGGATCACCAGGATCACGATCACCACGAAGTGGAGGAAGCGATACGGTGCGAGGTTGGTCTTGTCATTGGGGTTGAAGGCCGAGAACAGCCATTCCGGGAACATGCCGCCGAAGGTGGGGAAACGGCCGGCCATGGTCATGACCAGCGCGAACAGGAGATAACCGAGGCAGACCCACAGCGTAACAGGCGAATTGATCAGCGTTGCCGAGCGCCGCGCGCCGCCCATCGAGCACCAGGCGCCGAACACGAACAGCACCTGCCAGCAATAGGGGTTGAAGTACCACTGGCCGGCCGGATAGGCGTTCAGGTTCCAGCCGTAATGGCGCGCGGCGAGCCACAGCACGATCGACAGGATCATCGTCAAATCGGGCTTGCGCAGCATAAACCACAGCACCGGCGGAAACAGGCCCATCAGCACGATGTAAAGCGGCAGCACGTCGAGGTTGAGCGGCTTGAAGCGCAGGAACAGACCCTGGCGCAGCGTCTCGGTGGCGTTGTCGACGAGGCCGGCGACGTTGAACTCGTTGATCATCTCGGAATCGCCGAAGCGCAGCGCGAGATAGCTGATTGATGCGATGTAGATCACGAACAGGATGATGTGGGCGACATAGAGCTGCCAGACCCGCTTGGTCAGTCGGGTGGCACCGACGATGAAGCCGCGGTCCAGCATCATCCGTGCATAGACGAAGGAGGCGGTGTAGCCGGAGATGAAGACGAACAGGTCGGCCGCGTCGGAAAAGCCGTAGTTGCGGGTCGTGATCCAGTTCACGACGTTGTCGGGGATATGGTCGAGAAAGATCGCCCAGTTTGCGACACCGCGAAACAGGTCGAGCCGGAGGTCGCGACCCTTGTCGGGAAGTGTGGCGCTGACGTTCAGGAAGGCCATGCGTCGGGAGCTTTCAGAGAGGACAGAAGCACGGAGATCGATGAAACCGGGCCGCCAAACGGGGTCCCAGGATGAAACGCGGGTACGCAATTGTCACGGTGCAGCATAATGACTATACCGTTGGCGAGGGTTGCCGGGCCCGGAATCAGGATCAGTTCCCAACCGGCTTCTCTATACTATCCCCGAGATTTCCACCAACTGCCACCGTGACGCATCGAAATCGAACGGAAAGACCAAGAGGCCCGGACCAGTCATGACCGCACGCATTTTCAAGCCCGCCAAAAACGCGATGCAATCCGGCCGGTCCAAGACCAGGGAATGGCAGCTCGATTACGAGCCGGAGCAGCCGCGCTCGGTCGAGCCGCTGATGGGCTGGACCTCGTCGGCCGACATGAAGCAGCAAATAACGCTGCGCTTCCACAGCAAGGAAGAGGCGATCGCCTATTGCGAGCGCAAGGGCATCGCCTACCAGGTGATCGAGCCCAAGGAGTCGATCCGCCGGCCGGTTGCCTATGCCGACAATTTCTCGTTCCGCCGCGGCGAACCCTGGACGCATTGAGGGGCCATTCTCACCCGAAGCATCCAAAGTGCCGTCATGCCCGGGCTTGTCCCGGGCATCCACATTTTTGGCGGTAGACGAAGAACGTGGATGGCCGGGACGAGCCCGGCCATGAAGAAGGGAGCGGCTGGTCGCCCGCGCCTGAGAACCCTTGGCACCAATTCCGCCCCGTGCTTCGCTGCCTCGCATGACACGACCAGGACGAGGTGGGGGATGGCGGGGCGTGACCAGCTCGACGGCGTCGATCTGAAAATCCTATCCGAACTGCAGCAGGACGGGCGGGTTCGCAACAACGAGCTGGCGCTGCGCGTCGGCGTGTCCGCGCCGAACTGCCTGCGGCGGCTGAAGTCGCTGTTCAGCCGCGGCGTGATCCGGGCGGTTCGCGCCGTGATCGACGAGCGGCTGCTCGGCTACGAGGTGGTGTCGTTCGTCTCGATCCAGCTGGGCAGCCAGGCCCAGCCGGTGCTGGAGGCGTTCGAGAGCTCGATCGCCGCAATCCCGCGCATCCAGCAATGCTGGCGGATTTCCGGCGACACCGACTATCTGCTCAAATGCGTGGCCCCGAGTGTCGAGAGTATGCGGCAGCAGCTCCTGCATTTCGCCGCGATTCCTAACGTCAAGAACGTGCGCAGCTTCCCCGTGCTCGGGGTTGCCAAGGACGTGCCGCTGCCATTGCAGGAGGTCGCGGTGGCAGAGCCGGCGGGGTAAGGCTCCGAATATTCCACGATCAAGTCTGAATCTCAGAAAAGCGCCTCAGCGATACCGCCCCCGAAACTCGCGCGGGGAGGTGCCGGTCCAGGTCCGAAAGGCCCGCGAAAAGCTCTTCTCGTTGCGGAAGCCGGCGATCTCGGCGATGCGCTTGATCGGCGTGCGGCCGCGCATCAGCTCCTGTTTGGCCAGCTCGAATTTCGCCTCCTCCTTGAGATCGCGCAGCGAGGTGGACTCCTCGCGCAGGCGGCGATGCATTGTGCGGGTTGATAGCGCGAGCTCGCGCGCGACGTCCTCGGCGCCGAGGACCCGTCCGCGCGCTTCGCGCAGCACGCGGCGGACGCGCTCGACCAGCAGGCGGTCGCGCCGGTACGGCAGCACGGTGAGCCGGAGCGCGCCCTTGAGCATGTTGTCGAGATCGGCCGCGCTGCGCGTCAGCGGTAGCGACAGATAGTGCTTGTCGAAGACGATGGCCGCGCGGTCCGCGTCGAAGCGGACGCTCCGGCAAAAGATGGTCGGATAGACCGAGACGTGGCCGGGCTCTGAGTAAGGAAACTCAGCCGCGCGGAGCGCGATCTGGGAGTCGACAGCCCAGCATGAGAAGCCGAGCACGTAGCGGAACAGCGTGACGAGGCAGAACTCGCGGAAGGGTCCGAGGTCACGGAGCTGACGGATCGACACGACGGCGGTCTCTTCGCCAACCTCGAGATCGAGCAGCACATCCTCTGTGACCAAGCGGTGATGCCGGCACCAGCGCTTGAGCGCGACCTCCAGCGTCGGTGCGGTGATCGAGGCCCGGCACAGCATGCCGTAGGTGCCCCATGGCAGCCGGCGCGAGAACCAGCCAAGCGCCTCGTCATCGAGCTCGCGCATGGCATGGCCCGCCAGCGCTTCGAACTGGGCCGCGGTCACACGCCCATCAGGAGAATTCACAAGCTCCGGCGCGACCTGACCCCGGCTCAAGGCTTCGGCGGGATCGCGGCCGTAATGCTCGTACGCGGCCACCACGCCGCGGACGAAGGCGGCGGGCGTGACGGCGCGGCGCGGAATCGCGGTGGCGGCTTGAAAAGGCATCGGAATTCCTTTCGGAAATCCTCGCCAAGTTTGGCGGAAAATGCAACCTTTTCGACTGCAAGAGGGCCGGGACCGGGCTAGTTTCGGAGCCCAAAATACGGAGGACTCGCCTTGAACATCCCGAGCATCGATTTCGATCTGGGCGAAGACATCAGCCTGCTGCGCGACACCGTTCGTTCGTTCGTGGAGGCGGAGATCACCCCGCGTGCCGCCGAGATCGAAAAGGCTAATCTTTTCCCCGCAGATCTCTGGAAGCGCTTCGGCGACCTCGGCCTGCTCGGCATGACCGCGCCGGAGCAATATGGCGGCTCCAATATGGGCTATCTCGCCCATATCGTCGCCATGGAGGAGATCTCGCGCGGCTCGGCGGCCGTGGGCCTGTCCTACGGCGCCCATTCCAATCTTTGCGTCAACCAGATCCGCCGCAACGGCAATGACGCGCAGCGGCAGCGTTATCTGCCGAAGCTGATCTCAGGCGAATATGTCGGTGCGCTCGCGATGTCCGAGCCGGGCGCCGGCTCCGACGTGGTCTCGATGAAGCTGCGCGCCGACAAGCGCGGCGACCGCTACGTGCTCAACGGCTCCAAGATGTGGATCACAAACGGCGGCGATGCCGACGTGCTGGTGGTCTATGCCAAGTCCGATCCGGAGGCCGGGCCGCGCGGCATGACCGCGTTCCTGGTCGAGAAGGGTTTTAAGGGCTTCACACACGGCCAGCATCTGGACAAGCTCGGCATGCGCGGGTCCAACACCTATCCGCTGTTCTTCGACGATTGTGAGGTGCCGGAGGAGAATGTGATGGGCAAGGTGGGCGAGGGCGTCAAGGTGCTGATGTCCGGCCTCGATTATGAGCGCGCGGTGCTCTCGGGCGGGCCGCTCGGCATCATGGCGGCCTGCATGGACGCAGTGGTGCCCTACATGCACGAGCGCAAGCAGTTCGGCCAGCCGATCGGCGACTTCCAGCTGATGCAGGGCAAGCTCGCCGACATGTATGCGACCTGGCAGGCCACGCGCGCCTATGTCTATGCGGTGGGCCGCGCCTGCGACCGCGCCGACCACGCGCGCACCCTGCGCAAGGACGCGGCTGCTGCGATCCTCTATTCCGCGGAGAAGGCAACGTGGATGGCGGGCGAAGCAATCCAGGCGCTGGGCGGGGTCGGCTATACCTCCGAATTCCCGGTCGGGCGCCTGTGGCGCGATGCAAAGCTCTACGAGATCGGCGCGGGCACCTCGGAGGTGCGCCGCATGCTGATCGGCCGCGAGCTGATGGCCGAGACGGCTTAAGTCCTTCACCCCATTGGAATCACCATGCCGCTTCATTCCAGCATCGATCCGTCGTCATCAGATTTTGCGCGCAATTCCGAGGCCATGCGCGGCCTCGTCGTCGATTTGCGCGAAAAGCTTGCCCAAGTTGCCGGCGGCGGCGGCGAAGCCTCGCGCAAGCGCCACACCGCGCGCGGCAAGATGCTGGCGCGTGAGCGGGTCGACCTCCTGGTCGATCCCGGCACCTCGTTCCTGGAGCTGTCGCCGCTCGCAGCCTATGGCCTCTATGGCGGTGACGTGCATTCGGCCAGCGTCGTCACTGGCGTTGGGCGCATCTCGGGCCGCGAATGCGTGATCGTCGCCAACGATGCCACCATCAAGGGCGGCACCTACTACCCGATGACGGTGAAGAAGCATCTGCGCGCGCAGGACATTGCGCGGCAGAACAATCTGCCCTGCGTCTACATGGTGGATTCCGGCGGCGCCTTCCTGCCGCTGCAGGACGAGATCTTTCCGGACGAGCGGCACTTCGGCCGCATCTTCTACAATCAGGCGCAGATGTCGTCGCAGGGCATTCCGCAGATCGCGATCGTGATGGGCTCCTGCACCGCTGGCGGTGCCTATGTGCCGGCGATGTCGGACGAGAGCATCATCGTGCGCAACCAGGGCACCATCTTCCTCGGCGGCCCGCCACTGGTGAAGGCCGCGACCGGCGAGGTCGTCAGTGCGGAGGAGCTCGGCGGCGCCGACGTGCATTCGCGGCAGTCCGGCGTGACCGATCACTACGCCCAGAACGATGCGCATGCGATCGGCATCGCCCGGCGTATCGTCGGCACGCTCAAGCCTTCCGTGCGGCCGAACCTGAACATGCATAAGCCGCGCGATCCGCTGTTCGCGGCGGAGGAAATCTACGGCGTGGTGCCGGTCGACGGCCGCAAGCCGTTCGACGTGCGCGATATCATCGCGCGCATCGTCGACGGCTCGGAGTTCGACGAGTTCAAGAAACTCTATGGCACGACGCTGGTGTGCGGATTCGCCCATATCTGGGGCTATCCGGTCGGCATCATCGCCAACAACGGCATTCTCTTCAGCGAGAGTTCGCTGAAGGGTGCGCATTTCATCGAGCTGTGCTGTCAGCGCGGCATTCCCCTGGTATTCCTGCAGAACATCACCGGCTTCATGGTCGGCAAGAAGTACGAGGCGGGCGGCATCGCGCGCGACGGCGCCAAGTTGGTGACGGCGGTCGCGACCGCCTCGGTGCCGAAGTTCACCGTCGTGATCGGCGGCTCCTACGGCGCCGGCAATTACGGCATGTGCGGCCGCGCCTACGCGCCGCGCTTCCTCTGGATGTGGCCGAACGCGCGCATCTCGGTGATGGGCGGCGAGCAGGCCTCGATGGTGCTGAGCCAGGTCCGGCGCGACAATATCGAAGCCAAGGGCGACAGCTGGTCCAGGGAAGAGGAAGATAAATTCCGCGAGCCCATTCGCGCGCAATATGAGAGCCAGGGCCACCCGTACTACGCGACCGCGCGGCTGTGGGACGACGGCGTGATCGATCCGGCCGACACGCGTCTCGTGCTCGGCCTTGGCCTCTCGGCGGCATCGAATGCGCCGCTCGAGCCGACGAAATTCGGCCTGTTCAGGATGTGATGTGATGGACCGCTCAAAACTCTACCGGCGTTTCCGCACGCTCCTGATCGCCAACCGCGGCGAGATCGCCTGCCGCGTCATCCGCACCGCCCGTGCGATGGGCCTGCGCACGGTCGCGATCTATTCCGAGGCCGATCGCGAGGCGATGCATGTCGCGCTCGCCGATGAGGCCGTATTGCTCGGGCCCGCCCGCGCCCGCGACAGCTATCTCAATATCGAGCGCTTGATCGAGGCCGCGCGCAAGACCGGAGCGGAGGCCGTGCATCCCGGCTACGGCTTCCTCTCCGAGAATGCCGAGTTCGCGCAGGCTTGTTATGACGCCGGCCTCGTCTTCGTCGGGCCGACCGCCGGGATGATGACGGCAATGGGCTCGAAATCCGGCTCGAAAGAGCTGATGGAGAAGGCCGGCGTGCCGCTGGTATCAGGCTATCACGGCGAGGCCCAGGACGAGGCGACGCTCGCCAAGGCGGCGGACAAGATCGGCTTTCCCGTGCTGGTGAAGGCCTCCGCCGGTGGCGGCGGGCGCGGCATGCGCATCGTGCGGTCCGCCGATGAGTTGGCGCCGGCGATCGTCAGCGCCAAGCGCGAGGCCAAGGCCGCCTTCGGCGACGACCGCATGTTGATCGAGAAGTACGTCGACAATCCCCGGCATATCGAGGTGCAGATCATCGGCGACAGCCATGGCAATCTGCTCTCGCTGTTCGAGCGCGAATGCACGCTCCAGCGCCGGCATCAGAAGGTGATCGAGGAGGCGCCATCACCGACGCTCAATGCGGCGCAGCGCGAAACCGTCTGCGCCGCCGCGCGAAAAGCGGCGGGCGCGGTGAACTATGTCGGGGCCGGCACCATCGAGTTCGTCTCCGACGGCAAGGACGTGTTCTTCATCGAGATGAATACGCGTCTGCAGGTCGAGCATCCCGTGACCGAGCTGATCACGGGTGTCGACCTCGTCGAATGGCAGCTGCGCGTCGCCTTTGGCGAGGCGCTGCCCTTGAAGCAGGACGAGATCACGCTCAACGGCCATGCCGTCGAGGCGCGCGTCTACGCCGAGAACCCGACCAAGAACTTCATGCCGTCGGTCGGCAGGATCTCGACCTGGCGGTTGCCGGCGGAAACCGGGGGCTTGCGCATCGACGCCGGCTATCGCGAGGGCGATACGGTCTCGCCGTATTATGACGCCATGCTTGCCAAGGTGATCGCGTGGGCGCCGACGCGGGACGTCGCGATCGAGCGGCTGAACCGCGGGCTGGAGGAGTCCGACGTCCGCGGCATCGTCACCAACATCCCGTTCCTGTCGGCGCTGATGACGCATCCGAAGGTGCGGGCGAATGCGATCGACACCGGCTTCATCGAGCGCGAGCTGGCGGTGCTGACCGCGGCGGCGCCTGCGCCTGGAGAGCTCGAGCTCTGCGCCGCAGTTGCCGCCATCGTCAACGAGGAGCGGCAGACCGCGCATGCGGAGGCGAGTTCGCCCTGGCAGACCTTCGGCTGGCAGCCGGTCGGTCGCCGCCAGCGCAGCTTTGCCTTCCGTGTCGGCCATGGTCCGGAGCAGAAGATCGCGCTGAACTATGGCAGCGGACCGTCGACGCTGGTGATCGGCGACCGCGAGCTGGCGTTCACGATCGCAGCGAAGGATGGGGGCTTCGATCTGACGCTCGACGGCGTCAAATCGTCGGTGGCAGCGGTCATCGATGGCCATGAGCTGTACCTGCGCACGCGCAACGGCCGCTTCGACCTGCATTGGGTGGATCCGTTCGGAGGCGAGAGCGAGGAGCATGTCGGCGAGGACAAGATCGCAGCACCCTTGCCGGGCACGGTGGTTGCCGTGCTGGCCGAGGAGGGGGCCGAGCTGGAGAAGGGCGCGCCGATCCTCACGCTGGAAGTGATGAAGATGGAGCAGACGCTGCGCGCGCCCTATGCCGGCGTGCTGAAATCTATCAAGTGCAAGGTCGGCGACATCGTGCAGGAGGGCGTCGAGCTCGCTATGGTCGAACCTGCAGGGGAATGAGATGAGCGATCCGGTCCGCATCATCGAAATGGGGCCGCGCGACGGCCTTCAGAACGAGAAGACGTCCGTCAGCGTCGAGGCGCGCATCGCCTTCATCGAGGCGCTCGTGGCGGCCGGGCTGGATACCGTGGAGGTCGGCGCCTTCGTCTCGCCCAAGGCTATCCCGCAGATGGCAAGCTCGGATGCCGTGCTGCGCGGCGTCGCGCATGTGAAGGGCGCCGAATTCCACGTGCTGGTGCCGAACGAGAAAGGCTATGACGCCGCGCGTGCCGCGGGCGCGAAAGTGGTCTCCGTGTTCGCGGCGGCCTCCGAGGGGTTTTCCCGGGCGAACATCAACTGCACGATTGCGGAGTCCATCGAGCGCTTCAAGCCGGTGCTGGCGCGCGCGAGGGAGGATGGCGTCAAGGTGCGCGGCTATATCTCCTGCGTGCTGGGCTGTCCGTTCGATGGCGAGATCAAGCCGAAGGCGGTCGCCGATCTCGCGCGCACGCTGTTCGAGCTCGGCTGCTACGAGATCTCGCTCGGCGACACAATCGGTGTCGGCACGCCAGCCAAGGCCAAGGAGATGCTGCGCGCGGTTGCGGCCCACATTCCCGCAGCCAGGCTCGCGATGCATTTCCACGACACTTACGGCCAGGCGCTCGCCAACCTCTATGCGGGCCTGGAGGAGGGCGTCCGCGTCATCGACGCCGCTGCCGGCGGGCTCGGCGGCTGTCCCTATGCGCCGGGCGCGACGGGGAACGTCGCGACCGAGGACGTCGTCTACATGCTGGAGGGTATGGGCGTCAGGACGGGTGTCGATATGGAGAAGCTGCTGGCGGCGACGAACGCGATGAGCGGCGTGCTCGGCAAGCCGCCCGTGAGCCGCGTGGCCTCCGCGCTGAACGCGAAGAAGAAGCGGGCTGTCTCCTAGTTCTCCGTCATTGCGAGCGAAGCGAAGCAATCCAGAGTCTTTCCGCTGAGGCGGTCTGGATTGCTTCGTCGCAAGGGCTCCTCGCAATGACGACCGAGAGAGTTTTCAAGCCGCCTTCAGCCCGACATCCGGCAGGCGCGGGCGGTTCTTCAGCGCCTTGGCCATCAGGGCCTCGACCTCGGCCTTTTCCTGCGGCAGCAGTGCCAGGCGGGGCGGGCGGGTCAGGGCGGTGCCGCGGCCCATGATGTGCTCGCACAGCTTGATGCACTGGACGAGGTCCGGGCGGGCATCGAGATGCAGGAGCGGCATGAACCATTCGTAGAGCGGCATCGCCTCGGCGAAGCGCCCTGCCTTGGCGAGGCGGAACAGCGTCTCGCCCTCGCGCGGGAAGGCGTTGGACATGCCGGAGACCCAGCCGACGGCGCCCATCGCGACGCTCTCGACGATGACGTCGTCGAGACCTGCGAACAGCACGAAGCGATCGCCGACCATGTTGCGGGTGTCGATGAAGCGCCTGGTGTCGCCGGAGGAATCCTTGAAGCAGACCACGGTCTCGACGTCGGCGAGCGAGGCCAGGATATCGGGCGTAACGTCGTTCTTGTAGATCGGCGGGTTGTTGTAGAGCATCACGGGAAGGTCAGTCGCGGAGGCAACGGCGCGGAAATGCGCGGCGGTCTCGTGCGGCTTGGAGGAATAGACCAGCGCCGGCATCACCATGACGCCGTCGATGCCGATTCGTGCGGCTTCCTTCGCGGTCTCCACCGCAAACGCGGTGGTGAATTCGGCGATGCCGCACAGCACGGGCACGCGGCCCTTCGCGACCGACTTCGCCGCTTCCATGATCGCGACCTTCTCCTTGCGCTCGAGCGAGGTGTTCTCGCCGACCGAGCCGCAGACGATCAGGCCGGAGACGCCGTCGCGGATCAATCCGTCCATCACCCTGGCGGTTGCGTCGATGTCGAGCGAGAGATCGTCGTGGAATTGGGTGGTGACGGCCGGGAAGACGCCTTCCCAGGCAACGCGGCGGCTCATGGTTTGACTCCAGGGGTATGTGCCGGCGGGGGGCTGGAGCCGCCGGCTCTTGTGGAAGGGATGGGGAACGGGATCAGAGCGTCGCGCCGACCTTGCGCAGCTCGGCGAGGACGGGGGCCTTGGGCAGCCAGATCTTGTCGAACTCGGCAATCACGGCCTCGGTGTCCTTGGCGTCGACCTGGCGGATCGGGATCGGTGCTTTCTTGAAATTCTCGATCAGCGTGGGCTCGTTGCCGGCGAGCTCGTCGATCTGCGCGTCCAGCGTCGTCTTGATCGTTTTCGTGACCAGCTCGCGATCGGCGGCGGGCAGCGATTGCCAGACGCGGCCGGAGACGACCGCGGCCATCGGCATGAAGACGGCGTTCATCTGCAGGATCACCTTCGACACCTTGTCGAAGCGCTGGTTCCAGGAGAACTCGAGATCGGCTTCGAGGCCGTCGACCTGGCCGTTGGCCATGGCGTCGAACACTTGCGGCGTCGGGATCGGCGTCGGCGCCGCGCCGAGCGAGGAATAGAAGTCGCGATAGACCGGCGTCGGGTTGATGCGCAGCTTCATGCCCTTGATGTCGGCGAGCGTGTTCAGGTCCTTGGAGGAGAACACCGCGCGCATTCCAGTGATGCCCCAGCCGAGCCCGATCGTGCCGGTCTCCTGCGGCAGCACCTCGAACAGCTTCACCGCCGCCGGATGCCGCACGAACTTGGCCACCGCCGGCGTCGAGCGCACGATGTAGGGCGCGTTGATTGCGGCGATGTGCGGCACACGCGAGCCGAGCTCAGCGGCCTGGATGAAGCCCATGTCGAGCGCGCCGGACTGCAATTGCTGCATCATCGCGGTCTCGTTGCCGAGCTGGCCGGCGTGGAAGACGGTCAAGGTCAGGCGGCCGTTGGTGGCGGCCTTGAGCTCGTCACCGAATTTGAGCGCGGCCTTGTTCCAGGAATGGCCGTTCGGCGTGATCAGGCCGAGACGGAATTCCTTGGCCTGGGCGAGCGCCAGCGACGGGGCGAACACCGAGGCGGCGGCACTGGCGGCGAGAAAGTGGCGGCGTGAAAGCGGCATCGTGGGACTCCTTTGGGCCTATTTGACGAGGATCAGCGAGAGCGATGGGTACAGCGAGAGCAGCACCAGGAGGATGCAGGCGATGACGAAGAAGGGCAGCGTCACCATGAACATCCTGCCGGGCTTGGCGCCGGTGACGGCGGCCGCGACGAAGAAGCAAAGCCCGACCGGCGGCGACAAAAGGCCGAGCACGAGGTTGATCACCACGACGACGCCGAATTGCCGGGGGTCGATGTGATAGATCTCGGTTGCGACCGGCAGCAGGATCGGCACCGTCATGATCAAGCCGGGAATGCCGTCGATGACAGTGCCGATCAGCAGCAGGATGACGTTGCAGATCAGCATGAAGCTGACCGGATCCTTGGCGACGGTCTGGATCCAGGCGGCGGTCTCCTGCGGCACCTTGCCGAAGATCAGCACCCAGGAGAACACCGCGGCGGCTGCGACCAGAAACAGCACGATCGCCGAATAGATCGCGCTGCGCAGCATCATCTGCGGCAGCTGCGAGAACTTGAATTCCTTGGTCCAGAACTTTCCGACCACGGCCGCAGCCACCGCGCCGACGGCCGCGGATTCCGTCGCATTGGCGAGGCCGCCGAGGATGGTGCCGACGATGACGATCGGGATCAGCAGCGTCGGCGAGGTCCGCAGGATCGTCATGACGCGCTGGCGCGGCGTCTGATAGTCGGCGCGCGGATAGTTGTAGATGTAGCCCATCAGCGCGATGACGAGGCAGAACATCACGGTGAGGATCACGCCCGGGACGATGCCGGCGATCAGCATGTCGCTGACCGAGACCTGCGCCAGCACGCTGTAGACCACGAACATCACCGAGGGCGGGATGATCGGGCCGAGCATGCCGCCATAGGCGGTCAGGCCGGCCGCGAAGGTCTTGTCGTAGCCCTTCTTCTCCATCTCGGGGACCATGATCTGCGCCATGATCGCGACCTGCGCGGTCGCCGATCCCAGGATGGACGAGATGAACATGTTGGCGAGGATGTTGACGTAGGCGAGCCCACCCTTGAGCGAGCCGACGAAGGCCATCGCCATGTCGACGATGCGCCGCGTGATGCCGCCGCCATTCATGATCTCGCCGATCAGGATGAAGAGCGGGATTGCGATCAGGCCGTAGCTGTCGACGCCGCCGAACAGCTGCAGCGGATAGGACTGGAACAGCACCGGGTTGCCCGAGGCGGCGATGTAGACGAGGCCGGCGAGGCAGAGGCAGAGGCCGATCGGCACGCCGACCAGCATGAAGGCCATGAAGGCTGCTGACGTGATCATCAATTGACCCCGTCGAGCTCGGAGAGCTGGAAGCCCTTCGGCGGCGTGCGCGGGACCAGCTCGAGATCTTCCAGCAGGTTGGCGAGACCATGTACGGTCATCGACACCGCGAAGATCGGCAGCGTCAGATAGAGCACCCAGGTCGGCCAGTTCAGCGTCTGCGTGCGCTCGGTGTAGAGGAAGTTGAAGGTCTCGGCGGCGAGCTTACGCCCGTCGAAGCCGGCGCGGGCGAGGCCCACCGGGTCCATCCAGAGCACGCAGGTGACGATCAGGGCGATGCCGAACACCACGACGAGGCCGGTCGAGATCACTTTTGCAAATTTCTGGTGCTGAGCGGACAATCGCTCCGTCAGCATCGTCACCGCAAAATCGAGCCGCAGCCGCGTCATCGCGGATGCCCCGATGAAGGTCAGCCAGACCACGCAATAGACGGCGGATTCATCGATCCAGTAGATCGGGAAATGCGAGTAGCGGGTGACGACGTTCACCAGGATCAGACCGGTGAGCAGGTACATCAGGCCCATCAGCGCGAGCCGCTCGCAGGCCAGCAGGGCACTCGACATCCGGACGATCATGCGTCGGAGGCTGAGTGCGCGCGTGGCCGGCATGGTCTGCTCGATCATGAAAGAGGCCCCAACCCCCTGAAGATTTGTCGTGCGATTGCCAAATGTATAATTTATACATTTTGGGAGTCAAACGAAGTTTGCGGTCATTTCGGCGGCAGGGCGCGCGTTTGCTGGGCACTATGCGGCGCCCCGGCTTTTGCCGGGCAGCTCGACACGCAAGACAGGGACCGCGTCGGCCGCGCGAGTCGGGAAGGACATCGGACGATCAGATGAAACAGCCTCTGAAGCATCGCACCCTGTCGGCCGCGATCGTCGACCAGCTCCGCCAGGCAATTCTCGACGGCACTTATCCGGCCGGATCGCAGCTGCGCCAGGACGCGTTGGGCGAAGCCTATGGCGTCAGCCGCATCCCGGTGCGCGAGGCGCTGTTCCAGCTCGAGGCGGAAGGCTTGGTGCGCATCGTGCCGCAGAAGGGCGCCATCGTCTCGGAGCTGTCGCTGGACGAAATCAATGACGTGTTCGACCTCCGCCGTATCCTGGAGCCGCGGCTGCTGGCGCAGTCGGCGCCGCGCTTCACCGCGCAGGATTTCGACGGGCTCGACGACATCCACCGGAGCTTCGAGAAGGCGATCAAGGCGCGCAACGTCAGTGAGTGGGGCCAGCTCAATGCCGACTTCCACATGGCGCTCTACGTCCACGCCCCGCAGCCGCGCACGCGCGCGATCGTGCTGTCGCTGCTGCAGACCAGCGACCGCTACACGCGGCTACAACTCTCCAACACCAAGTCGATGGGCATTGCCGAGAAGGAGCACGCCCATCTGATCGCGCTCTGTCGTGCGCAGAAAGTAGAGGAGGCCTGCCGCTTCCTGGAGCGGCACATCGAGGCCGTGCGCAAAGACCTGCTGCAGGTGGTGGCGAACGCGCCGAAGTCGCGGCGGAAGGAGAAATCGTAGGGTGGGTTAGCCGAAGTCGTAACCCACCGCTGTTCGTCGCCGCTGCGACAGAAGACGTGGATTACGCCTTCGGCTAATCCACCCTACAGGCCGGCGATCGCTTCTACCTGCTCCCGTCCGGCCCCATCACGAGGTCCGGCAGCCAGGTCGAAATCCCCGGCACCAGGCACAGCAGCAGCACTGCAAGCATCATCAAGAGCACGAAGGGCAGCGTACCCCAGATCACCTCGCGCAGGGGAATATCGGGCGCGACGTTGCGGATGACGAAGATGTTGAGGCCGACCGGCGGGTGGATCAGCCCCATCTCCATCACGATGGTCATGACGACGCCGAACCAGATGATGTCGAAATTGGCGGCGCGGAGCGGCGGCAGGATGATCGGTGCCGTCATCAGGATGATCGAGACCGGCGGCAGGAAGAAGCCGAGCACCACGACCATGACGAGGATCGCGAACAGCAGCTCCCAGCGCGGCAGGTGCATCGCAACGATGGATTCGGCGACCGATTGCGAGATGTGCAGATAGCTCATCACGTAGGAATAGAGCAGCGACATGCCGATGATCATCATCAGCATGGTCGATTCCCGGATCGTCGACTTCATGATCGGCGCGAGGTCGCTCGGCCGCCACACGCTGTAAATTGCAGCGATCAGCGCCAGCGCGAGGAGGCCGCCGAGGCCCGCGGTCTCCGACGGCGTGGCGTAGCCGCCATAGAGCGCGACCATGACGCCGGTGAGCAGCAGCACGAAGGGGATCACGCGCGGCAGCACGCTGAAGCGTTCGGCGAGCGTGTACTCGTCACGATGCAAGATCGGAGCCTCCGGTTCGCCGTTCTTGTAAGCCACCTCGGCGGCGGCATATTCCTGGCGGAAGCGAACGACGGCATAGGCGCCGAATAGGAAGACCAACAGCAGGCCGGGACCGATGCCGGCGAGGAACAGGCGGCCGAGCGACTTCTCGGCGGCGACCGCGAACAGGATCATCGTGATCGAGGGCGGCAGCAGGATGCCGAGCGTGCCCCCCGCTGCGATGATGCCGGCGGCGAAGCCGCCGGAATAGCCGCGCTTGCGCATCTCGGGGATCCCGGCCGAGCCGATCGCCGAGCAAGTTGCCGGCGAAGACCCCGCCATCGCCGCGAACAGCGCGCAGGCGAACACGTTGGCAACGCCGAGGCCGCCGGGCACGCGGTGCAGCCAGGCATGCAGCGCCAGATAGAGATCCTGGCCGGCGCGGGACTTGCCGATCGCCGCGCCCTTCAGGATGAAGAGCGGGATCGACAACAGCGTGATCGAGGCCATCTCCTCGTAGACGTTCTGCGTCACCGTATCGAGCGAGGCCGAGGGCATGAAGATGGCCATGAACACCACCGCGACCGCGCCGAGCGCGAACGCAATGGGCATGCCCGAGAACATCACGAGCAGCGTCACGATGCCGTAGGCGACGCCGATACCGAAAACGCTCATGGCCGCTTGGCTCCGGCGAAAGGCAGCGCAAGCTGCACGAGGATCTGGATGCAGAGCAGGCTCATCCCCAGCGCCATCAGCGTGTAGGGAATGGCGAGCGGCGGCGACCACATCGAGTTCGAGACCTGGCCGTCGACATAGGCTTCGTGCGCCAGTGTCCACGACTTCCAGGTGAAGAAGGCGCAGAACAGGAACGTGGCGGCATCGACCAGCCAGAGCCGGACCTGGTTCGCGAATGGCGAGAGCAGGCCGACGAAGGCCTCGATGCCGATATGACCGCGGTTCTGCTGCACATAAGCCGCCGTCATGAAGGTCGCGCCGACCAGGAGGAATACGGCGGCCTCGTCCTGCCAGTAATTGGCCGCCTTGTATAAGGCGCGACTGAGCACGCTGTAGCTCAGGATTGCACAGGCCGCGACAAGTGCGATCGCGGCGAACACGACGATGATGCTGTTGAGGACGGCGAGACCGCGATCGATCGCCGCCGCAGGGCCGGTCCCCGCGGCAACGCTCGTCCGGTCGTCACGATCCGGAAGCGGACCGTGGCTCATGCTGCGACGTCGATGGCGAGCTTGAGCAGGTTTGCGGCGGTCGCGGTCTTGGCGCTGTAGTCCTTCCACGCGGTGTCGCGGGCGATGTCGCGCCATTTTCCGACGGTGGCGGCGTCGAGCGCCGAGACCTTGGCTCCGGCCTTCTCATAGACCTTGGCGACCTCGACGTCGTCATCCTGCGCGCCCTTGCGGCCGAAGGCTTCGAGCTCGGTGCCGACCGCGAGCAGGATGTCCTGATGGTTCTTCGGCAGCTTGTCGAAGATCGCCTTCGACATCATCAGCGGCTCGAGCATGAACCAATAGGAGGCGCCCGCGCCCGAGGTCAGCGACTTCGCGACCTCTTCCAGGCGGAACGAGATCAGGCTCGTCGAGGAGGTGATGCCGGCATCGCAGGCGCCGGTCTGCATCGCCGCGTAGATCTCGTTCGACGGGACCGACAACACCGAGGCGCCGGCGGTCTGCAGCACCATGTCCATCTCGCGCGAGCCGCCGCGCACCTTGAGGCCCTTGGCGTCCTCCGGGGCGACGATCGGCTTGGAACGGCTGGCAACGCCGCCGGCCTGCCAGACCCAGGTGAGCAGGATGATGCCCTTGTCGGCCAGGAAGTCGGTCAGCGCCTTGCCGACGGGCTCCTTCTTCCAGCGCAGACCCTGGTCGTAGTTGGTCACGAGGCCCGGCATCAGGCCGATATTGGTCTCCGGCACTTCGCCGCCGGCATAGGGCATCGGATAGAGGCTGATATCGAGCGCGCCCTTGCGCATGGCGGAGAACTGCGCGTTGGTCTTGATCAGCGAGGAGTTCGGATAGATCTCGGCGGCAATGTCGCCATTGCTGCGCTTACTCACTTCGGCGGCGAACATGCGGCACAGCCGGTCGCGGAAATCGCCCTTGTCGATAGTGCCGCCTGGGAACTGATGCGAGATCTTCAGCGTGGTCGCGGCCTGCGCGGTGCCGGTGCCGAAGCGGAGAATGGCAGGTGCCGCGACGGCGGTCGCGAGCAGATGGCGGCGCGTGAACATGATGTAATCCCCTTGGGCGTTTCTTTGGGCATTTCTCGGAGTGTTTTTGGCAGAGGTGATTTGAACTGGGTTCTTCGCGACCGCGGGGCCAATCCAAGCCGGTCTCCATCCGATGGTCTTTCATCTGATAGTTCGAGACAGAGTGCCGCGGCAAGTGCCGGTTGTGCTGCGCTGCAGCACATCCGATCCATGCGGGCTCGCCAATCAACGAGGGCGGCTGGCCGCAGAAATTTATCGATGGTCAGCGTAACAACGCCACACGGCTATCCGTCGAGACAGGATAGCGGCGTCCGTCGCTGACAAACAAATCACGAAGGAAGATGAACCATGACCATTCGCACCCGCATCGTGCTCGGCGTCTCGGCTGCCGCTCTCTCGCTAGGCCTCGCGTTTGCGCCGGCCGCCTTTGCTCAGGACAAGATGGGCAAGGATGATGGCATGATGAAAAAGGACACGATGTCCAAGGACGGCATGATGAAGAAGGACCACATGTCCAAGGACGACGGCATGAAGAAGGATCACATGTCGAAGGACGGCATGAAAAAGGACGACGGGATGATGAAGAAGAACTGATCCCGGGTCGTCATCGCGCAACGCCCCTTGGGCGGGCCGCGTCCTCTCGAATTCCGGCGGCATTTGAGGCCGCCGGAATGATGGCTCAGTTCAAGTTCAATTGAACGTGACCAGCGCGTTTTACTTGCGCTTAGCCTTGCGGGCGGCGTAGCGCGCATCGCGCTTGGCCTTCTGCTCGGCCTCGAGCGCAGCCTGCTTCTCGGCGGCTTCCTCGGCTTCCCGCGCGATCCGCGCAGCTTCGGCTGCCTTGGCCTCTTCCTCGAGGCGCTTCTGCTCAGCCTTTTCGGCCTCGCGCGCGGCCTTTGCCTCGGCGCGCTTGGCCGCGAGGGCCTCACGCTCGGCGCGCTTCGCCGCCACCGCGGGATCATCCGGCCCCGGCTGCGACTTGAACTTGTTCAAAAGATTTTTGCGGGCGTCCTGCGCCGCCTTTTGCCGGTCTGCAAAGCCGGGTTCCCTGAATCCACTCATCGACGAGCCTTGTCTTCCTCGCTTTCGATCCTACATCGGTGCCTGTTGGTAAGTCGGCTGGGCATAGCAGGCGCCACGCGACGCAGAAGCGTGTACATCGGCGCGCGTCGCGAAGCCACCCATAATCGCAGCCGATCAGGTCAACGAAAATCGCCCCCCGACGATCTCTCGTAGCCCGAAAAAACTGCCGAATTGTGATGTCCCTCATAAGGGAGCACATGGGCGACGCCTAGCGTCCGCCCCGTACGAGACGGAGCACGGGCATGACGATCTCAAGACCAAGCCTGAAGGCGCTCGCGATTGCCGTCGTCCTGGCAGGCGTGACCGGCGCCGCGCTGCTGCTGGCTCGTCCGCAGCCGGTTGAAAGTGCGGTCCTGGGAGCGGATTGGGAATGCACCCAGACCGCATTCGTGCTCACGAGTTGCGCACCGCGCGTTCAGGAGGCAATTCCGGCGGTCGAAACCTTGCGCAAGGATGCAATCCAGCAGACCCGGGGCTGAATTGGGCCGGACGATCGGGATGTGACGCGACGCCGCAGAGGTGGTAAAGCCAGCGCGCCAGCGTGACCAGACGGCCATGTCGAAGCCAGAGTCCAGATCCGAACTGGGCGAGGAGCCCCATCCTCGACCGAACCGTCAGCCCAAGCCTCCGTCCGGCGGCGACCGCCGCGGCGCGCTGGCAGGATTGATCATCGCGGTCGTGATCCTCGGCGTCGGCTGGTGGCTTGCCCGGGATCTGACGGCAGCCAGCAAGATGCAGGATTGTCTGATGTCCGGGCGAAGCAATTGCAATGTGATCGAGCCGGCTCGCTAGGCGCGCTCTACAGCATGGCCATGGGGCCGAAAAAATGCCCTGATCTTAATCATTTGTAACGGGACTTAGCCGATCAAGCAGGGCAGTGATTTCGGCCGGCATCAGCCCGGCGCGCGGCGATTCGCCGATCGCGCCCGGGATTCACGGCCATGAGAGCAGGGGGCGAGCACGCATGAGTGCGTCCAAACATCTGAAGATCTTCATTCCCTTGGTTTCGGCCACGTCGCTGCTCGCGCTGTCGGCGCAGGCGCAAGAGGCCAGGTCCCGGCAAGAGGTCGTCCAACCGCCGGCCGGGCCGGCAGCAGGCGCGCCGCCACAGGCCAATCCGCCCATGCGCAAGGGCCCTCCGCCGCAGCAAGCGACCAGGCCTGCGCAGCCCGGCGGTCAGCCCCATGCGGGTCACAACGCCGGCGGCCCGCCGCCCGGACGTCACGTCGCGCGCGGTCCTGCTCCCACACGTGATTGGGGTGGGCACACCTATCGCGGCAACCTTGCCTGGGAGGGTGGACGCTGGCGCCACGACGTCCGCCATGGCCGATCCGGCTGGTGGTGGGACGTTGGCGGCGTCTGGTATTATTATCCGCAGCGTATGGCCGGCCCGCCCGCCTACATTTCAGAGGACTATATCGACGACGTGCCGGTGGTCTACGCCCGGCCTCCGGTGGCCTATGCGCCGCCACCTCCGCCGCCGCCACCGCCGGCCGATCCCGGCGCCAGCGCGCTCGGCGGCGCGCTCGTCGGCGGCCTGCTGGGCGGACTGATCTCGGGCAATGCAACCGGGGCCGCCGCAGGCGCGGTTCTTGGCGGCGCGACGGGCGCGATTGCTGGCGCGACCGCAGCGTCCCAGCCCGGCTATTACTGGGCGCAGGGCACCTGCTACTACCGCTATCCGAACGGCCAATATGTGCAGGCCGATCCCCGCGCCTGCTATTGAGTTTTGCAGGCAGGATCGGACCATTGGAGGCGGGCTTCGGGCCCGCCTCATCCTTTTGCACGCCGGCGGTTGCTATGAATTGGCTCTGGTGCTCGTCGCCCCCTCACGTCAATTTCAAAGAAAAATGACGGGATGATTCGCGGGGGATGTGGTGCATGCTGGATGCCATCCAGATCAGCGTGGCGCTCTGGGCCATGATCGTTTGCGGCGGAATTAAACTCTCGCAGGCGTTGCCCTACCTGCTCTAAAACGGCGATCAGCTGGCAGGCCAATGCCTTGGTCGGTCAGGACACGAGCCAATCGAAGAATGCGATCGAGGCCCAGACCAGGCCCGCGATCCAGGCCACCATGACGACGCCGATGGTGCCGAGATAGGCGATGCCGAGCAGGTCCGCGCGATGTCGCTGCCTCGGGACGATGACTTCGGTTGCTGCTTTGCGTGTCATGACCGGACATCACCCATGAAGCCTGGACACGTAGTTTAGCGGAGATGTCGCGGACAGGCTGTGACGTGGTTCACAGACCGGTGCAGGAAGGCTGGTCGTTACCCCGCAATCATACGGACGAAATTGCCACGCACTCGTCCAGATGGCCGGCTAGAGTCTGCGCATGTACACCGAGTACGATCCGCAACATGAGGCCGAGGCCGCTATGAAGCGCGCCGCGGAGGCCGAGGGTGCCGACAGGCAACGGCTGATCCAGCTGGCCCTGGCATGGCACGAACTCGCCCGCGATCTGCACGATGAGCAAGCCGGCCCCTCGCATCCAGCCGGGCGCAGGCCTTTGGCCCGAGCGCGCTGAGATGAGAAAAACCCCGTGCTCGGGGGACAAGCACGGGGTCCTTCAAAGCCGACCGGGGCTGGCGGGTCGGCACCACTCAGTTCGGTCATCCAACGCGCGGATCGCGCATTCGTTCCGGTCAATCCGCAGCGCTGAAATCCGATCGCATTGCAGCGACCTTCCGCAGAAAGTCATCGTTAACGAATGCTCCGCGCAATCGAATTGCAGTCGCGATTCGTACTCGCGAACGAAGCGGAGTCGGACCGTGAACAAACAAAAAGCCCCCGCAGGGGCTCAGTGTTTTACGCAGCTTCGGTCTTCGGGACGGCGTCGGCATTCACCGACAGCTTGACCACGTCGCCTTCGACGGCGCCGACATATTTCGTGTCGATGTAGTGATGATGGTCCTTGTGACCTTCCGGGCTGTCCTTGCGCGTCAGCTTGATGCGGTTGCCCTCGAGACGATCGACGGTGCCGACATGTGCGCCGTCCTTGCCGATGATCTTCATGTGCTCTCTGATGTCAGCCATGCTGTCCTCCTTGCATGGCTTCAACTGCGAAGGCGCCGGTTCGTTGCAGCAGGCACGTTGGACCCGTTGGGATTTCCGGACGTTGACGCCTGATTGGATCTGTCAAGAAGCGCGATGGAGACCGTTCGGGCCTATCTGGAACGCAAGCACTGGGAACTCAGGCTGTTGAACGACGGCCTGAGAAACCCGCTCGATTTGGCGTCGCCGCGTTCCGTCGATGACGTCGTCAGGTCCAAATTCCAGATCACTGCCGCGCTCAGGGCGGAGCATGAATTACACGAGTGGAAGGCGACCGAGACCGCCTGGTCGCACACGGCCGATCCCGCCAGCGGGCCGTTCGAGTTCAGTTACGACTACCAGCGGGCCGATCTCACGGTACGCGGTCCGTCGTTCTACGAGCTCGACGGCGGCTGCACGAGCACGGCGATCTACACTGCCTCGGGGATGGCGGCGATCTCCGCGGTGCTGCTCGCCTCCGCGCGGATCGTCGCGAAGGCGGATATCCTGGTGCTGCCAGGCTGCTATGGCGAGACGCTGGAGCTGATCCGAAGCTTCATGCCGGATTTGCGGATCGAACCCTTGCCGCTGCCGCTCGGCGATGCGCTTGCACGGGTGAGCTCGCCGCGGATCCTGCTGCTGGATTCCTGCTCCGTCGCCGGCGCCATCGAGGCGGTGCTGCGCTGTGACGGCTCGGGCCTCGATCTCCTGATTTTCGATACGACGTGCTTCGCCGGCAGGTCGGGCCGCATCAGGCGCGTCGTGGGGTGGGCCAGGCGACACGGAATTGCGCTGGTGCTGGTGCGAAGCCACAACAAGCTCGATTCGCTCGGAGCGGAATATGGCCGCCTCGGCTCGGCCGTCTTCGTGCGCGGGCATGAGCGTCCACCGCGGGCAGGGGACGCTGAATGGTCACGTCTCGCGTTCGAAACGCGCAACGCAGTGCGGCTGCTCGGCGGCGCGGCATTGCCGGCCCACTTCCCGCCCTTCGCGGGCAGCGCGGCGTATTGGGCGCTGACGAAGCGGCGCGTGGCGGCGATCTTGCGCAACGGCCGCAGCTCGGCGCGATGCTTTGCCGCCGAGATCCCGGCGCTCTCGGCTCAGCTTCGCTTCGCTCACGGCCTCTACGTGACTCTTCGCGGAAGGCGCGCGCTCGACGAGGCGGCAGCACGGCAGGCTGCCGAGGACATGAGCTGCGAATTGCGCCGCGCGGGCTTTCCCATCCGCCACGCCGGCAGCTTCGGCTTCGATTTCGCCGCGACCGAGTGGTTTCACGACGCGACGACGGACCAGTACAGCGTCCGGGTGGCGGTGCCGGACCTGCCGACGGAGGTGTGGGACGATCTCACCGCGGCCATTGCGCGGTGGTGGCGGGGTCATCAGCGGGCAGGCTGTGGATAGACCGGAGGGCGGGCGCGTCGATCAGTCGACCGCCAGGCAATATTCGAGTCGCGGCTTGTCGTGACCGCGGCGCGCCCAGTCCTCAACTGCAAATGCAGGCTGACGTTGTCCCGTTGCGGCGCCAAGGATCGAGGCCTGGACCACCTTGATGGGCCTCGTGACCGCATTGGTGCTCACCAAGCCCGCGTCGACCGCCAAATACGAGATCGCAACGACCGCGACCGCAGATGCGATCGCCATTCTCGTCAATTCGGATTGCTGCATTCCCAAACCTACCGGGCGCGTCTCACCCGGCGCTTAGATAGGGCTGATCGGCGCCGTTCAAAGGCCGGCATATGGTTACCCACGCGTTCGTGAAGAGCGGCGGCGAGGCAACGAGCTGGCGATCCCGGCAGGACTCGAACCTGCAACCCGCGGAGTAGAAATCCGCTACTCTATCCAGTTGAGCTACGGGACCGTCTGAGCCGGCCGTCTTGAGCCGCTCGGATCGGGCGGCTGGCCGTTCATGTAGCATGCCAATATGAAAAAACTGGTGTTTCGCCAAGTCTGAACCGAACCGTTTTCCTCAGTGCGGCGACAAAGCGGAACGGTGGGGTGTCAGGGTGCCGGGTTGAGCGGCAGCGGACTGGACGATGGATCACATCGCCGGGAACGCTGAACAGCTTCCGGGGCACGGCCGCCGGTCGTCTGGTCAGGTAGTGCTGCGCCATCAGGACGGCGTGCGTGGCGATATCTTGGCCGGTCTCCTCTGGGCTTACCTCTGTCATGGCGAAAGCGACGCTTTGCACCTTCTGGTTCCATCGCCTTGAGTCCGTCACCTTTCCGCGCATTTCATTTGCCGCCGCGGCGTTCGTCCGCGCTTTCCGGGAGTCTTCGATGATCGGTCTCGTTCGCGCCGTCACAATCTGCGCCGCGCTGGCGCTCGGCCTTGTCACCGCGCAGGCCGCCGACAAGGCGTTCAAACGCGACGACCTCGCCGATTCCGCGATCAAGCTGGAGGCCCAGATCAAGAGCGAGGCGGGGCCGGTCGCCAAGACCAATGCGACGCTGAAGACGGACGCCGACGCCGCCTTCCGGCGCAATGATTACCGCACCGGCCTTTCGGTGCTCGGCCAGATCGCCGCGACCACGCCCGAGGATGCCGGCAACTGGCTGCGGCTCGCCAAGGTCATCTTCCAGATCTCGCCGAAGAGCTCGAGCGAGCAGACCTTCCTGCTGGAGCGCGCCTCGACGGCGGCCTATATCGCTTACATGCGCGCCGGCAATCCGGGCGAGGAGGCCGACGCGCTCGCCGTGCTCGGCAAGGCGCTGGCCGACCGCAAGCTGTGGCGGCCGGCACTGGATGCGCTGCGGCTGTCGCTCGACATGCGCGAGGTCGCCGAGGTCCGCGGCCAATATGAGAAGATGCGCGACGAGCACGGCTTCCGGCTGCTCGACTATACCGTCGACTCGGACTCGGCGAGCCCGCGCGCCTGCTTCCAGTTCTCCGAGGAGCTCGCCAAGCGCACCGACTTCGCGCCGTTCCTGGCGCTTGCAGGCCAGGACAACCCGGCGCTGTCGGCCGAAGGCAAGCAGCTCTGCGTCGACGGGCTGAAGCACGGCGAGCGCTACAACATCAACCTGCGCGCCGGCTTGCCGTCGACCGTGAAGGAGGGGCTGCCGAAATCGGCCGAATTCAACATCTATGTGCGCGACCGCAAGCCGTTCGTGCGCTTCACCAGCCGTGCCTATGTGCTGCCGCGGACCGGCCAGCGCGGCATTCCCGTCGTCAGTGTCAACACGCCTGCGGTTAGCATCAATGTCTTCCGGATCGGCGACCGCAACCTGATCAACACGGTGGTCGACAGCGATTTCCAGAGGACGCTGTCGAAGTACCAGCTCAGCGAGCTCGGCGACGAGCGCGGCGTCAAGGTCTGGACCGGCGAGCTTGCGACCGCGACGACGCTGAACCAGGACGTCACCACGGCCTTCCCGGTCGACCAGGCACTCGGCGAGCTCCAGCCCGGTGTCTACGTCATGACGGCCGCGGCGAGCGCCTCGGACGAGGACTACCAGCTCGCCACGCAATGGTTCATCGTCTCCGACCTCGGCGTCGCCGCTTATTCCGGCAATGACGGCATTCATGTCTTCGTCAACTCGCTGGCGTCGACCGACCCGGTCGGCAAGGCCGAGGTGCGCCTGGTCGCGCGCAACAACGAGATCCTGGCGACGCGCAAGACCGACGATGCCGGTCACGTGCTGTTCGAGGCCGGCCTTGCGCGCGGCGAGGGCGGATTGTCGCCGGCGATGCTCACGGTCACCGGCGAGAAGGCCGATTATGCCTTCCTGAGCCTGAAGACCTCGGCCTTCGACCTGTCCGACCGCGGCGTTTCGGGGCGCGCGGTGCCCGCCGGCGCCGATGCCTTCGTCTATGCCGAGCGTGGCGTCTACCGTTCCAGCGAGACCGTGTTCCTCACCGCGCTGCTGCGCGACGGGCAGGGCAATGCCGTCACCGGCGGGCCGATGACGCTGGTGGTCGAGCGCCCGGACGGCGTCGAATATCGTCGCGCCGTACTGGCGGATCAGGGCGCCGGCGGCCGCACGCTGTCCGTGCCGCTCAACTCGGCCGTACCGACCGGCACCTGGCGGGTGCGCGCCTTCACCGATCCGAAGGGAGCTTCGGTCGGCGAGACCACCTTCATGGTCGAGGATTACGTCCCCGATCGGATCGAATTCGACTTGTCCGCCAAGGACAAGCTGATCAAAGCTAACGCTCCAGTGGAGCTTAAGGCCGACGGTCATTTCCTCTATGGCGCACCTGCTTCGGGCCTGCAGCTCGAAGGCGACATGCTGATCGCGCCGGCGGCCGAGCGGCCCGGCTTTGCCGGCTACAAGTTCGGCGTCGACGACGAAGAGACCACCTCGAACGAGCGCACGCCGCTGGAGAACCTGCCGGAGGCCGACGCCAATGGCGTCGCGACCTTCCCGGTGACGCTGGACAAGCAGCCGGCCTCGACGCGCCCGCAGGAGGCACAGATCTTCGTCCGCATGGTCGAGACCGGCGGCCGCGCCGTCGAGCGCAAGATCGTGCTGCCGGTCGCGCCGGCAACGGCGCAGATCGGCATCAAGCCGCTGTTCGGCGACAAGAACGTCACGGAGGGCGACAAGGCCGAGTTCGACGTCGTGTTCGTCTCGCCGGACGGCGAGAAGCTGCGCCGCGACGGTCTGCGCTACGAGCTCCTGAAGATCGAATCGCGCTACCAGTGGTACCGCCAGAACAATTACTGGGAGTACGAGCCGGTCAAGTCGACCTCGCGCGTCGCCGACGGCGACGTCACTGTTACGGTCGACAAGCCGACGCGGCTCTCGCTCACGCCGGAGCCCGGCCGCTACCGGCTCGACGTCAAGTCGAACGAGGCCGACGGCCCGGTGACCTCGGTGCAGTTCGACGTCGGCTGGTACTCGGACGGCAGCGCCGACACGCCGGACCTGCTGGAGACCTCGATCGACAAGCCGCAATACGCCTCCGGCGACACCATGACGGTGTCCGTCAACGTCCGCAGCGCCGGCAAGCTCACCATCAACGTGCTCGGCGAGCGGCTGCTGACGACGCAGACCATCGACGTCAAGGAAGGCACCGCGCAGGTCAAGCTCCCGATCGGCAAGGATTGGGGCACCGGCGCCTATGTGGTGGCGACGCTGCGCCGTCCGCTCGATGCCGCCGCCCAGCGCATGCCTGGCCGTGCGATCGGGCTGAAATGGTTCGGCATCGACAAGCAGGCTCGCACCTTGCAGGTCAAGCTGTCGCCGCCTTCGCTGATCCGGCCGAATTCGACGCTGAAGATCCCCGTCAAGCTCGATGGGCTCAATCCGGGCGAGGACGCCAAGGTCGTCATCGCCGCGGTCGACGTCGGCATCCTCAATCTCACCAATTACAAGCCCCCGGCGCCGGACGATTATTATCTCGGCCAGCGTCGCCTCAGCGCCGAGATCCGCGACCTCTACGGGCAGCTGATCGACGGCATGTCGGGCACGCGCGGCCAGATCAAGTCCGGCGGCGACGCCGGTGGCGAGCTACAGGGCTCGCCGCCCACGCAGAAGCCGCTCGCGCTCTATTCCGGCATCGTCACGGTCGCCGCCGACGGCTCGGCCGAAGTGAGCTTCGATGTTCCGGAATTCGCCGGCACCGCGCGCGTGATGGCGGTGGCGTGGACCGCGACCAAGCTCGGCCGCGCCAACACCGACGTCGTGATCCGCGATCCCGTCGTGCTCACGACGACGCTGCCGCGCTTCCTGCTCAATGGCGACCGCGGCTCGGTCAATCTCGAGATCGACAATGTGGAGGGCCAGGCCGGCGACTACGTCATCAACGTGAAGGCGGGCGGCCCGGTGAAGATGACCGGCAATCCCGCAACCACGGTGAAGCTCGCCGCCAAGCAGCGCAATTCGTTCTCGCTCGCGCTCGATGCGACCGCGGCGGGGCAGGCGACGCTCGACGTCGACATCAAGGGGCCGAATGGCCTCGCGCTGGTGCGTCACTATGTGTTCGACGTCAAGCCGGCGACGCAGGTGCTGGCGCGGCGCTCGATCCGGACGCTGGCGAAGGGCGAGAGCCTGACGCTGAGCTCGGACATGTTCTCCGACCTCGTGCCGGGCACTGGCAGTGTCTCTGTTTCGGCCAGCCTGTCGACCGCGCTCGATGCGGCAACGATCCTGAAAGCGCTCGACCGCTATCCCCATGGCTGCTCGGAGCAGATCACGAGCCGGGCGATGCCGCTGCTCTATGTCAACGAGCTCGCGGCCGGCGCGCATCTTGCCATGGACACCGAGGTCGACCAGCGCATCCGCGACGCCATCGAGCGGCTGCTGGCGCGCCAGGGCTCGAACGGCTCGTTCGGCCTGTGGCTGGCCGGCGGCGACGATGCCTGGCTCGATGCCTACGTGACGGACTTCCTCACCCGTGCCCGCGAGAAGGGCTTTGCGGTGCCGGACGTGCTGTTCAAGAACGCGCTCGACCGTATCCGCAACTCCGTCGTCAATGCCGACGAGCCGGAGAAGGACGGTGGCCGCGATCTCGCCTATGGCCTCTATGTGCTCGCCCGTAACGGCGCAGCTCCGATCGGCGATCTCCGCTATCTCGCCGATACCAAGCTCGCCAACCTCGCGACCCCAATCGCGAAATCGCAGCTTGCGGCGGCGCTCGCCCTGGTCGGCGACCGCAACCGCGCCGAACGGGTCTATGGCGCGGCGCTCGACAGCCTTGCGCCGAAGCCCGCGCTGGAATTCGGCCGCACCGACTACGGCTCGCAGCTGCGCGATGCCGCAGCATTGGTGTCGCTCGCCAGTGAAGGCAATGCGCCGAGGGCGACGCTGACGCAGGCGGTGTCGCGGGTCGAGACCGCCCGTGGGCTGACGCCCTACACCTCCACGCAGGAGAATGCGTGGCTGGTGCTGGCGGCACGGGCGCTCGCCAAGGAGAACCTCTCGATCGAGGTCGATGGGCAGCCGGTCAAGACTGCGCTGTACCGCAGTTACAAGGCGGACACGCTGGGTGGCAAGCCGCCGAAGATCACCAACACCGGCGAGGCGCCGGTGCAGGCGGTCGTCTCGGTGTCGGGCTCGCCGGTCACGCCGGAGCCGGCGGCGTCCAACGGCTTCAAGATCGAGCGCGGCTACTATACGCTCGACGGCAAGCCCGCGGACATCAGCAAGGTCAAGCAGAACCAGCGCTTTGCGGTGGTGCTGAAGATCACCGAGGCCAAGCCCGAGTACGGCCACATCATGGTGTCCGACTATCTGCCGGCGGGCCTGGAGATCGACAATCCGAACCTGGTGTCGTCCGGCGACAGCGGCACGCTGGACTGGATCGAGGACGGCGAGGAGCCGGAACATACCGAATTCCGCGACGACCGCTTCACCGCGGCCGTCGACCGGGCCTCGGATTCCAAGTCGGTCTTCACGCTCGGCTATGTCGTGCGCGCGGTCTCGCCCGGCAAATACGTGCTGCCGCAGGCCTATGTCGAGGACATGTACAATCCCTCGCGCTATGGCCGGACCGGCACGGGCAGTGTCGAGGTGCGGGCGGCGAAGTGAGTGAGATGAGCGAGGTCGAGCCACATACACGGGCATCCACAGCCGCGCCGGCGGTGGGTGTTGGCGTGGATGGCCGGGTCAAGCCCGGCCATGACGGGCGGAGGGGGCGGATCGCCTTTCGCCTTCTCTCCGCAGCCGCGCTCACCTTTATCCTCGCCATCATCGGCTTCGTTGGCTGGGTCTACTCGCTCGGCCCGCTCCCGCTCGACGAAGCCCGCCAGGTCTCAACCACCATCATCGATCGCAACGGCAAGCTGCTGCGCGCCTATGCGATGGCGGATGGGCGCTGGCGGTTGCCGGTCGATGCCAGGACCAACGTCGATCCGACCTACCTGAAACTGCTGTTCGCCTATGAGGACCAGCGCTTCTACGCCCATGGCGGCATCGATCCGCTCGCCCTGGGACGCGCCGCCTTGCAGCTCGGAACGCGCGGCCACATCGTCTCGGGCGGCTCGACCATCACGATGCAGCTGGCCCGTCTGATGGAGCCGCGGCGGCAGCGCTCGCTTTACGCAAAATTGCGGCAGATCGTGCGTGCCATCGAGATCGAACGCAGCATGAGCAAGGAGCAGATCCTCGATCTCTATCTGGCGCTGGCGCCCTATGGCGGCAATCTCGAAGGCATCCGCGCGGCGTCGATCTCCTATCTCGGCAAGGAGCCGAAGCGGCTGTCGCTGGCGGAGGCCGCGTTGCTGGTCGCGCTGCCGCAATCGCCGGAGACACGCCGGCTCGACCGGTTTCCGGAGGCTGCGCGCAAGGCGCGCGACCGCGTGCTCGACCGCATGGTCGAGGAGCACGTGGTCAGCGCCGACGACGCCAATCAGGCCAAAGCGATGCCGGTGCCGAAACTGCGCAGGCCGATGCCGATCCTGGCGCCGCATGCCTCCGACGCCGCGCAGTCGACGGTCAAGGACGCGCCGATCATCAAGCTGACGCTCGATGCGACCTTGCAGAAGGTGCTGGAGCCGCTGGCGCGCGACCGCGCAACTGCGCTGGGTCCGAACATCTCGGTCGGAATCGTCGTGGTCGACAATGAGAGCGGCGACGTGCTCGCCCGCGTCGGCTCGGCCGATTATTTCGACGAGAGCCGGGCGGGGCAGGTCGATATGACCCGCGCCATCCGCTCACCCGGCTCGACGCTCAAGCCCTTCATCTACGGGCTCGCCTTCGAGGACGGCTTTGTCCATCCCGACAGCTTGATCGACGACCGCCCGGTCCGCTTCGGCTCCTATGCGCCGGAAAATTTCGACATGACTTTCCAGGGCACGGTTCCGGTGAGGAAGGCTCTGCAACTGTCGCTGAACGTGCCGGCCATCGTGCTGCTCGACCGCGTCGGCTCGAGCCGGCTGACCTCGCGGCTGCGGCAGGCCGGCGGCAACCTCGTCCTGCCCAAGGACGAAGCGCCCGGCCTCGCCATGGGGCTCGGCGGCGTCGGCGTGACGCTGCAGGATCTGGCCCAGCTCTATGCCGGCTTTGCCCGCCTCGGGACCACCAAGCCGCTGCGCGAGATCGTGACGGCCAGGGACGATCGGGAGCCGCTGCGGCTGCTGGATCAGGTCGCAGCCTGGCAGGTCGGCAACGTCCTGCTCGGCACGCCACCGCCGGAGAACGCCGCCCACAACCGCATCGCCTTCAAGACCGGCACCTCCTACGGCTATCGCGACGCCTGGTCGGTCGGCTTCGACGGTCGCATGACCATCGGCGTCTGGGTTGGCCGTCCGGACGGAGCGCCGGTTCCCGGCCTGATCGGACGCGTTGCCGCCGCGCCCATCCTGTTCGATGCCTTCGCCCGCAGCGGCAAGACGCTGACCGCCTTGCCGAAGCCGCCCAAGGGAACCCTAGTCGCAAGCAACGCGAAGCTGCCGCTGCCCTTGAAGCGGTTCCGTCCGGTCGGCGAACTGGTGCGAAGCGGGGGCGAGCAGCCGCTGCACATCCAGTTTCCGCTGAACGGCTCGCGGATCGACGTCGATCGATCGGGTGGCCGGGCGAGCGCGGCGATGCCAGTCAAGGTCGCCGGCGGCGTGCTGCCCATGACCGTCATGGTTAACGGCACCGCGCTCGGCGAGATCGACGGCCGCCGTCAGCGGCTGATAGATCCGCCCGGCCCGGGCTTTGCACGGCTCACCGTGATCGACGCCACGGGCGCCGCGGACACAGTCGTCATTCGAATTCAATGACCCTGCCTTAAGCGGTTGTCGCCATGGCGGTTTCAGCGTAAGCGGAACCAATGGCCGACACCTACCCCAGCCCCCGTTTTGGTGCCCCCCGCGAGTCGAAATCGCCCACAAATCCGGGCAGCGGGCTCGTGCGCATGCTCGACATCGTCACTGCCAGCCACCCGCGCGCGGTCGGCTTCCTGGTGCTGTGTGCGCTGCTGCTGTTCCTGCCGGGCTTCTTCACCATCCCGCCGATCGACCGCGACGAGGCACGGTTTGCCCAGGCCACCAAGCAGATGGTCGAGAGCGGCGACTATGTCGACATCCGCTTTCAGGACGACGTCCGCTACAAGAAGCCGGTCGGCATCTACTGGTTGCAGTCGGCAACCGTCGAGGCCGCCTCGATGCTCAAGCTGCCGAAGGCCGAATTGCGGATCTGGGTCTACCGGCTGCCGTCGCTGATGGGGGCGATCGGCGCCGTGCTGATGACGTATTGGGCCGCGCTCGGCTTCGTCACGCGGCGTGCCGCGGTGCTGGCGGCGCTGATGATGTGCGCCTCGGTGCTGCTCGGCGTCGAGGCGCGCCTGGCCAAGACCGACGCCGTGCTGCTGCTCTGCGTGGTTGCCGCGATGGGCGCGATGGCGCGGGCCTATCTGTCCTGGCAGCGCGCCGAGGACGAGACGCATCCGCCCTGGAGCTGGCCCGCGATCTTCTGGACCGCGCTTGCTGCGGGCATCCTGATCAAGGGGCCGCTGATCCTGATGTTCGCAGGCCTGACCATCGTCGCGCTCGCGATCCAGGACCGCGACGCCTCCTGGCTGTGGAAGCTGCGGCCTGTCTGGGGCCTGATGTGGATGCTGGTGCTGGTGCTGCCCTGGTTCGTCGCGATCTTCTGGCGCGCGGGCGAGACCTTCTTCACCACCTCCGTCGGCGGCGACATGCTGAGCAAGCTTGGCGCCCAGGAATCCCACGGCGCACCGCCCGGACTTTACCTGGCGCTGTTCTGGATCACGTTCTGGCCAGGTGCGCCGCTGGCGGCGATGGCGGCGCCCGCGGTGTGGCGGGCCCGCCGCGAGCCCGGTGCGCAGTTCCTGCTGGCCTGGCTGATCCCGTCCTGGATCGTGTTCGAGGCGGTGCTGACCAAGCTGCCGCATTACGTGCTGCCGTTGTATCCCGCGATCGCGATCCTCACCGCCGGCGCGGTGGAGCGGCGCGTGCTGTCGCGCTCCTGGCTGATGCGCGGCTCGGCCTGGTGGTTCGCGATCCCCGCAGCCGCCTCCATCATCGCGGTGGTCGGCTCGGTGATACTGACGCGGCAGCCCGCTTTCGTAGCTTGGCCGTTCATCGCGGCCGCGCTGATCTTCGGTCTGTTCGCCTGGTGGCTGTTCGATACCAACCGCGCCGAGCGCTCGTTTCTCAACGCCCTGGTCGCAGGCCTGATGCTCGCCGTGACGATTTACGGCATCGTGCTGCCGTCGCTGACCCCGCTGTTTCCCAGCATCGAGATCGCGCGCGCGCTTCGCAACGTCACCTGCGTCGGACCGAAGGCGGCTGCGGCCGGTTATCACGAGCCGAGCCTCGTCTTCCTGGCGGGCACCCGGACCTTGCTCACGGACGGCTCCGGTGCGGCGGACTTCCTGCGGCAGGGCAGCTGCCGCTTCGCGCTGATCGAGCAGCGCTCGGAGCGCAGCTTCGTGCAGCGTGCCGAGGCGATCGGGCTGCGCTACAAGGTCGGCGCGCGCATCGACGGCTATAACTTCTCGCAAGGGCGCGCGATCTCGATCTCGATCTTCCGATCGGAAGGTACCGAATAGGATGCGGGCTCTGACCGACGTTGCAGCGCATGCCGGCTATCCTGCGCAATTGCTAGCGGTGTCCTGGCGCGCGCTGGCGCAGCTCGTGCGGTCGCCCTCGCACTCGCGCCGCGCCGAGGCCGCCCGGAAGCTGGCGCGGCATTCGCTGTGGCTTGCCACGGCGGGTGCAGCGCTCGTCATCGTGCTGATGGTCGCGTTCGATCAGACCGAGATCCTGCTGATGCCGCCGCGCGGCACGCCGAGCCTGTGGCCGATCCGCATCCTCACCGATTTCGGCAAGGACGAGTATATCCTCTCGGTGCTGGGGGCTGCGCTGGTGGTGCTGGCGCTCGTCGCGGCCGGGCTGCGTGGGAGCCGCCGCGCGCTGCTGCTCGGCTTCGGCACGCGGCTGCAATTCCTGTTTCTGTCGGTTGCCGTGTCAGCCTTCGTCGCCGAGATCCTGAAATATGTCATCGGCCGCGGACGTCCGTTCGTCGGGGGCAAGGCCAATCCGTTCAACTTCGTCCCGTTCGAGGGGACGGGGGCTTATGCCAGCCTGCCGTCAGGCCACGCCGTGGCCGCGTTCGCCCTGGCGTTTGCCGTCTCGGCACTGTGGCCGCGTCTGCGCGTCTTCATGTTCACTTACGCAATCGTGATCGTGCTGACGCGCCTGGTGTTGCTGGCGCATCATCCGAGCGACGTGGTCGCCGGCGCTCTGGTCGGAACGGTGGGCGCCATGGCCGTTCATTACTGGTTCGCGGCCCGAAAGCTCGGATTTGCCATCCGCGCCGACGGCACCATCGTGCCGCTTTCAGGGACGTTTTCCGACCGCCTCAAAAGGGTTGCCCACCGGGCATCCGCCCCATAAAAGCGGCTGCCTGCCGGGACCGCCGGTTCCCTTGGGCAGGTCCTTTGGGCAGGTCAATTCCAACCACGAGCCTCGATTTGTCGACGTCCCAGCCTTCGGTGTCCATCGTTGTTCCCGTGCGCAACGAAGCCGACAACATCGCGCCGCTGATCGCGGAGATCGGCGCGGCACTCGATGGCCGCTGGCCCTATGAGATCATCTACGTCAACGACGGCTCGACCGACGCCACCGGCGAGCGGCTTGGCGCCATCATGAAGCAGCAGAGCAATCTGCGTCAGCTTCGCCATGCAAGATCGGGCGGCCAGTCGGCGGCCGTGCGCAGCGGCGTGCGCGCGGCGCGCGGAGAGATCGTGGCGACGCTCGATGGTGACGGCCAGAACAATCCGGCCTTCCTGCCCGACCTGATCGCGGCGGTCGAGAAGGGGGCAGGGCGCGTCGGTCTCGCGGCCGGCCAGCGGATCGGGCGCAAGGACACCGGCTTCAAGAAATTCCAGTCGCGCATCGCCAACGGCGTTCGCAACGCCATCCTGAAGGACGGCACGCGCGACACCGGCTGCGGGCTGAAGGCGTTCCGCCGCGACGTCTTCCTGATGCTGCCTTATTTTGACGGGCTGCATCGCTTCCTTCCCGCGTTGGTCCGCCGCGAAGGCTACGACATCGCCTATGTCGACGTGATCGACCGGCCGCGCCATTCGGGCGTGTCCAACTATGGTTTCTTCGACCGGCTGTGGATCGGCATCATGGATCTCGCCGGCGTTTGGTGGCTGATCCGCCGCAAGAAGCCGACGCCAGAAGTGACCGAGGTGGACGCATGATCATTCAATACGGTCAGGCGCTGAGCAATTATCTCTATGACGTCTTCGTCGCCAAGTTCGACTTCTGGCTGGCATTCGGCCTGGTCGCGCAGCTGTTCTTCACGGCGCGCTTCCTGGTGCAGTGGATCGCGAGCGAGCGCGCCGGCAACAGCGTGGTGCCGATGGCGTTCTGGTTCTGCTCGATGGGCGGCGGGCTGATGACGCTGGTCTATGGCGTCGTGAAGCGCGAGCCCGTCATCATCCTCGGACAGTCGCTCGCGACCATCATCTATATCAGAAACATCATGCTGATCTGGAAGAACCGCGGCACCGCCTCGAAGACGCTGGACCGCTGATCCAGCGTTCGGCTTCGCTTGTTGAAGCCTGGCACGTTGTTGGGCGAGATGCCCAATCCTGATGCTCACATGGCCGCTTTCAGGGCAGCGAAGCCGCGATCGAGATCGGCCTTGAGGTCGTCGGTGCTCTCGAGCCCGATGTGGAGACGCAGCGTCGGGCCGCCGGGCGCCCATTTAGTCGCGGTGCGATAGGCATCGCAATCGAAGGGAATTGCAAGGCTCTCGAACCCGCCCCAGGAAAAGCCCATGCCGAACAGCTTCAGCGTATTAAGCATGGTGTCGACCGCCTGCTGCGGCGCCGGCTTCAGCACGATGCTGAACAGGCCCGAGGCGCCGGTGAAGTCGCGCTTCCAGATCGCATGACCGGGATCGGTCTCCAGCCCGGGATGCAGCACGCGCGCAACCTCAGGCCTTGCCGCCAGCCAGCGCGCCATCTCGAGCCCGGAGCGATGATGTTGCGCCAGCCGCACCGACAGCGTGCGGAGGCCGCGCAGCGCCAGGAAGACGTCGTCGGGGCCGGCACAGACGCCGAGCAAGCGGATGCCTTCGGCAATCATCGGCCAGGCCTTGGCGTTGGCCGAGATGGTGCCGAACATGATGTCGGAATGGCCGCCGATATATTTCGTCGCGGCCTGCATGCTGATGTCGACGCCCTGGTCCAGCGAGCGGTGATAGAGCGGCGTCGCCCAGGTGTTGTCGTCGATGACGAGCGCGCCGCGCCCATGTGCGACTTCGGCGATGGCGCGGATGTCGGGCATCTCGAACGATTGCGAGCCCGGCGCCTCCACCAGAACGGCCCGGGTGTTGGGCTTGAACAGCTTGTCGATGCCCGCGCCGATCATCGGATCGAAATAGGTGGTCTCGACGCCGTAGCGCGTGAGCATGCCGTTGCAGAAATTGCGCGAGGGCCGATAGATGTTGTCGACCACCAGGATGTGGTCGCCGGCTTTGAGCACCGAGAGCAGGGTGGTGGAAATCGCCGACAGCCCCGACGGCACGATACCGACGCCGGCGCATTGCGGACCCTCCAGCGCCATCAGCGTCTCCTGGAACGCCTTGGTGGTCGGGGAACCGTGACGGCCGTAGGTGAACTCGCCGCGATGGGCGTGCAGGTCCTCTGCGGTCGGATAGAGCACGGTCGAGCCGTGGAAGACCGGCGGATTGACGAACCCCTTCTGCGCCTTGGTGTCGCGGCCGGAGGTGACCAGCCGGGTCTCGGCGTGCTGCTCTTGGGGGGACGAAGAATCCATGCGCCTGCTTTCAAAACCGCGTTTCCACCGGACGCATCGCGCCCCTGGGCCGACCGAAAGGCCGCGGTCGTTAATAACAGAACACAGAAGAGTCCCGTCAACCCCTTGACCCGGAACGCCAGTCGTTCTGTGATGCGCAGGTGCTATTCAGTCGCCGCATGTTGAGGGGCCTGCCGCGACCTTCGATCCATTGCCTGACCGGACGTCGCGTCACAGCCAAGAGATGGCGGGCGCCGGCGGCGGGGATGAAGGTATGGGCTCCCGAGATCGGCGAGTGTTCGGCAAGGTTTTCCAGCATGACTCTTGCAAGGCCGGATTCTTGAAGGACCTGGTTTGGCAGAGACGATCCTAAGACAACATTCCTGACCTTGAGACGACCTTGAAAGGCCCAAAGCCCATGAAACGCGTAACCCTGGCTCTCTCCCTTGCTCTCGCCGCCGGCCTCACCGCCCAAGCCGCCGATGCGCAAACGCTCAAGACCGTCAAGGATCGGGGCATGCTGTCCTGCGGCGTCAGCCAGGGCCTGCCGGGCTTCTCCTCGCCCGACGACAAGGGCAACTGGACCGGCATCGACGTCGACGTCTGCCGCGCCATTGCCGGCGCCATCTTCAACGATCCGACCAAGGTCAAGTTCGTGCCGCTGTCGGCCAAGGACCGCTTCACGGCGCTGCAATCCGGCGAGGTCGACGTGCTCTCGCGCAACACCACCTGGACCATCTCGCGCGACACCTCGCTCGGCGCCAATTTCACCGGCGTGACCTATTACGACGGGCAGGGCTTCATGGTGAAGAAGTCGCTCAAGGTGAATTCGGCGCTCGAGCTCAACAGTGCATCGGTCTGCGTGCAGACCGGCACCACCACTGAGCAGAATCTCGCCGACTACTTCAAGGCCAACAACATGAAGTACGAGGTGATCGCGTTCGCCACCAACGACGAGACCGTCAAGGCCTATGAGGCCGGCCGCTGCGACGTCTTCACCACCGACCAGTCGGGCCTGTACGCCAACCGCCTCAAGCTCGCCAGCCCCAACGACCACATGGTGCTGCCCGAGATCATCTCGAAGGAGCCGCTCGGCCCGATGGTGCGGCACGGCGACGACCAGTGGTTCGACATCGTGAAATGGACGCTGTTCGCGATGCTCACCGCCGAAGAGCTCGGCGTGACCTCGAAGAACATCGACGAGAAGGCGAAGCTGGAAAATCCCGAGCTGAAGCGCGTGCTCGGCAGCGACGGCAATTTCGGCGAACAGCTCGGCCTGACCAAGGATTGGGTGGTGCGGATCGTCAAGACCGTCGGCAATTACGGTGAGGTGTTCGATCGCACCGTCGGCGCCGGTTCGCCGCTCGGCATCAATCGCGGTGTCAACAATCTCTGGAACAAGGGCGGTCTTCAGTACGCGCCCCCGATCCGCTGATCAGCCCTGATCGGCCGGCAGCGGCATGAGCACCGAGGCTCGAAAACCGCCGCCCCAGATCGCGCTGAAGATCCGGCGCATTCTGGGCGGCAAGGCAGGCTGGAACGGCGTTGCCGTCCAGTTTGCCTTCGCGGCGATCCTGGGCTGGATCGGCTACGAGATCGTCTCCAACGCGCGGGCCAATCTCGAGAACCAGCACATCGCTGCCGGCTTCGGCTTCCTCAGGAACAATGCCGGCTTCGACGTCAACCAGACCCTGATCTCCTATACCGGCTCGGACACGTTCCTGCGCGTGTTCGTGGTCGGACTGTTGAATACGCTCGTGGTCTCCGTGGTGGGCATTGTCTTCGCCACGGTGATCGGCTTCATCGTCGCGCTGTGCCGGCTGTCGCCCAATTGGCTGCTGTCGCGGGTCGGCGAGATCTATGTCGAGGTCATCCGCAACCTGCCACTGCTGTTCCAGATCCTGTTCTGGTACCTGGCGGTGCTCGCGGCCCTGCCAAATCCGCGGCAGAGCATTTCCCTGTTCGGCATTGCCTTCATCAGCAATCGAGGCCTCGTCATTCCCAGCCCGATCGGTCAGAGCGGTCTCGCGCCGTTCCTGGCGGTGCTGGCGCTCGGCATCGTCGCCTCACTGGCGCTGCGCGTCTACGCAAGGCGAGCGCTGTTTCAGCGCGGGCAGGTGATCCGCATCTGGCCTTCCGTGCTGGCCCTGCTGTTCGGGCTTCCGCTGGCCACGATGCTGGTCTTCGGTCTGCCTTTCACCTTCGAGCTGCCGCAGCTGAGGGGGTTCAACTTCGCCGGCGGCTCACGCATCATCCCGGAATTCGTGGCGCTGACGGTGGCGCTGGCGACCTATACCGCCGCCTTCATCGCCGAGATCGTGCGCGCTGGCATCCTGTCCGTTCACAAGGGGCAGATGGAGGCGGGATCTTCGCTCGGCCTCAGCCGCGGCGCCACGCTCCGCCTCATCGTCGTGCCGCAGGCCATGCGCGTCATCGTGCCGCCGCTAACCAACCAGTACCTCAATCTCACCAAGAACTCGTCGCTGGCGGTCGCGATCGGCTATCCTGACCTGGTGTCGGTGTTTGCCGGCACGTCGCTGAGCCAGACCGGGCAGGCGATCGAGATCATCGCCATGACGATGGGCGTCTATCTCCTGATCTCGCTCCTCACCAGCGCGATCATGAGCGTCTACGGGTGGCGCGTCAGCCGGAGCCTCGGCGCATGAGCGATGTCATCTCGTCCAGCTTCGTCCGCCAGGACCTGCTCGCCGAGCGTCCGGCGCCGGTGAAGACCACGGGCTTCATCGGCCTGATGCGCACGCGCCTGTTCAACTCGCCGACCAACATCCTGCTGACGATCGTCGGCGCCTTGCTGCTCTGGTTCACCATCGTTCCCTCCGTCAAGTTCCTGTTGGTCGATGCGGTCTGGAGCGGTAAGGACCGCACCGCGTGCCTCGCCGAGAACGCCGGCTTTGCGGTCGGCGCCTGCTGGCCCTACATCCAGGCGAAGCTCCCGCAACTGATCTACGGCTTCTATCCCGAGGCCGAGCGTTGGCGGGTGAACTTGACGCTGTTGCTTGCAGTGGTCCTACTGTTGCCGCTGCTCATTCCGCGGCTGCCGGCGAAGAGCCTGAATGCCGGCCTGTTCTTCGTCGCCTTTCCGGTGGTGGCGTTCTTCCTGCTGCACGGCGGAGGCATCAAGGGCTTCGGGCTGAGCTGGACGGCCGGCCTGCTGCAATTGTTCGACGAGAGCATCATCGGTGCCGGACAGGCGCTGCTCACCTCGAGCAGGACCTCCGCGGTCGGTCCGCTGCTGTGGGTGCTCGGGAGCCTCATCGTGCTGCTCGGCACGGTGATCCATTGGCTGATCTTTCCGCTCACCTGGCTGCGCGACTATCTCCAGGGCACCGGCCAGCCCGTCTGGGCGGATTTCGGCGTCACGGCCGCGATCGTCTGCCTGATCGCCTTCGTTCTCGGCGGTGGTGTTCGCACCGGCGGGCGGGCTCTGGCGTCGAGCATCGCCACCTTCATTGGCATCGCCATCGTCATCAGGCTGATGGATCTCGATCACGGCGGATTGCCGATCGTAACGACGAATCTGTGGGGTGGCCTCCTGGTGACGCTGGTGGTGTCCGTCACCGGCATCGTCACCTCGCTGCCGATCGGCATCGCGCTCGCGCTCGGCCGCCGCTCGACCATTCCCTTGATCCGGATCTTCTCGATCGCCTTCATCGAGTTCTGGCGCGGCGTGCCGCTGATCACCGTGCTGTTCTTCGCAACCTACATGCTGCCGCTGTTCCTTCCCGGCAATTTCACCGTCGACGGCTTGGTGCGTGCGCTGATCGGCATCGCGCTGTTCACCGGCGCCTATCAGGCCGAGAACGTCCGCGGCGGGCTGGCGGCGATCCCGCGCGGGCAGAGCGAGGCGGCCGCCGCCCTCGGGCTGTCCTGGTGGAAGACGACCTCGCTGATCGTGCTGCCGCAGGGGCTGCGGCACGTCATTCCGAACCTCGTCAACAGCTTCATCTCGCTGTTCAAGGACACCTCGCTGGTCTCGATCGTGGCGCTGTTCGATCTGCTCGGCTCGCTGCGCGCCTCGTTCGCGGATCCGAAATGGTCGACGCCGTCGACGGCGTTCACCGGCTTCGCCTTCGCTGGGATCATCTACTTCCTGTTCTGCTTTGGCATGTCGCGCTATTCCTTGTTCGTCGAGCACCGCCTCAACGCCCACCGCCGCAACTGATCGAGGCCACCATGTCCGAGCCCATCGTCAAGATTTCCGGCCTGAACAAATGGTACGGCGAATTCCACGTCCTGCGTGACGTCGATCTCGCGGTGCAGAAGGGCGAACGCATCGTGATCTGCGGCCCCTCGGGCTCGGGCAAGTCCACGCTGATCCGCTGCATCAATGCGCTGGAGGAATTCCAGGAAGGCGAGATCGTCGTCGACGGCATCGAGCTCGGACCGAACCTCAAGCACGTCGACGCGGTCCGCCGTGAAGTCGGCATGGTGTTCCAAAGCTTCAACCTGTTCCCGCATCTGACCGTGCTCGACAATTGCACGCTGGCGCCGATCTGGGTCCGCAACATCCCCAAGAAGGACGCCGAGGTGACGGCGATGAAGTTCCTCGAGCGCGTCAAGATCCCGCACCAGGCCAACAAGTTTCCGGGTCAGATGTCCGGCGGCCAGCAGCAGCGTGTCGCGATCGCGCGAGCCCTGACCATGAACCCGAAGGTGATGCTGTTCGACGAGCCGACCTCGGCGCTCGACCCCGAGATGGTCAAGGAGGTGCTCGACACCATGGTCGACCTCGCCGAGGAAGGCATGACCATGCTGGTCGTCACTCACGAGATGGGCTTTGCCCGCGAGGTCGCCAACCGCGTCGTGTTCATGGATGCCGGGCAGATCATCGAGGCCAACACTCCGAACGAGTTCTTCGCCGCCCCGCAGCACGCCCGCACCAAGCTGTTCCTGAGCCAGATTCTGCGCTGAGCCCGGCGACCTGTGGCCTCGCCGGTCTGACCGCAAGCCTGGCACCATCCGAATCGGCTTGCTTCTTTTCGGACCATCCTCCGGAGAGAGACCTTGCAGAGCAGTGCCGGCGTGCGCGCATACCAGAATGCGCGACTGGAAAAGAAGCTGAAGAAGCAGGCGGACGCCGTCATGGCCTTCGCGATCGAGGCACTCGGGCAGGGCAGGCCCGATGAGGCCGAGATGCTCTGCCGCGAGATCTTGAAGGAGGTGCCGGATCATTTTCATGCCACGCATCTGCTCGGCCTGCGCGCGTTCGACGGCGGGCGGCTCGATGAGGCGGAATTCCTGCTCGAGCGTGCGATTGCGCTCGATCCGCGTTCGCCCGATGCGCACGGCAATCTCGGGGCGGTCTATTTCGCGCTGGAGAAATTCGCTAGCGCCCGCGCCTGCCAGGAGAAGGCCATCGCGCTCAAGCCGAGTTGTCCGATCACCCTGACCAATCTCGGCAATACGCTGCTGCACATCGGGCTCGGCAACGAGGCGATCGGGCTGCACGAACGGGCGATCAGGCTGAAGCCGGATTATGCCGATGCGTTTTGCAACCGCGGCATGGCGGAATTGATGACGGGCCAGTTCGAACGCGCCAAGGCGAGCTTCGAGCGCGCCCTGTCGTTTCAGCCATCTCACGCCGAGGCGATCGCGGGCAGGGGGATGGTCAGCCTCGAGCTCCGGCACTTCGCGGAGGCGGGCGCCGCCTTCGAGGCCGCGCTCGCGATCAAGCCGGGTTCGCCACGGATTCTGCTGCAGCGTGGACGGCTTAATTTGAGTTTAGCCCGGCTGGAGCAGGCGGCCGCGGACCTCGACGCGGCGCTGGCGCAATCGCCACGGCTCGAGCTCGCGCTGTGCTGGCGGGCGCAGATCGACATTCTCGCGGGAAACACGGCGCGGGCGATGGCAGGCGTCAAGACGCTGCTCGAGGTCAATCCGCAATCCGAGATGGGGTTGGCGCTTTTGGCGGCGTGCCATGTGAACCAGGGAGACATCCTGACCGCGCTCGCGCACCTCGACGCCGCGCTCGAGATCGCGCCGGATTTTCCGGAGGCGATCGGATACAAGATCTTCGTGCTGGACTACCTGCCGGAGGCCGATTTCGCCGCCCAGCAGGCCGCGCGGAAATACTGGTGGGACGCGATCGGCGCGAAGCTGCAGCAAAGGACGCTGGCGCCGCGGCCACTCGATCCTGACCGGCGGATCGTGATCGGATACGTCGCATCCGAATTCAGGAACCACTCGGCGGCATACTCTCTGTTGCCGGTGCTGCGCCATCATGATCACGCCCAGTTCAAGCTCGTCTGCTATTCCTGCTGGCCGATGCAGGACGAGATGACGGAGAGCTTCAGGCCTCTCGCGGATGTCTTCGTCGATGCCGCACAATTGTCCGATGACGAGCTGGCCGACCGCATCCAGGCCGACGGGATCGATATTCTGATCGATGTCTCCGGGCACACGACCGGCAGCAGGCTTCATGTCTTTGCCCGCAAGCCGGCGCCGATCCAGGTGACGGGCTTCGGGCATGCCACGGGGACGGGCCTTCAAACCATGGACTACGTGCTCGCGGACCCGATCTTCATCCCGCAATCGGCGCGCCATCTCCTGGCCGAGAAGGTCCACGACCTGCCGTGCCTGATCACGATCGATCCGATCCTGGACATTCCGCCTTCAGAGCCACCCATGCTCCGCAACGGCTACGTCACTTTCGGGGTGTTCAACCGCATCTTCAAGATTTCGGACGAGGCCATCCGGGTGTGGTCGAACGTGATGCATGCGGTGAGGGGATCGAAGATCATCGTCAAGAACGGGCTGCTTGATGATACATTGCTGCGCGATCGCCTGGTCGCGCGGTTCGCGGCACGGGGGATCGCCGAAGAGAACGTGGTCTGCATGGGCTCGACCTCGCGTCCCGAGCATCTGCGGGCCTTCGCGATGGTCGACATTTCCCTCGACACCTTCCCGCAGAACGGCGGCATCAGCACCTGGGAGTCCCTCTACGCCGGCGTTCCCGTGGTCGCCAAGCTCGGCAGCGGCGCTTCGTCGCGCGCCGGCGGCTCCATCGTTGCCGCCGTCGGCTTGGAGGACTGGGTCGCCGAGGATGACGCGGGCTATGCCGCGATCGCGTGCAACTACGCGGCGCAGCCGGCCCAGCTGGCAAAGCTGCGGGCGGATCTGCCGGCTCGGATCGCAGCCTCGCCGGCCGGCGACGTCGAATTTTACACGCGCGAGGTCGAAGCGGCCTATCGCCGGTTCTGGCGCGATTATTGCGCCGCCGCCTCGGAGGTGGCGTAGGACGATTGCGCTGGGCCCCGGGAAATCCCGGAGGCGATAGGACTCGGTGACCGGCGGGCCAGGCTCGCGAATCAGTTAGACTCTGCTGAGGGCATCCTCCGGAGATACACCTTGCAGAAGAGCGGCGGCGGCGCGCGCGCGTTCCAGAATGCGCGATTGCAGAAGAAGTTGATGAAGCAGGCCGACGCCGTCCTTGCCGCTGCGGCGAACGCCTATGGCCAGGGCCGATATGCCGAGACCGAGGCGCTATGCCGCGAGATCCTGAAAGCCCTTCCCGATCATGTCGATGCCATGCACCTGCTCGGCATGTGCGCCCATGACGGCCGGCGCCTGGAAGAGGCGAGGGAGCTGCTCGAGCGCGTGATCGCGCTCGATCCGCGCCTGCACGATGCCCACAACAACCTCGCGACCGTGCATTTCGACCTCGGCAATTACGAAGAGGCGCGGCGCTGCCAGGAGAGGGCGATCGCGCTCAAGCCGAATTTCGCCGTCGCATTGACCAATCTCGGCAACACGCTGATGCATATGGGGCTGTACGAACAGGCGCTCGAGATGCAAGAGCGCGCCATCAAGATTAAACCGGATTATGCCGATGCGCTCTGCAATCGCGGCATGGTCGAGATCGTGCTTGGGCAGATCATGCGTGCCAAGGAGAGCTTCGATCGCGCCCTCCTGTTTCAGCCGCGTCACGCCGAGGCCATCGTCGGCAGCGGCATGGTCAGCATGGAGCTGCGGCACCACGAGGAGGCCGCAGCCAAGTTCGCTCAGGCCCTCGCAATCAAGCCAGGCGCGCCACGAATTCTGGCCCAGCGCGGACGGCTCAGTTACGAGCTGCAGCACCTGCAGGAGGCGCTGGCGGATTTCGATGCGGCGCTTGCGGTTTCGCCCAAGCTCGAGCTGGCCCTTCGGGGCAAGGCGCAGGTCTGCCTCGTCATGGGAAGGACCGCGCAGGCGATGGCGGCCGCAACGACCTTGATCGAGCGAAATCCTCGCTCGGAGATGGGGTTGGCGCTTCTGGGCTTCGCTTATTCGAACCAGGGAGACATGGAATCCGCGATTGAATATCTCGATCGCGCGCTGGCGCTCCGACCGGACTATGGAGACGCGATCAGAGGCAAGATCTTCTTGCTGGACTACCTTGCGGAGGCGGATTTCGCGGTCCAGCAGGCGGTGCGAAAGTCCTGGTGGGATGCAATCGGCTCGAGGATTCCGCAAAGGACGCTGCCGAAGCGGCCGCTGGATCCGGACAAGCAGATTGTGGTCGGATATGTCGCGGCCGAATTCCGACAACACTCGGCGGGACTCACCTTGCTGCCCGTGTTGCGCCATCATGATCACGCCAAGTTCAAGATCGTCTGCTATTACGCCTGGCCGGGGGCGGACGAGTACACCGCCAAGTTCAAGGCGCTGGCGGACGTCTGGGTCGACGCTTGGCAGATGTCGGACGACGAGCTCGCCGATCGTATTCAGGCCGACAATGTCGACATTCTGATCGACGTTTCCGGCCACACGACCGGCAACAGGCTGCAATGCTTCGCGCGGAAGCCGGCTCCGATCCAGGCCACCGGCTTCGGACACGCGACGGGCACGGGCATGCCGACCATGGATTACGTGCTCGCCGATCCCATTTTCATTCCGCCATCGGCCCGGCATCTGTTTCCCGAGAAGATCCACGATCTGCCGTGCCTGATCACGATGGAGCCGGTCACCAATCTAAAGCCCTCCGAGCTGCCGATGCTCCGCAACGGCTACGTCACCTTTGGTGTGTTCAACCGCATCTACAAGATCTCGGATGATGCGATCCGCGTGTGGTCGCGCATCATGCGGGAAGTGCCGGGATCGAAGATCATCCTCAAGCATGGTTTGCTCGACGATGCCCTGCTGCGCGATAGCCTGGTCGCACGCTTCATCGCACAGGGTATTGCGGAGGAGGACATCACTTGCCTCGGCACCACCTCGCGTGACGACCATCTGATGGCCTTCGACAAGATCGATATTTCCCTCGACACGTTCCCGCAGAACGGCGGCATCAGCACCTGGGAATCCCTCTACAAGGGCGTTCCGGTCGTGGCCAAGCTCGGCATTGGAGCCTCCTCGCGTGCTGGCGCCTCCATCGTGGCGGCCGTCGGCCTCGGCGACTGGGTCGCGGAGGATGATGACGGTTATGTCGAGATCGCCCGCAAGTTCGCCTCGCAGCCCGAATATCTGGCAAAGTTGCGCGCGGGCTTACCGGCCCAGATCGCAGCCTCGCCCGCCGGCAATGTCGAGATCTACACGCGTGAGCTCGAGGCGGGCTACCGAAAGTTCTGGCGCGACTATTGTGCCGCTGCCGCCGAGCACGGCGACGCTGCGGTCAGCGGGGCGGACGCACCTGGCGGCTCCTGAGCCGCATCCTGCAGGCGACCCCCGGGATATCCCGGACGGATTTCTGGTCCGGCAGCCCGGCCGGGTCGGTGCGCGAATCAGTTAGACTCGGCCTTGGGCCATCTTCCGGAGAGACACCTTGCAGAGCAGCGTCGGCGCGCGCGCATTCCAGAATGCGCGATTGCAGAAGAAATTGAAGAAGCAGGCCGACGCCGTCATCTCCGCCGCGGCGAGCGCCTATGGTCAAGGCAGATATGCGGAGAGCGAGGCGCTCTGCCGCCAGATCTTGCAAGCCGTTCCGGATCATTTCGACGCGACGCACGTGCTCGGCCTCAGCGTGCAGCAGGGCGGGCGCCTCGACGAGGCGCAACAGCTGCTCGAGCGCGCGATTGCGATCGATCCGCGTTCGCACGAGGCTCAGAGCAATCTCGCGGCGCTCTACTTCGTGCTTCAGAAACTGGAAGCGGCCCGCGCCTGTCAGGAGAAAGCGATTGCGCTGAAGCCGAATTTTACGCCGGCCCTGGCCGGTCTCGGCAACACCCTGCTCCAGATGAACCTGCCCGAACAGGCCATCGAGGTCTACGATCGCGCGATCAAGCTGAAGCCCGACTACGCCGACGCGTTTTGCAATCGTGGCGTGGCGGAACTGGCGCTGTTCCGGTTCGACCGCGCCAGGGAGAGCTTTGATCGCGCGCTGCTGTTTCAGCCGCGCCACGTCGAATCGCTCATCGGCAAAGGCGTGGTCAGCATCGAGCTCAAGCGCTACGATGAGGCGGAGGCTGCGCTCGCAGCGGCGTTCGCGATCAAGCCCGATTCAGCGAAGATCCTGGCGCAGCGCGGACGCCTCAATTCGTCCCTGTCGCGGCTGGAACAGGCGGCCGCGGACTTCGATGCGGCACTTGCGCTTTCACCCCGGTTCGAGATGGCCTTGCGGGGCAAGGCGGAGGTCTCGCTCAGCCTGGGAAACACCGCACAGGCGATCCTGGCCTGCACGACCTTGCTCGAGCAGAATCCACGTTCCACGATCGCATTGGCGTTGCTGAGCTCCTGTTTTGCAAATCAGGGAGAAATCGCGTCCGCAATCGAACATCTCGACGCCGCGCTGGCGATCTCGCCGGATCCAGACTTGATGGCGCGGAAGATCTACTATCTGGACTTTCTTCCCGACGCCGATTTCGCGATCCAGCAGGCGACGCGACGGTCCTGGGGCGAAGCGATCGGTGCCCGCGTGCCGCAGAGGAAGCTCGCCCCCCGGCAGCTCGATCCCGACAGGCGGATCGTGATCGGCTATGTTTCCGCCGAATTCTGGTATCATTCGGCGGCGTTCGGCTTGCTGCCGGTGCTGCGCCATCACGATCATGCCAGCTTCGAGGTCGTCTGCTATTCGTGCTCGCCGACACGAGATGCGATCACAGCCGAATTCAAGTCGGCGGCAGACGGCTGGGTCGATGCCTGGCAGATGTTCGACGACGAACTGGCCGATCGTATCGAGGCCGACAAGGTCGATATCCTGATCGACGTGTCCGGGCACTCGTCGGGCAACAGGCTTCAGGTCTTCGCCCGCAAGCCGGCTCCCATCCAGGTCACGGGCTTCGGGCACGCGACCGGTACCGGCCTTCGGACGATGGACTACGTGCTCGCGGACCCGGTCTTCATTCCGCAATCGGCGCGGCATCTGCTGGCCGAAAAGGTCTATGACCTGCCGTGCCTGATCACGATCGATCCCATCCTCGATGTGCCGCCTTCGGAGCTTCCCATGCTCCGCAACGGCTACGTCACCTTCGGCGTGTTCAACCGCGTCAACAAGATCTCGGACGAGGCCATTCGCGTGTGGTCGAACGTGATGCGGGAGGTGGCCGGATCGAAGATCATCATCAAGCATACGCTGCTCGACGATCCCCTGGTGCGCGACGGCCTTCTCGCGCGCTTTGTCGCCCACGGGATTGCCGAGGAGAGGATCACCTGCCTCGGCTCGTCCGAGCGCGCCGATCATCTGCGAGCCTTCGCGCTGGTCGATATTTCGCTCGATCCGTTTCCGCAGAACGGCGGCGTCAGCACCTGGGAATCCCTCTATGCGGGCGTTCCGGTCGTCGCCAAGCTCGGCCACGGCGCATCCTCGCGCGCCGGCGGCTCCATCGTGGCCGCCGTCGGTCTCGACGACTGGGTGGCCGAGGACGACGAGGGCTACGCCGCCATCGCGTGCAAATTCGCTGCCCAGCCCGCGCATCTGGCAAGGCTGCGCGCGGAATTGCCGGCCCGGATCGCGGCGTCGGCCGCGGGTAATGTCGAAACCTACACGCGCAGGGTCGAGGAGGGCTACCGCAAGTTCTGGCGCGACTATTGTGCCGCGGCCTCGGAAAGCGGGGAGGTCGCTTAAGCCGGCCGAACCGCGCAGATTTTGTGGATCTGCGCCTTCGGCCCGAGGATGCGCGTGACGATCAGACGAAGGGCGGCTTGATGTTGCTGCGCTTCTCCAGCCATTCCGGCACCGGCAGGTTCTTGGCGCGCATGAAGTCGGCGTTGAACAGCTTCGACAGATAGCGGCTGCCGGAATCGCACAGCACCGTGACGATCGTCTTGCCGGGCCCGAGCTGCTTCGCAAGCCGCATCGCGCCGACGACATTGATGCCCGTCGAGCCGCCGAGGCACAGACCTTCATGCTGGAGCAGTTCGTAGATCGCACTGACGGCGTCGGTGTCGGGAATGAGATAGGCATCGTCGACCTTGGCAGTTTCGACGATCGCAGTGGCGCGGTTGAGGCCGATGCCCTCCGTGATCGAGCCGCCCGGCGTCGCCTTGGGATCGCCGGTTCTGAAATATTCGTACATGCCGGCGCCATGCGGATCGGCGCAGGCGATGCGGATGTTCTTGTTCTTCTCCTTCAAATAGCGGCTGACGCCGGCCAGCGTGCCGCCGCTGCCGACCGAGCAGACGAAGCCGTCGACCTTGCCGCCGGTCTGCTCCCAGATCTCAGGCCCCGTGGATTCGTAATGTGCCTTGGCGTTGTCCAGGTTGTTCCATTGGTCGGCGAACAGCACGCCATTGGGCTCGGTCTTGCGCAGCTCGTCGGCGAGCCGCCGGCCGACATGCTGGTAGTTGTTGGGGTTGGCGTAGGGAAGGGCCGGCACCTCGATCAGCTCGGCACCGCAAAGCTTCAGGAAATCCTTCTTCTCCTGGCTCTGCGTCTCCGGGATCACGATCAGGGTGCGGTAGCCGCGCGCGCTCGCAACCACGGCAAGACCGATACCGGTATTGCCGGCGGTCGCTTCCACCACCAGCCCGCCGGGCTTCAGCTCGCCGCGCTTCTCGGCCTCCAGGATCATCCATTTCCCGGCGCGGTCCTTCACCGACTGACCGGGATTCATGAACTCGGCCTTGCCCAGGATGGTGCAGCCGGTCAATTCCGAAGCCTGCTTGAGCTTGATCAGGGGGGTGTTGCCGATGGCTTCGACAACGTCGTTGCGAATGGTCATGTCGGGGAAAATCACTACCAAGGGGTTGATCGGCTTTGGCCCGAACCTAGTGCTTGGGAGGCCAAAGGGGAAGGCTTTTGCGCTGCGGCGAACCCGACCGAAACGCCCGCGGAAACAGTGATATGCCTGCAGTAGGAAATGGCCCAACCCCGGCCCGTGCACGAAACGATTGCGCTCCCGATCAACGTTGTTGCGACCAATTCTTGCCACGGGCGAAACGGGTCGCGACAGGGCGCGTGTCCTGTTCGCGGGGGATTGTCTAGAAATGCGGTTGTCCCTCGGTGGTAAGAACCTCAGCCGCCGCAGCGGGAGAGGCGAAGCGAACCCTGCAGCAACGGGTGTGGCCGCGATATCACATGAAATCTTGGTAAGCTTGCTTACGTTTCCCAATGTTTCGCAATGAAGAAAGTCTCTGCGAGACAGGCGCTTTTCGCATTCTTGTCAGTTCGCTCCCGCCTCGTTGGCACGGGCATCTCGCAATTGCGGCACTGTCCCGCCGTTCCGCGCCCGGCTAGTATGAAGCTCAAGTTCCGCAGAAAGCATCATTACTGTGAGCGCGTCGTCCAAAGCCTCCCGACCATCCCGCCGCGAATCGGTTAATCCGGCAGCGTTGCGGCGGCTTGATCTGCCCGGCGGGGGGTGGATGTGACCCAGCAAGTTCCAGTGATCGCCTCGCGGCGGTCCCTCGGTTCTGCATTCGGAACGCTGCGCGCGGCACGATGGATTGCGGTGCTGTGCCTCGCCGCCGGCTCGGGGGCCTGCGTGCTGACCCAGGATCTTCCCGATCCCGCGCTCGACGTTCCCGCGCACTACAAATATGCCGGCAAGGGCGATGCGCCGCCGTCGCTCGATTGGTGGCGCGGCTTCCGCTCCGCGGAGCTGACGCAACTGATGGAGGAGGCGCAGACCGTCAATCTCGACATTGCCGCAGCCGTGGCGCGCATTGTCCAGGCTGACGCGCAGGCGCGACAGGCCGGCGCGGCGCTGCTGCCGAGTGTCTCGACAGCCGGATCGGAATCCTATTCACGCACATCCGGCTCGAGCGCTTCGGGGCTGTCCATCGGCGGGCGCGAGGTCGTCAATTATTCGGCCTCGCTGAGCGCGAGCTATCAGCTCGATTTCTGGGGCCAGAACCGCGACGCGCTGCAATCGGCAGAGGAGACGGCGAACGCCAACCGTTTCGATCGCGACACGGTCGCGCTGACCACGCTCGCCGCCGTCGCCAACGCCTATTTCCAGGTGCTGGCCTCGCAGGACCGCATCAGGACCTCACAGCGCAACATCGCGAGCGCGCAGCGCATCCTCGATGCGGTCAGGGAGCGCCGCAGGGCCGGCACCGGCACCGATCTCGACGTCGCCCAGCAGGAGAGCGTGCTGGCGAACCAGAAGGCGCTGGTGCCGCCGTTGCGCCAGACGCTGGACCAGAACGTCAACGCGCTCGCCGTGCTGGTGTCGCGGCCGCCGGAGAGCGTGCGCGTGCACGGCGGCTCTCTGGACCGGATCGCGATCCCGCGCGTGACGCCCGGCCTGCCGTCGGAGCTCCTGACGCAGCGGCCGGACATCCGCCGACAGGAGGCGCAGCTCGCCTCGGCCACCGCCAACATCGGCAATGCCCGCGCACAGTTCTTTCCGACCATCCAGCTCACCGGCAATGGCGGCTACCAGAGCTCGGCGCTGGTCTCGCTGTTCCAGCCGCATGCGGCCTTCTTCCAGCTCGTCGGCAGCGCGACACAGCCGATCTTCGACGGCGGCAGGATCCTCGGCAATTTCGAGTTGGCCAAGGCGCGGCAGGACGAGCTGCTGCAAACCTATCGCAAGACCATTGTCCAGGCCTTTGCCGACGTCGACAACGCCCTGTTCTCGATCAAGCAGACCACGATCAGGCTGCAATTGCAGCGCAACGTCGTCGCCGCCTCGCGTCGCGCCTTCGATCTTTCCGAGCAGCAATTGCGTGCCGGCACCGCCGACATCGTCACAGTGCTCAACACCCAACTGACCTTGTTCCAGGCGGAAGACGCGTTGTGGCAGGCCCAACTCGCACGGCTTCTGGCCATCGTCAGCCTGTACCAGGCGCTCGGCGGAGGCTGGGAGCCGCGAATGGAGAAACCGGTCAATGCTCTTTAAGCCGGACACCAAGCAAGGCGCGCGAGAGGGGACAGCGAAGCGATCGCGCGGCCGCAGCTTCGTCATGACCCTGATCACGCTCGCGATCCTTGGCGGCCTTGGTTACGTCGGCTGGATTGCAATGCAGCAGCAGCAGGCAAACAACCGCAATCAGCGCCCCGATCTACCGGTGCCGGTGCTGGCGGCGAGCCCGCGCATCCAGGACGTGCCGGTTTATCTCGACGGCGTCGGCGCGATCCGCGCGCTCAACACCGTAACCGTGCGCTCGCAGGTCGACGGCAAGCTGATCGCGGTCAACTTCACGGAAGGCCAGGACGTCAAGAAGGGCGACGTGCTCGGCGAGATCGATCCGGCGATCTATCAGGCGCAGTACGACCAGGCGGTTGCCAAGAAGGCGCAGGATCAGGCCCAGCTCGCCAACCAGCGCATCGACCTCGCGCGCTACGAGCAGCTCGCTGCCTCCAACGCCGGCTCCAAGCAGCAGGCCGACACCCAGCGTGCGCTGGTCGCGCAGACCGAGGCGCTCGTCAAGGCCGACCAGGCTGCGATCGACAACGCGGCGGCGACGCTGAGCTACACCAAGATCGTGGCGCCGATCTCGGGCCGCGTTGGCCTGCGCCTGGTCGATCAGGGCAACATCATCCATGCCTCCGACACCACGGGCCTCGTGGTGATCACGCAATTGCAGCCGATCGCGGTGTGGTTCAGCCTGCCGCAACAGCAGATCATGCGCGTCAACGCGGCGGCGGCGAAGGGGCCGCTCGCGGTCGACGTGTTCGGCAATGACGGCATCACGGTGATCGATACCGGCAAGCTCACCGGCATCGACAACCAGGTCGACCAGACCACCGGCACGCTCAAGCTCAAGGCCGAATTCCCCAATGCCAATTACCAGCTCTGGCCGGGCCAGTTCGTCAATGTCCGCCTCAAGGTCGAGACCTTGACGCAGGCGCTGGTGGTGCCGACCTCGGCGGTGCAGCGCGGCCCGATCGGCACTTTCAGCTACGTCATCGGCGCGGACAACATCGTCTCGGCCAAGCCCGTGACGGTGACCCAGCAGAACGAGCATGACGCCGTGATCGCGAGCGGCCTGTCGGCGAGCGAGAGGGTGGTCACCACGGGCTTCGCAAATCTGTCCGACGGCTCCAAGGTGATCGTCGGCCGCGATGACCAGCCTCCGTCGGCCGATCTTGCCCCGCGCAAGCGCTCGCGCGCACCGGACGCTCAGAAGAAGGATGGTGCTAACGAAGGCCAGAAGGACGGGCAGAAGGACGGCCAAGCCAAGGACGGCGAGTTGCGCGCCAAGCGCAAGAGCAGTGAAGGCGACCAGAAGGGGCAGACGGGACCGGCGCCGGGGCCGGGGCCGGGGGCATCGGAAAGTGGAGCCAAGCAGCCATGATCCCGACAACAGCCGCTTGAAGCGGCAGGCATAACCCATGGGTGTCTCCGAACCCTTCATCCGCCGGCCGATCGCGACCTCGCTGCTCGGCATCGCGCTTCTGATCGGCGGGCTGCTCGGCTATTTCGCACTCCCGGTCTCGGCGCTGCCGCAGGTCGATTTCCCGACCGTGCAGGTGACGACGCAGCTGCCGGGCGCGAGTCCGGACGTGATCGCCTCGCTGATCACCGCGCCGCTGGAGCGGCAGCTCGGGCAGATCCCGTCGCTCTCGGCGATGAACTCGACGAGCTCGTTCGGCGTCAGCCAGATCTCGCTGCAGTTCGAGCTCAACCGCGACATAGACGGGGCGACGCAGGACGTGCAGGCCGCGATCAATGCCGCCGCGGGCGTGCTGCCGAGGACGCTGCCTTACCCGCCGACCTACGCCAAGGTGAACCCGGCGGATGCGCCGGTGATGACGCTGGCGCTGCGCTCGGACACGATCTCGCTGCGGGTGATGAGCGACATCGCCGACACCATTCTGGCGCAACGTTTGAGCCAGGTCTCCGGCGTCGGGCGCGTGTCCGTGCTGGGCGGGCTGAAGCCGGCCGTGCGCATCCAGGCCGATCTGGCGCGCCTTGCAGCCTACGGCATCGCGATGGAAGATCTGCGCACCGCGATCGCGAATGCCAATGTCTCGGGGCCGAAAGGCTCGCTCGACGGCGCGCAGCAATCCTACATCATCGCCGCCAACGACCAGATCGCGGCGGCTGAAGCCTACAAGCCCGTCATCATCGCCTATCGTAATGGCTCGCCCGTGACCATTGCCGATGTCGCCCAGATCGTCGACGGCCTCGAGAACGACCGCACTGGCGGCTGGTACCAGGGCACGCCGGCGGTCATCCTCGACATCCAGCGCCAGCCCGGCGCCAACGTCATCGACGTCGTCAGCCAGATCCGCGCCGAGATCCCGAAACTGCAGCGCGCGATCCCGGCCGGCGTGAATCTCACCATCGTCTCCGATCGCACCGTCACCATCCGCGCCTCGGTGCGCGACGTACAATTCACTCTGGTCCTTGCCGTCGTGCTGGTGACGCTGGTGGTGCTGCTGTTCCTGCGTTCGTTGCGCGCGACCGTGATCGCCGGCGTCGCGCTGCCGCTGTCGCTGATCACGAGCTTCGGCATCATGTATTTTGCCGGCTTCAGCCTCGACAATCTGTCGCTGATGGCGCTCACGATCGGCACCGGATTCGTCGTCGACGATGCCATCGTGATGATCGAGAACATCGTGCGCCACATGGAAAATGGCGACGGCGCGATGGAGGCCTCGCGCAAGGGCGCCAGCGAGATCGGCTTCACCGTGATCTCGCTGACGGTGTCGCTGATTGCGGTCTTCATCCCGCTCCTGTTCATGTCGGGCCTGGTCGGACGCATGTTCCGCGAATTCGCGCTGACCTTGACGATTGCGGTCGTGACCTCGGCGGTGGTCTCGCTGACGCTGACGCCGATGATGTGCTCGCGGCTGCTCAAGCACGCGCACGAGGAGCTGGCCGTGCCGGGACTGGCCGCGATCAGCCGCTTTATCGACCGCACGGTCGATGCCTATCACAGGTCGCTGTTGTGGGTGCTGGAGCGCCAGCGCGCCACGCTGGTCGTGACCTTCGTTACGCTGATCGCGACCCTGGTGCTCTATGTCGTCGCGCCCAAGGGCTTCCTGCCGCTGCAGGACACCGCTTCGATCACGGCGGTGACGGAGGCGGGGCCCGACGTGTCGTTTGCGGAAATGAAGAGGCGGCAGGCCGAGGCGGCCGAGGCCATCAGGGCCGACCCTGATGTGGTCGGCGTCGTCTCGGTGATCGGTGCGGGCTCCGTCAACCCGACCACCAATGTCGGCCGCCTCGTCATGAGCTTGCGGCCGCGCGGCGAGCGCCGCGACGATGTCAGCGTGGTCGTGACCCGGTTGAAGGAGCGGGTCTCCGGCATCCCCGGCATGACCGTCTATTTCCAGCCGGTGCAGGACGTGCAGATCTCGACCCAGTCGAGCCGCTCGCAATACCAGTACACGCTGACCGGCACCGATGCGACGCTGGTCTCGGAATGGGCGCGCAAGCTGGTTGCGGAGATGCGGCGCGATCCCTTGTTCCGGGACGTCTCCTCCGAGGCGCAGGAGGGCGGCCTGCGGGCGCAGCTCGATGTCGACCGCACGCGCGCCGGCCAGCTCGGCGTGAGCCTGCAAGCAATCACCGACACGCTGAACGACGCCTTCGCGCAGCGGCAGATCTCGACCATCTACGGTCAGGCCAACCAGTATCGGGTGGTGCTGGAGGCGCTGCCGATGTATCAGCGCGATCCCTCGATCCTGTCGAAGCTCTATCTGCCGGGTGCCGCGAGCGCCACCGCGGGCGCGCCCAATGCCCAGGTGCCGCTGTCGGCCGTGGCGACGCTGAAGCGGACCACGGCGCCGCTCGCGATCTCGCATCAGGCGCAATTCCCGTCGGTGTCGCTCAGCTTCAACCTGGCGCCGGGCGCGGCGCTCGGCGATGCCGTCGAAGCCGTGAAGGTGATCGAGACCCGCATCGGCATGCCAGGCAGCATCGTCGGCGTCTATGCCGGCGATGCCGCCGAATTCGCCAAGGCACTCGCCGGCCAGCCCTGGCTGCTGCTCGCCGCCGTCATCACGATCTACATCGTGTTAGGGGTGCTCTACGAGAGCTATATCCATCCGATCACGATCCTGTCGACGCTGCCCTCGGCCGGCGTCGGCGCCATCCTGGCGCTGATGCTGTGCGGACAGGACCTCTCGGTGATCGGCCTGATTGGCATCATCCTCTTGATGGGCATCGTCAAGAAGAACGCGATCATGATGATCGACTTTGCGCTCGAGGCCGAGCGCGGGCGGGGCATGTCGCCCAGTGAAGCCATCGTGCAGGCCTGTCTGTTGCGCTTCCGTCCGATCATGATGACGACGTTGGCGGCGCTGTTCGGGGCGCTGCCGCTCGCGATCGAAAGCGGCACCGGCGCCGAGCTGCGCTTTCCGCTCGGCATCTCCATCATCGGCGGCCTGCTGCTCAGCCAGCTCCTGACACTTTACACGACGCCCGTGATCTATCTGGCGCTCGATCGCATCAACCGTCGCCTCGAGCAGGCGCTGCCGCCGGCTGGATCCGGCGGCCCGCCGGTCGCCGGCGCGACCGAGGGGATGCAGTGATGGCATCGATCTCGGAGCCCTTCATCCGCCGCCCGGTCGCGACCACGCTGCTGTCGATCGGGCTGTTCCTGCTGGGTGTCGTCGCCTACCGGTTCCTGCCGGTCGCCTCGGTCCCGAACGTCGACTTTCCCGCCATCTTCGTCTCCGCCAGCCGGCCCGGCGCCGATCCGTCCGTGATGGCGGCGACGGTGGCGTCGCCACTTGAGCGGCGGTTGGGAGAGATCGCCGGCATCAACCAGATCACCTCGACCTCGAGCCTCGGCACGACCAGCATCCAGCTTCAGTTCGACATCGGCCGCAACATCGACAAGGCCGCGCGCGACGTGCAGGCGGCCATCAACGCCGCGATGGTCGACCTGCCGAGCGACTTGCCGACGCTGCCGCGTTTCCGCAAGGCAAACACGGCCGGTGCACCCATCTTCGTGCTGGCGTTGACCTCCAAGACGATCTCTCCGTCGGCGATCTACGACGTCGCGGATAGCGTGTTGGCGCAACGCATCTCGCAGGTGCCGGGCGTCGGCAACGTGTCGATCTCCGGCGCCGACCAGCCGGCCGTGCGCGTGCAGCTCAACCCGGTTGCGCTGTCCAATGCTGGAATCGCCACTGACGACGTGCGAACCGCGATCATCGCCGCCAACGCGCTCGGCCCCGTCGGCATCTTCGAAGGCGAGCGCCAGAGCGAGACGCTGTCGCTGAACAAGCAGATGCGCACGGCGAAGGAGTTCCGCGACATCGTCATCAAGAGCTCGGGCAATAATTTCGTGCGGCTGTCGGATGTCGCCGACATCGAGGATTCTGTCCGCAACGTCCGCTCGATAGCCTGGTTCAACAGGCAACCGGCGGTTCTGATCCAGATCACCAAGCAGGGCGATGCCAACGTCATCGACACCGTCGATCGGGTTAAGGCGCTGATCCCCGAGCTGAAGCAGTGGATCCCGGCCGGTGTCGAGATCTCCACCCTGGTCGATCGGACCGGCACGATCCGCGCCAGCGTGCTGGACATGCAATGGACGCTGCTGGCAACGTCCGTCCTGGTGATGGTCGTCGTGTTCGTGTTCCTGCGGCGGCTGACGCCGACCATCGCGGCCGGCATCTCGGTGCCGCTGGCACTCGCCGGCACTTGCGCCGGCATGTGGGTCGCGGGCTTCTCCATCGACAACCTGTCGCTGATGGCGCTCGCCATCTCCGTCGGCTTCGTTGTCGACGACGCCATCGTCATGATCGAGAACATGTTCCGCAACCTCGAGCAAGGCATGCGGCCGTTCCGGGCGGCGCAGGAGGGCGCCAAGCAGATCGGCTTCACTGTGGTCTCGATCAGCCTGTCGCTGATCGCGGCCTTCACGCCGCTGATCTTCATGGACGGCGTCGTCGGTCGGCTCCTGCGCGAATTTTCGCTGACGCTGACCTTCGCCATCCTGGTCTCGACGCTGGTGTCGCTGACGGTCACGCCGATGATCTGCGCCCATTACATCCGGCAGGCCACCTCCGGCACGGCAACGCTGTTCGACCGCATCATCGAAGGCGCGCTGTCGCGCACCATCGTGTTCTACGCCCGCACCCTGCGCACCGTGCTGGAATTCCCGCTGCTGACGCTGCTGGTGTTCTTCGCCACCATCGCGCTCACGGTGACGCTCTACATCAAGGTCCCCAAAGGCTACTTCCCCACGGACGATTCCGGCTTCATCATCGGCGCGACGCGCGCCTCGGCGGACACCTCGTTCCAGTCGATGCTCGGCCTGCAGCAGCGGCTCGCCGAGATCGTGATGAAGGATCCCGCCGTGGCCGGCATCGGCTCGACGGTCGGCAGCGGGGGCCCGGGTCCGGCGACCTCGAACCGCGGCACCATGTTCATCAGCCTGAAGCCGCCGGAGGAACGTGGCCACGTGTCGACTGAGGTCGTGATCGAACGGCTCAGGCGCGCGCTATATCCCGTGCCCGGCATCCGCCTCTTCATGTTCGCTGCCCAGGACGTGCGGGCCGGCGGGCGTCAGAGCGATTCCGACTACCAATATACGCTCACCAGCACCGATCTCGGCCTGTTGCAGAAATGGGCGCCGATCGTGGCCAAGCGCCTGGAGAGCGTGGAGGGCATCACCGACATCTCCAGCGATCGCGATCCCGGCGGGCTGCAACTGACGCTCGCCATCGACCGCCAGAAGGCGTCCGCGCTCGGCGTCAGGGTCCAGGACATCGACAACGCGCTGAACAACGCTTTCGCACAGCGGCAGATCTCGATCATCTACACCCAGCGCAACCAGTACATGACCGTGCTGGAGATCGACCCGAAGTTCCAGGTCGACCCCTCCAATCTCGATCGCATCTACGTCGCCGGCGCGGGAGATGCGCAGGTGCCGCTGTCGGCCGTGGTGCGCGCGACGCGCGGGCTCGCTGCGCTCGCCGTCTATCATTCGCAGTCGTTCCCATCGACCACGGTGTCCTTCAACCTGATGCCGGACGTGCCGCTTCAGGCGGCGACCCAGAACATCCAGCGCGCGGTCGACGAGTTGCACATGCCCGAAGGCATTCGCGGCAGCTTCGACGGCAATGCCGGCGATTTCGCCAGGACCAGCGGTCGCCAGCCGCTCCTGATCCTCGGCGCGCTGGTTGCGATGTATATCGTGCTCGGGGTGCTCTATGAGAGCCTCGCCCATCCGCTCACGATCATCTCGACACTGCCATCGGCCGGCTTGGGTGCGCTGCTGGCCTTGCAGCTCACCAACACGCCGCTGACGGTGATCGCCTTCGTCGGCATCATCCTCCTGATCGGCATCGTCAAGAAGAACGGCATCATGATGGTGGACTTCGCGCTCGATGCCGAGCGCCAGCGCGGCCTGTCCTCGGCGGAGGCGATCTTCGAGGCCTGCCAGGCGCGCTTCCGCCCGATCCTGATGACGACCATGGCGGCGCTGTTTGCCGGCATTCCGCTGGTGATCGCGACCGGCCCCGGCACGGAGCTGCGCCGCCCACTCGGCATCACCATCATCGGCGGCCTGTTCGTCTCGCAGATCCTGACGCTGTACACGACGCCCGTGATCTACCTCCTGATCGACCGCCTGCGGCGGCGATCCGAGCCGCGTCCGCTGGCGGCCCCGGCGGAATAGGTTGTTGCAGCGCCGCGCGGAGCGTATAGCGGCGCCATGTCCAATCCGCCTGACACTACCGCCGCGCCGGCCGAGCCGATCCCCGAATGCCCGCATTGCCAGAAGCCGATGCCGCTCTGCATTTGCGACAGCGTCACGCCGATCGAGAACCGGCTCTCGCTCCTGATCCTCCAGCATCCGCAGGAGCAGGACAGGGCGCTCGGCACGGCGCGGCTGCTGGCCAGGCATTTTGCCGATGCAACGGTGCGGGTTGGCCTGTCCTGGCCGAGCCTGTCCAAGGCGCTGGGACGGCCGGTCGAGAATGCTTCGCACTGGGCGGTGCTCTATCTCGGCTCGGCACGCGCCGCTGATCTCGAGGCCGAAGGAGAGATCGTCGCGCTCAACCGCAAGGGCGAGGTCGCGGAGAACCAGCGCGCGATCCTCGGCAAGCTCGAAGGCGTGGTGCTGCTCGACGGCACCTGGAGCCAGGCCAAGGCGCTGTGGTGGCGCAATCCCTGGATGCTGAAATGCCAGCGCGTGATCCTCAATCCGGCACGTCCCTCTCGCTACGGGCGCTTGCGCAAGGAGCCGCGCCGCGACGGCCTCGCGACCATCGAAGCCGCCGCGACGATCCTCGCCGCCCTCGAGCGGCGCCCTGATATCGCCGAGACGCTTCATGCCAGTTTCGAGCGGATGCTGGCTCGCTACCGCGAGGTCCAGGCCGAGATGCCGGAACTGGCACCCAAGCCCGCGCCCAAGGGCCGCCGGCGCGACTTCCGGCGCGGCAAGCGCGCCTGATTTCGGCTGGACATTTCGCTGTGCTACCCGCGGGCCGTGGGGTTGCCTAAGCCATTGATCCCCTATATTGGTCCGCCCTTACGGGGCCACGTGGCGGAGTGGTTACGCAACGGTCTGCAAAACCGTGTACACCAGTTCAATTCTGGTCGTGGCCTCCATTCAACCATTTGATTTTCTTCCTCGTTTTTATTCATGACCTGTTCCCCTAGGCAGGGCTTCTACCGGACTTCTACCCTTCGCCTCAGCCCTATTGCGAATGGCCGCCTGCAGCGCAGAATCGACCGTCCTGGCGGCGTCCTCCTGCATGCCGGGAATGACGTGGCTATAGAGGTCCAGGGTGATCCCAATCTTGCTGTGCCCCAGTCGCTCGCTCGCGACCTTCGGATGAACGCCGTTGGCTAGCATGTGCGTGGCGTGAGCATGTCGGAGGTCGTGGAACCGTAGCCGTGCTAGTTCCGTCTTGGCAATGGTCCGGGACCATTGCTGTGACACGTAGATCGGCGGAATTACCGTCCCGTCGGGGTGGGCGATCACCAGATCGTCTTCGGATAGGCGAACGCCGAGCCGCAGGAGCTCCTCCGCGCGCCTGGCGCGGTGCGCGCGCAGCTCGTCGATTGCCGTTTGAGACAACGCCACGGTTCGTCCTTTCCCGCTCTTTGGGGATTTGAACCGCAGACCAGCCTTTGTCTGCTCCAAGCTCTCGACCACCGATAGCTGCCCGCCGACCAGATCGACGTTCCGCCAGCGGAGCGCGCAGATCTCTCCGCGGCGGAGACCGCAGAGCACCGCCAGCATGGCCGGCACAAAGATCGGCTTGCCGCGGACCGCCTCGATGACGTCAGCGGTCTGAGTCAGGTCGTAAGTCTGGACCGGCTTCCAGTCGACCTTAGGAGGGTCCACGGCGTCGACTGGATTTCTGGGGATAAGCTCCCACCGAACGGCCTGATGAAGCGCCCGTTTTAAGACACGGTGCATGTGGCCGACCGTGCGAGGCGCCAAGCCGCCTTCCTTTTTGTCGCCTCGGCCGCCCGCCAGCGCATCGCTGTATGCGGCCGCAATTCGATCCGGCTTCAGTTTGGATAAAACGGTCGCTCCGAGGCGCTGCTTGATATTCTGATTGATCAGACCGGAGTAACGCTCGTGCGTCTTCGGCGAAACTTGTGATTTGCAATGCTCGAGCCATCGATCGAGGAAATCGGCGAGTGTCACCTTGTTCGGCTCAATGTACGCGCCGCTGGCGATGTCGGCGACGATCTTGGCGCATTCAGCCTGCGCTTCGCGCTTACCTTTGGCCTTCAGGGAATGCCATTTCCGTTTCCGCTTGCCAGTGATGGGGTCGCGAACGTCAACCACCGCATACCAGTTGCCCTTACCCTTTTCGCAAACGTGGCCCTTCATTTTTTTCCCCTGTTCATGAGAAGCATCCTCCAAGCTTGCCCCATCTCATCTTTGAAGCGATCACGCGCAGGCGTTGCCATCGGTTCATCGGTATAGCCCCGCTCAGCAACTTCCTTCTGCGCGGACGGCTGCTGCACCAGGACAACCTGCAGCAGAAACTCTGCAAACTCTTCAGGCGTCTCGCTGAAGATGAGATACCCTGTTTTGTGCCCACCGGGGCCGGGACCGAAAATATCCAACTCCTGCCGCACGATTTCACCTGGCGGCTGCAGAAATTCCAGCAGACCGTCGAATGCGAGGCGCACCGCTTTGAACGCAAAAGGATCGCGGCTCCATGCATCAGGCTCCGGTTGATTCACGGCGTTGGCTGCCGCCATGTCGATGAACTTTGCGAACATTGCGAACAGCGCGTAGGTCGACGTGTCTCGATATCTCCCTGCGTCCTCCTCGACAGTCAGCCACAATCGTTGCAACACCTCCTGACTGAAGCTGCGCTCGTTTAAGGCTGCGGCCTTTTCCAGCTCAGCGCGCAAATCGGTTGGTATCCGCAGGGATATCGGTTTTCCGGAAAGGTCCGAAAAGTTGCCCTGCGGCGGCCGGCCTCTCGGTCGCTTCGCCGTCTTGGCCGATGCCTTTTTAGCCTTCGCCATTGATGCTCCATTTTGCGCTACAATAAACTACAATCAGATTGCAAAAAGTAAGTCAAGCTCACAGTCTCCGTGAATAGGTGCAACCCCACCATTCAAGGAGATAAATCGTGGCAAACGACCAGCCCCTCACAATCACGGTCCCCGAGGCGGGGCAGCGGTACTTGGGTCTCGGAATGCAGGCGAGTTACCGCGCGGCAGCGCGCGGCGACATCCCAGTGATCAGGGTTGGTCGGCTGCTTCGGGTGCCGATCAAGGCGATGGATCGCATGCTCGAAGAGGCGGGCAGGGCGGCGCCGGTCGGGGGCGAGGCCGCCTAGCATGCAGCCGAAAAGGGAAAGCCCCGCTGGCGGGCGGGGCAATCCGGAAGCTGTTTTCGCGGGCGCGATCACACAGCCGGACCATATTTCCGCCCTTCGCGAAATTCAAGCCGCACGTCTCGCGCGGCGGTGCCCCGTTACGTTCGCCATGGCGCTGACGATCGCTCCCCTTTTGCATGGGGAGGCCGCTAGTGGCTGAGGGGGCGCGCAACACTTCGCCACTGGCCGAGCCGATCGAGATCGCGAAGTTCTGGAAAAATCGACGCCGCAGCGAATCCGTCCGTGTTTCGCTGAGCGAGTACGAAGGCCACCCGCTAATCAACGTGAGGATCTATCTCACCGGGATCGACGGCATCGATCGGCCGACGCCGAAGGGCGTTGCCATGGGTGTCCGCAAGTTGCCGGAGTTGGCCAGCGCGCTCGCGAAAGCTGTGGATAGAGCGCGCGAGCTGGGGCTGCTGGACGATGGGGGCGGCTCATGAACGCGCCGCTTCATCGTCAGATTGTCCTCGACATTGCCGAGCATCTCGAGCTCGAGGAATTCGCGGAGTGCTGTAGCTTCCTTGCCGAATTCGTCGCGCGCGACTGGATCACGCTGCAATGCGCGGCTGATGGTGCGCAGCACCTGGCCGAGGCCGCGGGCTTCGTCGCTGCGTACGGACCGGACGCAGTCCAGCGCACGATGGCGGAGGCCTTCACGCCGGCGCCCGCGCTGCCGTCGGATTACGCCGCGCGCCTCGTGCGGGATTGGGAGCTCGCCGACCCGCGCGACCGGTGGCGCTGGACCGGCGAGGCGCCGCCACTGGCGCCTGCCGAGCCCGTCAAGGAGCCGCCCTACCGGACGCCCCAGGCGACCACGGACGCATTTTTCTGGGTCGCCCGCAATGAACCCGGCCGGCTGCGCGCCTGGCTCGAAAATCATCCCCGTGACGCTGCGTACCTGCACAAGCTCTGGAAGGAAAAAACGCATGCTGTCGCGGCCGCATGAAGTCGTCGCAGAAGCCTTCGCGGCGATCGGGATCGGTGCCGAGCGGCCGGAGCCTCCACCGCACACGGAGATCCCCGAGCAGTTCGATGATGCACGAAGGGAAGTGGACCACGGCGCGCCTGGGGCGGTCGTTGTCTCACCGTTCGCGCCGATCACGCCCGCGGTGTGGGAAGGCGTAGAGATCGTTCCGCAGCGCTGGGTGGCCCATGCACGCATTCCTTGCGGAGACGTCACCATCCTGTCGGGCAATGGCGGCAGCGGAAAGACCGAGATTGCCACGCAGTTGCTCGTCTCGGTGGCGGCCGGCCTTGGGGATTGGCTCGGCTGCGTCACTGAGAGCGGCCCCGCGCTGTTCCTGTCCTGTGAAGAGCAGGTGGACAATCTTCGCGACCGCATTGAACGCATCTGCAGGCACCGCAGCATTAACCCGTACGGGCTGGATCGGCTGTACCTGCTATTTCCCGACCTCGACGAAACGTGGCTCGGTACGGCAGATCGTGCCGGCAAGATCACGCCCACCGCGCTGATGCTGGGACTGCAGAAGTGGGTGGCGGAGCACAAGCCGCGACTGGTCATTATCGACAACGTCGCGGCCGTGTTCGATGGAGAGGCCATCGCGCGCCGGCAAGTCCGAACCTTCATCGGAATGCTCCGCAAGGTCGCAGCCGAGCATGACGTCGGGATCCTGCTCCTCGATCATCCCAGCGTGCGCGGCATGGCCGACGGCTCCGGCACCGCCGGCTCGGTCGACTGGCGCAACTCGGTGCGGTCGATGATGTATCTGTCCGACCCCGACAAGGAGGACCAGGACCAGCGCACGCTCGAGGTCAAGAAGACGAACCGCGTCCGCGGCGGCGAGAAGGTGACGCTGCGCTGGTCCGGCCTGACCTTCACCACCGCCATGGCCGGCGAGACCTCTCCGTATCGTGCAGCGGCCGACCGTGAGGTCGATGACGTCTTCCTGCGGCTGCTCGACCGCTTCGCGGCCCAGGGGCGCACCGTTCGGCCCGCTATGGGCCGTGGCAGCGCGCCCGCCGAGATGGCTGACGAGCCCGACGCCTGTGGGATCAAAGCCGAGGCGTTCCGCGCCGCCATGGCTCGCTTGCTGACCGCTGGCACGATCAGGATCGTGGAGAGCGGCCCGCCGAGCAGGCGTTCGAAGCACCTTGAAAGGGCCGCGTCATGACCTTCGATCGCCCCTTCGATCGGTCTTCGATCGGTACGAACGCCTATGTCATCGCCACTGCGATCGCCCCTGCAATCGGGTGCAAACGCCTATTCGATCGGGTGTGTTCAATCCCCCTTATACCCTATAGCGATCGAAGCCCTCGCGCGCGGCTCCGGGCACCGCTCGTGCCGCTCGCATTCGGACACGGCTGCGCTGGCGCTCCGCTCGCGTCCAAACGCTCTCATCTCGACCATGAGCGCAGGCAGACATCATGGGGCAGAAGAGACTGGCCTCCATCGGTGTGTGTTTGTATCGGCGCGGGTGGCAGGATCGCGACCAACCATCGCGCCCAGCGGCGAAATCAGGGCATTCAGTAGATGCATCGGTAGACTACGCATCAGCCGTAATACGCAAGTGTCTGAAACAATTGCATCTACTGTCGCGGTGTAAACGGATCTGCAATTCGTTCGCCGACTCGTCGCCTTGTTCCCCGGTGGGGAGGGGTGGGGGACACCCCCTGGCGGCCGCGAGCCCGAGCCCTAGAGCCGGATTTTCTCTCAAGCGCCCCTGAGGTCCGCAGCACCAGCGGGACACGTCAACCAAGTCGACATGATCATCATGGGATCGCAGCGCTCGATGGGACGGCGCCGATCGCATCGCGCGACCTTTATTTTGCGCTACACATGTAGTGTCGCTGTATTCCAATTCTTCGGTCGCGCGACTATGCATGATGCATGAGCGAAGCAGAATCATCGATCCCCTGGGATCAGCCTCTCGACCGCGACTGGTGGACGGACACCGGCGCGCGGCTCGGCGGAAGCGAGCAGCAGATCGCGTTTGCTTGCTGCGTGTTCTCCGGAACCATGACGCAGAAGCAGGCGGCAATCCTGGCCGGCTACGGCGCCGAGACCGACCGCAAGGCCATTCACGCCGGCTCGACCGCGGCGAAGTCGCGAGTTGTGCAAAATCTTCTCGTGATGGCGCGAGCCGAGGTCCAGCGCCGGGAGCTCCCGGCGACGTCGGTCGAGCCGTTCTCACAGGAGGAATGGACGCAGCGGCTCCAGGAGATCGCGCGCGGCCCGGACGCCAAGCTGGCGATGCAGGCTGCCCAAATACTCTTCGAGGGCAAACCCCGGTCCACCGAGCCCGGTCACTTTGCCTTGTTGGACGACGGCTTCAACGGCTGGCGCGTCTGCCGGGATTTCTTGCGCGTGCCCGGCGGCGCGGTGGCGATCGCCTCCATCCACGCCGCCGAAGGCGCCGAACTGTGCGGCATTCCGTTGCTCCACGATGTGGTGATCCTTCTCAGGCGCGATGACCCTGAATTCTACGATCGTCTGCGCAGTCGACAGTCCAAGATCGGGCTTGCGACGCTGGACCAGCATCTCGCCGACCCGAACTGGCAGCGCGCGGCCCGCGTGAAGCTCTGGCGCGAGGTCGGCGTCGAGATCGACGAAACGACCGCAGACGCAAAGGAGGTCGCATGACCAAAGAGCCCGGCGGATCGATCGCGCGCCCCGAGCCGAGCCACGCGCGCACGACGTTTGACCATCTTCCCTGGCCCACTGGCGGCCTGCTCGGTGACGTCCCGCCGTCGGAGCTCACGGCGCGACTGATCGTCTGGAAAATCCCGGGGGCATCTCACGAGGCCGGCCGCGAAGCCAACGCTGCTGCCTATGCGCGCCACCTCGAGCGGCTGCGCACCGAGGCCGCGGCTGCCGCCGTCAACGCCTGGCTCGACGAGGCCGCGCAATGAGCACCGACAGCGAAGTGTTCGACCGCTTGGCGGAGAGCCTGCCGAACAAGCAGAAGCAGGCCCAGCTCAACGCCGAAGTGCTGCCCGACGGCCGGAAGGTCGCCGATCTCAGCAACGCTGAATTTGCGCGAGCGCTGAAAAAACTGGACGTGGCCGGCGCATCGGTCAGCAACAAGAAAGCGGCGAACGAAGCGCTCTACGCCGGGCATCTGCAAGGCATCGCCGAAGGCGCGATCTTGCTCTGGTTCTTCGACAACGAGGACAAGACTGAAAGCAATGACGACGACGAGGACGACGAATGATCTTTCTCACGCGGAACCATCAGCGCCGCAACCTTGTCCTGCCCGACGGCAGGATCGCGGAAGACTTGCGCCTCTTGCCGCTTCAAGCGGAGCTGACGCGTCTGCAAATTCCAGGCATCTCCGCTGAGCTCGGGAAACAGGATCTGCTCGATCGATACGCCGCGCATGTCGCGGAGGTCGTCAAGGCACTCCCCAAGCAGTCGCATGTCGGCAAGACGCCAAAAACGATCGCGGAGCTTGTGGCGCGTCAGGCCGCGGAACTGATCGGACGTCAGGCGGCCTCGCCGCTGGCGATCGAAAATCAGGCCGCACCGCGGCCGCAGCCGCCGCACATCTCGGTGGGTGTGTGATGGCGGACGCAATCGAAAATGCGATCGATGCATATTTCGAATCGCGGTTGGGGGAAGATTTTGCGCAGGTCGAGCTGCGCGGCGATCCGCTCTTCCTGAAGGCGCTCGCGGTAGCCCCTGATCAAGACGAGGATGCGGTGGAATTGATCCGGCGCTATTTCGAGTTGGAGACCGAGAATTTCGAGTTCGGTAATTCCGTGCTCGAGCTGATGAGCGAACATGCCGACGACGAGAGTTTCATGGCGCAGTGTCGACGCGCCCTCAAGTCGAACGCTGATCGGACGTCAGCACAGCAGCGCGATCTGCTCCACGCCTGGGAGCCTACGCTTCGCCACGTGTGTTTGGACAACTGAAGGAGAACAAAGATGTCCAATGAAATGGCTGACTTTGAGAAACGTTTTCGCGAGATGACGCGCGAGCAGCAGCAGCGGGTTGCAGCGATCTCAAACAAGGTCGTCGCTGAACACGACAACAGCGATTGGCGCCGCAGCATCGCGGAAATGACCGACGCCGAGCTCGATCGCGAGTGGTCCAAATACGGTAAATGAGATCTTCATGAGCGAAGAACAGACGACGCAGACCGTGGTTGACGAAACCGAAGTGCCAGCAACGCCGGGCATGGAGGCGGCAAGCTCACGGAACGACGACGGCCTTGACGCGCTTCTGAGCGACTTCGATCGATCCCGCTCGGTTGAGAAAACCGCGCCGGCCGAGCCTGCGCCCCAAGAGCAGCCGCGTGCCGAGATACCAGCCAACTATTCCGAAGACGATTTGATGCGTCTACAGCTGAGCGAGATCAGCAATCGAGTGGTCATGGAGAACCTCCTGAACCACCAGATTGCAACCTCGCAGCGCCTCCAATTCGAGGAATGGCAGCGCAACGAAAAAGCGGACTTCGCCGAGACGGTGCAGGAAGCCGCGAGCATGCTGGAGGATTTTCCGCACGTCGGCGACGCGGCCGAATTTGCTCGGCGATGGCTGTTGAGTGAGGCGCAACTCGACCCGGCTCTATACGAGGCGTGGCAGCATCGCCGTGACAGCAAGGAACATTGGCAGCACGCGGAACGCGCGCTCGCACGTGCCTGTAAAAAAATGATCAAGGAAGTCGCTCGCTTTCCTGACCCCGAGCTGTCGGCCGATCGTGCCCTCGTCGCCTCCGTGATGCGCGGCGGCTCGGGCAAGCCACCACCGGCCGAAACGAGCGCGGCCTATTCGCGTCGTGTCGCCTCTATGAACGACGCCGACTTCCAGGCTGAGTCCGACAGGCTGATGGGGCGATGATGAACGAGCAGGAGCACATCCGCGCCGCGATCGTCTCCACCTTCGGCGAAGCCAGGACGACCGAGATGGAGGCCCATTTAGCGGCGAGCTCAATGACGCTCTCGGATTATCTGGAGGCGGTCGCGACCCGCCCCGGTGGTGCGTGTGACCAATTCGGAGTGCCTGACACCGTCACCGGCCGTGATCTGGCAACGACGCTGCAGGCGGCCCGTCTGCTTGAGCAGGCGGAGACGCTGCGGATCGTTCTCTCACAAGATCCCGCGGCAATGTTTCAGAACAGGAGTGCTTGAGCATGGCCGAACAATATCCCGGCGTATCCATCACCGGCTACAACTCGAATCCGCCGCCGGACGACGGCACGCAGACCGAGGCCAACCGCGTCAAATGGTCGACGATCAAGACGAAGATCACCGACCCGGTCAAGACGCGCACCGACGACATGGACACGGCTCTCATTGCCGCGTTCGGGAAGATCGACGGCGGGGTCACCTCGACATCGATCAGCTACACGGTGCTCGCGACCGACCAGGGCAAACTCGTCCGCGCGACGAGTGCAGGCATCACCATCACGTCGCCGGATGCAACGGATGTCGACGCACCCTTCGTTTTCGGCCTGCTCAACGATTCCGCTGGCGACATCATATTCGACGGTAGCGGGTCGCAGACCGTAGACGGAGACGCGGATGTCACCGTTCCTCCAGGCTGCGGCTTTCGGGTCAGGACTGACGGATCGAACTGGTTTTCGGAAGGGCAGAACTATACCCGAACGTTGGTGAAGCCGCAGGGCTATCTCACGCTGCTTTCGGTGGCGACACAGCCGACGTCACCGATACCGGCATCAGATCAGTCAGCGAAAACTGCGGTCTATTATCGACCTGACAGCGGCAACCTGATTCCGATCCCCGACGGCACGACGTTTTCGGTTCGCGAGTTCTCCGAGCTCACCCTCTCGTTGAACAATCCAAACCACGTCGGAAACGCGATCTATGACGTGTTTGTCTTCTCCGACAGCGGCACGCTCAGGATCGGCACCGGGCCGGCGTGGACCACGGCGACAGCCGGCGCAGGAGCGCGAGGGTCTGGAGCCGGGTCAACTGAGCTCGCCCTTCTCAAAGGTCTGCTCGTCAACAACGTGCAGATCACCGCGCGCAATGGCTCGACGACGTATACTGTCGCCGCCAAGAACGGAATCTATGTCGGGTCACTCTATATCGACGGGACCGCCGGTCAGGTGTCGTGTCACGTTACTTATGGAGCGTCCCGGAAGTGGGGCGTATGGAATGCCTACAACAAACGGCGGATATTCCTGAAGGCCGGAGACGCGACCACCTCGTGGATACCGGCGAATGCATCGAACGCGCACACCGTCAATAACAATTCGGGAAACAGCCTGACCACGTTCGCCGGTCTGCCGGAAGAAACGCTGGACTTGCAGTACTCGTCGGCAGCGCAGGCAGCGGTCACAGGCTCGACGACAATGGCAATTCAGGTTGGCATCGGGTTCAACAGTACGTCGTCGTTTTCGGGCAAGACAGCCAACTTCTTGTTCAATAACGTCACGAGCGGGAGCACCATCACGGTGAGCCAGCCCTTGCAGGCGGCGCGCTTCCTTTCCGCACCGGGAATTGGCATCAACACCGTAACGGCGCTGGAAACGACGATCGGGTCGAACGTCAACATCTCGGTCTTCGGTAACGAACAGCACATGCTGCTGTCGGCTGAATATTGGGGTTGATGACCGCGGAGTGGATGGGCTGACGGACAGACAGCATGGAGGACGTCGCCTCCACCCGGAGTTCCGCAAAATCCAGCATCCGGGGCGTCAATTTCGGGCCGCGTTCGGGGGCGGGTGGTGACAAATCGTAAACGAATCCTATATAAGCTACTGGGGCTTATGGCCGGCTGGGGAGCCGTCGCCCAGAGGGAAACGCAAATGTCGATCGCTTCGTCCTCCGCAGCGCGACACATCTGCGCGCGTGGAAATTGGGGCGTCACGAACCTCGCCCTTCAGAAAATCCTCTACATGGCTCACATGGTGCATCTTGGCCGTACTGGTCAGCGGCTAGTCGACGCCGAGTTTCAGGCCTGGGATTACGGCCCGGTTGAGCCCGGCCTGTACAGACAGGTGCGGAATTTCGGCAACAAGCCTATTCAGGATGTGTTCTTCTGGTCGCCGTCGATCGCGGGAACGCCGGAAGCGGACACTTTGGACGAGGCCTGCAACTTCTTGATTCAGAAGTCGCCGGGCGAGTTGGTTGCAATGACGCATTGGCAGAATGGAGCTTGGGCTCGTCACTATGTCCCTGGAACAAGAGGCATCCCAATTCCCGACGCCGACATCATCGCCGAGTACCGTGCGCGAATTGGAAGCGCATGATTTTTCGGTAATCGTAAGGCAGACTCCATCCGCTCCAAACGTAATCGAAAAGAGTGCCGCGGCGCTCGAAGCTGCTCTGCAAAAAGAGGCTGACGAGCGTCGAGAGGAGCGATTCTATTGGATTTGCGCGTGTATCGCCCTCATCGATTTGGCTACATTTCCGCACCTCGGATTTGTCGCTGTCATCTGCGTCTTTCTGATTGAGATCCTGGCCCTTGCCGCACTAGCCAGAAAATACGCAGATGAGAACATTGCCATAGCGATCGACAAAATCGTCGCATCGATTTGCGATAAGTTCGGCTGGAAGTAGGAGAGGATTTCGTGTCGCCGGCGACCGCTATTTTAGACCGCGCTTCTTTTTCTCGCTCCGAAGCAGTTTCTCGAACGCCTCATCCCAACCGGACCTGTGCGGAAGCCGATCGAATTTTGCGTCCGTTCCCTTGAGAAGTTCGAGGCGCGACCGCTTCGAGATGTCCTCCCAATCGTCGTAAAGGACGTAGAGGGCGTTGCCATACTGCACGTTTTCGAAGACGACGAGATCATCGGCAAACTTGGCTCCAATGTACGAGCCGAATCCGCCCGATCCCTTCAAGAATGCAGAAGGTTTCAGCTTCGAGAATAGGCGCACGCGCTCATCTATCTTGCTGCGAACGTCAGCGCGATAGGTCCCTCCTCGGGTGAGCCGCTCTACCACCTCTGCTGCGTCGCCAGGTGGAAAGACTTCCCAATCGAGTGTTATCGTCTTGATGTAATCGGCAATCGGGGTGTCGCTACTCACGACACCGATTGCTCCGCAGTTTTCTTGCAGCAGATTCAGCATCAGCAACAGGTCGCTCTCGAACCCAGGAGTTGAACGGCTGAGCTCCTGCTTGACGCGTAGAAGCGCGACGCATGCGCCGGCCGTATTGACCTTCAGCGTGTGCGCAAGGATCGAATAGAGCCGAGGTTCATGGAATTCGCGTTGATAGACCTCTCGCACCCGATAGTGCGTGTGAGTGCCATACCTTGAAGCATCTCCGAAATTTGGGGTTTCCCAAAAGTAGGTCTTCGTGGTCTTCGGTAGATCGTCGCGAACGACTTCCCATCCATTCCGGTTTCGATCCGAAAACTTGCCCATGTTAGCGGGAGGGATCGTCTCATGCGAGCGACCTTCCTCTTTCGGAATTTGCAGCTGCTTTAAGGGCTTCGAGTCTATCTCGTCGGGGGAGAACGTCTTCGTGACACCAACGAAGAACACGTCCGATTTGAACGCAGCAATCTGCGCCAGGATGTGCTCGGGGATCGTCTTAAGGTTACGCTTCCACGGCACCGCGCGATATTTGTTTGCCATTCCGTCGTCCTCATCATCGATTCGCAATGGCCGAAAAGATGACACGCAGAACGAGTAGCGGACATAGAGATCGCGCTTATCCCACCTATTCACAGCCCGTGGATTGTCTCAACTCAGCCTTTGACGTGCCGCGACTCAGGCGCGCCCTTCACCGGCGCAATTCTGCGCTTAGCGGAGGGTGCCATGTCCCCGTTGCGATACCTCACCGATGCAGAGGCCGACGCTATTCTCCATGCCGTCAAAGATAACGGCTACACGGTTAGAGACCTGACGACCAACATCAAGGGACCCAAGCTCACCAGCCGCGAGGCTCTTGAACGACGCTTCGCCTCGCACCTGGATTGGGCGGTCACTGTGAAGGCGCTGCTCAAGCAGAATGCCGAAGCTGCCGAAAAGCGCCGGGGCTCCGCGAAGCGAAATCAGACTCACTGCAAATTCGGACACCCGCTTTTCGGACCAAACCTGCTCGTCGAGAGCAAGACAAAATTCCGCCGATGCAGGATCTGTATGGCTCGCCGTGCTGCCGCTCCGCGCCCCGCGACGGAGGATCAGATCCGGCGTGTCACCGAAGCGATCCATGCGGGGCAGCGCGCCTATCAGTTTTCCGGTAGCGGAAAAAGAGCCCTGGAGCGCATCCTTGGCCAAAACAAGCTTCTGCTGCTCCGGCAGACTAATCCGGAGTTCGATCAGCTCTATAGATCTAAGGTATTGATCAGGCGCCCGTGGATATTGCAGCGAACCCAGTCAACGCAAATCGTCCTCACGCCTGAGAGGATCGAGTTCAACCAGATCGCCAACCTGGTCCCCCGCTATCTCCCGCATGACGTGAGGGACGACGTGATCCAGATGATCTTCCTTGCGATCGCGGAGGGCTCCCTACAGCGGGACCAAGTGCCGGCGCGGGTGCGGCAATTCATTGGCGCGCATTACAAGGACGCCCGGCTGCACAGCGTAGGAAAGTACGGGCTGCGGTCCCTGAACGCCCCGATTTACGGCGACAGCAATCTGACACTCGCCGACAAGGTGAACCGGGTCATTTGGGACGAAGTGCCCCTGTAAGGGGTGGATTTTTAACCAAATCAGTGGTGCACTGAGGACGGAGCGTGAGAACTCCCGCCAAAGGCCCTTGCCGGGGCCCGTTTGGCACCAGGGCGTTGGCAGGGCGATCCTTGCCGGGATCGATTTTGCCAACGATTAGGACGTGCTGGTTAGCCGCCAGCGCGAACGGCACCACTATGCCGGGAGAGCGGCGGCTATACAAGACCCCTCGGGGAAAGGCCGTCGCGCATCGTCTCTGGCGATGTTCTCACCCTCCCGGCGCCAGTGCTGTCCGCTGGCACCCGGCCGTGAGAAGCCGGTTTTTTGATCCAGAGCACCCACCATGTCCAACGTAATCACCTTCCCAGGGCGCAATCCCACGCCCATGGGGAATCTCTCGTTCGCCTCTGTCCGCACCAGCCCACAGCCTCCGGAGGGCGACCCTGAGCTCGAAGAGATGCAGCCCACAGGCCGCCGACGATATGCCAGCATGCTGACCTACACATTCCGCAGCTACGGCGCGATCGTCGAGTCGTCTCATGCCGAGCTGGTGCGCGATGTGCGCTGCGATCTCCCCAAGGCGGCAACGAAGCTGAGAAAGATCCGTCAGCAAATCCAGCGTGACCGCGAGAACGCCGCTGAACGCGCGGCTTTGATGACCAAGGCGGAGGCCAAGCTGGCCGCTGCGATCGCAGCGGCCCATGATGGCCAGCTTCCGAGTGGCGCCGAGGCTGCTACCAAAACCAAGGGCGAAGAACGGCGCACATTCAGGGAGGCTATGCGCCGGCGCATCAGGGAGGTCGCGGCAATCCTCAAGCTTTCCGAGGAGCAGATCGAGTGGCCCTTGACGCTCAAACATCGGGAGATCGGACGCTTCTGTCTGGAACATGGCGTCCAAGCCGAATGGCTGCTCGAGGGCCGCGGCCGCATCTTCAAGGATGACCCAATCGAGGTCGGGCCGAACATGACCGGTGCCGAGTTCGCGGAGGTGGTCCGCACGTTGCCTATAGCGGATCAGCAGGCGATCGCGGTCAAGCTTCGGGAGTTCGCAGAGAGGCGGCAATGAAGCGCAGGCGCCGCATGCCAGGCGGCTGCGGCCGGTAGTTTTCCACAAGATCGGCGGCGCTGGCGCCTTGTTTCAGCGCCGCCGGGGATAGGATCAGGGCCATTTCATTTTAAAGAGGAGCCACGGAGCGATGGAGAACCACACACATCGAGCCTGCCAGTTTGAGGAAATCGTAGGCAAGGCCGTCAAGGTCTTAATGGCTACAGGAAAATTCCCACCGCGGCGCAAGATCACTCCCAAAACGTTCGCCAATGCCGATGCTCGGAATCTCATAGAGAGCGTTATCCACGAGCTGATGCCAGGCTGGACCCTTGCCGAACGTTCGGCAGCGAAGGAAGTTATTCGCCAAGAGCTTCTTTTCCAGACGACTGAGGTGGTCCCGCGCTTTTAGGCCTGCCAGCGTGAACCGGCGGGCCTTGTCGTGGGAAATTGGCCCCTTACTTACAAGGAAGCCGAGCTGCATGAGCCACCCAGAAGCAGGCAGCGATCCGATCGAATAGTACCGAAGCACCCTGCGTATAGGTCGCCTCAAATGTTTCGAGCCACGGAATAACGAGAGCACCAAGGAACCTGAGCGAGCCCTGATGACCGAGTGAACCAAGATCCATGAGCGAGAGGCCGCCCAACCGAGGCGGCCTCTTCACTTTGAGGTCGCAAATTGGGCCGGCCTGCCGCTCTCGAAATCCGGCCTGACATCGGCGCCGCGGCTTCCGCAAGCGGCGCAGACGAAGCGCGGCTCGACATCGGACAAGCGAGCGTCGTCAGGCCAGGGATCGGCGCTCAGGGCCACGTGGTGGCCGCAATGGCAGTAGACTAGGACGCCGCGCAAGCCCATCTCGCGCATCTGGCTGAACGTGATCTTCACCGGCCGGCCGTCAGCGTGCGTAGGCGTGTGGCGTCGAACAGGGCGCGGCATGGCGCCATCGAAGCGCGGCGCAGGCGAGAGTCAAATTATCGATTCCTGGTGGCGCGGAACGCCCGCCAGCTACTGTGGCTCGTGGGTGTGGATATTAAAAGCCCCGCCAATGCTACCGGCCGCGTCGCCGACGCGCTCGATACCCCTGCACGCAGATCCCAATAGCAAACAGGCCGACGCCCAGCAGTGTGATCCAGTCCGCATCGTCGTGAGCTGTTGCCACGAGGCTCTGCACGTCTACCGCGCGTTCTACCGAACTAGATGATAGAGCGGCGGAATGGATGAAAATCGAAGAGAATAGGAGGGCGACTAAGCCCTTAGAAAACAACAACAAGAGAGAATGCAGACATCTAGGCGATACTGCAGCCGCAGAACTGCAAAACCGTGTACACCAGTTCAATTCTGGTCGTGGCCTCCATCACAAGTCTCTGATTTTCCGCAAAATTTGGACTTATAGGCGGTTCCGCCGAGCCGCAGCTCCAGTGAGCCACCGGGTTTGCCCGGGGCTTGGCGGAAAGGTGCGATTCAGGTCCTCTGGCATAGACTTCGCATCTGCGAAAAGACGCATCCAAACCCTGGAGCTGGAGAGCACGTGGGCGACGTCGTTCGATTTGTCCCGAAATCCGAGCTGGAGCGGGCCCGCCTCATTGCTGAGGCGCGCGCGATCTATGACAGCATCTTCCCGCCGGCTGCACCCGACCGGGCGCCGCAGCAGGGCGAGGAACGCGTCAAGACTTGATCGGGGCTGCGCCGGTCCCCGGCGCTCGGTCATGCCGAACCGCCCGAAAGGCGGACGCATCGGTTCACTTCAAGTGGCCTCAGCAGGCCGCGTACCAGTCGTCGGGGAAGGGCAGGAGGGGCCAGGCGCCCTCGTTGTCATTGGCAGCCTTGTTATTGGCAGCCTTGGGCGTCATGTCGAAGCTCCACGAGCGGGGCACGTATTGCTCCACCGGCACGGGCGCGAAATCCTCAAAGACCATGGCGTCCCGGACAGCATCCAGCAGCAGATTAAATTCGGCTTCGCTCATCACACCCTCGCAGAACGCGGACGGCGCAATGTCGCAAAGCCGGTTTGTTTCCGGATTGACCCGATCGTTCGCATTTTAACGATGCGGCGATCGGGACCCGAATGGTTAGCGATTCCTGAAAATCCCCGGGGCAACCCTATGTGCCCGCCGCCGCGCAGCGGGCGTGAAGGAGATCACATTCCCCGCGGTTTATTTCTCGTAACCCCTTTTGCACCGTACGGCCAATGCAGGCCGGAGCGGGCAGTGCAGAGCGGGAGACTGGTCATGAAGGCGAGGTTCTTGCGGTTTGCGGGCGTGAAGAGCCGGGCGCGGGGCGCCTCGACGGTCGGGCTGTTCCTGACGCTGTTTGCCTCTGCGGCCCATGCACAGGGAACGGCGGAGCAGCGGCGGGCCTGTACGCCCGACGTCTACCGGCTCTGCGCCGGCGAGATCCCCAACGTCCGCGCCATCACGGCCTGCCTGCGCCGCAACCGCGCGAGCCTCAGCGAGGCCTGCCGATCCGTGTTCGACCAGGCGGGCGGCTGAACGGCCCGGCTTGTGGGCTTGTGCGCAGCAAGTCCCTCGCAGGGGCTCGCGAATCCGTCACAGGCACCCTGTGGATATGCTGTGGATTTGCTGCGGATGCTGGACGTGGATGCTTCGTACCTTCATCGCATCTTGGTCGCCAATCGTCATATCTGCGTCAAATGAGCTCACCGAATGATTCAGCGGGCCGGCAGATCGCTGCTGCGGCCGAGAGCATTTCGTAATCCCCCGAATTCGGAATCCCTCACCTGCGTCGCGGTCCGCGGACAGTTTTTGGGCAACCGTTTGCCCAAATGTCGGGCGCGCTCCGTCCAAATTTTTGTACGCCCGCGGACAAGCTTTTCACCGCCCACTCCCGCACGCTTCCTCCCCGATCACTGGAGCATGGCAGACGCCATGACATTTCGGAGGAACTGGCGAGATGGAGAAGTCGATTTGGCCCCAGGCGCGGCGGGGAATGGCGCGCGCATCATTGCCGCGGTACAAGCTCATGCTCGGCGCCGCCATTGCTTTCGGTCTCGTCGTTGCCTCACCGCTGAGCGCGGAGGCCGCAGCGCCCGCTGCCTGCGCCGCGCTTCAGGAAAAGTATCCGGACTGGAAGGGCAAGACGCTCGTCAATGCCATCAACCCGCACACGCCGGGCTATGAGACGATCGATCCCAAGGATCCCAGCAAGTATATCGGCTTCGACATCGATCTCGGTGAAGCCATCGGCGAATGTCTCGGCTTCAAGCTGACCTACAAGGCGGTGACGTTCGCGGCGCTCCTGACCACGCTCGCCGCCGGTCAGGCCGACATCGTGATCTCCGACATCTACGCCACCAAGGAGCGCGCCAAGGCGGCCGACTTCATCACCTACTCGAAGGTGTTCGATGGCGTGCTGGTCGCCAAGGGCAACCCGAAGGGCATCAACGGCATCAACCTGTCGCTGTGCGGCGCCGCTGCTGCCGAAAATACCGGCTATGTCGAGGTGCCCCTGATCCAGGCGCTGATCCCGGAGTGCAAGAAGGCCGGCAAGCCGGAGCCGACCATCCAGCTCTACGACAACAACGCCAACTGCATTCAGGCGATTCTGGCCGGCCGCGCCGACACCTACATCAACGACGTCAACACCGTCGACAGCGCCGTAAAAGCCTATCCGGACAAGCTGGAGAAGGCGGTCGCTGTGACGATCCCATACTCGGTCGGCATCGCTGTTCCCAAGGGCAAGCCGAAATTTCGTGACGCCGTGCTCGCTGCCCTGATCGAGGTGCAGAAGGCGGGCACGCACATGGCGCTCCTGAAGAAGCATGGGCTCGATGTGAACAACTTCATCGAGCCGGAAATTCTCACGGCTGACTGACTGAGCGCGGTCGACTTCTCCCCGACGGGGAGAGGTCGGCGCGAAGCGCCGGGTGAGAGGGCGTAACCTCTCATCCGGATCGCATCGAACGATGCGACGTAGCCGAAGCTTCGCTTCGAGAGGTGGCCTGTCCTCGAGGCGCCCGTCTTCGACCAAACCCGATCCCGTTCTCATGACTGTCGACTGATGTCGCTGTTCCTTCATTACCTGAGCATGCCGTATCTGCTCGCGGGCATCGAGCTCACCCTCGAGGTGACCGCCCTCGGGCTCGGCGGCGGGTTGATCCTCGGATTGATCCTCGCCGGCATGCAGCTGTCGCGCTTCTGGCTGCTGGCGGCGATCGCCCGGGCCTATACCGTGATCTTCCGCGGCACGCCGCTGATCCTCCAGATGGTTTTCGCCTACGACGCGCTGCCGCATATGGGCATCAAGCTGCCGGCCGTGCTGGCGGCAGGCCTTGCGCTCGCCTGCAACGAGGCGCCGTTCATTGCGGAGATGCTGCGCGCCGGCGTGCTCGGCGTCGACCGCGGCCAGGTGACGGCGGGGCAGGCGCTCGGCATGACGCCGTCGGTGCTGATGCGCAGGGTCATCGCCCCACAGGCGATCCGCACGATGATTCCGGCCTTCGGCAATGAGGCGGTGAGCGCGTTGAAGAACTCCTCGCTCGCGTCTGTTATCGCGGTGCAGGAGCTGACCTTGCGCTCGACCCAGCTGGCATCTTCGACCTTCGACTTCTTTTCGATCTTCTTTGCCTCGGGGCTGCTCTATCTCGTTCTGACCACGGCCATCAGTGTCATCCAGCTCCTCGTCGAATGGTGGCTCGACCTCGACCGAACCACACGCCGCGAACGCAAGCTCGCCGATTATCTGCCGTGGCGCCGCGTCGACCTCGGCACCAAGTTCGAGCTTGCCGCCGTGACCGCCGCTGATCCGGAGCCTGCACAGCCAGCGCCCGGCGATACGCCGCCGCTGGCCTTGACCCGTGAGGAGCGCGCCCGTCGCGCGGCGACGATCGCGCGCAACAATATCGCGGTCGAGACCAAGGACCTCACCAAGAGCTACGGCGGGCAAAAGGTGCTCAACGGCCTCGACTTGACCGTGCGTGTGGGCGAGGTGGTGGCGTTGCTCGGTCCCAGCGGCTCCGGCAAGAGCACGCTGCTTCGCTGCATCAACCATCTGGAGAACTGGGACGCCGGCACAGTGCGCGTCGGCGGCCGGCGGCTCGGCTTCGGCGAGAATGGCAAGCCATTGTCGCCGCGCGCCATCGCCAACGAGCGGGCCAGTGTCGGCGTCGGCATGGTGTTCCAGCATTTCAACCTGTTTGCTCACCTCTCAGCGAAGGAGAACATCGCCGGGCCCTTGCGCTGGGTCCACGGCATGACCCGGATCGACGCCGACCGCCGCGCCGCCGAGCTGCTTGACCGCGTTGGTCTCTCACACCGTGCCGATGCGCTGCCGCGACATCTCTCCGGCGGCCAGCAGCAGCGCGTTGCCATCGCCCGCGCGCTGGCGCCCAATCCGAGCGTGCTGCTGCTGGACGAGCCGACCTCGGCGCTGGATCCGGAGCTCGTCAATGAAGTGCTGGAGGTGATCCGCCGCCTCGCGATTGACGACGGCCTCACCATGATCATCTCGACGCACCAGATCCGCTTTGCCGATGAGGTCGCGGACCGTGTCGCTTTCCTGAGCGGTGGCACCATCGTCGAGGAGGGGCCGGCGCACGAGGTGCTCTCCAATCCACGCAATCCGCTGACGGCGCGTTTCCTCAGCGTGATGGAGGCCGACAAGGCTCCGGAGACGGTGCGATGAGCCCTCTCTCCACCCTGTGCAAGATCCCCGAAGAGGTCACGCCATGAAGCATGTCACGCTGCCGGTTTCGCCGAAGACCGTCCATTGGGGCTATTTCTCCAAAACGGTCACGCCGGCCCTGACGCTGCGCTCGGGAGACCGGGCCACGATCGAGACGCTGACCCATCACGCCAACGACGATTACGAGCGCATGATTCAGGGCGACCCCGGTGCCGAAAGCGTGTTCCAGTGGACGCGCGAGCACAAGGCGGTGGCGCGCCGCGGCTCGGGCCCGACGAAAGGCCCGTTCATCCGCGGCGCGGGCGAGGGGATCGGCGTGCACTTGCTCACCGGCCCCGTCGCGATCGAAGGCGCCGAGCCCGGCGACATTCTGGAGGTGCGCATCCTCGATATTAGGCCGCGGCCGAGCTGCAGTGCCTGTCATGCCGGCCGCTGCTTCGGCTCCAATGTCGCGGCGAACTGGGGCTTCCACTATCACGACCTGATCGAGGAGCCGAAGCCGCGCGAGGTCGTCACCATCTTCGAGCTCGACACCTCCGGCGAGCCCTATGCGAAGGCCGTCTACAATTACGTCTGGACGCCGCAAACCGACCCCGACGGCATCGTGCACCCGACCATCGACTATCCGGGCGTGCGCGTGGACCATGCCACCATCAGGAAGCGCGAGAACATCCTTCCCAGTGTGAAGGTGCCGGCGCGGCTGCATTTCGGCACCATGGGCCTTGCGCCATCGGAAGCCGATTTCGTCAGCTCGATCCCGCCGAGCTATACCGGCGGCAATATCGACGACTGGCGCATCGGCAAGGGCGCGCGGATGTTCTATCCGGTCGCGGTCCCCGGCGCCTATTTCTCGGTCGGCGATCCCCATGCCGCGCAAGGCGATAGCGAGCTCGGCGGCACCGCAATCGAGACCTCGCTGACCGGCGATTTCGAATTCATCCTGCACAAGAAGGCCGACCTCGGCGGCACCAGCCTCGAAGGCCTCGACCATCCCATGCTCGAGACCGACCTTGCCTGGTCGTTCTACGGCTTCACCTATCCGAATTATCTGGCCGCGCTCGGCGCTGATGCGCAAACCGAGATTGCCAATCACTCCAGTCTCGACCGTGCGATGCGCGATGCGTTCAGAAAACTCCGCCGGTTTCTGATGACGGTGCATGGCCTCAGCGAGGACGAGGCGATCTCGCTGATGTCGGTCGGCGCCGATTTCGGCGTCACCCAGGTGGTCGATGCCAATTGGGGCGTCCACGGCACGATCAGAAAGAACATGTTTCGGTGCGACTAATGCATTGAGACGCAGCCGGTTTTCAGGATGAGCAGGTGACAAGCGGAGACCATTTGCGGGCCGTCGCGGCGACGGATGACCGCGTGCGTCTGGCACAGAGGTTGCTTCGATCGACTGCAATCTGGGTCGATCCGATGAGCTTTCGCCCGTTCACGAGCGAGTCCTACGCGCAAGACGACCGGCCCGAAGCCTGGCGGGACGTGCTTGCGGCGGTCGGCCTGCAGCCGGCAGGCGGCCATTCCTTCTTTGACGGGCATGCTACCGCCTCCCATCGCCAGACCGCCGGCGTTGCGCTGACGCGCATGGCCGCGGGCGCGCAGAGCGTCGGTCCGCTGGCACGAGCGAACGAAGACCTGCCGATCGCGCTGATGCCGGTCGAGGATGGCATGGTGTTGAAAACCGTCGGCGGACACCGCATCGTTCCCGTCGGTCATCTCGTGATGCTGCCGCGCGGCGGCGACTGGAGCATCGTGTTCCAGCGGGACATGCGCGCCATCGTGCTGTCAGTCACCTCCGAGGCGCTGCACGGACGCCTTTCGGGTAAGCCGCGGCTCGGCGAGCCGCGCGTCGTTCCGCCCAGCGGCTTTGCCGAGGTGTTTTCGCGCCTGCTGGACGCGACCGCGCGCACGCTCGACACTTTGAGCGATTCCGAATGGAATCTGCTTGCGCAGTCGCTCGTCGATCTTCTCCTGACGCTCGCGCATCAACTGGCGGCATCGACGTCCGACGCCGGGGCGAGCGCGACGCAGGCCGCGCTGCTGCACCGGATCTGCCAGACCATCGAGCGTCGCCTCGACGATCCCGATCTGGTGCCCGCGCGTGTCGCGCAAGCCGAGGGCATTTCCGAACGTTATTTGCAAAAGCTGTTCGAGACGGTTGGCGACAATTTCACCCACTATGTTCGCGAGCGTCGTCTCCAGCGCGCCTGGGCGGATCTGTCCAGTCCGTCAGAGGCGCATCGCTCGATCTCGGAGATCGCCTACGCCTATGGCTTTGGCGACTCCGCGCATTTCAGCCGCGCCTTCCGCCATCGCTTCGGCCTGCCGCCGCGCGAGTTCCGACAGCAGGAGGCCGAGCGGGCGACCGTGCAACATGGCGTCGCCGGCCAACGCGGCTGGCCGCAGGAGGCGCTGGCGCAATTGCGCGCGCATCAGAGTGTGGAGGCCCGCAGCAGCGTCGCCTGTGCCGGCGCCGGGGAGCCGACCACCACCGAACGCCGTCATCACCATCTCCCGGTCGAGGCCAGCCGCGTTCATTGGGGCTATTTCAGCCGCTCGCTGCCGCCGCAGATCGAGATCGCGTCGGGCGATACCATCACCATCGAGACGCTGACGCAGCACGCCTCCGACGATCCCGAGTTGATGATATCAGGCGATGGCGCCGCAGAAAGCGTATTCGGCTGGACACGGAGCAAGAAGAACGTCGACCGCCGCGGCGCCGGCCCGATGGATGCCAGCGTGTTCGGCCGCGGTGCCGGCGAGGGGTTTGGCGTGCACATCTGCACCGGGCCTGTCGCGGTGAAGGACGCCCAGCCCGGCGATGTACTGGAGGTGCGCATCCTCGACATCGTGCCGCGGGCGAGCCGCAATCCGAGCCATGCGGGCCGTGTGTTCGGCTCCTCTGTCGCAGCGTGGTGGGGCTATCACTACAACGAGTTTCTCGGCGGTCCCAAGCCGCGCGAAGCCGTCACCATCTATGAGATCTTCGAAGAGGCCGAGATGCCGCACGCCCGCGCGCTCTATTCCTATCGCTGGGAGCCGCAGACCGATCCCTTCGGCGTGGTGCACGCCACTTACGACTATCCCGGCGTTCCCGTCGCACCTGGTACGATCAAGCGCCGGCACGCCGTGCTCGACTGCATCAAGATTCCTCTGCGGCCGCATTTCGGCGTCATCGCGCTGGCGCCGCGCGAGCTCGATTTCGTCGATTCCGTGCCGCCGTCCTACTTCGGCGGCAATCTCGACAATTGGCGGCTGGGGAAGGGGGCAACCGTCTATCTCCCCGTCTCGGTCCCCGGCGCGCTGCTGTCGGTCGGCGATCCCCATGCAGCGCAGGGCGACGGCGAGCTCAGCGGCACCGCGATCGAATGCTCGATGACCGGCACCTTCGAGGTGATCCTGCACAAGAAAGCCGAACTTGCCGGCCGTCCCTTCGCCGATCTCTCCTATCCCCTGATCGAAACCGAGAGCGACTGGGTGCTGACCGGCTTCAGCCACCCCAACTATCTCGCGGAATTCGGCGCGCAGGGGCAGAGCGAGGTCTACGCAAAATCCTCGCTCGATCTCGCCATGAAAGACGCTTTCCGCAAGATGCGGCGCTTTCTGATGAACGTCAAAGGCCTCAGCGAGGACGAGGCGATCGCGCTGATGTCGGCGGCGGTCGATTTCGGTGTAACACAGGTCGTCGACGGCAATTGGGGCGTGCACGCCATTCTCAGCAAGCGCCTCTTTCAGGACGCATCTTAACCAGGACATCCAAGTGAAATTCCACATGATCAGCGGCGGACCGAAGCCGGTCGCGCCCTTCAGCCACGCGGTGGAGACCGACGGCTTCGTCTTCGTGACCGGCCAGATGCCCGATACGCCGCAGACGCCGGGCGTGCTGCCCGAGGGCATCGTCGCGCAGACGAAGGCCGTGATGGAGAATTTGAAGGTGGTCCTTGCGGGCCTCGACCTCGGCCTCGAGCACGTCGTGATGACGCGGATCTATCTCACGCGCTTTAGGGAAGACTATGCGGCGATGAACGAGACCTATCGGACGTACTTTCCGCCGGATCGCCTGCCGGCCCGCACCTGCGTCGGCGTCACCGGCCTGGCCTATGATGCGCTGATCGAGATCGATCTGGTGTGCCGGCGGCCGTGACGGTCTAGGCGCGTGGCCTAGATTGAGCGAAGCGATATCCGTAACCGCCGCCGCGTTCTGAAATGAGAGTCGATGAACAGAGGTGTCGCGTCAGACTCCGTCACTGCGAGCGCAGCGAAGCAACCCAGACGGCCTCCTCGGAAGCAGTCTGGATTGCTTCGTCGCAAGAGCTCCTCGCAACGACGTGCCGAGAGAGTGACGGCCTACCGAACGCTCCCCGCATTTCATCTCAAATTGCAACCTTTGCGAGCAGGAAGTCTTGATCTGCCGTGAGCTAGGGATGATCGGCCGCCTTGAACGCAGGCCCTCGTCGTCGCGACTAACCGACAGAGTGCATAGGGATCAGCAGAACGTGATCGAGCTTCCTCTTCCTAAAGCACCAAAATGGTGCTTTAGTGCTTTCCATGAGCCAATCGCCCCGATACGCGCCGTCCGCACTGCGTTACCGGCTTGCCCCTGACCCGGCCGCCAAGGCCGCCATCGAGGCGACATTCCAGGCCTATGACCGCATGATGGAAATCCTCGACGAGGTGGCGCGGATCCACAATGTGGGTTCCAATGTGGTCCTGCTCCATGCCCATGCCTATGAGCCGATCCGCAAACAGACGGCGCTGCCTTCGCGGCTGGTGACGTTGGGGCTGCGCGACCGCGCGGAGTATCGCGCCGCGCAAGGGCGCCGCCTGCCGCTCGACGACAAGCTCGCGAAGATCAAGGGGCCCGCCACCATTTCGATTGCGACCGTGCAAGGGCGCTTCAGCGTGCCCTTCGACTACGCCGGCTATGCCGAGGGCTGGGGACAGAGCGTGCCGGCGCGCCTCATCCGCACCGACGACGGTTTCGAAGTTCACTACGGCGTCACGCCGAACAGCCTGCCAGAGGAGGAGAACGCCATGGATACCATCGCTGCCGCTCCCGACAATTTCCTGTCCCGAGTCGGGCGCCTGATTGCCGGGATCGCGTACGATGCGATCGAGCAGGCGGAGGGCAAGAACAAGCTGAAGGTGGTCGGACAGGCCATCCGCGAGATCGAGCGCGCCGAGACCGAAGCGCGCGATGCGCTCGCCGCTGCCCGGGCCGAGGAATATCGCCTCAACGCGCGCCGCAGCGAGATCGAGCGGGCGATGACCGATCTGACCGCCAAGATCGAGGCCGCGATCGCAGACGGGCGCGATGATCTCGCCCGCGCCGGCATCGCGCGGCAAATGGACCTGGAGGCGCAGTTCGAGGTGCTCTCTCGCGCCATCGACGAGAACAACGAGAAGATCGAGCAATGCGTCACATCGCTCCGCGCGGTGCTGTCGGCGCTCCAGGATGCCGAGCAGCGCCGCGCCGATCTCGAAAAGAGCGAGGCACAGGCCAGCCCACAGACATCGACGTCGTCGCGGAAATCCGGCGGCACCTCCGCTGCCGCGAAGGCGCTGCGGGCGGGCAGGGCAGTGGCACGGGCCACCGGCGTGCCGCCGGGAATTCCTTATTCGAGCGACATCGACGAGCTGAGCACGCTCCATCGCGACAAGGAAATTGCAGCGAGGCTGGCCCGGTTGAAGTCGGGCGGCTGAGTGCGGTGTCATGAGCGCTCTGCTCGAACACGTCATGGCGCCTGAGGTCAGGCCGTTCGCGATTGCGGCGGCCATGATCGTCATCGTCGGCTCGGTCGAGGTGATCTCGATGCTGATCGGGGCCTCCTTGAGCGAGATGCTGGGCACCAACATCGATTTTGCTCACCCCAGCGACAACGGCGTGCTCAACGCCATCTCCTGGATCAATGTCGGCGGCGTGCCGCTCTTGATCTTCCTGCTGCTGCTGCTCGGCGCCTTCTCCATCACCGGATTCCTGATCCAGGACCTCGCGCGAATGGTTGCGGGTCCCTTACCGGCGACGGTCGCCTCGGTCGGGGCCGTCGTGGTGTCGGTTCCGCTTGTGCGCGCCGCCAGCAGGACCATCGCGCGGGTCATTCCCAAGGACGAAAGCTACGTCGTCGGCCTCGGCGATCTGGTCGGCCGCATCGGGGAGGTCGTCGTTGGCCCGCTCGACCAGGGGCCGCCCGGCCGCGTCAGCGTCGCCGACATCCACGGCAACCGCCATTTCGTCTCGGCGGTCGCGGCGCCGTCATCGGGACCTTTGCCGCAGGGAACCATGGTCCTCCTGGTCGACCGCGACGGCACGCGCTTCGTCGCGGTGAAGGCCGACGATGAACTCAAGCCGTCCAACCCCACTCTAAGCAATTAGCAAGTCCCACAGCGGAGAAAGCCATGTTCGACATCGCAGTCCCGGCCGTGATCGGCGTCGCGCTGATCGTCGTCCTGGGGATCGTCTTCACCATCCTCTACAAACGCGCCACCCGCGACGAGGCCTTCGTGCGCACCGGGCTCGGCGGCAAGAAGGTCGTGCTCGACGGCGGCGCCATGATCCTGCCGATCTTCCACTCCTATGCCAGCGTCAATCTGAAGACGTTGCGCCTCACCGTCGAGCGCAAGGAGCGGGAATCCCTCATCACCAAGGACCGCCTGCGCGTCGACATCGTTGCCGAGTTCTACGTCCGCGTCCGTCCCGACGAGGAGAGCATCGCGCTTGCGAGCCAGACGCTCGGCGCATTGACCAATGACGCCGAGGCGCTGCGCAACCAGGTCGAGGCGAAATTCGTCGACGGCCTGCGCTCGGTCGCCGCGACCATGAGTATCCTGGAGCTCCAGGAGAAGCGCTCGGACTTCGTCAAGCACGTGCAGTCCACGGTCGAGTCTGACGTGAAGTCGAACGGGCTCGAGCTGGAATCGGTGTCGCTGACCAAGCTCGACCAGACCGACGTCAAATTCTTCAACCCGGAGAACTTCTTCGACGCCGAGGGTCTGACCCAGCTCAAGACGGTCACCGAAACCCGCCGCCGCGATCGAAACGCGATCGTGCGCGATAACGAGGTGGCGATCGCGCAAAAGGACCTCGAGGCGCGCCAGCAGACCCTCGGGATCGAGCGGACCAAGAAGGAAGCCGAGCTGTCGCAGGAGCGCGACATCGCCAACAAGACGGCGAGCACCCGCGCGGAGGTCGCGACCGCGACGCAGACGGCGCGTCTGACCGAGGAGAACGCTCGCATCGACACCGATCGTGCGGTTGCCGAGAAGGAGGCGGGTGCCAAGCAGGTCAAGGAAACCGCGGTGATCGAGTCGGAGCTGGCGATCAACAAGCGCAAGACCGACGCCCAGCGCGAGATCCAGATCGCGACGCAGGAGAACGAGATCCAGATCGCGGCGAAGAGCAAGGAGACGTCGGAAGCCGTCGCCGAAGCCAAGACCGCCGAGGCGCTGGCCGTCTCCGCGGAGGAAAAGGTCGTCACCGCGCGCGCCATCGAGGTCGCCGATCGTGCCCGCCTGACCCAGGTGCTGGCCGCACGCACCGAGGCCGAACGCAAATCGACCGAGCTGATCGTCGCGGCCGAGGCCGAGAAGAAGGCCTCGCTCGATCGCGCCGAAGCCGTCAAGACGCTGGCCACCGCCGAAGCCGAATCCAACAAGATCAAGGCGGTCGGCGTCCGCAACATCGGCGAGGCGGAAGCCGCCGTCATCACCATGAAGAACGAGGCGCAGAACAAGCTCGGCAACAACGTCATCGATTTCGAGATCGCCAAGAAGCGGATCGAGACCATGCCGTCCGCGCTGGCGGAGATGGTGAAGCCGATCGCGAATCTCAAGGATGTCCGCATCCTGCACACCGGCGGCGCGTTCGGCGGCAACGGTGCGAGCGGAGGTAATGTCGGCTTCGGCGAAGGTCTGGCCGGCGAGCTGCTCAAGGTCCATGCGCTGCGTCCGATGATCGACGAAATCCTGCGCCAGAGCGGCTTTGCGCCGGACGAGGATCCGGTGAAGGCGCTGGTCGGCGCCGTGACCGGAAAGAGCAACGGCGCGGTCGTGCCGGCGCCGCTGCCGGAGAAAACAAACGCCGCCGAACTATGAATGCCGGTTCATTGCTGCGGAGAATTCGAAGCGATAAACAGGCGGGGCGCGTCTCGCGTCGCGCGAACGTTCCGGAGCGCGGATCGATCGTGTCTTGAATCGGTCGATCTCGCTCCGGACGAGTCTTGAGGCAACGTTTTGTTTGCCACGGCGCCTGCGTCGATCGACATCGGGCGCCGAGACCTGTTTCGATCGGAGAATTTCACAATGAAGCATTTTCTGTCCGGATTGATCGCGATCGCCCTTTCGATCGCCGCCGCGCCGTCGCTTGCGGCCGATGCCCGCAACGTCACCGTGGTCAACGAGACCGGCTATGCCATCAAGTTCCTAGGCTTCAACGCGCCGGATGACGGGCTGGACGAGTGGGAGAACGAGCTCGACAAGGTGTTGCAGAACCAGGCCAGCACTTATGTCGAGTTCGACGACGACGATGAAGGCTGCGTCTGGAACATCCGGGTCGACTGGAAGAACTATGACGAGTCGGTGCTGTGGAAGAACGTCAATCTCTGCAAGCTCACCGCGCTCCGCTTGCGCTACGACCCCGGCACCAAGACCACCTCGTTCCTGGCGGAATAATCCTCGCCCGGTCCCGGCCGGAGGAGCGGCCATTCCAGGTCCCTCCGAGCGCGTTGCGGATGATGACGAATTCGTCCTTTGCAAGCGCAAGCGGCTTTGTTATACGCAGCCGCGCGCGAACGAACGGTTCGCCCTTTTCCTCGGTAGCTCAGCGGTAGAGCATCCGACTGTTAATCGGATGGTCGCTGGTTCGAATCCAGCCCGGGGAGCCATCAGGCTTTTTCCAAGCCTTTCAAAACACTCCAGAACTAAGCAAGCCCTAGGGGTAAGCCACTGAAAAATCAGGGGTTTCAACGTCTCGTTCTGTTCTGCCACTTCCGCCGTGGTCCGGAGCGGCTGGGGATATGGAGGGGGGTAGGGGCCATGTACCCCGAAATTGCCCCTCGGGATCCCCCCAAATTCCGGCGACGGCGTTGGAATAAAGTTCCAAAAGGCACTCTCTAATCGGGTCGTCCTGAGCGCCAAGTCCGAATCGAAGGAATGAAAGCCGGCCGATACCTCCAGAGCCCCTGGCCCTCTTGGTCGTGACCAGAAAGAACAGGCCGCCGGGCGGAGCGGCCGATATAGCTCGGCCGTACCCGCCATTAGCCTTCAGACGGGCACAGCAATCGAGATCATGGGCTTTGCCGTCGGTCGGAGCTATGTCGAGATCAATCCGTTCGTCGGCGTCAACTTCACGACTGCTGGCTCAGGTCCAGCACCGGGGCATTCTCACTCGCGGGCGGTGGACCGCGCAATCTGCGCCGAGACGCAACTGGCTGCGCGCCTGTTGCCGATCTCGCTAGGTGACCGATCGCCTGGCTTGATCTGGATCAAGCCTCCTCGGCGGGCCGCCCCGCTAGCTTTTCAGCAGCGGTCCGTCGGCTTGGAGGCAACGACCCTTGAAAACGCTTCGCCAGCTTCTGTCCGCGGAGGACATTGTCCAACTCGTGATCCGGCTAGGCTTGCTCGGGCTGCTGATCTTCTGGACATTTCTCGTCCTCCGGCCGTTCGTGCCGATCCTGAGCTGGAGCGCCGTGTTGGCGGTGGCATTTCATCCCGTCTTCGCCGGGCTCGCCCAACGCCTCGGTGGCCGTCCCCGGACAGCCTCAGCCGTTCTCACCCTGATCACGCTGGGCATAGTCATCGGTCCCGCCGCGTGGCTCGGCCTCAGTGCAGTCGAAGGGATCCGGGACCTTGCGGCCCAGATCGGCAGTGGCGATCTCGCGCTCCAGGCCGCACCGGAGCAGATCAGGAGCTGGCCGTTGATCGGTCCTCAGCTCTACGCGATCTGGAACGAGGCCTACACGAACATCCGTGCGGCGCTGCGCGAGGTGGCGCCGTACTTGAAACCGCTCGCCGGAGTGATGCTGTCGTTTGCCGGTGACACCGGAATTGGCATGCTCCAATTCCTGCTGTCGGTGATCGTCGCGGGCTTTCTGCTCCCGCACGGCGCGCAGCTCGTCGCCGCGCTGCGCGGCTTCCTGTTGCGCGTCGTGCCCGGCCGGAGCGAGCACTTTCTCGAGCTCGCCGGCGCAACCATACGCGCCGTCGCGCAGGGCATTATCGGCGTCGCTATCCTTCAAGCCTTGCTGGCGGGCATCGGCTTCAAGCTCGCAGAGATCCCAAGCGCGGGACTGCTCGCGGTCGTCGTGCTCTTGCTGTCGATTGTCCAAATCGGCGCCGGCCCCGTTCTTTTCCCCGTGCTGGTCTGGATATGGGTGGACAAGGACGTGACCGTCGCCCTGCTCTTGACTGTCTATCTGGTCGTCGTCGGTCTGCTCGACAACGTGCTGAAGCCGCTCCTCATGGGGCGGGGCCTGACGACGCCGACGCTGGTCATCCTGATCGGGGTCATTGGTGGTACGCTCGCGCATGGAATCATCGGACTGTTCATTGGGCCGATCATCCTGTCGGTGGCCTGGGAGCTCGCGACCGCATGGACAGGAATCGACCGCGCTGCGTCAGCGCGGGTCGATCAGGAAACCGTTGTCGCAAAAGAAACCATCGAGGCACGCTTGGCCTAGGCTAAAATGAGGTGTGTTTCACCCCGATGATGCTCCAATTCCTTGTCGGCACGCTCGTCAGCGTGATCAATATCGGAATCCACGCGCTCGTGACGGTGGTGGCCGTCACGGTGGCCCGCAGTGCCGTCCCGCGCCATACCAAGCGGCCGCGATTGCACCTCATGAGCGTCATGATCACGATCGCCGTCGTGTTGAAGATCGCCCACATGATCGAAATTCTGATGTGGGCGGCGACCTATCATATCGTGCACGCGGCGACCGCCGACGCGGACATGCTCTACTTCGCGTTCGTCAACTACACCACGCTCGGCTACGGCGACATCACGCCGGTGCCCGAATGGCGGCTGATTGGCCCGCTGACCGCCATGAACGGCGTTCTTCTGTTCGGCTGGTCCGCCGCCATCCTGTTCGAGGTTTTGCTCAGGACGCTCGACCATCTCGGGCTCACGGAAAAACCCGGCGCGGACCTGCCGGGCACCTGAGCCGCGGCGATCGCGACCATCGCGGATCGCGAACCGGCATTTCGCCGGTTCACGGCTGCAGATCGAGGCCTGCGAGCTGGTGCCGGTCGAGGAGCACGATCTGGCGCTGGGTGTTGCCGATGAAGCCGAGCACGCCGAGTTCATGCAGCCGCGACAAAGCCCGCGAGACGGTCTCCAGCGTCAGGCCGAGATAGTCGGCGATATCGCGTCGCGACATCGGAAGCGCCATAACGTCTGCAGCCGTCAGGCGCTTGTCCATTTCGAGCAGGAACGCGGCGACACGCTCCAGGGAGGTCTTGCGACCGAGCAGCAGCATGTGGTCTTCCGCATGCTGGAGGTTATTCGTGGTCATGCTGAGCAGGTTTCTGGCTACCATGGCATCGCTCTCTGCCACGATTTCCAGGCTTTGGCGTTTGATCAGCCGCACCGTGGTGTCGACGATGGCTTCCGTCGTGAAGCGGTGCTCGCTGCCGTTCTCGAGCCCGAAGATGTCGCCGACGAGGTGAAATGCGCCGATCTGCCTGCGCCCGTCCGACAGCAGCTTGTAGCTACGCACCGCGCCGGATTTGACCTGGTAGACATACTCGGCCGGCTCCTTCTCGCCGTAGATCTCGGAGCCTTTTCGGTAGGAAAATTCGCTTAAATTGACCAGGGCATTTGAATGAGATGCCATGCCGAGGTCGCGGAGGGTATTGGGACGCAGCTTGGAATCCGTCGTGATGCGAACGAACATAGGCCAACTCCTCAGCTTTTCCGCCGAATTGGTCTGTCAGACGAAATACTTTGCCGGAAATGCGCCGCGCTATCCCACTCCCGCCGAAGTTGATTTTCGGCCAGCGAAGTATTGTTATCCATTGTCCCAAGGTTCATTGTACCAAAGGACAGCAGTGGTGATTGCTGCGCTGGATGAGAATCCCTCGCCGCAGGGAAGATGCGACATATTGCGAAACAGATCTTCCGACGTTCAAACGAGAAAATCGCTTTGAAGAACGACAAGGACGTCGAGCGTCCTGATCAAGTTGGGCGAGAGGTAGGAAGTTGCCAGGCCTTGTTCACGTTGTTGACGACGACGAGTCGTTTCGGACCGCGATCGAGCGCCGGCTAAAGCTCGCGGGATACGAGGTCGCGACCTACGCCTCGGCGCTGGAGCTCCTGGACTCGGCGCCGGATGACGGGCAGGCGGGATGTATCCTGCTCGACGTGCGGATTCCGGGCCTGAGCGGTCCCGACCTGCAGGCGCGGTTGGCTGCGGCGGGGTCGATGCTGCCCATCGTCTTCCTGACCGGTCATGCCGACACGCAGACGACCGTGCGCGCGATCAAGGCAGGTGCGGAAGACTTCCTGACCAAACCGATATCCTCCGAGCAGTTGCTCGATGCGATCGAGCGTGCGCTGGCCAGTCAGCGGACCGCGCGGGCTCAGGCCAGCAGGCTGGATGCGTTTCGTGGCCATTTCGCCACGCTGACGCAGCGCGAGCGACAGGTGTTCGATCTGATCGTGCGCGGCCGGATCAACAAGCAGATCGCGCATGAGCTGGGCACCACCGAGCGCACCGTGAAGGCGCACCGCCATCAAGTGATGGAGAAGATGCAGGTTCGCTCGCTGGCGGAACTCGTTTCGATCGCAGAGCGTCTCGGAATGCTCGATCCGGACGAACGCTGACGGGTCCGGAAAGAGCGAGGTTCCCTCGACGTGCCTGTCCCAAAGGACAATGCCAAGGCGTGTTGACAGTGCGCGACGCGCTATGTGCAATAATGCACATACGCACACGCGAGAGCGCGGAGCTGTCGTATCCGATATCCCACTGTCGTGTTCCGGAAAGGCAATCGCTTTGCTCCTGCGCGAGTCCGTCTTCGTTGTCGATGACGATCCGTCCATGCGTACCAGCATGGACAGGCTGCTGCGAGGATACGGCTTCGCCACAACCCTGTTCGACACGGGAGGGGCCTTGCTCGATCATGACAGGTTCCACACCGCGATCTGCATCATCCTCGACATCAATCTGGGTGCAAGGTCCGGCATCGAGGTGCGGAGAAGCCTGGCCGAGAAGGGCATTGCGGCACCGGTGATCTATGTCACCGGCAATGACAGCCCGGCAAACCGCTCGGCCGCGATTGCCTCGGGCTGCATCGCCTATCTCATCAAGCCGTTTGCGGCGCAGTCTTTGATCGAATCCGTCCAGCGCGCCCGCGTCTTGTAGCTCCACGACGGCCGTCATTCTTCGACATATTGCTCGAGTATCCTGGTCGGCGCCCCCTTATGGGCGGAACCGAATTGCGCGAGCGGAATCGAAGTCGTCACGGCAAGAAGATTGGAGTCGACGAGTTCGAGCAGAAGCGTTTGACCGTTTTCCATCTCCGAGATGATTTTTGGCGTCACGACGTCCGCCGCGACGCATAAATTGGTGAGACACCAGGTATAAGGAATGCGGAACGCGGCGCCATGGTCGACGGCCAGTTTCGGTGCTTGCTGCAGGTACATTCCGACCGGCACGAAAAGTTGCAGGCGGGCGGTGGGCGCGTCCTCCCGCTCGATCAGATCAATGCGCACGGCTGTTTGCCCGGTCGCGAACCGGCCAGTGATCGAGGTTCGGCAGAGGGTGGGCGCGCCGCCGGCCTTGAAGCACAATTTTTGCCAGCTGCCATAGCTGATGTCGCTGGCGTCGCGCTGGCCGCGTGTTGCGACCTCGGAGGACTTTTCCGCTTGCGCCGCCTTGAGCGAAGCGACAGCCAAGACCGTCGCGACTCCGGCGGCTGCAACCATCAGGAGACCAGAGAGACAATCAAAAGCACGGGCCATCGCTGCAACTCCGAGATCCGGACTCAGTTCTGCGCGTCGAGAAACTTCGCCACCAACGGCGACCAGAGCGGAACCGCGTCCGGCGAACCGAGGAGGAAATGTCCCTCGTTGCCGAACGGGGGCATCAGGTGATATTCGGCCCGGCCGCCGGTGCCGATGAAGGCAGCGTGCATGCGCTTCGATAGGTCGGGGCCGAAATACGTGTCATTCCCGGTGTAGATCCACAGCATCGGCACGCGCGATGTGCGGCCGAAATCGGCGGTGGCCTCGACCAGTCGGTCGGGCGCGCAATTGTTGTTCGGCTTGCCGTCGACGCGTCCGCCGCGGCCTCCGGCAAAGACGATGATGGCCTTCACCTGTGGCGGGTTCACGCTCGACAAGGCGATCGAGGCCCAGCCGCCGGCGGACTGGCCGACCACGATCACGTCCTTCGGGATGATCCGCTTCTCGGCGGCCAGATAGTCAATGATCCAGAGATCGACCTGGGCGACCGCGAGGCCGGCATCACGGAAATTGGGATTGGCGCACTTCCCGATTTTCGAGAAGAACGGGCCGAACATTCCGCGTTCGGGGATGTCGATTGCCTGCGCGCCATAACCGCTGCCCACCGGGGCCACCACGAGATAGCCGCGCCTCGCAAACCATTTGGCGGCGTCGCGAAATTCGACCAGAGGGAAAAGGCTGCGCTGGGTCGCGTCGAGCGAGACACCGTGATTCATGATGACGAGCGGGAACGGACCGTCGCCGACCGGGCGCACCAGATAGGCGAACATCGGCAGCGGCAGGGGCAGCGCCCAGATTTCCTCCTGGATGCGGACCTCGTCCGCGGCGTGCGTGGGCGATGCGGCCACGAAAAGGCTGAGCAAGGTGATCGCGAAAAAATGGAGCAATGCAGGTCCGCGTCGCATCCGGGCCTCCCTCAACCTGAATAGGTTGCGGCCACGACGATCGGGCCGAGCACCGTGAGGACGACATTGCCGACCGCGTAGGGGACGGCGACGCCGAGCACCGGCGTCTGGCTCTCGGCAACGTCGCAGGCGCCGGTGACGGCGGCATCGACCGTCATGGCGCCGGCGAGCGCACCGCAGGTCACGACCGGATTCATGCGCAGCAGATAATAGGCAACCAGCGTTCCCACCGTCATCGGGACCAGCGTGACGACGATGCCCATGCCGACCAGCAACAGACCGTGCGCCTGGATCGCCGACCAGGCGGCAAGGCCGTTGCCGAGTCCGATCGCCGCGATGAAGCCGCCGAGGCCGATGTCGCTCAGGGTCTGCTGCGCCGCCGGCGGCATCGTGCCGATGCCGGGCCTGCGCGTCCGCAACCAGCCGCAGACGAGCCCGGCGATCAGCGCGCCGCCGCCGCCACCGAGTGTCAATGCGACAGTGCCGATTTTGAAGCTGGCAAGGCCGGCCAGAAGACCCACTGCGATGCCCGCAGCGAGAAAGGCGATGTCCGTGCGGTCGCTCGTATTCAGAGCGTGTCCCACTGGCGCCGTTGCCCGCGCGATATTGCCGGTGCTGCCGACCAGCGTCATGACGTCGCCGAGATAGACGCGCGTATCGGGACCGAGCGGCACTTCCCGCCCCATGCGCGTCAGCGCACGCAGGAATACACCGCGTGCATTGTCGCCGAGCCGGTCAACGATTTCGCGCAGTGAGCGGCCGTGCAGCTGGCGGTTTTCAACGAGCACTTCGATCACATTGCCGGGCAGGTTGCGCAGCAGTTCCCCCGCGTCGATCTCGGCCCCGAGGATCGGCTTGGCCGCGACGATCGCGGCGGTCGGACCGGCGATGACGATGTCGTCGCCGGCCTCGAGCACGGTATCCTGCTGCGGCTTGATGTCGGCCCCGCTGCGCACGATCCGCTCTACGACCGTGCGGCCGCCGATCTCCGCCTCGATGGCACCGATGGTACGACCTGCGCCGGCCGAGACGCGATAGGCGCGGGCCTGGAATTTGCGATAGGACAGGTTTTCCGTCTTTGGCGGCGTACCGCCGGCGAGCTCCGCCTCGAGCTTCTTCGCCTCCGCCTTCAGATCGATCCGCATCAGCCGCGGCGCGACGAATGGCACGAACAGGAGCGTCAGGATGTAGCCGAGCACGTAGGTCACCGCATAGCCCGCCGCGATGTTGGCTTCCTGCTGCTTCAGCACGTCGCTCGGCAGGCCGAGCTGCGCCAGCGCGCCGGATGCGGTGCCGATCACCGAGGATTGCGTCAGCGCCCCTGCCGTCAGTCCTGCCGCTGTCCCCGTATCCAACGTGAAGACACGCGCGAAGATGAGCACCAGCGCGAGCCCCGTGGCGCCGATCACCAACGCCAGCACGACCTGTGCCAAGGTCCGCACGCTCAGCGAGGCGAAGAATTCCGGTCCAGAACGGTAACCGATCGTAAAGACGAACAGGCTGAACAGGATCGCCCGGAGGATCGGCGGGAACGTGAAGCTCCCGAGTTGTCCGATCAGCACGGCGACGATCAGGATACAGGCGGTGGTTCCGATCGAGAAGCCGCGGATCCTGATGCGGCCGAGGATGGTACCGATCGCGATCGCGAGCAGCAGGAATATTTCCGGTGCGGTGGCGATGATCCACCTGACGGTTTCCATGGCATTCCCCCGGCGCTTTGGCGCGATTTGATTGGCGGCGGCGAGATGTTGCTTGATCCAGATCAAGCCTTCGCGGCGACGTGGCGGCGGCTATGACGCGATGGAATGTTCGCGACAGCCCATATTGCCGTCATGAGTACCCTGAACGTCACAACCGGTGCGATCCGCCGCGACGAGACAGTCGAGATCGTCCTGCTGCTCGCCTTTGTCGGCGGCTATATCGACGCCTATACCTGGATCATCCACGGCGTGTTGGCGAATGCCCAGACCGCCAACCTGATCTTCCTGTGGATTCACGCGATGGCGGGCAACTGGGCGAAGGCGTTGCACTTCGTGCCGCCAATCCTGGCGTTCGCGGTCGGCATCGTGCTCGCAGCCTGGCTGCGCCGCGCAACGGGCGAGCGGGCCAGCGCGGTCAGTACGTTGATCGAGATCCTGCTGTTGATAGCGATCGGCATCTTGCACAATAGGTTGCCCGATTTGGCTGGAACGCTCGGTATTTCCGCCGTGGCAGCGATGCAGGCCGCAATGTTCGTCAAGGTCGAAGGCACAGTGTGCAGCACGGTGATGATCACCAGCAACATGCGTCAGGCCATCGAGAACGTCTTCGCAGTCGCAGCAGGCGGCGCACCACTCGGAACGCTCCGCCGCTCGGGGATTTTCATCGCGTTGTGCGTCGTGTTCGGCTTCGGTGCCGCCGCCGGAGCCTTTGCAACCAAGAGCGTCCCCGATCTCGCGCTGGGCCTGCCGGTCGTCGCGCTGTTGATCGTGCTGCTGCGCTGCGAAGCGCTACGTTCGCAGGAGGGGAGATGAGCGCGCCAATGATCAGGTGAGCGTCGCACAACGAACGGCCTGATCTTTTCGTGTTGCGCTGCGAACGGCACGGCGTCGGCCCGCAGAATGCACGCGACCGTTGACTTGGATCAATGGAGCGAGCCGCGCCGCACCCACGATCCGCATCACCTTTAGAGGATCGGGAGAGAGAGATGTCCAAAGACGCCAAGCCCGCACAGAAGCGTATCGACCAGTTCTTTTCCGGCCCGGGCGCGCGGGCAGACGACTGGCGCGACCTTGTGGAAGCAGCAAAGACCTGGGCGCGCGTCGGCAATCGCACAGCCTATGACGCGGCGTTGGCCGATCTTTCGATCATCGAAGAATTTCACGGCTATCCCGGTCCGCACCTCATGGCGGCGCTGCGGGAAGCAGCAGTCGCCGGCGACGGTGCATCATCGTTCGCCCTTGCGACGAGAATTGCCCAGGCACTGGCGACGCGATCCTTCCGCCAACATGCCGGTGACTGGAGCCCCAAGGCCGACGGCAACGGCGATGCGCCCGAGCTGGCGCCGCCGGCCTTTGGCGCGCACAGCGCGCGCAGGCCGTATTTCGAAACCCTGATCGTCACCGGCGTATCTTCCAGCCAATGGCCGGCGCTGGCCGCGGAATGGCGCAAGCTGCGGCGCCCGGTCGACGCGTTCATCTATGAACCTGTGATCGTCGGCAGCCTGGAGGACGCTTTCTGTGCGACGATGCTCAATCCGAACATCGGAGCCGTCATCATCAACGAGGGCTTTGGCCTGCGTTCGCGGCACGATGCACCGGTGTTGCGCTCGATCATGGCCTCGGCCGGTCTCAACGACGAAACCGACGCTTCGGCGCTGCGGCTCGCCCAGATCATCAAGCGCGTCAGGCCCGAGCTCGACCTTTACATGATCTCGAACCGCGACGTGGAGGAGCTCGCCGGCAATCCCGAGGCGGATGTGGTCCGTCGCATCTTCTATTCCGTTGAAGAGCTGCTGGAACTCCACCTATCGATCCTCGAAGGCATCCAAGATCGCTACGACACGCCGTTCTTCGACAATCTCAAGAAATACGCCCAGCGTCCGATCGGCACCTTCCACGCGCTGCCGATCGCCCGCGGCAAGTCGATCTTCAAGTCCGACTGGATCCGGGACATGGGCGAGTTCTACGGCCCGAACCTGTTCCTGGCCGAGAGCAGCGCCACCACCGGCGGTCTCGACAGCATGCTGGAGCCGACCGGCAACATCAAGAAGGCGCAGGAGAAGGCGGCGAGGGCGCTCGGCGCCGACCGCGTCTTCTTTGTTACCAACGGCACATCGACGTCCAACAAGATGGCGGTGCAGGCGCTGCTCGCGCCCGGCGACATCGCGATTGTCGACCGCAATTGCCACAAGTCGCATCACTACGGCATGGTGCTGGCCGGTGCGCAGCCGCTCTACGTCGAAGCCTTCCCGATGACGGAATATTCGATGTACGGCGCGGTGCCGCTGAAGACCATCAAGCAGGCGCTGCTGGGCGCCAAGGCCGATGGCCGGCTCGACCGCGTCAAGATGGTCGACCTCACCAACTGCACCTTCGACGGCCATATCTACAACACACGGCGGGTGATGGAGGAATGCCTCGCCATCAAGCCCGATCTGATCTTCCTGTGGGATGAAGCCTGGTTCGGCTTCGCGCGTTTCTCGCCATTCCTGCGCCGCCGCACCGGACTTGGCGCGGCCAACGAGATCGAGGCATGGATGCGCGATCCCAAGTCGGTCGCGGCCTATGAGAAGCAGCAGGCCGAGCTCGGCAAGAACCCGTCCGACGAGGTGCTGCTCAAGACCCGGCTGATCCCGGACCCCCGACAGATCCGGCTGCGCGTCTACCAGACCAACTCGACCCACAAGTCGATGTCGGCGATCCGCCAGGGCTCGATGCTCTCGGTCAAGGACGTCGAATTCCACACCGTGGAGCAGCAATTCAAGGAAGCGGTGTTCACCCACGCCTCGACAAGTCCGAACCAGCAGCTGATCGCGAGCCTTGACATCTCACGGCGGCAGATGGAGCTGGAGGGCTATGGCCTCGTCGCCAATGCGATCGAGATCGCGTTCGCGATCCGCCAGGCGGTCAACAACAACCCGCTGATCTCGAAATATTTCCGCATCCTCGGTGCCGACGCCATGGTGCCGGCGCAGTACCGCCAGAGCGGCTTCACCGACTTCCTCGCCCCCGGCGTCAACTGGGCGAACACGCTGAAGAGCCTGGACGAGGACGAGTTCTGCCTCGACCCGACCCGCATGACGCTGGTATGCGGCACGGCCGGCTATGACGGCACGCAGTTCAAGGGCATTCTCGCCAACGAGTACAACATCCAGGTCAACAAGACCTCCCGCAACTCGGTGCTGGTCCAATCCAACATCAACAACACTCGCAGCGACGTCGCGCATCTCGTTCGCGTGCTCGCCGAGATCGCGGGCGAGATCGACCGCGGCCTGGCCCAGGGCGGTGCCAATGCGCGAAAGACCTTCGAGGCACGGGTGACGAGCCTCATGAAGGACGTGCCCGATCTGCCGAACTTCTCGCATTTCCACCCGAGCTTCCGCGGCGATGCTGGCACCAAGACCAACGAGGGCGACATCCGCAGCGGCTTCTACGCGGCCTATGACGTCGCCGGCTGCGAGCACATCCGCCTCAACGATCCCGAGATCGACCGGCGGCTGAAGGCCGGGCCCGAGCTCGTCTCGGCCAACTTCGTGATCCCGTATCCGCCGGGCTTCCCGATCATGGTGCCCGGCCAGGTCATCACCCAGGAGACGATCGACTTCATGCGCAAGCTCGATGTGAAGGAGATCCACGGCTACGACGCCAAGGAAGGGCTGAAACTCGTACGGACGGAAGCCTTGGCCAAGCTCGGCAGGCCAAAGCCCAGCGCCCAGCCGAAGCTCAAGGCCGCGTCATAGGTCGGGAGGGGACGAACATGCAGGCATTTTTCCAGTTCTTGCAGCAGTACCCGTATCTGCTGCTGTTCTTCGTGGTCGGTCTCGCCGTCTATATCGGCCGAGCCAGCATCAAGGGTTATGGCCTCGGCATGGTCGCCGGTGCCATCGTGGTCGGCGCGGGCATCTCGGTCTGGGCATCCAGCTATGGCGTGAAGCTGGAGTTGAACAACTTCGCCAAGAGCCTGTTCTACTATCTCTTCATGTACGGCGTCGGCCTGCGCGTAGGTCCGTCCTTCGTCAACAGCCTGCGGGGCGACGGGATCAAATTCTTGTTCCTCGCGGTGGTGTCGAGTGTGATCGGCCTGACCCTCGTCGTGCTTGGGGCGAAGCTCTTCGCATTGCCGCCCGGTGCGGCTGGCGGAATGCTGGCGGGATCGCAGACCATGTCGGCGGCGATCGGTTCGGCCGAGCAGGCCGTCACGTCGGGAGTCGTGAAACTGCCTGCCGGGATGAAGCCCGAGGATGCCTCCGGCATGATCGCTTTGTCCTACGGTATTACCTATATTTGGGGCACCGTCGGCATCATCCTGATCTGCAAATACCTGCCGCGCTGGTGGGGCGTCGATGCCAAGGCCGCCGCCAAGAAGTATGAGCAGGAGTTCGGCGTCAAAGATCTCGAAGGCGGCGCCCTGACCGGCTACCGTCAGTTCGGTCTGCGGGCCTACCGGCTGGAGAATCCTGCGACGATCGGGATGAGCATCGCCAAATTCCGCACGGTCAATCCCGAGTACCGTATCGTCAATGTCGGGCGCAATGGTGAGCCGCAGGGGGCTGATCCCGAGCTCGTGCTGCAGAAGGGCGATATCGTCGCGCTGGGCGGATCGACCGAGCATCTGACTGAGAAGATGGGCCTGATTGGTCCGGAGGTCGCCGATGCCAAGACGCTCGGTATACCCATGGACCAGGCGGAAATCGTCGTCTTCAACAAGGACGTCGTCGGGCGGACCTTCGAGTCCTTCCGCGACACGGCCATCGCCGGCCAGCTGCAGGTGACCAAGGTCGAGCGGGGCGGGGTGCAGATCCCGGCCGGTCTCAAGACCAAGCTGGAGCGCATGGACATCGTCTCGGTGGTCGGCCTGAAGTCGGCGGTCAACGAGCTCGGCGAGATGTGGGGCCGCATCGCGCGCGCCAACACCTCGACCGACTTGCTGACCCTGTCGGTCGGCATGATCATCGGCTTCCTCATCGGCATGATCGAATTCCCCGCCTTCGGTGCCAAGGTCGGTCTCGGCAATGCCGGCGGGCTGTTGCTGTCCGGCGTGATCGTGTCCTCGGTCGTGTCGCGGCTGCGCTTCTTCGGCAATACGCCGAACGCGGCGCGAAACGTGCTTGAGGATCTCGGCCTCGTTGTGTTCGTCGCGATCGTCGGGGTCAATGCCGGCGCCGGCCTGTTGGCTCAGCTCACCGGCGCGGTCGCGCTCAAGATCTTCATCGTCGGCTTCATCGCGTGCACGATCCCGCCGTTCATTGTGTGGGCGATCGGATACCACGTCTTCAAGATCAATCCGGCGGTTCTGATGGGCGGCGTTGCCGGCGCGCGCTCGCATTCCGGCCCGTGCCGCGAGGCCGCGGTCGAGATCCAGAGCTCCGTGCCCTGGATCGGATTCCCGGTCGGCTATGCCGTCTCGGGCATCCTTCTCACCATCTTCGGCTACTTCGCGATGATCCTGGCTCAATAAGGGGAAGAAAACGTCATGAGAAAACTGTCCTTCGGCGCCGTCCTGGTCGCTTCGCTCGCCGCTGTTGCCGGCTTTAGCACGTCCGCGCGTGCCGACACCGGCCAGGTCGCGGTCGTCTTCACCAAGGGTGGCTTCATCGTCGGCGCCGGTGGCGGTGAGGGCGTTCTGGTCTACCGGGGCAAGAAATACCCATTCACGGTGTCTGGCATGAGCGTGGGCCTCACCATCGGAGCGTCGACCACGAAGTTCGTCGGCCGCGCGCTCAATCTAAAGGGGCCGGCGTCGATCGAAGGCTCTTATGCCGTGGGAGGAGCGGGTGGGGCAATCGCCGCAGGTGCCGGCGCCGTTCAGTTGCAAAACAGCAATGGCGTGATCCTCCAGCTCAGCGGCCCGCGGGTCGGCGCGGAAGTATCGGCTGCAGTCGGTGGCGTCACGATCCGCCTGAAATCGAGTTGAAGGGGTCGTATGGCCATTGAGCGATCGACGGCAGCGTCGGGCCCCTAGGGCATGATCCGGAAAAGTGTGTAGCGGTTTTCCGAATAGAACATGCTCAAACAACAACCTAAAGCGCGATGACGATTAATTCCAATCGCATCGCGCTTTAGCGGCCTGACGCTGCTCAATAGCGCTGCGCGACGAAACTCATTTTCTTGAGGCTGGCCTGGTCGTTGTAGCGTCCCTTGTCGGAGCGCTTCGGCAGTTTGATCTTGTCCTTCTTGATGCGCTTGAAGGGGATGGCGCCGAGAAGGTGCGCGATGCAGTTGAGCCGCGCCCTTCGTTTGTCGTCAGAGCGGACGATGTTCCAGGGCGCATCCTTCGTGCTGGTCTTCTTCAGCATCAGGTCGCGCGCGCGCGAATAATCGTACCAGCGACGAAAGGATTCCAGGTCCATCGGACTGAGCTTCCACTGTCGGACCGGGTCGTCGATGCGGGCCTTGAAACGGCGCTCCTGCTCGTCCATGCCGACCTCGAGCCAGATCTTGATCAGGATGATGCCGCCGTCGATGACGTATTTCTCCATCTGCGGGCACAGGTTGAGGAAACGCTCGTGCTCGGCGGGGGTGCAGAAGCCCATGACGTACTCGACACCGGCGCGGTTGTACCAGCTCCGGTCGAAGATCACGATCTCGCCGCCGGCCGGAAATCGCTCCATGTAGCGCTGGAAGAACAATTGTGTCTTCTCGCGGTCGGACGGCGCGGGCAGGGCGACGACCCGGAACACGCGCGGGCTGACCTTCTCGGTGATCGCCTTGATCGTGCCGCCCTTGCCGGCGGCGTCCCGACCCTCGAACAGGACGATGACCCGGAGCTTGTTTTCCCGCACGTAGTCCTGGAGATGGCACAGCTCGACCTGGAGCTTCTCGAGCTCCTTCTCGTAATCCTTCCGCTTCATCCGCTCCGCAGGGCCGTCCTTCGCCATGCCGATCCCACCTGTTGCTAATCGTCCCAGGAAATGGTCACGCCGATGTCGCCGGGCACGCCGCCCGGAAAATCGATGATCTGATAGGCGATGCGATAGCCGCGCGGTTTCAGGTAATCGGTCCAGAGCTGGAAGATCTCCTTGGGAATTCCGGTCAGGGTGTTCTCCCAGCCCTTCTCCATCTGATTGATGGCGCGGCCCTTGTCCGTGCAGAGCGAATTGGGGAAGCGATAGACCAGCACTTCCGTGAGGCCGTTGCGCACCGCGCGCTGGATCACGGTCGAGGCGAGCTTGATCTTCTCCTCCTCGGTCTTGCCCGAGGGCTTGCTCAAGCGCTCGATCAAGGCGCGCTTCTCCGCCTCGGCCGCGGCGGCAAGGCGCACATATTCCTCCGCCTTTTCGGCTTCCTTGAGGGCGGCTTCCTTACGAATCTGGGCTGCGCTGGGGATGAGATCGTCTAGGCCGGGCATGGCGGGCGGCTCCTGATGGTTGTCCAATCAGCATGCGGCTGACGCTAGGGTTGGCCCTGACGTGTTCCCTTGACTCAAATCAAACAAACGCGAACATACCCGAACACAGTGCCGCCCATGGACGTTTTGACCGGGAGAGACGTTTGAGCGAGCAGCTTCATCCGATGGCACCGCATCATCTGCCGTTTTATCTCGCACCGGGGAGCGGGACCGATACGCTGATGGTGGTGATGGGCGTATTCCTGATCGGGGCCGTGCTCTGGGTCGGCACGCTCTACTGGAAACTGCACAGCCTGCCCGAGCGGATGGCGCACAAAACGCATAAACTGCAGTTCGAGTTAGTCGCCGTGCTCGGCCTGATCTCGCTGTTCACGCACATGCACATCTTCTGGATCGCCGGACTGCTCCTCGCAATGATCGATCTTCCGGATTTCGGCACGCCGCTGCGCAGCATTGCCGGGTCCGTCGAGAAGATCGCCGACGCGACGCCGGCCTCCGATGCGGAGGAAGTCCAGGCTGAGGCGGCCGTCGCACCGCCCCCCGCGGACAAGCCGGGACCCGCCAAGGAGAAGGAGCGCAGTCATGCTTGAGCTGCTGATCTGCTCCCTCGTCACGATCCTTCCGGACTACCTGTACCGCCGCTACGCCCAGGGCAAGCGCTTCGGGAAGGAAATCACCTTCTTCTCGGTCTGGTACGAGCTGCGCTGGGGCATCACCGCCTGCCTGATGCTGACGGTGTCGCTCATCACCATGATCTTCTACTTCCATCCGGCGACATCGTCGGCGACGCTGTACTTCCGCACCGTGCCAATTCTGCCCGAAGGCTCGGGCCGTGTTGCCGAGGTCAAAGTCGGCTTCACCGCGCCCGTCAAACAGGGCGATGTGCTGTTCACGCTCGATAGCGCGAAGCAAAAGGCTGCGGTCGAGACCGCCAAGCGGAAGGTCGCAGAAGTCGATGCCGCCATGCAGACGGCGCAGGCCGATGTGGTCAAGGCCGAGGCGCAGCTCGGCGAAGCGAGGGCCAACTACCAGCAGGCCAAAGACGAGCTCGAGGTCAAGACCGAGCTCCAGCGCCGCAATCCCGGCATCGTTCCACAGCGTGACATCGACAAGCTCCAGGTGCTGGTCGATCAGCGACAGTCCGGCATCGACGCCGCGACGGCGGCGAAGCAGTCAGTGTCCTTGCAGGTCTCGGCTCTGCTGCCGGCCCAGAAGGCCAGCGCCGAAGCCGCGCTCGACCAGGCGCAGGTCGATCTCGACAAGACTTTCGTACGCGCCGGCGTCGACGGGCGCGTCGAGCAGTTCCTGGTTCGCCCCGGCGATGTCGTCAACCAGCTGATGCGTCCGGCCGGTGTTCTCGTTCCGGAGGGCGCGGGCCGCAAGGCGCTCCAGGCCGGTTTCGGCCAGATCGAGGCGCAGGTCATGAAGACCGGCATGGTGGCGGAAGCGACCTGCATATCCAAACCCTGGGTCATCATCCCCATGGTGATCACGACGGTGCAGGACTACATCGCGGCCGGACAGTTTCGCACCGGCGAGCAGCTCATCGATCCGCAGAATGCCGTCCGTCCCGGCACGATCCTGGTTTTCCTGGAGCCGCTCTACAAGGGCGGTCTCGACGGTGTCACGCCGGGCTCGAGCTGCATCGTCAACGCCTACACCAGCAATCACGAGGAGATTTCGGCCAAGGACACCTCGACCAGCCGGAAGATCGCGCTGCACGTCGTCGACGGCGTCGGCCTCGTGCACGCGCTGCTGCTGCGGATCCAGGCGCTGTTGCTGCCGATCCAGACGCTCGTGCTGAGCGGCGGGCATTGAACGTTGAGAGAAGGGCGATGACCCTGTGCCGGAGTCGCAAGGCCATTCAGCTTTGCCTACGGTCCGGGACATGGTTCTATACCGATGTTGTGAGGATGATCGCGCAGGAGGAGTGGGGGCGTCAAGCCGGCTTCCCGGATCGTGGACGCATGCGCATGCGCGTCTGGTTTCTTGCTTTGCTAACGCTCGCTTCGTGCTTGCTCGAGCCCTCGGCTGCAAGCGCTCAGCAGGCCAAGCGAGTTGTCATCCTGCATTCCTTTGGCCGCGATTTCAGGCCCTGGGGCCAATATGCAAAGTCCATCCGGGAGCAATTGGACCGGCTTTCGCCATGGCATCTGGACATCCAGGATCACTCTCTGGTCGCCGCCCGGTTCGGCGATGAGGATCATCAGGCAGCCTTCGTCTCTTATCTCAAGGCGCTGAACGCACGGCATCCGCCTGATCTAATCGTCTCGATCGGCGCTCCTGCCGCGAACTTTGTGCAGCGAAACCGGTCAAATCTTTTTCCGCGTGTGCCAATGGTGTTGACGGCGGTTGAACAGCGCCGGGTGGATTCCGCCAATCTCTCGCCCGAAGATAGCGTCGTTGCCGTTGCGCATGATTTCCCTCGATCCTTCGACACCATTCTCCAAGTGCTTCCTGCAACGAAGAGAATTGTCGTGGTGAACGGTGCCTCGCCGAACGAAACGGTGTGGCGGAGAGAAATCCAGAAGGATGCTGACCTCTTCGCGGGCAAAGTCGAGTTCATCTGGCACGATGGTATGTCGTTCGACGCCATCCTGCAGGTCTGTGCTGCGCTTCCGCCAGACTCAGCAATCTTCTGGCATCTCATGAATATCGATGCCACGGGCGTGGCCTACGAAGGTGATCGAGCCCTGCAGGCGCTCCACAAGGTGGCGAACGCTCCGATTTTCTCCTACGATGACGGCTTTTTTGGACGAGAGATCGTGGGCGGACCCATGTACTCGGTCGAGGAGATCAGCCGCTTGACGGCATCCGTGGCCGTACGACTTCTCGGGGGAGAAAAACCGGCCGAGGTCAGGCCTGCTGCGGTCAGATTCGCGGCTGCGAAATTTGACTGGCGACAGCTTCATCGCTGGGGAATCAGCGAGAGCCGCTTGCCTCCCGGCAGCGAAGTCCTTTTCCGCGAACCGAGTATCTGGCAACGCTATCACTGGCAGATGCTGATGATCTTGGCCGTGTTCCTGGTCCAGGCCGGACTCATCTCCGGGCTCCTGCACGAGCGTCGCCGCCGACGGTTTGCCGAAGTCGAATCGCGTCAGCGGCTGGCGGAACTCGCCCACGTCAACCGCTACTCGGCCGTTGGCGAGCTGACCACCTCCATCGCGCATGAACTGAACCAGCCACTCGGATCGATTCTGACCAATGCGGAAACGGCACAGCTCATGCTCAGGGCCGCTCAGCCCGACCTTGTCGAGATTCAGCAGATCCTCGCCGACATCAGAAGGGACGACCAACGGGCGAGCGAGGTGATCCGTAGGCTGCGCAGCGTTCTGAAAAAGACCCCGTTTGAGGTCAAGCACATCGAGCTCAACGATACAGTGCGCGAAGCAATCGATCTGGTGAAGGCCCTCGCTCAGGGACGCCGGATCACGTTGAGCTATTTGCCGGCCCTGGCCGGCCTTCACGTCAAGGGAGATCCGGTCCAGCTTCAGCAGGTCATTCTCAACCTGATCATCAACGCGATGGATGCGATTTCCGATGCGGAGGCCGGAAAGCGGGAGGTCAGCGTCGCGACCCAGCTTGCCGGCAATCAGGCCGAAATCAGGATCGCCGACACCGGGCCCGGAATACCCGCCTCCGATCTCGCAAGCCTGTTTGATCCGTTCTTCACGACCAAACCGCAAGGCATGGGCATGGGCCTTGCAATCGCCAGAACCATCGTCGAGGCCCATCACGGCACGATCGCTGCTGCGAACCAGCCTGCGGGCGGCGCACTGTTCACGATCAGGCTTCCGACCGCTCGCTGAGCGGGCGGTATCTTGATCTTGATCAAACATCACGGCGCTGAAGCCGTTCTCTCTCGATCGCATGACGAGTACGACAGGCGAGCGTGAGGCGTATGAGACGTCGTGACTTCATGACGCTGGTTGGTGCTGCTGCTGCGTTGCCGGTCCTGGCGAAAGCCCAGGACCGAATGCCCGCCGTCGGCGTGCTGACGGGCAATGTCGCTGGTGATCCCGGCGCGCAAATGCGCGTGGATGCCTTTCAGCAGGGTCTCACCGATCGAGGCTGGATCGCCAACCAGAACTACCGCCTGGAGGTGCGCTGGCCGGGCCCCGATCCGGCGCGCCAGAAGTTGGAGGCGCTCGAGCTCGTCGCCGCGGCGCCGGACGTGCTGCTCTCGACCAGTACGGGATCAACACGGGCGCTGCGCGATGCAACGCAACGAATTCCGATCGTCTTCGCGGGGCTTTCCGATCCGGTAGGGACGGGCCTTGTCGCCAATCTGGCCCGGCCGGCCGGAAATCTGACCGGCTTTTCGCTCTATGAACATTCGATGAGCGGGAAGTGGCTCGGCCTTTTGAAGGACATGGTGCCGGGAATGAGCCATGCGGCTATGCTGTTCAATCCGGAATCGGCACCCTACGGACCGTTCTATGTTCAAGCGGCGCACCAGATGGAAGGCCGTCTCGGCCTCAAGATTGCCGGTGCGAGCGTTCGCAGCGGTCCGGAGATCGCGGGAGCGATCGAGACGGCGGCGCGCACAGGCGGCGGCCTCGTCGTGCTGCCGGATGGCGGCTTCTTCGGAACCCACAGCGCGATGGCCATTGCACTGCTGGCGCAGCGGCGCGTGCCCGCCATCTTCGCAGTCCGTTTCTACGCGTCGAATGGCGGGCTGATGTCGTATGGTGCAGATCTGACCCAGCAATTTCGTGATGGCGCCGGCTATGTCGACCGCCTCCTGCGCGGTGCCGATATCAGCACTCTCCCGGTGCAATTTGCCACCAGGTTCGAGCTCGTCATCAACATGAAGACGGCCAGGGCCCTCGGCCTGACGGTGCCGAACCGGCTTCTGCTGGATGCCGAGCTGATCGAATGATTATTCGATCTTGCGCTGCAGCAGCCGCGATGACCCGTTTCGTTGATCTCGATCAACAAATGCTTGCGCCCCGGCTTGATCCTCCCGCACTGAAGTCCGAGGGAGGATGTGATGTTTCGTTGCGGCAAGACCCTGATGGCGCTGGCGCTGTTGATGGCGACTTCGGTCGCCGCAATGGCGCAGACCCCAACGACGCCTGCAGCCCCGGCGCCGCAGGCGCAGCCTGCCAGCCCGCCCGCACCGGCGGCCGAGCTCCTGAAGCCCGAGCAACTCGAGGCCCTCGTCGCGCCGATCGCGCTTTATCCGGACGAGTTGCTCGCCAATGTACTGGCCGCCTCGACCTATCCGCTGGAGGTGGTGCAGGCCGACCGCTGGCTGAAGGAGCGCAAGAGCCTGAAGGGCGATGCGCTGAAGACGGAAGTGGAAAAGCAGGGCTGGGACGACAGCGTCAAGGCGCTGGCCAGCACCGCCGATGTCCTCGCGATGATGAGCGAGCAGCTCGACTGGACCAAGAAGCTGGGCGATGCCTTCCTCGCCCAGCAGCCCGACGTGATGGACGCGATCCAGCGTCTGCGCACCAAGGCCTATGACAACAAGAAGCTCGTCACCACCAAGCAGCAGAAGGTCAGCGTCCAGTCTCAGGAAGGCAAGCAGGTCGTCGTGATCCAGCAGGCCGATCCCGCGGCGATGTACGTGCCGTATTACGACCCGGCGACGGTCTACGGCAGCTGGCCCTATGCGGAGTATCCGCCCTATTATTGGGGCTACCCGTCTTATATCGGCGCCGGCGTGGTCGCGGCTGGCATCGCGTTCGGCACGGCCTGGGCGATCGGACGCTGGGGCAATTACTGGGGCGGCGGCTGCAACTGGGGCAACCGCAACGTCTATGTCAACCATCGCACCACGAATATCGGCAATGGCTGGCAGCACAATCCGGCGCATCGCGGCGGTGTGCGCTACAACAACAGCAATGTTCAGCAGCGCTTCGGCAACAACAATCTGAAGGCCGGCGTGTCGGACCGGATGGATTTCCGCGGCCGCGACGGCAACCAGGTGCTGCGCCCCGACCAAGGTGCCGGGGACCGGGCGGGAGATCGTGCGGGTGATCGCGGCGGTCCAGGAGATCGCGCAGGAGATCGCGCAGGGGATCGCGCCGGCAATCGTGGCGACCGTCCGGGCGCGGGCGATCGCCCCAGCGCAGGGACGCGCGACCGGCCTGGCGGCGGCGATCGTGCCGGTGCCGGTGATCGTGCCAAAGGTGCGACCAAGGGCGGTGGCGATCGCGCCAAGGCTGCGAACCGCGCCGGCGGCGGTGCGGCCAATCGTGGCGGCGGCAATCGTGGCGGGGCCATGAACGTTTCCTCCGGCCGCTCGGCTGCCGCGGCATCCGCGCGCGGCCGCGCCAGCATGGCGAGCATGCCGCGCGGTGGCGGCGGCGGAGCAAGCTTTGCCGGCCGCGGCGGCGGTGGCGGAATGGCGATGCGCGGCGGCGGCGGAGGCGGCTTCCGTGGCGGCGGCGGCGGTGGTCGGCGTTCCGACGCAGCGCTGAAGCATGATGTCGTCCTGCTCGGTCATCTCTCGAACGGCCTCGGCTATTATCGCTTCAGCTACGTTGGCAGCGACAAGGCCTATGTCGGCGTGATGGCGCAGGAGGTCGAGCAGGCGATGCCCGCTGCCGTGACCCGCGGCAGCGACGGCTATCTGCGCGTCCATTACGAAAAACTCGGGCTGACGTTCCGCACCTATCGCGACTGGCTCGCCGGCGGCGCGAAGATTCCTGCGGAGGTGATGCCATGACCGGTCTGAAATCGTTTAGCCGTGCGCTGATGCCCGGCGTCCTCGCGCTCGCGCTGCTCGGATCGGCCTCTCTCGCACAGGAATCCTACAAGACACCGGAAGAGGCCGCGTCTGCTCTTGCCGCCGCGGTCAAGAGCGGCCCGAAAGACATCTTGAAAGTGCTCGGCAGGAATGCGGAGGACATCGTGTCGTCCGGCGACGAGGTTGCCGACAACGACATTCGGGCGCGCTTCACCGCGATGTACGACGCCAAGCACGGCATCAAGGCGGAGGGCAACAAGACCGCCACCTTGATGCTCGGGCCGGACGATTTTCCGTTTCCAATTCCGCTGGTCAACACCAGGACGGGTTGGGCGTTCGACACCGACGAGGGACGCATTGAGGTGCTGCGCCGTCGCATCGGCCGCAACGAGCTCGACGCGATCCAGACCGCGCTCGCCTTCGTCGACGCGCAAAACGAATATGCCGAAAAGGACCGCGGCGAGGGCGTCGGCGTCTACGCGCAGCGCATCGTCTCCTCGCCCGGCAAGAAGGACGGCCTGTTCTGGCGCGACGACAGCGACCCGAGCCCGCTCGGCGCGCTCGCGGCCGAAGCAACGAAGGAGGGCTATCGCGGCGGTGATGTCGGGCCGACGCCCTATCACGGCTATTACTTCCGGATTCTCAAAGCGCAGGGGCGGGATGCGCGCGGCGGTGCGCTCAACTACGTCGTCAAGGGCAAGATGATCGGCGGCTTCGCCCTGATCGCCTGGCCCGCGGAATACGGCAATTCGGGCGTCATGACCTTCCTGGTCAATCATGACGGCGTCGTCTACCAGAAGGATCTCGGCAAGCGCACCGAGTTCATCGCCCAGCGCACCACGTTGTTCAATCCCGATGAAACCTGGAAGAAAGTCGATGCCGCAAAACCCTGAGCCGCGCATGCGCGCATTTCGCCTGGTCGCGCTGCTCCTGCTCGCGCTCGGGCTGACCCTGCCGGCGGCGCCGTCCTTCGCGCAGGCCACCGGTCAGGTCAGAGTGAAGATCGTCAAGGCGGGCCTCCTGGCCGGCGGTGGCGCCGGCAGCGGCGTGTTGACGTACCGGGGCAAGACCTATCCCTTCAGCGTCAGCGGCGTGAGCTTGGGCATCACGGTCGGTGCAAGTGTCGGTCGCCTCGACGGCTGGGCATCCGGCATTAGGGAGGTCAGAGATTTTGCCGGCAACTACAGCTCCGTCGGCGGCGGCTTTGCGCTGGTCGGCGGTGCCAACGGTGTGCACCTCCGCAACGAAAAGGGCGTCACGATGGTGCTGCAAGGCCCGAAGGCGGGACTCGAGCTGGCGGCCAATATCAGTCGGATCACGATCGCTTTGAGGTGAGGCTCAAGCCGGGCGCGCGGATCAAAGCGTGAGCGACAGGTGCACCGTTCTCGGATCGTCACTCCGCGCGAGGTTGAAGCCCGCCTTCGCGAACACGCTGCGCATGGGCATGTTGTCGGACAGAACCTCGGCTGTGAGCTCTCTTACGCCTTGTTCGCGCGCGATCTCTGTCAGGTGCCTCAGCAATAAGGAGCCCACCCCGCGACCTTGCCAGGCATCCACCACGACGAAGGCCATCTCGGCCCGACCGGGCTCGACGATGACGTACCGGCCGCCGCCGATAATGGCGTATCGACCCTGTTCCTCGGCGAGAGCGGCCAGCGCAACGTGATTGCTGAAATCCACGTCCATGAAGAAGGCACGCTCCTTCTCCGAGAAATGCCGTTTCAAAACGAAGAACCGGTTCTGCAGCGACTGCGGTCCGGTACGCGCGACGGCGGCGAGCATGTCCGCCTCGTCGCTGGCGCGAAGCGCGCGGACCTGGATCGGGGTGCTGTCCTTCAGCACGGTTTGCACGCTGTAAGTTGCAGCTTGGGACATTGCCGATGTCGCTCTTTCAAAACCGCCCGGCCGGGTCTCATGCCCTATAATGCAGGATAGACGCCTCCGAAGCGTGCAGATCATCTTGACCTAGATCAACGTTCGTCCTCGCTCCAAGCCGTCAATTGGCCGAGGCGACGGAGAGGTCGAGAACATGTCCATGCACAAGATGCAAATTCCGGGCGGTCCCATGTCGGGGCTGGTCGCCTCGGCAGTCGAATACCTCGTCGATGCGGGACAGCGCAGTATCCTGTTCCTGGATATCATGCGCCGGCGCGGGGACCAGTACAGGGAGCACCTCGCGCAAACCGCCCCGCATGTTCTGCAATATGCGGCGGAGTTGATCATCGACGGGCGCCAGCTCGCCGAGCCCGTCAATTACGCGCTGGTGCGCATCGTTCCGCCCGCCAACGTCGAGATCGACATGAACCGGCGGCCGTTCGTCGTGGTCGATCCGCGTGCGGGCCACGGCCCCGGCATCGGCGGCTTCAAGGCCGACAGCGAGATCGGGGTGGCGATGAAAGCAGGCCATCCCTGCTACTTCATCGGATTCCTGCCGGACCCGATGCCCGGTCAGACCATCGAGCGCATCGCGCGTGCCGAAGCCATCTTCATCGAAAAGGTCATGAGCCTTCACCCGGATGCCGACGGCAAGCCCTGCGTGATCGGCAATTGTCAGGCCGGATGGGCCGTCATGATCCTGGCCTCGCTACGTCCCGAGCTATTCGGCCCGCTGATCATCGCCGGCGCGCCGCTGGCCTATTGGGCCGGCGTGCATGGAAAATATCCGATGCGCTACTCGGGCGGGCTGTTGGGCGGAAGCTGGTTGACGGCCCTCACCTCCGATCTCGGCGCCGGCAAGTTCGATGGTGCTTGGCTGGTGCAGAACTTCGAGAACCAGAACCCGTCGAATACGCTCTGGACCAAGCAATACAACGTCTATTCCAAGGTCGACACCGAGGCGGATCGTTACCTCGAATTCGAGCGTTGGTGGGGCGGCCACGTCAACCTGAACGCCGAGGAGATCCAATTCATCGTCGATGAGCTGTTCGTCGGCAACAACCTCGCGGCCGGCAACATCGAAATGTCCGATGGCCGGAAGGTCGACCTTCGCAACATCAGATCCCCGATCGTGGTGTTCTGCTCGGAGGGCGACAACATCACGCCACCGCAGCAGGCGCTGCATTGGATCCTCGATTGCTATGCCGATGTCGATGAGATCAGGGCCTATGGCCAGACCATCGTCTACACCGTGCACCAGAACATCGGCCATCTCGGCATCTTCGTCTCCGGCGGCGTCGCCAAGAAGGAGCACGCGGAATTTTCCAGCAACATCGACCTCATCGACGTTCTGCCGCCCGGACTCTATGAAGCGACGTTCGAGGCGAAGGATGAGGAAACCGCAAGTTCGGATCTGGTCGTCGGCCAGTGGGTGATGCGCTGCGAAGCGCGGACGCTCGACGACATCCGCGCCATGGGCGGCAATTCGCCTGAGGACGAGCGACGCTTTGCCACCGCCAAACGAATCTCGGAAATCAACCTGGCGGCCTATCGAAAATTCGTCCAGCCATGGCTCAAGCGCATGGTGACGCCACAGATGGCCGAATGGGCTCACAACATGCATCCGCTGCGGCTGCAATACGAGCTGTTCAGCAGCCAGAATCCTTTCATGGCGACGGTGAAATCATTGGCCGAGAAGGCCGCCGAGAAGCGCAAGCCGGTCGCTGCGGACAATCCGTTCCTGGCGTTCCAGGAGCAGATCTCGAAGCAGGTCGTTCACGCCCTCGACAGCTGGCGCGATTCACAGGAGGCGCTCAGCGAAGCGATGTTCCTCAGCGTCTACGGATCCCCGGCGCTCCAGGCGGCGGTCGGGATCGATCCGACGTCCACGCCGTCGCGTCGGCGTGAGATGTCCGCCGAGCATCGCACCATGCTCGAGAAGCGCATTGCCGAGCTGAAGTCGCGGATCGGTGAGGGCGGCCTCCGTGAAGCGGCGTTACGCGCTTTGCTCTATGTCGGCTCGGCACGGGGGATGGTGGACGAACGCAGCATCGAGGCTCTGCGCCGGGTCCGCCGGGATCATGGCGGCGCACGCATGTCTCTTGCCGAGTTCAAGATGCTGGTACGCGAGCAGTTCTTCATGCTGCTGCTCGACCGGGAAGGGGCGCTCGCTGCAATCCCGAAATTGCTGCCTGACGACATGAACGTTCGCCGCGCAGCATTCGAGGCGATCGAGCAGGTGCTGTCGGCCAGTGCGGATGTCACCGGCGAGCGCGCCAACCGGCTGCGGCAGATCGCCGGCCTGTTTGGCCTCGACACCGCGGAAGGTGCCGAAAGGGCGTCGAACGTTGCCCCTTTCGATCCCAAGGCGAAGGCGTCGTAACGCGAGTTGCAAGGATCGGGAGCGACATCATGTCAGCAGATGCGACGGCCACGCAGTCTCCCAGCAAGTATGATCGCCTGATCGCGGCGGCCAGGGCAATCCCGCCGACGCCGACCGTCGTGGTGCATCCCTGCGATGAGACATCCTTGCGCGGCGCCGTCGACAGCGCGTCTGCCGGCATCATCCGGCCGCTCCTGGTCGGACCGGAGCGGAAGATCCGGGATACGGCTGGCACGTTCGGCCTGGACATCTCGGGTTATGAGATCGTGGATGCCGCGCACAGCGACGAAGCCGCGGCGAGGGGTGTCGAATTGATCCATGCCGCGCGCGGCGAACTGCTCATGAAGGGCAGCCTTCACACCGACGAGCTGATGCGAGCCGTCACGGCCAAAGTCGGGGGATTGCGCACCGATCGGCGCATCAGCCACGTTTTCGTCATGGATGTGCCGGCCTACGCCGAGACGATCTTCGTCACTGACGCCGCAATCAACATCTTCCCCGATCTGGACGCCAAGCGGGACATCATTCAGAACGCGATCGATCTCTACAATCAGGCGGGCTTCGGCAAGTCGCCGCGGGTGGCCATCCTTTCCGCGGTCGAAACCGTCACATCGAAGATTCCATCCACGATCGAGGCCGCGGCGCTCTGCAAAATGGCGGATCGCGGCCAGATCACGGGCGGCGTGATCGACGGGCCGCTGGCGTTCGACAACGCGATCGACCTCGAATCCGCGCGGATCAAGGGCATCAAGTCCGAGGTGGCCGGCCGTGCTCAGATCCTGGTCGTGCCCGACCTCGAAGCGGGCAACATGCTGGCCAAGAACCTCGCCTATTTCGCCAAGGCCGACGGCGCCGGCATTGTGCTCGGCGCGCGCGTCCCCGTCGTCCTGACCTCGCGTGCGGACAGCCCAAGAGCGCGGATGGCGTCCTGCGCAGTTGCTGCACTTTATGCTCACGCGCGGCGCCAGAAGGCGCCGACAGTCGCGGCGTGACCGCCATGGACAGCATCCTCGTCGTCAACGCCGGCTCATCGAGCGTCAAGTTCCAGGTCTTTGCGGTCGAGGGTGAGGGCGTTCTGCGCCGCCTGATCAAGGGGCAGGTGGACGGCATCGGCAGCCGTCCGCGCTTGCGGGCGAGCGGGGCAGGCAATGATCCCATGGCGGACCGGGCCTATCCGATCGAGGCCATTCCGGACGTGCCGGCGGCGATGCAAGTCGCGGGGGAATGGCTGCGGAACGAGGCGCGCATCCATCCATTGGCGGTCGGGCATCGCGTCGTCCATGGCGGGCCGGATAATGAGCGGCCAATTCTCGTCGATCATGGCGTGGTGGCACGGCTAGAACGCTTCGTCACGTTAGCGCCGCTGCATCAGCCGCACAATCTGGCGCCGATCCGCTCAATCCTGGCCAATTTCCCGACGATACCCCAGGTCGCGTGCTTCGACACCGCGTTTCACCGCACGCACGGTCCGCTGGCCGATCATTACGCCATCCCCTACCAGCTTCACGCCGAAGGTGTGCGACGCTACGGCTTTCACGGGCTCTCCTATGAGTACATCTCCAGGACCTTGCCCCAGATTGCGCCAGAGGTCGCAAAGCGCCGGGTGATTGTCGCCCATCTCGGCAGTGGCGCGTCGATGTGCGCGATGAAGAATGGGCTGAGCGTCGAGAGCACGATGGGATTCACCGCGCTCGATGGGCTGCCGATGGGCACGCGCCCGGGCCAGCTCGATCCGGGCGTCGTGCTGTACCTATTGTCCGAGAAGGGGATGACGCCATCGAAGGTGCAGGATTTTCTCTATCGCGATTGCGGATTGAAGGGGCTTTCCGGGCTCAGCAACGACATGCGCGAGCTGGAGGCGAGCACGGATCCGCAAGCGAAGCTGGCGGTGGACTATTTCGTCTATCGCATCGGCCTCAACGCCGGCATGCTGGCGGCGGCGCTGCAGGGGATCGATGCCTTCGTCTTCACCGCCGGCATCGGCGAGAACTCGAGCGGCATCCGCGCGCGTGTGGCGGAGCAGCTCGGCTGGCTTGGCGTGGCACTCGACCCGGCCGAGAACACGCGCCATTCGCGGCTGATATCGGCAAAGACGAGTCTCGTTCCGGTCTACGTCGTCCCGACGGACGAGGAGCTCATGATTGCGCAGCACACGCTGACGCTATTGATGAACGGCCAATCGCCCAACCCCAGACAAGAGAGGGTGTCATGATTCCAGTATTTCCGGACAGCAAGGTCGCACTAAAGGGGAAGAAGGGCCTCGTCGTCGGCATCGCCAACGACCAATCGATCGCCTGGGGCTGCGCCAGGGCGTTTCGCGCGCTCGGAGCCGATCTCGCCGTCACCTATCTGAACGACCGCGCCAAGAAGCACGTCGAGCCGTTGGCGCAGGCCCTGGAAGCGCCGATCTTCCTGCCGCTCGACGTTATGGTCGAAGGCCAGACTGAAGCGGTATTCGAGCGGATCAAGTCGGAGTGGGGGCAGCTCGATTTCCTGCTTCATTCCATCGCCTTCTCGCCGAAGGAAGCATTGCACGGCCGCGTCGTCGACGTCGGCCGCGACGGCTTTCTGAAGACCATGGACGTCTCCTGCTGGTCGTTCCTGCGAATGGCACATCTAGCCGAACCCCTTATGAAGAACGGCGGCACGATGTTCACCATGACCTATTACGGCAGCCAGATGGTGGTGGAGAACTATAACATCATGGGCGTTGCCAAGGCGGCGCTCGAAGCCGCGGTCCGCTATGCCGCTGCCGAGCTCGGTCCGAAGGGCATCCGCGTGCACGCGATCTCGCCAGGGCCGCTCGCCACCCGCGCGGCCTCGGGCATTCCGGAGTTCGATGAGCTAATGGACAAGGCGCAATCCAAGGCGCCCTCGCGCAGCCTCGTCAGCATCGACGATGTCGGCAACGCCACCGCGTTCCTGGCGCTCGACGGCGCCAAGCTGATCACCGGTGGCGTGCTCTATATCGACGGCGGCTATCACATCATCGATTGACCGACGCAACCGCGCGTGGTCATGCCGGCGGTGCGCCGATGCCGATGCTCTCAAGTAATTCGCGCCAGAGCTTGCGGACTCCGGCGTGACGCTGCGCGAGCGCCGCACTGACCGCGTCGCGATGCGGCGCAAGATCTGTGCTCTTCAGAAACAGAATCTGGGCCTGCAACAGCCGGCCACTCTCGAATTCGATCCGGCGTAGCGCCATAACAAAAGGATCCTGCGCATTGGCCTCGATCGGTAGGAGCGCAGCCGGCCGTATGCCGGCATGCACGGCGTGGGCAAGCGCTGCGAGGTGAATCATTTGGGCAAGGCGAGGGTCTGCGATCCCTTCGACCGGTGCAGGCAGCCAGGCGGACTCCCAGGAGGCGAGCATGTAACCCAGGGAAGGATCCAGCACCCAGGACGTGGCGCGCAGCAGCAGCGAGACGATCTCGGTCTCGCGATAAAATTGAGCATTCAATTCGGTCTGCCATGCCGCGTCGAGCCTCGCGGGCAGCATGAAAGCGAATTGCCGAGCCAGGGCGCCGTGCGCCGAAATCAGGAATGCTGCGACCTTCGTCTGCTGGTTCGGTGGAATGCGACCGTCCGGCGCGACGGGACCGAGGAAGCCGCTCATGGCAGCGCTCGCTTGACCGGGATGGCACGCAGATGATCGTAGCCGGCAGGAAACGGCGTGAGCTCGCCGCCGGGCTGGTCCGGCGCCACCCAGACCGCTTGATTGCCCTGCCAGCGGCCGGCCAGCACGTCTTCGGCAAAGCGCGCCAGCAGATCGGCGGTCAGTGCCCCTTTCTCCAGCGTGAAGGCGTGATAGGCCCTGGGGATGATCACCAATGAGCTGTTCTGAATCTCGACACGCAATGTTTCGTGGAGAGCCCGCGGCGTCAGGAAATCGAACTCGCCGTTGAGAATCATGGTCGGAACGGCGATCGCGGACAGGCGCGGCGTGAGCGGCTGGAAGTCGAGGAAAGATTCCATCAGGTTTTGCAGCGCGTAGACGTCGTTGACCAGCCAACCTTGCCGCTTCACGCTCTCGAGCTTGTCCAGCAGTGGCTTCAGCCATTGGTCCGAGAGGTTCATGGGCAACAGGAGATCCTGGAGGTAACTCGTGCCACCGAGGATCAGGCCGGTCCGCAGCGCATTGCCAAGCAGCAAGAGTTGCGGCGACAGCTCCGCAAAGCAGCTCATCGGCACCAGCCCGGCCAGCCGCTTGCCATGCTCGATCGCATATCGCAGCGCGATCAGGCCGCCAAAGCTGATCCCGCTCAGAAAGATCGGACCGTCCCCGAGTTCGTCGATGAGGAGGCGCAGTGCAGCGACTTGATCGTCCTGGCTGATGAAGAGCCTCGGCTTGTCGGAGGCGCCCTGGCCGAGAAGATCGAAGGTCGCAACGCGAAAGCCTCGCGCCGACAAGGCCTCGCGATAGGCGCTCCACAGCTCGGAATATTGCGTCAGCCCGTTCACGAGAACATAGGCCGGTGCGCCCGCCGGCCCGTCGAGCTCATAGCGGATCCGATATGAGCCGTGGCTGAGGAAGGGCATCGCGAGGGTACCGCCGGTCTTTTGATGCCCGCGATCCTCGATTCCTCCGAGCGGATTCCATTGAGCTAGATCAAACCTTCCCCGGCCGCCCTGCCTAGCGTTTCAGGAAAATCTTCCAGGGAGGATCTCATCATGGCCGGACGAGATGCGTTGAATCGTTGCCTGTTGAGCCTGATCGTGCTGCTGCTCGGAACGGCGATCGCAACCGCACAGCCTTTCACGCGCCGTTCGTCGCAGGTGCAGCATGACGGGCTGAAGAAGACCTACGAGATCGCCAACTTCCGCCTGGGCGGCAAGTACGACCTGACCGACCCTTCCAAATGGGAGAACGGCGGCGAGGGCGGCGTCACGCTGGAATCGCTCGGGGCCGGCAAGCTGCGCACGGCTTACATCGCCGTCGGCAACGCAAGGCGCAACGCGGCGGGCGAGATCACCAATGCCATCGTGATCAACTCCTATTATTCCGGCGATTCCACCGACATGTACGAACAGTGGGTCAAGGGTGCGGCGTTGTCGGGTGGCGTACCCATCATTGGTCCGGGCCGGCCGATCGATACGGATCGTTACTATGTCATCATGGTCGATCCGCTCGGCACTTGGGGCGCGAGCAAGCCATCCGACGGCCTAGGCATCAAGTTTCCGCAATACAGCTACTACGACATGGTGCAGGCGAACTACCGCCTGCTGCGCGACGAGCTGAAGGTCGCGCGCGTCGCGCTGGTGACCGGCGTCTCCATGGGTGGCACGCAGACCTACGTCTGGGGCGTGATGCATCCGGAATATGTCAGCGCCCTGATGCCGATCGGCGGCACCACGCAATCGGATGGCGACGACCCGGTCGGCAACTGGACTTTCCAGATGATGACAGCCGCGATCCAGGGCGATCCGGTCTGGCAGGCGACCGAGGGCGACTATTACAAGCTCCCGAAGGAAAAGCATCCGGTGCCGGGCGTGGCCTTCGGCTGGTCGATCCTCGGCATGACGGGTTATGACTTTTCCTTCCGCACGACCCAGAACTGGGCGGCGGTACAGCCCGAGATTTTCTATTGGGATCCGCCGAACGAGAAGGCCGGCCTCAACGTCATTAATCGCGCCAAGCTCTACGACGCCGTCGATCTCGTCTGGCGCAATCGGGTCGGCGAGACCCATAACGTCAATCCCTATCTCGGTCGCATTCAGGCTCGCACGCTGGTGATGCACATCACCAACGACCTCTGGCTCAACTTCAAGCTGGCGCAGAAGGCTGTCGATCGCGTGCCCGGCGCTGATCTTATCGCACAGGAGAGCCCCGTCGCGCACTACGGCGTGTTCCCGATCATCAACCAGCGCAAGAACGATCCGAAGTTCGTCGCCTTCATGGATGACGTGGCGGCCCTCGATCGCGCCCAGAAATTCGTCGACAAGAATTACCGCGTGCCCGGCGTCGCCCAGACGATTGATCCCAAGAAGTCGTTCTGGAAGGCCTACGTGACCTATCCCTATCCGGTCAAATTCCGCAGTGCCAAGGACAAGAGCGGCAACTCCTGGGAAATCGGCTACATGGACGAGTATGCCGGCACCGACAAGGATCCGAAGGTGCTCGTCATCATCCACGGCAAGGGCGCGTTCGGCGGCCATTACGGCAACATCATGCAGTATGCGCTGCGCAGCGGCCTGCGCGTGATCGTGCCGGACCTGCCGCATTACGGCATGTCGGGGCCCGGCAATCTCGACAAGAATCCCGCTCGCACCATGCAGGACATGCGCGAGGTGATCTACGACCTCGTGGTCAACCAGCTCGGAGTCAAGAAGGCGTACTATCTCGGCCACTCGCTCGGCGGCCAGTTCGTCGTGGGCTACGCCCTGACCTGGCCTGATGCGGTGCAGGGCCTCGCCTTGGAGGCGCCGTCCGGCCTCGAGGAATATCCGCGCGAGATCACCATTGCCAAGGACAAGAAGGCGCCTCTGTTCGCCGACGGTCTCGGCCGAGACTTCGACAAGTGGAAGCAGGTCTGGGACCAGACCGGTATTCTCGCTGCGGAAAAGGCGCGGAGCGAGCAGAACGTCCGCGACTTCTTCTACTTCAAGAAACGTGATCCGGACACCGGCGTGGTATCGGCTGCGAAGAGCGGATACTTCTTCAACGACAGCGAATATGCCCGTTTCCATACCGAGCAACGCGCCGGGCTTACCAAGGGCAACCCGAAGGAGCTCGATCAGTGGTGCAACGTCTTCATCTTCGACATCTACACGATAGGTGCTGAGCTCCAGCAGGATGACCCGAAGAACCTCTATGAGCGGGTCACCCAGATCAAAGCGCCGATCTTCCTGGCGTTCGGCGACAAGGAGCCGTTCATTCCGACGCCTGCGTTCAACGGCCTGACGGACCTCGGCCGCGACGTCATCACGCCGTTCATGACGCGTATGACCAATGCCGGCAACCGGCCGATGCTCAAGATCTATCCGGAGACCGGACACTTCATCCACACCGACAATCCAGTGGAATACGCTGCCGATGTCGTGGATTTCGTGACCAACGGGGAGGTGGACACATCATCGCCGCTCGGAACCGATCGCATGATCAAGGGCGCCGTCGTCTCTGCCTTGCCAGTGGCGCCGACACCGCCTGGAGCGGCTCCGACGGCTGGCCTCAACAAGTAGGGCCCGGCGATGCCAAGGGTGCAGGCGGGCGAACTCCGACTCGGCTGGCGGGAGTGGGGAGGAGGCGACGTCACCGTCGTCTTCATCCACGGAAATCTCGCCAGCAAGGACTGGATCGAGCTCGCCGCGCCATTGTTTCCGATCGGGCTCCGTGTGGTTGCAATCGATTGGCGCGGCTGTGGCGACAGCGACCGGCCGAAGCCGTCGGCCGACTATTCCAACTACTCCATGCGGCAGCACGCCGAGGACATGCTGGCGGCGCTCGATACGCTCGGGATCGGCTATTGCCATCTCGCGACACATTCCACCGGCGGCATCATCGCCGCCAGAATGCTGCTCGAGCAGCCGCAGCGCTTCGGCCGTGTGTTCGCGCTCGATCCGGTAACGCCGCTCGGCATGGCCTTCGATGCCGATCAGATCGGATTATTCAGGGCCATGATGTCGAGCAAGGAGCTGACGCGGTCCGTGATGGCTACAGCCGCTTCTTCGCTGTTCGTCCCGGAGAGCATGGGGCCGAACATGGTCCCTCGCTTTCGCGAGGGGCTGGGAGAGATCCAGACGCTGTTCGATCGGATCATTGAGCAGACCTTCGGCGTATCGGAGGGGATCTGGATCGGCACGCCGGTGAACCTGACGCGGGAGAAGGAGAGCCGTGAGCTGGAGCGCCGTATGTCCGAGATCCGGCATCCGCACCTCGTGTTGTGGGGCGAGCGGGACGGTTGGATCGCGCCGGCCGATCTCCGTGCCATGGCCGAAGCGATGCCGGATTGCCGGCTGGTCATCGTGCCAGGCGTAGGGCATTCGATGAACCTCGAATCGCCGGCACTTTATGCAGGCTATTTCGGCGCCTGGTTCGGAGGACGTGCCGCGTCACCATCCACGGCGCCAAGCTGATCCCCGGCGGGGCCTCGACGTCGACGGCGGCCACCACATCGTCGATTGACGCGCTGAGCAGTCCGGGACCCATGATCGATGGTGACATATTGCCAGTGTTTTGCCCGACGGAGCAACCGGTTCCGGGCGAACAGGAAACATCCGTCAAATCAGCCCCATGTCTACTGTGCATGGGGTTGTTTTTCGACTCTTTGACTCAGCGATAGTGCAGAGCGATCAATTCGGCGACACAGGCCGGCCTCTTGCCGCCCTCGATCTCGATCACGAGATGGTAGTTGACGCGCAGCCCGTCCGGCGGCACGTCCTCCGCTTCCGTGATCGTGACCCGGCCGCGTAACTTCGAGCCCGCCGGAACCGGCGCGAGATATCGGATGCGGTCAGCACCGTAATTCAGCGTATTGCGCAGCCCCTTCAGGCCGATGACCGAGCGGATGAACAGCGGGGCAAGGGCAAGCGAGAGCAGGCCATGGGCGATAGTCTTGCCGCCCGGCATCTCCTGCTTGGCGCGCTCCTGGTCGACATGGATCCACTGCTCGTCGCAGGTCGCCTCGGCGAACTGGTTGATGCGGTCCTGCGTGATCTCGATCCAGTCGCTGGCGCCTATCTCGGTGCCGATTGCGGATTTGATCTCGTTGAAGTCGCTGAATATTCGCATGGGTTGACCTGTTCAGAGCTTCATTTCCGGAACATTGTCGGGAATGGCGAGTTCGGCCTCCGTCAAGGCCATGACCTCGCCGATGCTCATGCCGGGTGCTGTTTCCAGCAGCGTCGCCTTGCCATCGGGAAAACCGATCACGGCCATGTCGGTCACGACAAGGTTGACAGGGCGTGCCGAGGTCAGCGGCAGCGAGCATTTCACCACGATCTTTGACTTGCCCTTGGCCGCGTGCTGCATGGCGACGATCACGCGCTTGGCGCCGGTGACGAGGTCCATTGCGCCGCCCATGCCCGGGACCATCTTGCCCGGGATCATCCAGTTCGCGAGATGGCCATGCGCATCGACCTGGAGACCGCCGAGCACGGTGACATCGACGTGGCCGCCGCGGATCAGGCCGAACGACATCGCGCTGTCGAAGGTGGAGGCGCCCGGCAGCGCGCTGATCGGGCGTCCGCCGGCATCGGTGAGCGTCGGATGCGCCATCCCCTGCTCGGGAATCGGCCCGGTGCCGATCAACCCGTTCTCGGACTGGAAGAAAACCTTCAGGTCCGACGGCACGTAATTGGCGACCAGGGTCGGAATGCCGATACCGAGATTGACGAGGTTTCCGCTCCTCAGCTCCTTGGCGACACGCCGGGCGATGATGATCTGGGGATCCATGATGTCACCCGTTGGTGATGAGATAGTCGACGAGCGGCGCGGGGGTGACGACGTGATCGGGCGCGATCACGCCGACCGGGACGATATGCTCCGCCGTCACGATGACGGTGTCGGCTGCCATCGCCATGACCGGGTTGAAGTTGCGCGAGGTGAGGGCGTAGGCGAGGTTGCCGAGGTAGTCGGCGAGGAAGGCGTGCACCAATGCGAATTGCGCCCGCAGCGCCGTTTCCAGCAGGAACGGCTTGCCGTCGACTTCGATCTGGCGCTTGCCTTCGGCCACCAGCGTTCCGACCCCGGTCGGCGTCAGCACCCCGCCGAGACCGCACCCGCCGGCGCGGATGCGTTCGACGAAGGTGCCTTGCGGCACGAGGTCGACCGCGATCTGGTTCGCCAGCATCTGCTGCTGCGCCTTCGGATTGAGACCGATATGCGTTGCCGTCAGCTTCGACACAAGTGCCTGATCGAACAGCTTGCCGACGCCCTTGCCGGGCGTGGCCGCGTCATTCGAGATCAAGGTCAGACCCGTCTTCCTCTGACGCACGACTTCGTCGAGCAGCCGCTCCGGCGTTCCAACTCCCATGAAGCCGCCAACCATGACGCTGGCGCCCGCCGGGATCATCGCAACGGCTTCTTCGACGGAAACAGTCTTCATGATCGAAACTCCCGGTCGCCCGACGCTGGGCTGAAGGGCGGTAATGTGTGGATGTTGGCGGGCGGGCGACGGGCTCCCTTGATATGGGTCAAGGGCCTCTGGATCATTGCGCGCCGTCAGCGCGTCCCTCTCCAACGTGAACGCTTGGTAGGCCTTGGGAATGATTTGGGAACCTCGACGCTGAGGCGCGCTAAAAGGCTCAAGAGAAACCGACGCTTCCGTAACAAAACCGGATCCAGTCCGGAGAGCCGAATCTTACTAAATTCAAAAGCTTGCCCTTGCATCCTAATGCTGCGTGCTATGTGCTTTGCCTGAAATCTAGAGCGAAGCACCGGGGTGCAGCATGGAATCGCGCTCGAACACCTGTGCGTCGGCGAGGTCCCGCCATTCGGACGGCGCCAAAACGACTCAATTTACGTCGAGCGTGGATCTGCCGGACACTCGCGGAGCTGATTCCCATGCCAGACAACAAGGTCGACCGTTCTGATTTGGCCCCCTCGATTCTGCCGGCCGGCATCCCCGAGCTCAGCGACGATGAATGCCTCGCTTGTCTCGCGCGCGCAGTCGAGGCGCCGGATTCGGCGCGGCTTGACGAGGTCGCTGGCCTCATTGGCCGCCTGGCAGTCGCCATCGAATAGGGCCGGCCCGGCCCTCCATCAGGAGAGGTTGCGGAGCGCGAAACGCGCATCGCCAACCGCTATGTTGCGTTTTGACCGAGCATGCTCCAAAAGATGGCGCGATTTTTCTACGCGGCATCGTCCGCATTGCAGGGTCCGCAAATGTCCGGTTTTTCGACCGCGCGCCAAAAAATGGTCGATGGCCAGGTGCGCACCAATGACGTCACCGACCGTCGTGTTCTCGATGCCATGCTCACGGTGCCGCGCGAGGCCTTCGTGCCGGCCGGCCGGCAGGCGCTGGCTTACCTCGATCTCGACCTCGACGTCAGCGAAGGCGCCGCCAAGCGGTTCCTGATCAAGCCGGCGCTGACCGGCAAGCTGCTCCAGGCCGCCGAGATCGGCGCGGATGACAACGTGCTGGTCGTCGGCTGCGCCACCGGCTATCTCGCCGCACTGGCCGCCAAGCTCGCGCGTCAGGTCACGGCGACCGAGTGCGATTCGGCTTTGGCGGCCAAGGCCAGCGACGCCTTCGCCGCCCAGGGGCTTGCCAATGTCGCCTGCAAGGCGGCGGCCTGCACCGAGGGGGACCCTGCTGCTGCCCCCTATGATGTGATTCTCCTCAACGGCGCGGCCGAGGTGATGCCGGAAGCGCTGCACGGGCAGCTGAAGGAGGGTGGGCGCCTGGTGGGGGTGTCGGCCGAATCGAGGCCGCCGCGCGTCACGATCGTGACCCGTACCCACGGCGAATTCGGTCATCGGACCCTGTTCGACGCCGCCGCCCCGGTGCTTCCCGGGCTGGAACGGGCGGCTGCCTTTGTCTTCTGACGGCCCCAAAGCCGCCCCAAATCCCGTTCTGAATCAGAAGTGTGGCCGGGATGCTGCACGCGAAGAGTTTCCACTGAGAACCACCCCCAGGTAGTTCCGTCGCGCTTGACCGCGTCCTATGTTGCGGCGGGGCAACGACTCCATTGGTACGGTACCCCGGCTCGCGGGCACGAGCAGGGCGCTAGAACGAACGGAATTTCACGGATGCATGGGGTGAAGCTCTTCACCGGAGCTGCGGTTTCGGTCCTGCTGCTGGCGCTTGCCGGGCCGACACCTGCCTTGGCGGATACGATCGAGGGCGCGCTGGTGCGCGCCTATCAGAACAACCCGCAGCTCAACGCACAGCGTGCCCAGGTGCGCTCGACTGACGAGGGCGTGCCTCAGGCCTTGTCGGGCTATCGCCCGAGGGTCAATCTGACAGCGACCGGTGGCTATTCATATCAAGATTTGCAGAGTGCCCCGGGGACCAACTCAGTCTACGGAACGAGGGTGCCTCGCAGCATTGGCGTGACGGCGACACAGACGCTCTACAATGGCAACCAGACCGCCAACCGGACCCGCGCGGCGGAGAGCCAGGTGTCTGGTACGCGTGAAGCGCTGCGCGGTATGGATCAGAGCGTACTGCTGAGCGCCGCGACGACCTACATGGACTATCTGCGGGATGCCGCCACGCTCGAAGTCCAGCGCAGCAACGTGCGCGTCCTCGAGCAGACACTGAAGCAGACCCGCGACCGCTTCAATGTCGGCGAAGTGACCCGCACCGACGTCGCCCAATCGGAAGCGCAACTGGCGGCCGGGAGGACCCAGGCGCTCACCGCTGAAGCGAATCTGACGACGACCCGCGCGAACTACCGTCGCATCATCGGCAACGAGCCCACGAATCTTGCGCCCGGCTCGCCTGTCGATCGGTTTCTGCCTCAGACGCTGGCTTCCGCCATCGAGCTCGGCCTGATCGAGCACCCCAACGTGACGGCCGCCATGTACGGCATCGACGTCAATTATCTGCAGGTCAAGATCAATGAAGGAGCGTTGCTGCCGACACTTTCGGTTCAGGCAACGGCCCAGCGGGCCGACGAACAATCCTTGATTCAGATGCGTTCGTACACCGCATCGGCGATCGCGCAGCTCACCGTGCCGATCTATAATGGCGGTGGTGAATATTCGCTGATCCGCCAGTCCAAGGAGAACCTGGCGCAGCAGCGGCTCAACCTCGAAACGACTCGCGACCAGACCCGCGCGACCATTGTGCAATGGTGGGGCTCGCTGCAGGCCACCAAGGCGCAGGTGCAGTCGGCTCAGGCGCAGGTGACGGCGTCCGAGATCGCCCTGAACGGCGTCCGCGAGGAGGCCAAGGCCGGCCAGCGCACCACGCTGGACGTGCTCAATGCGCAGCAGGCGCTGGTGAACGCGCGCGTTGCGTTGGTGACCGCGCAGCACGATCGCGTGGTCGCATCGTATAACGTCCTCGCGGCGGTCGGGCGTCTATCGCCGCAGGTCCTCGGCCTTGCGACTACGACCTACGACCCCAGCGTTCACTATCATCAGGTGCGGGACAGCTGGGCGGGTGTGCGCACGCCTGACGGCCGCTGATTCCCGTAATCATCCGGTCGATCTCGCCAATAGCCGAGGTCGACCGGTGCTTTGCTTGCAATCGTCAAAATCCCTGACATAGCCTTGCCAAGATGATGCGGGTCGATTCGCCCGCGTTGATGTCGTGTGCGTAACGCTTCGGCGCCGGGGGCAGGGGCGCACCGCTGCGCGTCGAGCCGTGATCTGGGGACAAGTCGGGCTGCGGCGACGAAAATGGCGGACCCATCGTTGCGGAACCGGCCAATCCTGCCGTGCTTGGTGTAAAACAACGCATGCGAGGGCGTTGATGATGTGGAGTCGGAGATGACGCAGCCTGCAAAGGTCACAGAACCCTCGATGGAGGAGATTCTGGCCTCGATCCGGCGCATCATTGCCGACGACGAGGCAAAGCCCCCGCCGGCTGAGGCCGCCAAGCCCGAGAAGGCTGCTGCGCCCGCCGCGCCGCCGAAGCCGCAGGCGATGAACGACATTCCGCCATCCAAGGTCGCTCCGCCTAAACCCGCCGCCGAGAAGCCGGCACCGCCGCCGGCTGCAAAGCCGGCGCCGCCACCTGCGCCGGCGCCCGCGGCGGACGCATCCAACAGCCAGGACGATATCGACGCGTTGCTGGCGGGTCTCGATGCGGCCACACCTACGCCGGAGGTCCGCGCGCCCGAGCCAGAGCCCGAGCCTGAGCCCGACGTGCTCGAACTGACCGACGACATGGCGATGGACCCGACGCCACCTCCGCCGCCGCCGACCTTCCGCAAGGTCGAGCCACGCGACGATCTCGAATTCGCCGAGCCGCCGCGTCCCGCCCCGCCGCCGTCCTACGCGCCGGTGGACTTCGACGCGCCGCCGCTGCCCCCGCAGCAGCCGATCCTCGCGCAATCGACGGTCTCCGCGGTCGAATCCGCCTTCAACTCCCTGGCCCATACGGTGCTCAGCAGCAATGCGCGGACGCTGGAGGACCTGGTCAAGGAGATGCTGCGGCCGATGCTGAAGTCCTGGCTCGACGACAACCTGCCCGGCCTGGTTGAACGCATCGTGAAGGCCGAAATCGAGCGGGTCTCGCGCGGGGGCCGCTGAGGGTGGCCGAAGGGCCCTCATAAAGCCCGGCTTGGGCGTCATATTCGGGCGCCGGACCGGGCTGGAAAGCGCTGTTGCCGCCTCGTTTTCCCTGACCTTTTCGTTGACTTTTCGTTGACTTGGCCCCCTCGCGCGGCTTTCTAGCAGCCCCATGATCGAGAAAAATTACCAGCCCGCCGATATCGAAACTCGCATGTCCGTGGTGTGGGAGGACAGCCTTGCGTTCAAGGCTGGCCGGCCCGACCGCCGTGATGCCGTGCCCTTCACCATCGTGATCCCGCCGCCGAACGTGACGGGCTCGCTGCACATGGGTCACGCCCTCAACAACACGCTGCAGGACATCCTTTGCCGGTTCGAGCGCATGCGGGGCCGCGACGTGCTGTGGCAGCCCGGCACCGACCATGCCGGCATCGCCACCCAGATGGTGGTCGAGCGGCAGCTGATGGAGCGCCAGCAGCCCGGTCGCCGCGAGATGGGCCGCGAGAAGTTTCTGGAGCGGGTCTGGCAGTGGAAGGCCGAGAGTGGCGACACCATCATCAACCAGCTCAAGCGCCTCGGTGCGTCCTGCGACTGGTCGCGCGAGCGCTTCACCATGGACGAGGGCCTATCGAAGGCCGTCGTCAAGGTCTTCGTCGAGCTGCACCGTGAGGGCCTGATCTACAAGGACAAGCGGCTGGTGAACTGGGACACCAAGCTGCTCACCGCGATCTCCGATCTCGAAGTGCAGCAGACGGAAGTGAAGGGCCACCTCTGGTATCTGCGCTATCCGATCGAGGGCAAGACGTTCAACCCCGAGGATCCCTCGAGCTTCATCGTGGTCGCCACCACGCGACCCGAGACCATGCTCGGCGATACCGGCGTTGCCGTCCATCCGGAGGATGATCGCTACCAGAAGCTGATCGGCAAGAACGTCGTCCTGCCGCTGGTCGGCCGCAAGATCAAAATCGTCGCCGACGAGTATTCCGATCCCGAGAAGGGATCGGGCGCTGTGAAGGTGACGCCGGCGCACGACTTCAACGATTTCGAGGTCGGCAATCGCCACGGGCTTCGCCGGATCAGCGTGCTCGACAGGGAAGGCTGTCTCGATCTCCTCGACAACGAGGATTATCTGCGCGACCTGCCCGAAGGCGCTGCGCAATTCGCCGAGGAATTCCACAAGGTCGACCGCTTCGCTGCGCGCAAGCGCATCGTCGAGCGGCTGGAATCGTTCGGCTTCGTCGAACGGATCGAGCCGCACACCCACATGGTGCCGCACGGCGATCGTTCCAACAGCGTGATCGAGCCCTACCTGACCGACCAGTGGTACGTCGACGCCAAGACGCTGGCGAGACCTGCGATCGCGGCGGTGCGTTCGGGCGAAACGACGTTCGTGCCGAAGAACTGGGAAAAGACCTATTACGAGTGGATGGAGAACATCCAGCCCTGGTGCATCTCGCGTCAGCTCTGGTGGGGCCATCAGATCCCGGCCTGGTACGGCCCTGACGGCAAGGTGTTCGTCGCCGAGACCGAGGAGGAGGCCATCAGCCACGCGCTCGGCTATTACGTCGAGCAGGAGGTCATTACGCCCGAGCAGGGCCGCGAGATGGCGCTCGACCGCAACAAGCGCGAAGGCTTCATCACGCGCGACGAGGACGTGCTCGACACCTGGTTCTCCTCGGCGCTGTGGCCGTTCTCGACGCTCGGCTGGCCCGACGAGACGCCCGAGGTGCAGCGCTATTATCCGACCAATGCGCTGGTGACCGGCTTCGACATCATCTTCTTCTGGGTCGCCCGCATGATGATGATGGGCCTGCACTTCATGAAGGAAGTACCGTTCTCGACCATCTACATCCACGCCCTCGTCCGCGACGAGAAGGGCGCCAAGATGTCGAAGTCGAAGGGCAACGTCATCGATCCCCTCCACCTGATCGACGAATACGGCGCCGACGCGCTGCGCTTCACCCTGGCCGCGATGGCGGCGCAGGGGCGCGACATCAAGCTCGCCACCAGCCGCGTCGAAGGCTACCGCAATTTCGCGACCAAGCTCTGGAACGCGTGCCGGTTCGCGGAGATGAACCACTGCGCCGTGCCTGATGGTTTCGAGCCGGCGAAGGCAAAGGAGACGCTGAACCGGTGGATCGCGCATGAGACCGCCCACACCACGCGCGAGGTGACCGAGGCGATCGAAGCTTATCGCTTCAACGATGCAGCCGGCAGCATCTATCGCTTCGTCTGGAACGTCTACTGCGACTGGTATGTCGAGCTCGCCAAGCCCGTGCTGCTCGGTCCGGACGGCCCCGCCAAGGACGAGACCCGCGCCATGGTCGCCTGGGCGCGCGACGAGATCCTGAAGCTGCTGCATCCCTTCATGCCCTTCATCACCGAAGAGCTGTGGGAGGTGACGGCAAAACGCGACGGCCTGCTCGCATTGGCGCCGTGGCCGCTGAAGCCGGTCGAGCCGACGCCGGAGCAGCTCGCGATGCTTGCGGCGACCACGGGACCGACCGATGCGCTCGTCTCGCCGGCCTGGGTGCTGCCGATCTTCGATCATGCCGACTTCACCGATCCGGCTGCCGAAGCCGAGATCGGCTGGGTCATCGACCTCGTCACGCAGATCCGCTCGGTGCGAGCCGAGATGAATATCGCGCCGGCAACGCTGACGGCGCTGGTGCTCGCAGGCGCTTCGGCCGAAACCAAGGAGCGCGCGCCGCGCTGGACCGATGTCATCAAGCGTATGGCGCGGCTGTCGGACATCTCGTTCGCCGACCGCGCGCCTGACGGCGCTGTCCAGCTGCTGGTGCGCGGCGAGGTCGCCGCGCTGCCGCTCAAGGGCGTGATCGACGTCGCCGCCGAGCGCACGCGTCTCGACAAGGAGATCGGCAAGGCCGAGGCCGACATCAAGCGCGCCGAGTCGAAGCTGGCGAACGAGAAGTTCGTCGCCAACGCGGCCGAGGAGGTCGTCGAGGAGGAGCGCGAAAAGCGCGAGACGGCGCTGGCGCGCAAGGCGAAGCTGCTTGAGGCGATGGAGCGGCTGAAGCAGGCGTCTTAGAGCATGATCCGGAAAAGTGTGCAGCGGTTTTCCGGAAAGATCATGCTCAAACAATAACCTAAAGCGCGATGATGATTCATCGCGCTTTAGGCTTATTTCGGAAACGGCTTGCTCAAAAACTTCGAGCCCCTGACGCCATAGCGCCAGGGCAGCTCGACCGCCTTGGTGATGCCGATGCGGATGCCGGTTGCGACCTCGACATCCTCGGTTCGCGCATGCAACGCGATGGGGGGCCGGTCCAGCGGCAGGGCGTTGTGCGCGAGGGTGATGCCGAGCGCCTCGGTCAGCTTGCCAGGGCCCGAGCACAGCGCACGCACCTCCTGCAGATGCCGGCGTCGGCGCATCGTAGCCAGGCCATGCGTCGGCTCCAGCGCACGGATCAGCACCGCGCTGGCCGAGCCTTCTTCCTCGCAGACGAAGTTCACGCACCAGTGGATGCCGTAGGAGCGGTAGACATAGGCAAAGCCAGGTGGGCCAAACATGACCTGGTTCCGCTGCGTCGGCCCGCGATAGGAGTGCGCGGCTGGGTCGGTATGGTGATAGGCCTCGACCTCGACGATGATCCCGCCGACGCCGTCGACGAGCATGGTGGCGCCGATCAGGTCGGGCGCGACCTCATGGACGCTGCGTCCGAAGAAGGCGCGCTTCAGGGGCTTGCCGAGCCGCGGTGGTGAAGCGTTCGAGATTGGAGCCATTCGAGGTGAGAATCGCCTGAGAACAGAGCAAGATATTGCCCATATCTGCCATGTTCCCTGAAGCGGGGCGAGCCGGGTTGCGATGCCAGGCCAGACCGACTAGGTAGGACCTGAACAGACCGGACACCCCATGGTCGTTATTGTCGATACCATCTCGAACCCGCTGCGCCCGCGCCACCCCGAAAAGGTGAATCGGCCCGATTCCGCTTCGCCGCCGAAGCCGGACTGGATCCGCGTGCGCGCGCCGAACACCCGCGGCTATGCCGATACCCGCAACATCGTGCGCGCCAACGGCCTGCATACGGTGTGCGAGGAAGCGGGCTGCCCGAACATCGGCGAGTGCTGGGACAAGAAGCACGCGACCTTCATGATCATGGGTGACACCTGCACCCGGGCCTGCGCCTTCTGCAACGTCAAGACCGGCCTGCCCAATGCACTGGACGCGGCCGAGCCGCAGCACGTTGCCGAGGCCGTGGCCAAGCTCGGCCTGGCCCACGTCGTCATCACCTCGGTCGACCGCGACGACCTCACTGACGGCGGTGCCGAGCATTTCGCTCGGACTATCCGCGCGATCAGGGCCGCGTGTCCCTCGACCACGATCGAGATCCTGACGCCCGACTTCCTGCGCAAGGAGGGGGCGCTCGAAATCGTCGTCGCGGCGAAGCCCGATGTCTTCAACCACAATCTCGAGACGGTGCCGTCGCGTTATCTCACGGTCCGGCCCGGCGCGCGCTACTTCCATTCGATCCGGCTGCTGCAGCGGGTCAAGGAGCTCGATCCCACCATCTTCACCAAGTCCGGCATCATGGTCGGCCTCGGCGAAGAGCGCCACGAGGTGCAGCAGGTGATGGACGATCTACGCTCGGCCGACGTCGACTTCCTGACCATCGGACAATATCTGCAACCGACCCGCAAGCATCACGCGGTGATGCGCTACGTGCCGCCGGACGAGTTCTCGTCCTACGAAAAGATCGCCTACACGAAGGGCTTCCTGATGGTGTCGGCAAGCCCGCTCACCCGCTCGTCGCATCATGCCGGCGAGGATTTCGCGAGACTGAAGGCTGCGCGGGCAGCTCACGCCCGCTGACGTACCATGCATCGAGTTTCGAGCAAGCACCGTGTCAACCACAGCGCGTCCGAGATGTTTGATCTGGTCGCCGATGTCGAGCGCTACCCGGAATTCGTGCCGCTGTGCAGCGCGCTGAAGGTGCGCCAGCGCATGGCGAAACCCGACGGCACCGAGGTGCTGGTCGCCGACATGACGGTGTCGTTCAAGCTGGTCAAGGAATCCTTCACCAGCCGCGTGACGCTCGACCGCGCCAATCTGAAGATCCTGGTCGAATATCTGCAAGGTCCGTTCAGGAATCTGGAAAATCGTTGGACGTTCGAGCCCAAGGGCGAGGGCGTCTGCGACGTCGGTTTCTTCCTGTCTTACGAATTCAAGAGCCGCATGCTGGCGATGCTGATGGGCTCGATGTTCGATGCCGCCTTCGCGCGGTTCTCGACCGCGTTCGAGAAGCGGGCGGACGCGATCTACGGGCGGCCGAAGCTGGCGCAGACGTAGTCGCGATAAGCGCTGCTCTCTCCACCATTCGCAATGACAATGGAGCGGCGGGCGTGCCCTCCCAATCCAACATCGCTCCGTGCTCCCCATCAGCATCCACCGGGATCATTTCGCATCGCGGCGCGTTCTCAACCGACTGACCGGGTTGGAGCCGCCATGACTATCAATTTCGACACGCTGAAAGCTTCGCTTGTCCTGTATGGCCTGAACGCGATCTACGCGGTCCTGCTGCTCGCGGTCGGCTGGTATCTGTCCGGCGCGATGCAACGCTTCGTCACGCGCGTCCTCAGCGTTACGCACCGCGTCGACCCGCTGGTGACGCTGTTCGTAGGCAGCCTTGCGCGCTATGGCGTGCTCGCGGTCGTCGGCATCGCCGTGCTGCAGCTGTTCGGCATCCAGACGGCGAGCCTCGTTGCCGTGCTGGGCGCGACCTCGCTCGCCATTGGTCTTGCCTTGCAGGGCACGCTGTCCAATCTCGCCGCCGGCGTGATGCTGCTCTTGTTCCGGCCATTTCACATCGGCGACGATGTCGAGGTCGCCGGCAAGGCGGGCAAGGTGAGGTCGCTGTCGCTGTTCATGACCGAGCTGGTCGCGCCCGACAACACGCAGATCCTTTTGCCGAATGGACAGGTCTGGGGCGCGGCCATCATCAACCACAGCGCCTATCCTGGCACGGGCGAGATCAAGGTGACGTTTCCGGTCCCCGCCGGCGCCGTTCCGGCGCTGGCCGATCGCATCCTGAAGGAGCTTCGCAAGGATTCCCGCATTGACGATCAGGCGCAACCTGCCGTCTCCGTCAGCAAGGTCCTCGATGTCGCCAATCCCGCCGCGCCGATCCTGGAATTGACGGTTAGCGCCAAGGCGAAACCGTCTGAAGCTGGCGCGGTCAAGCAGTGCGTGCTCGATCATGCGAGCGCGCTGCTTGCCACGGCCGCCTGAGACGATTTATCCCCGCGGCGGACGTGGCGGCCTGCGTTTCACCACATGCCGGCGCGGTGAGCGCGTCACACGCGGGCGCAGGCGGCTGGCGGCGGTGCGCTGCGGCTTGGCCGCGACTTGCGGGCCGCGGGCCAGATCCATCAGCATGCGCAGCGCCTCGACCACGGAGCGGGCGCGCACCGCGCTGCGGCCGATGGCGCCGAAGCGGTGCTCGCGGTGGATGATGCGGCCGTCGCGCGCGGCGGCGGCGAAGTGCACGAGACCGACCGGCTTGCCGGGCGTGGCGCCGCCCGGGCCGGCGATGCCGGTGATGGCGACCGCGAGATCGACATCGGCGCGCTCAAGCGCACCGATTGCCATTGCGGTCGCGGTCTCCTTGCTTACGGCGCCGAAATTGGCCAACGTGCTCGCCTCGACGCCAAGCATCGCGCGCTTGGCCTCGTTGGAATAGGTGACGAAGCCGCGGTCGATGACATCGGACGAGCCCGGGATGTCAGTCAGTGCGCCCGCGACGAGACCGCCGGTGCAGGATTCGGCCGTTGCGATCGTCAGCTTGCGCATCCGGCACAGATCGAGCAGCGAGCGGGAGAGGGCGCGTGCGTCGCTGCCGCCCATGGCCTAGACGCCCCAGGGAAGGCGGATGGTGGCGCTCGCGGTCGCCGCGATGCCTTCCTCGCGGCCGGTGAAGCCGAGCCGCTCGCTGGTGGTCGCCTTCACTGCGATGCGCGAGATGTCGACGTCGGAGATCTCGGCGATGCGCGCCCGCATGGTGTCGCGCAACGGGCCGATCTTCGGCCGCTCGCAGATCAGCGTGACCTCGAGATTGGCGACGCGGCCGCCGCGCGCTGCGACGCGCTCGATGGCATATTTCAGGAACTGGTCGGAGGAGGCGCCCTTCCACTTCGCATCGCTCGGCGGGAAGTGCGAGCCGATGTCGCCGTCGGCGAGAGCGCCGAGAATTGCGTCGACCAGCGCATGCAGGCCGACATCGCCGTCGGAATGAGCCAGGAAACCCTTGGTGTGCGGCACGCGCACGCCGCAGATCATGACATGGTCGCCTTCGCCGAAGGCGTGCACGTCGTAGCCGGTGCCGGTCCTGATGTCGCCGAGCTGGGCGGCCAGGCGCGCTTCCTCGCGCACGAAATCCTCGGGAGTTGTGAGCTTCATGTTGGCAACATCGCCTTCAAAGGTTGCAACCGTCAATCCTGCCCATTCGGCAATCGCGGCATCGTCGGTGAAATCCGAGCGTCCATCCCTTGCCGCACGACGATGCGCCTCGAGGATGACGTCGAAACGAAAGGATTGCGGCGTCTGTGCGATCCGCAAGGAAGCGCGCTCCGGCGTGGCCTCGACGTTGCCGCTTTCGCCGGTGACCTTGATGGTGTCGGTGACGGCAACGGTGGGGATCGCAGCGCCGGTGCGGCTCGCCGCCTCGATCGCGCGCGAGATCACGCCTTCCGAGACGAAGGGGCGCGCGGCGTCGTGGATCAGCACGATGTCCGGATTGTGCTTGGCCAGCGCTTCGAGGCCGGCGAGCACCGAAGCCTGCCGCGTCGCGCCGCCATTGGTCGGTGGCTCGTGCCTGAGCCCTGCGACCGCTGCGGTGAACATGGCGCTGTCGTCGGGGTTCACCACCGGCTGCACCGCGAACACCTCAGTGTGACCGCTGAAGGCTTCCATGGCGCGGCGGATCACGGGCACGCCGCCGATCTCGCGATATTGCTTCGGCCCGCCGGCGCCGGCGCGCAGTCCACGCCCGGCTGCGACGAGGACGACCGCGGTGCGCTGTGATTTCGCCATAGGACTCAAATACTCAATTGCTAATGAAAGAGCAGGGGGTGATTTGCCGGCATGCCTCTAGCACGGCAGGCCCGCAAAAAAAGGGGGTTTCCCCGGATTGTGGGAAACAGCATTTTGCTGCACTGCACTTGAAAGATCTACAGAACTGTCTAAACTGTAGGCATGACGCTTGACTGCACAAGAATTGTGCGCAAGATAGATCATGGCAGGCGCGATGAGGCCCTGCCCAGTCAACGGGACCCCTGTGACCGGCTCGGCAGTATCAGGCTCTAAGCCGTTGAAAATAGGCGATATTGAAGTCGCCACCCCGGTCTTCCTGGCGCCGATGTCGGGTGTGACTGACTCGCCCGTCCGCCGGCTGGCCGCCGAGCTTGGGGCTGGTCTCGTTGTGTCTGAAATGACCGCGAGCGATGAGCTCGCCAATGGCCACCGGATGTCCCGGTTGCGCTGCGAAGCCACTGGCATCGGCCCGCATGTGGTCCAGCTCGCCGGCTGCGAGATGCATTGGATGGCCGAAGGCGCCCGGATCGCCGAAGCGGAAGGCGCCGATATCATCGACATCAACATGGGCTGTCCCGCCCGACACGTCACCGGCGGCCAGTCCGGCTCGGCCTTGATGCGCGACCTCGACCATGCCGTCAGCCTGATCGAAGCGACGATCGCGGCGGTGAAGGTGCCGGTGACGCTGAAGATGCGCCTCGGTTGGGACGACCGCAGCCGCAACGCGCCGGAGCTGGCGCGACGTGCCGAGGCCGCCGGAATCAAGCTCGTCACCGTGCACGGCCGCACCCGCTGCCAGTTCTACAAGGGCGAGGCCGATTGGGATGCGATCCGCGCCGTGCGCGAGGCCACCTCCCTTCCGCTCGTCGTCAACGGCGACATCACCTCCTACGAGAAGGCGCTGGCGGCATTGGACGCCTCGGGCGCCGACGCCGTGATGATCGGCCGCGGCGCGCAGGGCCAGCCCTGGCTGCCGGGCCAGATCGGCCGCCGTCTGAACGGCGGGGCCGAGGAAGCCGTGCCCTCGCTCCAAACGCAGCTGCATTATGTCCGCACGCTCTATGACGGCGTTTGTGCGCTCTATGGCCTGCGCATCGGACTGAGGCACGCCCGCAAGCATCTGGGCTGGGCGCTCGACGTCGCAGCGCAGGCGAGCCGTGCGCCGGCCGAGAAGCTGAAATCCTGGCGGCAGAAGATCCTGGTCTCGGAGGATCCGCGCCTCGTTCACGATGCACTGCAAGACGCCTTCGACGACTTCGCATGGAGCGCTGCTGCATGAGTTCAGCCGCTGAACATCGTCGGCCGCTTCAGTCCGACAGCGACGCAATCCTGGATGCTTTGCCCAACCCCGTGCTCATGATCGGGCCCGACGGCAAGATCGTCGCCGCCAACATCGCCACCGAGGCATTCTTCGAGATCTCCACGCAATTCCTGAAACGGCAGTCGCTAAAGGAGCTGGTGCCGTTCGGCAGCCCGTTGCTGGCGCTGATCGACCAAGTGCGCTCCTCGAACGCGCCGGTCAACGAATACAAGGTCGATCTCGGCACGCCGCGCATGGGCGGCGACCGCCAGGTCGACCTGCACGTGGCTCCACTCACCGAGCGGCCCGGCCATATCGTCGTGATGCTGCAGGAGCGCACCATCGCCGACAAGATGGATCGGCAGCTCACCCATCGCAGCGCAGCGCGCTCGGTGATAGCGCTAGCAGCAATGCTCGCGCATGAAATCAAGAATCCGCTTTCGGGCATTCGCGGCGCAGCGCAGCTGCTCGAGCAGCAGGCCTCGTCCGAGGACCGCATGCTGACGCGGCTGATCTGCGACGAGGCCGACCGCATCGTGACGCTGGTCGACCGCATGGAGGTGTTCGGCGACGAGCGCCCCGTGGTGCGCGGCCCCGTCAACATCCATTCGGTGCTCGATCACGTCAAGCGGCTGGCGCAGTCGGGCTTTGCCCGCAACATCCGCTTCGTCGAGGATTACGATCCCTCGCTGCCGCCGGTGCTGGCGAACCAGGACCAGCTGATCCAGGTGTTCCTCAATCTCGTGAAGAACGCCGCCGAAGCGCTGATCGACGTGCCCGATGCCGAGATCCAGCTCACCACCGCGTTCCGACCCGGTGTGCGCCTGTCAGTCCCCGGTCAAAAATCGCGGGTATCCCTTCCGCTCGAATTCTGTGTGAAGGACAACGGACCCGGCGTGCCCGACGATCTTCTGCCCAACCTGTTCGATCCCTTCGTGACCACCAAGCAGACCGGCTCGGGTCTCGGCCTTGCGCTGGTCGCCAAGATCGTCGGCGATCACGGGGGCATCATCGAATGCGAATCTCAGCCGCGCAAGACCACCTTCCGCGTGCTGATGCCGATGTATTCCACATCGGTCAAACACGCCGATCAAAGCAGTCGCGACGGCTCTGCCGGGAAGTCGTCGCCTGCGTCACAGGGGGCAAAATGAGGATCAACGATGCCCGCAGGTAGCATTCTCGTAGCCGATGACGATACCGCCATCCGCACCGTTCTCAATCAGGCACTGTCCCGCGCCGGTTACGAAGTGCGGCTGACCGGCAATGCCGCAACGCTGTGGCGCTGGGTCAGCCAGGGCGAGGGCGATCTCGTCATCACCGATGTGGTGATGCCGGACGAAAACGCCTTCGACCTGTTGCCGCGGATCAAGAAGATGCGGCCGAACCTGCCCGTCATCGTCATGAGCGCGCAGAACACCTTCATGACGGCGATCCGCGCCTCCGAGCGCGGGGCTTACGAATATCTGCCAAAGCCCTTCGACCTGAAGGAACTGATCGCCATCGTCGGCCGCGCGCTCGCCGAGCCGAAGGAGCGGACCTCGTCGCCGGACGAGGACGCCGAGATGGAGGCGATCCCGCTGGTCGGCCGCTCGCCGGCGATGCAGGAAATCTACCGCGTGCTGGCGCGCCTGATGCAGACCGATCTCACCGTGATGATCACGGGTGAGTCCGGAACCGGCAAGGAACTGGTGGCGCGAGCGCTGCACGATTACGGCAAGCGCCGCAACGGCCCCTTTGTCGCGGTCAACATGGCGGCGATCCCGCGCGATCTCATCGAGTCCGAATTGTTCGGCCACGAGCGCGGTGCCTTTACCGGCGCCAACACCCGCGCCTCCGGCCGGTTCGAGCAGGCCGAGGGCGGCACGCTGTTCCTCGACGAGATCGGCGACATGCCGATGGAGGCGCAGACCCGCCTGCTGCGCGTGCTGCAGCAGGGCGAATACACCACCGTCGGCGGCCGTACCCCGATCAAGACCGACGTGCGCATCGTCGCGGCGTCCAACAAGGACCTGCGCGTGCTGATCCAGCAGGGCCTGTTCCGCGAAGACCTGTTCTTCCGCCTCAACGTCGTCCCGCTGCGGCTGCCGCCCTTGCGCGAGCGCATCGAGGACCTGCCGGATCTCGTGCGGCACTTCTTCACGCTGGCCGAGAAGGACGGTCTGCCGCCGAAGAAGCTCGACACGCTGGCGCTGGAGCGGCTGAAGCAGCACCGCTGGCCCGGCAACGTGCGCGAGTTGGAAAACCTCGCCCGGCGGCTCGCCGCGCTCTATCCGCAGGACGTGATCACGTCCTCCGTCATCGACGGCGAGCTCGCGCCGCCCTCGGTCAGCCCGGGGGCTGCGGTCCAGCAGGGGGTCGACAATCTCGGCGGCGCCGTGGAGGCGTATCTGTCCTCGCACTTCCAGGGCTTCCCGAACGGCGTGCCGCCGCCCGGCCTCTATCACCGTATCCTCAAGGAGATCGAGGTGCCGCTGCTCACGGCCGCGCTCGCCGCCACGCGTGGCAACCAGATCCGCGCCGCGGACCTGCTCGGCCTCAACCGCAACACGCTGCGGAAGAAGATCCGGGATCTCGACATCCAGGTGTATCGGAGCGGGGGCTGACTTTCTTGCGACGAACGCCAAACGCGCTAGCGCGGACCGGTGGCTCAGCTCCCCCTACCAAGGCAGAGCTGAGCCTGTCCGGATCGCGCTGGCCGTTGTGGCTGACGCGGTGAGCACAAGTCCTGACGGGACTCTAATGTTCCGCCCGCACATTCAAATTGGTCGTCGGCCGCAGCGCGGCCATTGCGCCTATCTGACCAGTCCGCCGGAGGCTGGCACCACGCTCGCGACATTCAGCGGCGGCTGCTGAAGGCCGAGGCCGTTGACCAGGAGGTCGGCGGCCACGATCAGCAGCAGAACGGCCGAAACCATCGTCGCGAGAAAGATCCTATCCATGCGGATTAAGCCGGGACGGCGGGAATCCGTTCCGCCCAGGCGGCATGTGCCTGTGGATTGCGCGGGTCCGCCAGGGCGAACACGCCGCGGAATTGTCGCAATTCGGCAACAATGTGGTACGAATACATCAGTATCCGCGCGTCCGCGGACCCGTTTTCAGCATCATTGCCGGAATGACCAGCGCAGATACCTCGGCCGCACACTTTGACACGGCCCCAGCGGAAGAGCCCCGGCGTTGGTCGGTGCGACGCTGGCTGGCACCCTTTGCCGTAGCGCTGGCGCTGTTGTCGGCCTTCCTGACCTTCCTGGTCCTGACGGGTCTGAGCACGATCGAGCCGACGCCCGCGGTGGTCCGCACATTTTATCTGATCAATGCCGCCACGATCCTGCTGCTGGTCGGGATCATCATCCGGGAACTCTGGCAGCTGATCCTGGCGCGGCGGCGGGGCAGGGCGGCGGCGCGTCTCCACGTCCAGATCGTCAGCCTGTTCTCGATCGTGGCGGTGCTGCCGGCGGTGCTGGTCGCCGTCGTCGCCAACGTCACCATCGAGCGCGGCCTCGACCGGCTGTTCTCCGGGCCGACCAAGGAGGTGATCCAGAACTCGCTGACGATCGCGCGGGCCTATATGCAGGACCATGCCCAGCTGATCCGCGGCGACATTCTCGGCATGGCCAACGACATCGCCCATGCCCGGCCGCTCTACGACCAGGACCGCCGCTCGTTCCGCGAGATGCTGACAGCGAGCGCCGCGTCGCGCAACCTGCCGGGCGCGATGATCATTGACAAGAACACCAACATCCTGGAGTCCGCCGACACCGGCATGCGGCTCGCTTATTCGCCGCCCGCGCCGGACTTTCTCAGCAACGTCAACGAGAACGAGCCCGAGATCGCGGTCCTTCCCGATGCGAGCTTCGTTGCTGCGGTGATCCGCCTGCGCGCCTTCAACGACACCTTTCTCTATGTCGCCAGGCCGCTTGATCCGAATGTCGTCAATCAGCTCAAGCAGACCGAGGTCAGCGTCGCCGAATACGCCCAGATCGAATCGCGCCGGCTCGGTATCCAGGTCGCCTTCGCGCTGATGTTCGCGGTGATCGCGCTGACCATCCTCATGGCTTCGGTGCTGATCGGTCTCAACTTCGCCAACTCGCTGGTCTCGCCGATCCGGCGGCTGATGAACGCGGCACATACAGTTTCGACCGGCGACCTGCACGTCCAGGTGCCGGTGCACCAGTCGGAGGGCGACCTCGCCCAGCTGGGCGAGACCTTCAACAAGATGACGCAGGAATTGCGCAGCCAGCGCGACGAGCTGGTCAATGCCAGCGATCTCATCGACAGCCGCCGCCGCTTCATCGAGGCGGTGCTGTCGTCCGCGAGCGCCGGCATCATCGGCGTCGACGCGTCCGGCAGTGTCGGCATCCTCAACCGCTCCGCAGAGAAACTGATCGGGCACTCCGAAGCCGAGACGCTCGGCCATCCGCTCTCCGACGTGCTGCCCGAGCTCGACGAGATGATGAAGACGGCGCGGGAAGGGACCCAGCGCCTGGTGCAGGGCCAGATCACGATCACCCGTGACGGCACCGAGCGCAACCTGTCGGTCCGCGTCAGCGCCGAGAAGAACCAGCCGCACGACAGCTATATCATCACGCTCGACGACATCACCGAGCTGGTCTCGGCGCAGCGTACCTCGGCCTGGGGCGACGTGGCGCGCCGCATTGCGCATGAGATCAAGAACCCGCTGACGCCGATCCAGCTCTCGGCCGAGCGCATCCGCCGCAAGTTCGGCAAGGACATCACCGAGACCAAGGACAAGCAGATCTTCGACCAGTGCACCGATACCATCGTCCGCCAGGTCGACGACATCAGGCGCATGGTCGACGAGTTCTCGCGCTTTGCGCGGATGCCGAAGCCCGTGATGGAAGGCGAGGACGTCGCCGACACGGTGCGCCAGGCCGTGTTCCTGATGAAGGTCGCCCATCCCGAAATCGACATCGAGGCCGAGTTCAGGCAGGATCCGCTGCGCGCCCAGTTCGATCGGCGCCTGATCTCGCAGGCGGTCACCAACATCGTCAAGAACGCCACCGAGGCGATCGAGCAGGTCCCGCCCGAGGAGCTCGGCAAGGGGCGTATCGACGTCGTGGTGTCGCGCGAGGGCGACGACGTGCTGATCGACGTCATCGACAACGGCATCGGCCTGCCCAAGGTCGCGCGCTCGCGTCTGCTCGAGCCCTACGTTACCACGCGTGCCAAGGGCACCGGGCTGGGGCTTGCGATCGTCGGGCGCGTGCTGGAAGACCATGGCGGGCGGATCGAGCTGAAGGACGCCTCCGACTTCCGCCCAGGCCAGCGCGGCGCCTGGATGCGCATGCGCTTTGCCGTGTCGGGGCAACCCGCGAAGTCCGCGACAACAGAGCAAGTGCCGACGGTCAACGGTGCGACTGGGACAACCTCCAAGCCCGACATCACGCAAACGGCGACGGAATCCGTCGCGACCCAGGCAACAAAAGAGCCGGCCGCCGGAACCAAAGAGCCGGCTGAAAAGACCAATGATTCAACCAAAATCGAAGCCTCAACAGGCAGCTGACAAGACAGGCGCGATCCATGGCAAGTGAAATTCTGATTGTCGATGACGAAGCCGATATTCGCGATCTCGTTGCAGGCATTCTCGAAGACGAGGGGTTCGTCACCAGGACCGCGCGTGACAGCGACACGGCGCTCGCCGAGATCGCCAATCGCAGGCCGCATCTGGTGTTTCTCGACATCTGGCTGCAAGGCTCCAAGCTCGACGGCCTGCAGCTCCTGGAGCAGGTCAAGAAGGACAATGCCGATCTGCCCGTCGTGATGATCTCCGGCCACGGCAACATCGAGACCGCGGTCGCCGCGATCAAGCGCGGCGCCTACGACTTCATCGAGAAGCCGTTCAAGGCCGACCGCCTCATCCTGGTCGCGACCAGAGCGCTGGAGAACTCGCGGCTGAAGCGCGAGGTCAAGGAGCTGAAGCAGCTCGCCCCGAGCGCCAGCCAGCTCGTCGGCCGCTCGCCCAGCATGAACCAGCTGCGCCAGACCATCGAGCGGGCGGCCAAGGCCAACAGCCGCATCCTGATCGTCGGCCCCGCCGGCGCCGGCAAGGAGCTGACCGCGCGCACGCTGCATACCGCTTCGGGCCGCGCCGACGGTCCGTTCGTCGTCATCAACGCCGCCGCGATCACGCCCGAGCGAATGGAGCATGAGCTGTTTGGCGTCGAGCAGTCCAATGGCGAGCAACCGCGCAAGCCCGGCGCGCTCGAAGAGGCGCATGGCGGCACGCTGTTCATCGACGAGATCGCGGATATGCCGCGCGAGACCCAGAACAAGATCCTGCGCGTGCTGGTGGAGCAGTCGTTCCAGCGCGTCGGCGGCACCGCCAAGGTGCAGGTCGACGTGCGCATCATCTCATCGACCGCCCGCAATCTCGAGGAGGAGATCGCGGCCGGCCGTTTCCGCGAGGACCTCTACCACCGGCTCTCGGTGGTGCCGATCCGCGTGCCCGCACTGTCGGAGCGGCGCGAGGACATTCCGGAACTGATCGATTATTTCATGGAGCAGATCTCGGCCGGCAGCGGCCTGCCCAAGCGCCAGATCGGTCAGGACGCAATGGCGGTGCTGCAATCGCATGTCTGGCCCGGCAATGTGCGCCAGCTCCGCAACAACGTTGAAAGAGTCATGATTCTGGCCGCCGGCGGGCCGGAAGTCATCATCACCGCCGACATGCTGCCGCAGGATGTCGGCTCGATGGTGCCGGCGATGCCGACCAGCAACAATGGCGAGCACATCATGGGCCTGCCGCTGCGCGAAGCACGCGAGGTGTTCGAGCGCGACTATTTGATTGCACAGATCAGCCGTTTCTCAGGAAATATTTCTCGAACGGCCGAGTTCGTTGGCATGGAACGTTCGGCCTTGCACCGGAAGTTGAAAGCGCTCGGCGTCGGCTAATGCTGCGACGCTGCGGCGGCATCTCGGGAATAGGCAAAGAAAATCATCGATTTCCGTAATTTTTCGGGGCAATAGGGCCACGCCTGCCGCTTCAAGCGGCTTGCCTAATATCCCGACCTGTCCTCTAATCGAACCGCTGTTCCTTCCGAGGGGGATCTCATGAAGGACGGCAACCGGAGGAAGCCCCGAACTCCACAAAGAGGGCCGCATCCGGCGCAATAAAAAGAAACTCAAAGCGAGAAAAAAACAATGGCGGCAGACCGCGCACAAAACCTACAGGACACCTTCCTTAATCACGTTCGCAAAACCAAGACGCCACTGACGATCTTTCTGGTCAACGGAGTGAAGCTCCAGGGCATCGTGACCTGGTTCGACAATTTCTGTTTGCTGCTTCGGCGCGACGGTCATTCGCAGCTGGTCTACAAGCATGCGATTTCGACCATCATGCCGGGCGCTCCGATTCAGTTGTTCGAAGGCGGCGAGGACCAGCCGGCTTGAGAGTGACCTGATTGGAACCCCGGAATTTCGACGGGGATGCCGACCGTCCGCGGTCGGCAGGGGCTACGCAGACGGGGCGGGTGCTTGTCATCGGCCCCTACTTGCGCGTGCGCGCGGGCAGCGCCGACGCGCAATCGGAGACTCATGCTTTGCGCGATACCGAGGCCCGGCTCGATGAAGCCGCGGGCCTCGCACGTGCGATCGATCTCGTCATTGCCGATGCCATCGTCGCGCCGGTCAGCCAGATCCGCCCCGCGACCTATATCGGCAAAGGCAAGGTCGAGGAGATCGCCGGGCTGATCAAGACCCTCGAGGTCGAGCTCGTGGTGATGGATTGCGCATTGTCGCCGATCCAGCAGCGCAATCTCGAAAAGGAATGGCATGCCAAGGTGCTCGACCGCACCGGGCTCATTCTCGAAATCTTCGGCCGCCGCGCCAAGACCCGGGAAGGCTCGCTGCAGGTCGAGCTTGCGCATCTCAACTACCAGCGTTCGCGCCTGGTGCGCTCCTGGACCCATCTCGAACGCCAGCGCGGCGGTTTCGGCTTCATGGGCGGCCCCGGCGAGACGCAGATCGAGGCCGACCGCCGCCTGATCCAGGAGCGCATCTCCAAGCTGGAGAGCGAGCTGAAAAAGGTGCAGGCGACGCGGCGTCTGCATCGCGCCGGCCGTCAACGCGTGCCGTATCGTGTCGTCGCGCTGGTCGGCTACACCAATGCCGGCAAGTCGACGCTGTTCAATCGCCTGACCCGCGCCGACGTGCAGGCGGCCGACATGTTGTTTGCGACGCTCGATCCCACCTTGCGGGCGCTCAACCTGCCGCATGGCGGCAAGGCGATGCTCTCGGATACCGTCGGCTTCATCTCCAACCTGCCGACGCAGCTCGTCGCCGCCTTCCGCGCCACGCTGGAGGAGGTGCTGGAAGCCGATGTCATCCTGCATGTCCGCGACATCTCGCATGAAGATGCCGAGGCGCAGCAGAGCGACGTCGATGCGGTGCTGCGCCAGCTCGGCATCAACCCTGATGATTCCGGCCGCATCATCGAGGTCTGGAACAAGATCGACCGTTTCGACCCCGAGCAACGCGAAGAGCTGCTCAACATCGTCGCGCGCAGGCCGGAGGATCATCCGGCGATGCTGGTCTCAGCCGTGTCGGGCGAGGGCGTCGACGCTCTGCTCGCCGCGATCGAGCAGCGGCTCGCGGCGAAACGGACAACGCTCGATCTCTCCATCGACGCCGCAGACGGCGCCGGCATCAGCTGGCTGCACCGCAATGCCGAGGTGCTGTCGAAGGAGCTGCACGAGGGCCGCTTCGACATGACCGTGCGGGTGGACGAGACCAAGCGGGATATCGTGGTGAACAGGTTCGACGCCGTGCCACATCTGCCGGCGTGAGGCCGGCGCGCATCTGGACTACGCGGTTCGCGTCTCCGAAGTCACCTTCGTCTCCACTTTCGCGGCATTCCACAGCGCATCCATCTCCGCCAGCGACGCCTGCTCGAGCGTCCGACCCTGCGCCTCCAGTGCCCGCTCGATATAGGCAAAACGGCGCTCGAATTTTGCATTCGTCGCGCGGAGCGCAGCCTCCGGATCGGCATCGACATGGCGGGCGAGGTTGACGAGGGCGAACATGAGGTCGCCGGTCTCTTCCGCAATCTCCTGCTTGTCGTTGCGGTCCAATGCCGCCTCGATCTCGTCGACCTCCTCGCGGATCTTGTGCAGCACCGCGCGCGGGTCGTTCCAGTCGAAGCCGACGGTGGAGGCCTTGCGCTGCAGCTCCATCGCACGCGTCAGCGCGGGCTGGCCGGCCTTCACGCCCGAGAGCAGCGACTTGTGCGTCGGCGCCTCCTCCGGCGGCCGGCGCGCGGCGCGTTCGGCTTTCTCCTCCGCCTTGATGCGGTCCCAGACTTCCTTGACGTGGGAGGAGGCGAGATTGCCGTCCTTGTCGGCGAAGACGTGGGGATGACGGCGGATCATCTTGCGGGTGATGGCCAGGACCACGTCACCAAAATTGAACGCGTTCTGCTCAGAAGCCATCTGGGCGTGGAACACCACCTGGAGCAGGAGATCGCCAAGCTCCTCTCTGAGATCGTCGAGATCGCCGCGGGTGATGGCGTCGACCACCTCATAGGCTTCCTCGATCGTGTAGGGCGCGATCGTCGAAAAATCCTGCTCGAGGTCCCAGGGGCAGCCGGTCACCGGCGTGCGCAGCGCCGCCATGATCTCAATCAGGCGGGAAATGTCGCGGGAAGGGGTCATTGCCGGGCAGTCTCCTGGGATCCAGAGCCTTATGCCAAAAGCGGGCCTCCGATCCCAGCACAAGGCGGCGGAACTGGCCGATTTCCACCGATTGGCGGGCAAGTCGTGCGATGCTAAAGCGCGGGCCATGAGTGATGCATTTTCCTCACAAACCGCGCTGGTGCTGTTCTCCGGCGGCCAGGATTCCACCACCTGCCTCGCCTGGGCGCTGAGCCGCTTCGCCCGCGTGGAGACGCTGGGGTTCGAGTACGGCCAGCGCCACGCCATCGAGCTTGCCTGCCGCGACCGCCTGCTCGACGGCATCAAGGGCCTGCGCGCCGATTGGGCCGCAAGGCTCGGCGAGAGCCACACGCTGTCGATCCCGACGCTGGCGGCCGTCTCCGAGACGGCGCTGACCTGCGACGTCGCGATCGCGATGGGCGCGGACGGCCTGCCGAACACCTTCGTGCCGGGCCGCAACCTCGTGTTCCTGACCTTTGCGGCGGCGCTGGCCTACCGGCGCGGCATCAGCCACATCGTCGGCGGCATGTGCGAGACCGATTATTCCGGCTATCCCGATTGCCGTGACGAGACCGTCCGCGCCATGCAGGCCGCGCTCTCGCTCGGCATGGCCAAGCAGTTCGAGCTGCACACGCCACTGATGTGGATCGACAAGGCCGCGACCTGGCGGCTCGCGCATGACCTCGGCGGCGACGGCCTCGTCGATCTCATCCGCGAGCACTCCCACACCTGTTATCTCGGCGAACGCGGCGCACGGCACGATTGGGGCTACGGCTGCGGCGAGTGCCCGGCCTGCAGTTTGCGGGCGAAGGGGTGGAACGAGTACGTGGCGGGACGGTAAGCTCGCTCTGTCGTCATTGCCAGGAGCCCTTGCGACGAAGCAATCGAGACTGCCACTGCGGAGGGATTCTGGATTGCTTCGCTGCGCTCGCAATAACGAGAGGCAACAGCTAACCAAAATCCTCCGGCCTGAGCTCGATCGGCTTGCCGTGCGGCGTGCGATCGGCGGCGTGGTCCCACGCATTCCGATAGCGGTGCAGCGTCTCCATCGACGCGACGCCCTTGCGGGCGACGAGGCCCTCCAGCGTGGCGAGCCAGTGCAGATAGTAGGTCTCGCCGGTATCAGGGTCGCCGGCGGCCTGGGCGCGCTTGATCTCGTCTGCGAGTGCTGCGGCCCATTCCGGCCAGGTGAATACGCCGCGCTCGTGCAGGCTCAAGGCCATCGCGAAGGCATGCGCCTCCCAGGGCGCTCGGAACACCGGGCCGTCGTCGTCGCACGGAATGCTCGGGATCGCCGCCGTCGCGGCGGCCGCAAGCGCGCTGCTCATCACGCCGGATCCAGATAGGGCTCGAACGCGTCGATCGAGACCTTCAGCGTGGGATCGCCGTCCTCGCCCCAGAGATCGCGGCCCTCGAACACCACGGTGTAGAGCCATTGCGGGTTCTCCCCGCGCTCCATCGCCGCCGTGTCAGGAAACACGTGACAGCCATGGTTCAGCTCGACCACGCCGACATGGCCACGGACATAGCGCGGCAGCCGCGTGTGCGTGGCTGGATGAATATTCCTGGCGCGGACGCGATCGCCGATGTTGAATTTCGCCGGAGCCGGGGCAGGGCGGCCGAACTTGCCGCGCACCATCACGCGCTCGACATTGGCGCGGTCGAACTTGCCGTGCTTGAGCGCCTTTGCAGGCTGCATCGCATGGCCGGCAGCGACCTCCTCGCGGGTGAGATAGCCCTTGTCGATCAGCATCTCCTCGAGCCCGAGAAACCATTTCTTGTAATAAGAGCTCGAGAGATAGACGTGCGGCGGCAAGGTCTCGCGATAGAAGCGCGAGGTGTCGATGTTGAAGGCGCCGGCCGCGCCCATCGCGCGCACCATGGCCAGCACGCGCGACTCCCATTCCTCGTGAAACATCGGCTCGTTCGGCTCAGGCTCGACCTTGCCGAACCCGTCCATGCCGCCCATGTCGTGCACGCCGTTCACGACGGTGCGCCCGGCGTCTTGGGGAAACCGGTGCCGATCATGGAGTCGCGCGTCACGAGCTCGGCGAGCTGCTCCTCGCTCCAGCCTTCCGTGCCCGCGGGGCGCATCGGCAGCACCAGGAAGCGCGTCTCGGCGGTGGAATCCCACACCCGGATCTCGGTGTCCTTCGGCAGCGCGACGCCGAAATCGGCGAGCACGCCGCGCGGGTCCTTCACCGCGCGCGAGCGGTAGGGCGCGGCCTTGTACCAGACCGGCGGCAGCCCGAGCATTTCCCAGGGGTAGCAGGAGCACAGTGTGCACACGACCATGTTGTGCCGCTCGGGCGTGTTCTCGACCACGACGAGATGATCGCCGACGCGGCTGACATGGCCGAGCGTGCCGATCGCCTTGGAGCCGTCCTGCAGCAGCGCCGTCTTGAACGCCGGATCGGTCCAGGCTTTGGCGACCACGCGCGCGCCATTGTGCGGGCCGATCTTGGTCTCATAGGCCTGGATGATAGCGTCGAGCGCAGCCGGCTCGACATAGCCTTTTTCGGTCAGGATCGTCTCGAGCGCGCGCACGCGCAGCTCGGTCTCGGACAGCTCGGAATGATCGTGATCGTGGTGATGATGGTCGTGATCTTGGCTCATGCGGCGGAAGATAGGCGCAATGGCTAGGGGCTGTCGAGGGCTCGTTGCAGTGCAGTCCTGGCACGTATGCGTGAGGGCAGTTGTGCGCTAGCATCCCGCAAACATCGTGGAGATGATGGTGACCGACTACGTGAAGATCGAGAAGGGTCTCGGGCCGGAGGGGCGGATCGCGGTCGTGCGCTTCGACCGCGGCGACGGCATCAACGCGCTCTCGCCGGAGGCGCTGCGCCAGCTCACGGCGGCCGCGCGCAGCTTCGAGGACGATGCAGCGACCTCGGTCGTTGTGCTGACCGGCAGCTCGGGCGCCTTCAGCGCCGGCTTCGATCTCAAGGACGCTGAGGGACGCTCGCGCAAGGAGATGGACCTCGGCGCGCTGCGGCGGCACCTCAAGCTCGGGCCGCGCCTGACGCACGTCTGGCAAGAGATGGAACAGATCACCATCGCCGCGATCGAAGGCTTTTGCGTCGGCGGCGGCGTCGCCCTCGCGGTGGCGCTCGATTTCCGGGTGATGGGGCGCGATGCGCATCTGCGCGTGCCCGAGATCGGGCTCGGCATGAATATGAGCTGGCAGAGCATCCCGCGCATGCTGCATCTGATTGGGCCGGCCCGCACCAAGCAGGCGGTGATCCTAGCCGACCAGCGTATCAGCGCGGACGAGGCCTATGAATGGGGGCTCGTCGAGCAGGTGGCGGATCCCGGCCATGCGCTCGATGCCGCCATGGAGCTTGCCCGCAAGGTTGCCGCGCAGCCGCCGCTGTCCGTCGCCATGACCAAGCTGACCGTCAACCGGCTCGCGCATGCGCTGGACGACCTTGCGAGCCACATGGATGTCGATCAGTTCGCGCTCGCCAGCCTCAGCGAGGACCACAAGGAGGGCGTGGAGGCGTTCCTGACGCGCCGCAAGCCGCGGTTCCGGGGTCGGTGATCACAGCGCCGATAGTCGGCGGATAATCTTCTCCGCCTGGAGGCGATCGGGAAAACTTCCTCCAAGTCCTCCCAAATATCTGAGATTGCAAGGAAGACCAGAAAGAGCGAAGGTGCGTGCTGCGGTGCAGCGCGCTCGATTGAGCCCTCGTCGCCATTCTCACCCCGTCGCAGACGCGACCGGTTCCCATGTGCCCTGGGCATCTGGGTGACCGAGCTATCGTGCATGAAGGCCATCTCCATGAATGCCCGCCAATCGCTCGCGATCGGACGACCGATCGAAACGATCGAAGCGATTTCACCCGCGCTCGCCGTGCCGCACGCGATGGTCCGTTTCGCCGGCATCTCCAAGACCTATCCGGCCTATCGCGGCAAGCCCGGCGTCAACGCGCTGCAAGACATCGACTTCGCCATTCCGCGCGGCTCCGTCACCGGCGTGATCGGCCGCTCCGGCGCCGGCAAGTCGAGCCTCGTCCGGCTGATCAACGGCCTGGAGAAGCCGACCACGGGCCGCGTGATCGTCGACGGCCGCGATATCTCGGCCTTGGCCGGCCGCGAGCTGCGGCTGGCGCAGCGCTCGATCGGCATGATCTTCCAGCATTTCAACCTGCTGTCCTCGCGCACCGCGGCCGACAACATCGCGCTGCCGCTGGAGATCGCCGGTTGGACCAAGACCGACATCAAGGCCCGCGTCGCCGAGCTGCTCGCGCTGGTCGGCATCGCCGACAAGCACGACCGCTATCCTTCCGAACTGTCCGGCGGCCAGAAGCAGCGCGTCGGCATCGCCCGCGCGCTGGCGACGCGGCCAAGCGTGCTGCTGTCGGACGAGGCGACCTCGGCACTCGATCCGCAGACCACGCGCGCGATCCTCGATCTGCTTGCGAACATCAACCGCGAGCTCGGCGTGACCATCGTGCTGATCACGCATGAGATGTCCGTGGTGCGCCAGCTCGCCAAGGAGGTGGTGGTATTGGACGCCGGCCGCGTCGTCGAGAGTGGTCACGTCGCCGACATCTTCACGCAGCCAAGACATCCGATCACGCAGTCCTTCCTGGCCGAGGTGATCGGCGACAGCCTGCCGGTCTCGCTGGAGAGCCGAATCGTTTCGAAGCAGCCTGCCGGCGGGCAGGCCGTGATCCGGATCCAGGTGCGCGGGGCAGGGGCGGGCGACACCGTGGTGGCCCGGCTCGCGCGCGAGCTCGGGCTCGACGTCGCGCTGCTGTCTGCGCGCATCGACGAGATCGGCGGCCAGCATGTCGGCTCGCTCACGCTCGGCATTCCCGGCGGCGAGGACGCGGTGACGCGGACGCTCGCCTGGCTCTCTCAGTATCAATTCTCGGCGGAGCGTCTCGGCTATGTCGCCTGAACTCATCAACCTGATCGTCCAGGCTACCTTCGAAAGCCTGTACATGGTCGGCATCGCGGCGCTGCTCGGCACCGCCTTCGGCCTGCCGCTCGGCGTGTTCCTGGCCACCAGCCGCAAAGGCGAGCTGTTCGCGGCGCCCATCGTCAATCGCGTGCTCGGCATCGTCGTCAATGCGACGCGCTCGACGCCCTTCATCATCCTCGTCGTCGCCATCATCCCGTTCACGCGCCTCGTTGCCGGCACCTCGATCGGCTCGACCGCCGCTATCGTGCCGCTGACCATCGCCTCGACGCCGTTCATCGCGCGCCTCGTCGAGGCTGCGATCCGCGAGGTCGACGGCGGCCTGATCGAGACCGCGTCCTCGTTCGGCGCTTCGCCCCTTCAGATCGTGCTCAAGGTCCTGATCCCGGAGGCGCTGCCCGGCCTGCTGCTGGCGCTGACGCTCGCAGTGGTCAGCCTGCTCGGCTATTCCGCGATGGTCGGCGCAGTCGGCGGCGGCGGCCTTGGCGATCTCGGCATCCGCTACGGCTATCAGCGCTTCATGCCGGAGATGATGCTGGCCGTCGTGGTCGTGCTGATCGCACTGGTGCAGATAGTCCAGAGCGCCGGCGATTACCTGGCGCGCCGGGTCAACCGCCGGCTGCGGCATCGCTGAATCCGATCAGGCGGCACACCTCGCGCGACGCAGCGTCTGCGAGGGCAGCTCGCCGAAGTGACGCTTGTAGTCGAGCGAGAACTGGCTGAAGTGCCAGAATCCGTGCAGCACCGCGACGTCGTAGACCGAGGTCTCGTTGCCGCCGGCGCCCTTGAGATCGCGCCGCACACGGTTCAGTCGCATCGCGCGCCAATAGTGCATCGGGCTCGTGCCCAAAACCTCCTGGAAGCAATAGCCGAGCTTGCGCGGGCTGGCGCCGACGGCCTTGCAGACCTCCAGCAGCGAGAGCGAGCGATCGCCCCTGCCATGCATCAGCTCGCGGGCACGATCCACGGTTCGCTTCCGAGCCGCCGCACTGCGGCCGGGATCGCTCGGACGTGCGGTCGGCAGCATGTCCATGATTTCGACGAGGAGGGCGTCTTCCAGGGCCTGCCTCGCCGCCGGATCGTTGAACGTTGCCGGAGCGGTCGTGATCGTCGCTTGAATGGCGGCCAGATGCGCCCGCAGCCGCGCGACCGGCGCTTCCGCCATTTCGATCACCTGCAGCCGGTGCCAGGCGGTGCGCGGCAGCTCGATGTCGAGCCGGGCGGCGAGCTCTGCGATCAACACCGTGCTGGCAACGACGCCGCGCAGCTCGAAGGCCTTCGGGGTACACATGTCGATCTCGGCGTCGATGCTGGCGAGGACGCGGGCGCCGCTGGCACCGGTCCCGTTGAAGCTGAGCTCGCCGTCGCCGTGCCAGGGCAGGCCGATGCCAAAACTGTCGGCGCCAAGCTGGCCATATTGGCGGACCTGCTGGCTGGTGATCTCGCAGAACACCTCCAGCCGCGGCAAGGAGAGTTGCGTGAAACTGCCCCGGAACGCGCCGGCGCTGATCTGATCGTAGCTCAGCCGCCAGCGGCCGAGGCTTGCGCAATGCTCATCGACATCCGTGCTGTTCGCCTGGAGCAGGCCCGCAGCCGAGTCCAGAATCGGAAGATTTGCCGTTAAGGCCATGGCGGTACGTCGAAAATCCTTGAGCCGAGCAGCGAGCAGGAACCACGCCAGACTGGCACGGCCAGAGACGCTGTCCAGCAAAATATTGCTGGATCTCGATAACGCCTGACAGCGCCGCGGTGCAGGCTTCCGTCCTGCCGTTCCGACATCGCTGCCGGGACGGCGCTTCGCGGAGGGAGCGAGATGCGATCGACCGATGTCATGCGCGGCAGCCCGCCCGTACCCGAGGCTCAGGTGACGCGCGGCAATTGGCGCAGCTTTCCCGCGATCCGCTGGGGTTTTACCCACACCCGCGAAGTGCTGCCGACCGCAGAGATTCGCCGCTCCGCCCGGCCGACGCCAATGAGAAGCGCCCCGCGCGAACTGGCAAAGCTCGGCTTCACCGGGCCTGATGGCAAAGCGACCACGATCGAATGCGCGCTGCGCGAAACCTTTGCCGATACGCTCCTCGTCATGCACCAGGGCACGCTGATCCACGAATGGTATGGTGACGGCATGAGCGCGACCACGCCGCATCTGATCTGCTCAATCAGCAAGGCGATCGCTGGCACGCTCGGCGGCGTGCTGGCCGCGCGCGGCCTGGTCGATCCGGAGGCGAAGGTGCTGCGCTACGTGCCGGAGCTGGAGACATCGGTCTACGCCGGCTGCACCGTCCGTAACCTGCTCGACATGGCTGTCGCCATCAAGTTCGAGGAGGATTATGAGGACCCCGCCGGCGACGTCGCGCGCTATCGGTTCTCCTCGGGTTGGGACGTGCCGCCGCCAGGCGTCGAGCCCAGCCATCAGCGCGCTTATCTGACGACGCTGCGCGGCACGGGTAAGCCGCACGGCAAGGTGTTCCACTACGTCTCGCCCAATACCGAGGTGCTCGGCTGGGTGTATGAACGCGCCTGCGGGAAGCCCTACCATCTTATTCTCTCCGAGTTTCTCTGGCAGCCGATGGGCGCGGAGGAGGACGGCTCTCTCACTCTCGATAGCCACGGCATGGGCCGCATCGCCGGCGGCATCTCGGTCTCCGCGCGCGATCTCGTCCGCTTCGGCGAGATGATCCGCTGCCGCGGTGTCGTCGAGGGCCGGCAGGTGGTGCCGGGCTGGTGGATCGACGACATCCGCGAGAACGGTGATCCCAAGGCGTGGGCCGATGGCGACCTCGCCGAGTTCTTCCCGGGCGCGCGCTACCGCAGCAAATGGTTCACCATCGATCCTTCGCGCAACGCGCTCACCGCGATCGGCATTCACGGCCAGCACCTCTATGTCGACCTCGACTCCGACACCGTCATCGTCAAGCTCGCAACACAGCCCAAGGCGATGGACGTGTCGATCGACCAGCGCTGGTTTGCTGCCTTCCGCGCCATCACCGCACATCTCGCCTGATATTTGGACGTCCTCATGCTTGAAACCACCAAAGCCCAACCGCGAGCGCAGACCGCGACACCGCATCCGCTCGATCCGCTGACGGCCGACGAGATCACCGCGGCTTGCGCTTTGGTGCGGGCGGCGGCCACCTCAGCGGCGAACTGCCGTTTCCCGACGGTGCGGCTGGAGGAGCCGACCAAGCAGGAGCTGGCTTCAGGCGAGGTGGGGCGCCGCGCCTTCGCGTTGACGCTCGACGTCGCCACAGGCGAGGCCATCGAGCATATCGTCGACCTCGGCCGCGGCGAGATCGTCGGCCGCAAGGTCGTGCCGAACCGCGAGGCGCCCTATGGGCAGCCGCCGGTGATGCTGGAAGAGTTGTTCAAGTGCGATGCCGTGGTGAAGGCCGATCCCGCTTGGCGGGCGGCGATGGTTCGGCGCGGGCTGACCGACAAGGACATCGAGCTGGTCCAGGTCGACCCGTTCTCCTCCGGATTCTTCGACAAGGAGTTCGAGCGCGGCGCCCGCATTGTCCGGGCCGTCAGCTATTTTCGCGAGCATCTCCAGGACAACGGCTACGCCCATCCGATCGAGGGCGTGGTCGCTGTGGTCGACCTCATCGGGCGCAAGATCATCGAGCTCACGGATGAAGATCCGATCGTGCCGATTCCGCGCAAGAAACGGAATTACGGCGCGCATGAGGTGCCAAACCCGCGCACCGACATCAAGCCGCTGCATATCGAGCAGCCGGATGGGCCGAGCTTCAAGGTCGACGGTTGGAAAGTCGACTGGCAAAAATGGAGCTTCCGCGTGGGCTTCACGCCGCGCGAGGGCCTCGTGCTGCATCAGCTCGCCTACCAGGACGGCGCGCGTAAGCGGTCGCTGATCCGCCGCGCCAGCGTTACCGAGATGGTGGTGCCTTACGCCGATCCGACCGCTAGCCACTTCTGGAAGTCGGCCTTCGATGCCGGCGAATACGGGCTCGGCATGCTCGCCAACGCGCTGGAGCTGGGCTGCGACTGCCTCGGCAACATCCACTATTTCGACGTGCCTGCCGCCGACAACAAGGGCGAGCCCTTCGTCATGCAGAACGCGATCTGCATGCATGAGGAGGATTACGGGATTGCCTGGAAGCACTACGAGTTTCGCAACGGCCTGTTCGAGGTGCGGAGATCCCGGCGGCTCGTGATCTCGTTCTTCGCCACCGTCGGCAATTACGATTACGGCTTCTACTGGTATCTCTATCAGGACGGCACGATTCAGCTGGAGACGAAACTCACCGGCATCATCCAGACTGCCGCGGTGCGGCCGGGCGAAAAGTACCGATGGGGCGGCATGGTCGACGATAATCTCGGCGGCCCCACGCACCAGCACTTCTTCAACGTCCGCCTGCATATGGATCTCGACGGCGGCGGTAACACGGTGACGGAGCACGAGTTCGTGCCGCGGCCCTGGGGCGACGACAATCCGCACGGCAACGTGTTCGACACCACCACGCGCGTGCTGTCGCGCGAGCGCGACGCCGCAGCGGTCGCCAATGGCGAGACCGGCCGATTCTGGAAGATCAGTAATCCGAACGAGATCAACTCGGTCGGCGGTGCACCGGCCTACAAGCTCGTCGTCAATCCCAGCCCGCTGATGCTGGCCCAGGAGGGTAGTTACGTGCGCAAGCGCGGCGGCTTTGCCACAAGGCATATCTGGGTGACTGCATTCGATCCGGCCGAGAAATATGCCAGCGGCGACTATCCCAACGTTCACGCCGGCGGTGACGGCCTGCCGCGCTATGCCGCGCAGAATCGCAATATCGAGAATGCCGACATCGTGGTGTGGCACTCCTTCGGCCACACCCATGTCTGCAAGCCCGAAGACTTCCCGATCATGCCGGTGGAATATGCCGGCTTCGTGTTGAAGCCAACCGGATTCTTTGCGGCGAATGCGGCTGGCGACCTTCCGCCGGACCGCAACAGCCGCAGCGTGCTGGCTGGCGAGAAGAGCACGACCTGTTGTCACGCGGACCGGACGTGACCTTCATCCGCTCCCACCCCTGGCTTTGGTCGCAACACTGATTGCGCGACGCGGCCGTCGCACGCGGTCGGGTCCTGACACACTGACAGAAACATTCTAGAAGCATTCCAATTCCAAAGAAGCAGCGCGCATGAGCGCATGCGTCGCACGTGCTGTGCACACGTCTGGAGAAATTCTAACGCCGTTCCTATCGCACTCCGAAACCGCCTGAGTTAGGGCGGGCCATCAAGATCGATACCGGCAAAGCCGGCAGTGCGTGGGGCTCAACAGACGTGACCGATTTCCAACCTTCTTCGCGTAAGAACACGCGCCGCCGACAGATTCAGACGCTCTTCCTCGGTGCGGCCAGCACATTTGCTGTCGCCGCGCCCTTCGGCTCTGCCCAAGCCCAGACGCAGATTCCCGCTGTCACCGTCGAAGCGCCGACGCAGCGGGCTCGTCCGGTGGCCATTGCGTCGTCGCGAAGGGCGGGGGCGACACGTACCGCACGCGCCAATCGTCGCAGCACGGAGCAGCAGGCTGCGCCAACCCAGTCGGCCTCATCGAACGGTGCAACGGGCGAACGCGCCAATGGCCCGGTACGCGGTTTCGTTGCGACGCGCAGCGGCACCGCCACCAAGACCGATACGCCGCTGATCGAAACGCCGCAGTCGGTGTCGGTCATCACCACCGACCAGATCAGAAACCAGGGCGCGGTCTCGATCGGCGAGGCCTTGCGCTACACCGCCGGCGTCAGCGGCGACGTCAATGGCGGCTCGGACACCCGCTTCGGCGGCCTCCAGATCCGCGGCTTCGACATGACGATGCCGGGCCTCTTCGTCGACGGCCTGCGGATTCCCTCCAGCAACTACGTGCACTTCAATGGCCTCGAGCCCTATGGGGCCGAGCGTATCGAGGTGCTCAAGGGTCCGTCCTCCGCGATGTATGGCGGCAGCGGCACAGGCGGCGTTCTCAACTACGTGACCAAGCTGCCGACGGCGCAGCAGTTCGGCGAGGTCTCGATCTCGGGTGGCAGCTTCAACCGCTATCAGGGCCAGTTCGACATGGGCGGCGCCGCCAACAAGGAAGGCACGGTGCTGTGGCGCCTGACCGGCGTCGTGCGCGACGGCGAGACCCAGGTCGATTTCAGCAAGGACAATCGCGTCTTCATCGCGCCCGCCGTCACCTTCAAGCCGAACGAGGACACCACCATCACCCTGCTCGCCAACTATCAGCGGGACCGGGCAGGGTGGGGCCTTCAGTTCCTGCCGGCCTCGGGCACGGTTTGGCCGAACAACGGCCGCACCATCCCGGTCTCGTTCTTCGCGGGCGTGCCGGGCTTCGACGCATTCAACACCGAGATCGCAACCGTCGGCTACCAGCTCGCGCACAATTTCACCGACAACGTCACGTTCCGGCAAAATCTGCGCTACGCCTATCAGCACAATGAGGAGAAGGTGTTTTACGGCGGCGGCTATACCAACGAGGCCGCAGGGCAGCTCGCGCGCTATGGCAGCTACAGCAACTCCTACATCAACTCATTCGCCGTGGACAACCAGCTCCAGGGCAAGTTCACCACCGGCATTCTCAGCCACACCACGCTGGTTGGCGTCGACTATCGCAACACCTCCTTCCGCGACACCGCCTTCGGCGTCACGACCTCGTCCCCCGAGATCAACGTCTTCAACCCGAACTACAGCTACGACTACGCCATCGGCGCCATGTACGACAACACCGGCGTCAAGCAGTCCCAGGTCGGCGTCTATGCGCAGGATCAGATCAAGCTCGGCCGGCTCTCGTTCCAGCTCGGCGGCCGTCAGGATTTCGTGACCACGCAGGTCGATAACGGTATCGCCAATACCACGGCCGCGAAGGACGCCTCGGCCTTCACCGGCCGAGCCGCCGTGATGTACAATTTCGATAGCGGCATCGCGCCCTATTTCAGCTACTCGGAATCGTTCCTGCCGCTGCTCGCGACCGGGTTTGGCGGACAAATGCTCAATCCCGAGACCGGCGTCCAATACGAGGTCGGCGTCAAGTATCAGCCGATCGGCTGGAACGCGCTGTTCACCTTCGCCGCCTTCGACCTGACGCGCGATAACGTCGCTGTGTACGTGCCCGCGGCCACCTTTTACGAACAGATCGGGCAGGTGAAGTCGCGCGGCATCGAGCTCGAAGGCACGATGTCGCTCGCCGATGGCTGGAACCTGCGCGCCGCCTATGCCTATGTCGACGCCATGGTCACGCAGGATCCGGTGAATGTCGGCAAGGCGCCAACTACTGTGCCGCTTAACCGCGCCTCGCTGTGGAGCGACTATACGCTGCAGAACGGGCCGCTCGCCGGCCTGCAGTTCGGCGGCGGCATCCGCTATGTCGGCGCGACCTGGGGCGACGAGGCCAACACGTTCAAGGTGGGATCGTCGACCGTTCTCGACGCGCTGCTGGCCTACAACAGGGACAATTGGCGCCTGGCGCTGAACGTCACCAATCTCGCCGACACCCGCTATGTCGCCTCATGTTACAGCATGTCGGGCTGCTTCTACGCGGAAGGGCGGAAAGCCATCGCCAGGCTGACCTACCGCTGGTGAGCACAATGCGAGGACGGTCCGGCCTTGGAGACCGGACCTGCATCCCGCCGATCAGAACGGATAGTGCCGGGGCCCGGTCTGCACGGTGATCCAGCGCAGTTCGGTGAACTCGTCGATTGCGGCCTTGCCGCCGAAGCGGCCATAGCCTGACGCCTTGGTCCCGCCAAACGGCATCTGAGGCTCGTCATGCACGGTCGGAGCGTTGACGTGGCAGATGCCCGCCTCGATCCGCCTGGCAACGCCGAGCGCACGGGCGATGTCGCGGCCGAACACGGCCGAGGAGAGGCCGTATTCGGTGTCGTTGGCCACGCGCACGGCCTCGTCGATCCCGCTCACGCGCACCACGGTCACGACCGGACCAAAGCTCTCCTCGCCATAGATCCGCATCGCCGGCGTGACATGGTCGACGATGGTGGCGGGCATAATGGTGCCGCTGCCGTGGCCGCCGGCAGCGAGCACGGCGCCCTTGGCGACGGCATCGTCGATCAGGCCCCGGACGCGCTCGCAGGCGGCGTCACTGACCAGCGAGCCCAGCACGACATTGCCCTTGCGGGGATCGCCCAAGGGAAGGCTCCTGGCCTTGGCGGCGAACTTGGCGATGAAGGCGTCCGCCACCTTGTCGTCGACCACGATCCGCTCGGTCGACATGCAGATCTGCCCCTGGTTCATGAAGGCGCCGAACGCTGCCGCATTCACGGCGGCGTCCAGATCGGCATCGTCGAGGATCACGAGCGGGGCCTTGCCGCCGAGCTCCAGCAGCGCGCGCTTCAGGTGCTTGGCGCATGCGAGTGCGATGAGGCGGCCGACGCGGGTCGAGCCGGTGAAGTTGACGCGGCGGATCGCAGGATGGGCGATCAGCGCCTCGACCACCGCCTGCGCATCCTCCGGCGCGTTGGTGACGACATTGACGACGCCGTCACCGAGGCCGGCCTCCGCCAGGCAGCTTCCGATCAGCCGATGCACGCCCGGGCTCATCTCGGACGCCTTCAGCACCACGGTATTGCCGCAGGCGAGCGGCATCGCGACCGATCGCACGCCGAGGATCACGGGAGCGTTCCAGGGCGCGATGCCGAGCACCACGCCGACCGGCTGGCGAAACGCCATGGCGAGGTTGTCGGGCTTGTCGGTCGGTATGACTTCGCCGGATATCTGCGTCGTCATGGCCGCGGCTTCGCGCAGCATGCCTTCGGCCAGGTGCACGTTGAATCCGGCCCAGCCCGCGGTGGCGCCGGTTTCAGCGACCATCAGCGCGGTGAACTCCGCGGCACGGCGCGCGAGGATGTCGGCGGCCGCATTGAGCCGCTTGCGGCGCTCCGACGGGCCGAGCTGTGACCAAGCCGAGAACGCGGCGGCCGCAGCGTCCGCGGCCCGCATCGCGTCGTCGATCGAGGCCGCCGCCACGATCGTCGCGACGTCGCCGGAGATCGGGTTGTGGCGCTGGAAGGTACGCTGATGGCTGGCCGACTGGTCCTTGCCGCCGATGAGAAGGTCGATCGCGTTCATGATGCACTCCAAAGGTTGCAGGCGGGATTGAGCGATTATGGTGGGGACGGGGCCGCGCGGGCCTTGCCGAGATAGGCGCGCTGGACCTCCGGATCGTTCTTCATCGCACTGGCCGGCCCGCTGCCGGCGTTGCGGCCGGACTCGATCAGGTAGACACGGTCGGCGATGTCGAGGCTCGCCCGCGCATTCTGCTCGACCAGCAACACGCTGAGGCCGCTGCTACGGATCTCCGCCAGTGCACGGAACACTTCGCGGCTGAGCAGGGGCGACAGGCCGAGCGAAGGCTCATCGAGCAGGAGCAGCAGCGGGTTCGACATCAGCGCCCGGCCGATCGCCACCATCTGCTGCTCGCCGCCGCTCATGGTGCGAACGGCCTGGGCCATACGCTCGGCAAGGCGCGGGAACAGTCGCAGGATCCTCGCGAGCCGGTCTGCCTCGCCTGCGCGGGCGCGGGCGGGGTAGGCGCCGAGCTGCAGATTCTCGGCAACCGTCAAATCGCCGAATACGCCGCGGCCTTCGGGCACCAGCGCGATGCCGCGCTCCACGATCAGGTGGGCGGGCAGCTCGCCAATGTGATGTCCCTCGAACCGGATCGTTGCGCCGGGGGCAGGTTTGACCAGCCCGGCGATGCTCTTGAGCAGGGTGGACTTGCCGGCGCCGTTGGCGCCGAGGATCGCGACGATCTCGCCTTGCCCAATAGCGAGCGCAATGTCGGCGAGAGCCTGGTGCTTGCCATAGAAATGGGAGAGGGCGGCGACCTCAAGCATCGTCGCCTCCGAGATAGGCTGCAACGACTTTTGGATCGGACAACACGGCCTCCGGCGCGCCGCGCGCGATCACGCTGCCGGCATTCATGACGATGCAATGGCTGCACAGCGCTCGAATCGCATCCATGACATGCTCGACCATGATGATGGTGAGGCCGCGATCGCGCAATTTCGCGATCAGCGCGATGCCGGTCTCGAGCTCGCTCGGGTTGAGGCCCGCCAGCCATTCGTCGAGCAGCACGAGGCGCGGCTGCAGCGCCAGCGCGCGGGCAAGCTCGAGCCGCTTCTGGTCGATATAGGTCAGGTCGCTCGCGGGCGTTTCCTGCAGCTTGCCGAGCCCGACGAGGTCCAGCAGCTCGCTTGCCGTTGCGCCCGAGCCGTTCGTCGTCGAGAACAGCTGCGCCGCCGCAACGTTTTCGGCCACCGTCAGGTCCGGCATCACGCGCACCAGCTGGAACGTGCGCGCAAGGCCAAGGCGCGCAATCTGGTGCGCGCGCATACCGTTGAGGACGATGCCGCCCAGCCGGATCGTGCCCGAGGAGGGCCGCAGCGCCCCGGACAGCGTATTCAGCAGCGTCGTCTTGCCGGATCCGTTCGGGCCGATGATGCCGATGATCTCGCCTGGCGTGACTGTGAAGCTGACACCGTCGACGGCGCGTAGTCCGCTGAACGATTTGCTGACACCGTCGACCGCGAGCAGCGGTGCATCGCCCGCGCGGGCGGGCGCGGCGGCGGGACCGCCGGCCGGAACACGCCAGCGGCCCGCCCCGAACAGGCCGATCACGCCGTTCGGCAACACCATCACGATGAACACGAAGATGACGCCGAGCACGATGCTGAAATGGTTGGGCAGCGTCGCCGTCAGCACCTCGAAGAGCAGGACCAGGGGAATGACGCCCAGCACGGGCCCGAACAGCGAGCCCGCGCCGCCCAGCAGGGCCATGATCACGACCTGGAACGAGATGGTCGGATTGAACGCAATGGCCGGATCGATATAGGTCCAGCGTGGCGCCATGACCGCGCCGGTCACCGCCATGAAGGTCGCGCTCAGAATGAAGACGCCGAGCTTGATCCGCGTGGCATCGATGCCGGAATGGCTCGCCGCGGTCTCGTCGGCGCCGATGGCGCGCAGGGCCAGCCCATAGCGCGAGCGCCCGAGCATCCAGCCCACCAGGAAGACGACCGCGGTCAAGCCCAGCAGCTGCCAGTAGAGAACGTCCTGCGTCACCGCACTGAAGAGATAGCGGCCGACCGATTTGTGGATGTTGACCTCGTACCAGATCACGAGCTGCCGGATCAGCTCGGCCAGGCCGAAGGAGAAGATCACGAAATAGATTCCGGACAGCCGCAGCGTCGAAAGCCCGGTGATTGCGGCGGTGAGTGCGCCCACGCCGGCTGCGGCCAGCAGCACGACCGGCCAGGGCATGGTCTCGCCGAGCACCGCAGCCGTGTAAGCGCCGAGCCCGAAGAACGCGACCGTTGCAAGCGAGATGTAGCGCGTCGGGCCCGAGAACATCGCCCACGCGGTCGCCAGGATCGTGAAATAGAGCACGCTGATGCCGAGCGCGAGATAATAGCCGTTGGCATAGAGCGGATAGGTGACGAGGCATGCGGCGAGGGCGAGGCCGGCGCACCACAGCAGAATGCGGACGGGCCCCGTCATGACGCCGCCCTGCCGAACAGGCCGGTGGGCTTGATCACGAGCACGCCGAGAAACAGTGCGTAGGTCGCAGCCAGCGTCAGACCGGGATCGACCAGCCGCGCCACCGCGGTCTCGACCACACCAAGCAGCAGTCCGGCGACCAGCGCACCGATGACGTTGCCGACACCGCCCATGATGATGACGACCAGTGCCTTCATGGTGAAGACCACCCCCATCGCGGCATTGAAGGTGAGGAACATGCTGATCAGCACGCCGCCGACGGCGACGAGGCCGCCGCCAAAGGCAAACGCCAGCCCCGACAGGGCCGCGACGTCGATGCCGACGAGACGCGCGGCGTTGGCATCGACTGCGATGGCGCGTACGGCAGTGCCGATCCGGGTGCGGGTGAGGGCGAGATACACGGCGCCGCCGACCAGCGCCGCGAACAGCAGCGCGACGAGCCGATTGACAGCAAGCGTCGAGCCCATGATCGTCAGCGGAATGGAGAGATAGCTATAGCTGTAGTACTGGCCGCCAAAGGCGACCAGCATGGCGCCCTGGATCACGAACAGCACGCCGAAGGTGACGAGGATGCTGTCGATCTCCTGCGCGCCCCGGTCCTTGCCGCGCCGCATCAGCCGTTCCAGCAGCAAGCGATACAGCAGCCAGTTCAGCACCATCGCGACCGGGACCGCCAGCAGCAGCGCCGCGAGCGGGCTCAGCCCAAGGCCGCCGTAGAGCGAGAACGCGCCGAAGGCGGCCGCGACCAGCGACTCTCCATAGGAGAGGTTCATGATCCGCGCCACGCCATATTGCAGCGTCAGCCCGAGCGCGATCAGCGCGTACATGCCGCCGAGCACGAGGCCCGGCAGGATGATGTCGACAAGCAACATGAAGCGGCGTCCCCTTGAGCGGACGGCAGGCAGGCCTCGCCGACGCAAGGCCTGCCAACCAGCCTTACTGCCACTGCGGCTTGGGCACGACCGCGGCACGCGCGCCCGGCAGCGAGGTCGGTGCGAGGGCGTAGAACTCGCCGTTCTGCCACTGTCCGACGCTCCAGACCTCCTGAAGCAGCCCGTCCTTCAGCTTGACCTTGCCGATGATGGTCTCGAACGTGCCCGCACGGATTTCCGCCGCGACAGCGGTGCGATCGAGCTTGCCGACCTTTTCGATCGCCTGCTGTAGCACCTGCAGGCTCGCATAGGTGATCGAGCTCGCCCAGCGATCGGGCTCCTTGCCGGTCGTGGCCTTGTGGCGCGCCAGATACTCCTTCAGCTGCGGAGACTCGGCATTCCAACCGCCGATGCCCATCACGCCGTCGCTGTTGGCGGCAAACTTGCCCTTGTAGAGCGGGAACGCGGTGCCGACGCCAACATAGAAAACCTTCGGGTTGAACTTCAACAGCTGCGCCTGCTCGGTCAGCGCGATCGTATCCGGCGGATAGCTGAAGGCGACGAACGCATCCGGGTTCGAGGCGATCGCATCCTTCAACAGAGGCTGGAGATCCTGCGTGCCCATCGGATAGGTCTTGTCATAGCCGAGCTTGAAGCCGTGCTTCTTGAAGGCCTCGCGGCCCGCGGCGGACAGCTCGATGCCGAACTGGTCGGCGATGCTGACCATCGCGATGTTCGCCCCGATCTTGCCTTCGCTCTTCAGCTTGCCGAGCAGATCGGCGAGCCCCTCGGATATCTGGGCCGACGTCCCGAGCCAGAACGTCGCGTTCGACCAGCGCTTGGCAAGCTCCGGCGCCTTGTCGGTCACCGACGTGACCGCGAGGTGAGGGTAGCCCAGACGGTTCAGAGTCGGGCCGACCGCGAGATTGAGACCCGTGCCCCACGGCGAAAGAATGAAATCGACCTTGTCCTGGTTGGCGAGGCGCTCGATCGCCTTGACGGCTTCTTCCGAGCTGCTGCGGTCGTCATATTCGACCACCTCGATCGGTAGCTTCTTGTCGCCGAGCTTGATGCCGCCGGCGGCATTCACGTCCTTCACCCACAGCTCATAATTGGGCAGGGTGGTGATGCCGGCGCCGCCGGCATAGGGACCGGTCTTGGAAATGGCGTAGCCGATCCGGATCTTCTCCTGCGCATCGGCCGTGGACGGAAAGGTCCAGAGCGTTCCGGCCAGAGCCGCAAGGCCAGCGACGCGCAGCAACGTTCGACGGTTCGCCGAAAACATATCGTGTCTCCCTCCTGTTGCACTCAAGCGACTGTTGGCATCGACGTGAGTGGTCGTTTCCTCTTTGGTCCCGACTTTCTCCAGGGCGGCATCATTGAGCCGGCCGCCACCGAGACTTGACCTAGCAAGCATCCCGAGCTTTGCTCGCACAATGGACAAATCCGGTGAAAGATTGGACGGTTCTGGCCTCGATGGCCAAGTGCGTCGAGGCGTCGCGGGCTCAGATCCGGCACCGGCACCCGCCCCGAGTGGGGCTGTGCCTGTGGGCGCCGAGCTGATCGCGGCGCATTACGTCGCGCGGCGATGGACGCTGACCTCGAAAGCGGCCCGTCCGTTCATTCATCTGCTCTGCCTTCCCGGCGGCGGGACCGCTGAGATCGGTCAGGCCGGCAGGACCATGCGGACGGTCGGACCCGCGCTGGTCTGGCTCCCGGCAGGATCCGCCGACTATCTGGAGGTGTCGGCAGGCACGACTGCGCAGCTGCTGCAATTGCGCGCCGGTATCTGGCATCGCTATCTCCCGCCATCGGCAGAGGCGGCCTATCTCGCGCTCGAGGGGGCGGGCGGCACCTTGGCGTTGCAGGTCGAGGCCGATCTCGCGGCCACGATCGCGCGTTCCATCGCGGCGATCGCCGCCGAGGTCGCCACGCCCGCACGCAGCGGTGCAGCGTCGATCATGTCGGCGGAGCTGACGCTGTGCGTGCTGCGATTCTGGCGCCTGTTCGCTGGCGACGGGAACCGCAACGAGGAGAGCAGCAGCACCGAGATCCTGAGCCGGTTCCGCAGGCTGCTCGAGGAGCGCTATCAACAGCACTTGCGCGTCAGCGATTACGCCAGTCTACTCGGCACCACGCCGGATCGCCTGCACGCGCTGTGCAGCCGCGAGCTGAAGCGCTCGCCGAGCGAGCTGATTCAGCAGCGCCTCGTCAGGGAAGCGGCGACGCGGCTGGAGGCTGGAACCATCGCCGTCAAGCAGATCGCATTTGCGCTGGGCTTCACGGACACCGCCTATTTCAGCCGCTTTTTCCGCAAGCACACCGGCGAGGCACCGGGCGTATGGCGTCGGCGCGTTGCGGCACGCGCGAGAGCGGGGCGATCGAGACCGACGCTGAATTTTGCCGATTGGCCGTAACGCACGCGGCTGCGTCGACACCCGATCACGCATGGACGCTTTGTCGCGCAGCTTATTGGCCAGTCTCGATAAATTCTAATGTCGGACCTCTCGCACTGCAACTGTCCCTGCGTTAGGCCGAAGGCCCACCGGCTGAACTGCCGGCGGCGAGTCCAATCGAAAAGCGGTCCGGCAAATGAGGGGCCGGGCCCAGTGGGAATGAGATCTGAGCGATGAGAGCGATATTCGGCAAACTGCATCGCTGGGCGGGACTGCTGACGGCCGCCTTCCTGTTCTTCTCCGGCATCACCGGCGCGATCATCTCCTGGGATCACGAGCTCGACGACGTCCTGAACAGCCATCTGTTCGATGTCTCCACGAAGGGCCCGGCCATTCCCTCGCTCGAGCTTGCCAAGATGATCGAGCAGCGCGATCCCCGCGCGCGCGTCGTCTACCTCTTCATGACGCCGGAGCAGGGCCACTCGCTGTGGTTCTTCGTCATGCCGCGGATCGATCCCGCGACCGGCAAGCGTTACCCGCTCGACTACAATCAGGTCTTCCTCGATCCCAACACCGGCGCGGAGCTTGGCCGGCGTTATTGGGGCGCGGTGTGGCCCGTCACGCGCGAGAATTTCGTCTCGTTTCTGTACAAGCTGCACTACACGATGCACATCCCGGAATTCTGGGGCAGCGACCGCTGGGGCATGCGCGTGCTCGGCATCATCGCCATCATCTGGACCATCGATTGCTTCGTCGGCTTCTACCTGACGCTGCCCTCGCGCCGGCGCGCCAAGGCCGCGCGGGCGCCTGAGGTCGCGCGCCAGCTCGAGCGCGGCTTCTGGGCGCGCTGGGCGCCGGCCTGGACCATCAAGACCTCGGGCAGCGCCTACCGGATCAATTTCGACATCCACCGCGCATTCAGCCTGTGGACGTGGGGCGTACTGTTCATCATCGCCTTCACCGCGTTTTCGCTGAACCTCTACTTCGAGGTGTTCTCGCCGCTGATGAAGATGGTGTCGAATTACACCCCGACACCCTATGAGCAGCGGCCCTATCGCGATCTCGATAATCCGATCGAGCCCAAGATGACGTTTGCCGAGATTGCTGCCCGCGCGGCCGCCGACGGCAAGGCGCGAGGCTGGACCACCCCGGTCGGCGCGCTCAGCTACGGCCCGGCCCATGGCGTCTACGCCGCCGCGTTCTTCCATCCCGGCGACGATCACGGTGCCGGCGGCGTCGGCCCGGCGCAGCTCTATTACGACAGCGAGGACGGCCGCCCCATTGGCGAGCGGCTGCCCTGGGTCGGCACCGCCGCCGACATCTTCGTGCAGGCGCAGTTTCCGCTGCATTCGGGCCGCATCGTCGGACTGTTCGGGCGTATCCTGATCTCGGTGATGGGCCTCGTGGTCGCCGCGCTCTCTGTCACCGGCGTCGTGATCTGGTGGCGCAAGCGCCGCGCCCGCGTTCGCGTGCGGGAGACGGCGGCCGTGCGGCTGAACCGGGAGCAACTGACGCCGGCAGAGTAGGGCACCCGCGTTCCGCCAATGGATGAACCTTGGCACGCGGCGTCGGCACAAAGATGGAGATCGCTCTCCAGTCTTCCCGGAATTGCAATGAGATTGCTTGCCTTGCTCTGCCTGCTCGTCCTGGCCGCGCCCGCCGGGGCGGCCGCGCCCGAGCAGCATTATCTCGACCTGCGCGACCGCTACATCGCAAAATTCTCGAATGCCAAGGAGAGCGACGAGATCTACCAGCAGCACGATGCGGCCCTGAAGGAGCTGGCCGGCGTGCTGCGCGGCCTGGTCGGTCCGGTCGCGATCAAGGGACTCCCGGCCGAGAGCAAGTCGAACGTCGATACGCTGTTCAAGGACGACATCGGCTTCGGCCATCTCGACGGGCTGAGCTTCGCATCCGAAGGCGACAAGATGCAGGCTGTAGTGACCACGACCGGGCTGCTCAGCCACTGGCTTGGCGAGCATCGCGAGGACGGCATGCCTCAGGAGAGCGGCGCCGCGTTGAAATCCGACCGCTTCTATTATTACGCCATCCAGGACGCCGCCTTTGCGATCTACGCAGAGCTGCCGATCACCAAGCCGGTCAAGGCGAGCGTGGCAGCCGCTGTGCTCGGCGTGCGCGGCAATGGCGGCCTCAAGGGCCCGCCGGACGAAATCGATGTCGTCGCGATCCAGGGCGACAAGGTCTATTTCCTCGCGGCAAGGGAGGCCGTGAAGACCGCCCCGATCCCGACCTGCGAGAAGGTCTGGAAGCAGATGATGGCAAAGCCCGTCGACAAGAAAGACCCGCGCGGCGAGATGGCCCGCGAGGACAAGGCAATGACCGCCTTCACGGCGTGCTTCGCCAAGGAAGCCCCGAGCCAGAGCTGGTATGCGGCCGCCGTCAAGAAGGCGCAGAGCCAGCTGGACCGGCTGCCGCTTCCCTAGGAATGCCAGCTCGATATTCTCCGCCGTGATCCTCCGGCTGTGAACCACCGGCTTTGAACCACGCCTTAGCCTGCGCAGGCGAGGCGGCGCCGCGCCGTCGGCAAACGGAAGACATGAGGTTTTTGAATAGGTTAGGCCAATGCGGTCGTCCTGATCGTCATATTCGGCGGATGCAATCCCCGCGAGCTTCCACTTGCGGGTTGGGCGAGTTACTATGGCCTTTTGCGATACTTGCTGCATCCGGTCTGGCACCCGCTGGAGACCGTACTTGCGGTTCGTCAACGAGTTGGCTGCGATTGACGATGATTACGCAGACCCGCGACCCCAGAGGCGAACGTCATCGATTGACGGTGCTGTTCTCCGACCTTGTCGGATCAACCGCCCTGGGCCGGGATGTCGAGTCCGAGCACCTTTCCGAACTCCTCAGCCAGTTGCGGCAGATCTGGCATCGCGCGGTGGCGAAGCACGGTGGTCGCATCATCCGAACGCAGGGAGACGGTGCGCTCGCCATTTTCGGCTATCCCCAATCCGGCGAAGATGACGGTCGTCGTGCTGCGGAAGCAGCACTCGATATTCACGAATGGGTCGGAGAGCTGCGCCACGATGGCGTATCGCCGGCGCTGATGCCGCTTCGAATGCATTCGGGTATCCATGCCGGCACCGTGCTCCTGACCCAAGGCGACATCGAGTCCGGCCGGTATGACCTGATCGGCGATGTCGTGAACACGGCAGCGCACCTGTCGCGCCACGCCGGTCCGGATCAGATCCTGGCCAGCCTCGATGCCCTTGGGCCGCATGCCAACTTCTTCGAGCTCGCCGCCCACCTCCCAGCGGCTTCGGGAATGCCGCAGGCGAGGCTGGTGTTGGGTCGAAGCACGGCGACCCGACGCTTCGAAGCAACCTCGCGCCGCGGCCTGACACCCTTCATCGGCCGCAACGAGATATTCGGCTTCCTGACACGCTTTCTGAGCGAAGCACCTGCGCAGGCGCAACGCTGCGCGGTGGTCGTCGGCGGGCCCGGACTCGGCAAGACGCGCCTTCTGGAAGAGGTGCTGGGGAACGTCGGCACCGAGCGCATCAGGCTGCTGCGAGGCAGTTGCGAGAGTTACGTCGGTGCCGAGGTTCTGCAACCATTCCTGCAAATGCTGCGCGCTGCGCTGGGAATTCGAGCGGACGCCTCCCTCGTCGAGGCAAAGGAGACGGCGCGCGCGGCTCTGGAGCCATGGGCGGCCCAGCTCGGTCCGAATGCAGAATCGATCCTGGCACTGGCGTCGGCCGGCGCCGATGCGCGTGGCGGCCGCATCACCGTCGATGGCGTCGTCGGCGATCTGCTCGGGTTCTTCACCGGACTGTCGGCACATGGCCCGCTGGTGCTGGTGATCGACGACTGGCAATGGTCTGATGACGCGAGCCGCCAATTGCTGCAGGCTTTGCTGGAATTGCCCAACGGACCTCGCGTCATCCTCGCCAGCCGGCCGCGCGAGGACGGCACCGAATGGATTTCCGGCGCGCCGCACCTGTTTCTCGAACCGTTTCAGGGGCCGGAAACCGACTTTGCCGTACGACGCTGGGTCCCGCAGGCCGATCCCTTCCTCGTAGCCCGCATCCATGCCTATGCGGGCGGGGTGCCGTTGTTCATCGAAGAGCTCTGCCATTCCATCGCCGCCAACGATCCTGCCTCGTTCGAAGCGCGCAGCAAACAGGGCTGGATCGCAACCCTGGTCGCTTCGCGCCTGGCACGCCTGCCGCCCGATGAGGCGAAGGTGGTGCGCGCCGCGGCCGTCATCGGCAACACCGTGCCGCACGGGCTGCTGGTTTCGGCCTGCGGCAGCGAACCCGACCCGGCCAACGTGCGGGCATTGGCGGATGCCGACTTTCTCTTTGCCGATCCAGCGGGCGGCGTCCTTCGCTTCAAGCACGGCATCACGCGCGATGCGGTCTACGACACCATTGGCCTGCACGAGCGTCAGGCATTGCACAAGCGGATCGAAGACACCCTGCTGGCGCGGTCCGAGCAGGCTGATCGCGAGGATGCGATGGAAGCTCTGGCCTACCATTCGCAAGGCGCAGGTCATTGGGAAAGCGCAGCCCATTATGCTGAACGTGCCGGCGACAAGGCCATGGCTGCATTTGCGCTCGATCGTGCCAGTGCGCAGTACCAGGTCGCGATGCAGGCGCTGGATCGCGTGCCCGATCGCTCGCGCGAACAATCGCTGCGCTGGTGCTTGCTGGCCAACAAGCTGGGTATGGCCAACATCTTCGACCCGCTGTCGCTGACCGACGATACCTCCGTGTTCGAACGCGCGGTCGCGATCGCGTCCTCCCTCGGCGAGACCGCCGCGATGGCCAGCGCCTACGAATGGCTCGGCTGGATGTGCTACGGGTTCGGCCGCTTCCGCGAGGCCGTGACGCACACGCGGACGGCACTGGAATTGGCACGCAAGCTCGAAGATCGTCGCCTGATCGCCCAGATCGAAGCGACGCTCGGGCAGATTCTGGCTGCAAGCTGTCAGTACGACGAAGCCATCGCCTTGATCGACGCCGCCATTTCGACCAAGCAGCAACGCAGCCGGCGTCATGGTGCGATATCCTTCGGGGCGGCTTATGCGCTGGCATGCAAGGGCGGCATCCTCGCGGATCGCGGCGATTTCGAGGGCGCCCACGCCTGTTTCGGTGAAGGCATGGCTCTGGTCGGAGGCTCGACCCACCCGGTCGTCAACTCCGTGCGCAACTGGATTGCCGTCGCGCTGATCTGGCAGGGCCGCTGGCAGGAGGCGGAGCAGCTTGCCGTGGAAGGGGCGCGCATCGCCGAGAACACGCGCAGCCTGCTGCTTCTGGCGGATTGCCGGGCAGCCTCGGGATTTGCCCGCTGGTCGGCGACCGGCGACGCCGATGGCTTGCTGCAGTTGCGGAACGCCGCCGAATGGATGGAGCGGCGCAATTTTCAATTCTACACGTCGGTTCAATATAGCTGGCTCGTCGAGGCGGCGACCGCCGAAGGCGATGTCGAGACGGCGCGGCGGTATGCCGCCCATGTCCTGCGCCGCGCACGCGAAGGCGAGCGACTGGGCGAGGCGGCGGCATGCCGCTCGCTGGCGAAGCTCGCAGCCCTGCGCCAGGATCTCGGCCTTAGCGAGCGCTGGTTGCGACGGGCTGAAACTTCCGCAGGCTGGCGTGGTTCGCTGCGCGATGCGGCCCTGAACCTGGCCCTGCGCGGCGAGCTTCTCGCAGGGCAGGGCCGGGGCGAGGCGGCCCGCCAGACCATGATGGAAGCCGCCGAGAAGCTGCGCGCGCTCGGCATGCACTGGCATGCGGAGGAGACGATCAGGCTCGTCATTGGCATACCCGTCGGCTACGCCAACGATCAGCTCGCTCGGCATTGTGCCGTCTAACCCCTGCGCACCTTTCCTTACACGGCTCTAGGGTGGAGGTGGGCTCGGTGCGGGAACTCTTCCGTCCATCGTCAGGCTCATTGGAATGGGGCCGGTCCGCAAGGGCAGCTCCGTCTCCACCAGTGCGCTGAAGAAACCCAGCATCACCGCCAGTGCCGGGTCTGCTCCGGGACATGAATGCGTGGGATGCCCCGGGACCCTGCGGTTGCCGCCGAAGGCGTGGTAGATGTCCTGGCGACCTTCGGCGAGACTTTGCTGGGTGGCGGAGACTGCGCCGGCGACGATGACGTCGCCAGGCCTCACCTCGACCCCTCCGATGCTTTGCGAAACGACGGCTGTCCGCCAGATCAATTCGGGCACCGCGCGAAGTTGCATCGCGGGGATGAAGTCGTCTCTTAGCCGGTTGAGGGTGTCCATGTAGTTCTTTGCCTTCGTGCCGGCGTAGCGAGCGCGCAACGCCCATAGCGTTCCTTCGCGCAGCCATTCGTTGAGTATCCGCCGCAGGTTGCCGTCGACGGTCGGAATGAATCCCATCATGGCGCCTGCGACCGTGCGCGCCACGAACGGAATGTCGCCGGTGCCCCGCGGCGAGTTGTAAACCGCCTTCGTCACCGGACCGTTTGTCGGCCCGAACTGCGTCAGGAAACCTTCCATCGCACGGCGCGCAGCGTCGCCATGTGCTGCGCCGATCGCCTCCACTGTCGCGTTCGGATGAGGCTGGAAGATATAGCGCGAAGGGGAGAGGAAATGGCCGGGATAACCGGGCGGCTCGCCCGGCGTCCAATCCCAACGATAGCCGACGCGGCGGAAGTGCCCCCCGTCTTCGCTCAACCCGAACCACGCTTCGCAGAAGGCGGCGAGCAGCGGATCCACCAATTCGTGCACGTCGACGGTCAATTCCCAGCTCGCTTCGCCGTCGCCTGCGGCAAAGTCGATCGTCTGCTTGACCATCAAGCCCAGAAACTTCTGCGTGACCGCGCGCGCCAGCTCGAATGCGGCGGGCTGGTCGAGCGCCATGATCGCGGCGTTGCACGCCTCGGATTCCTGCTCGTAGACCTGGTCGGGCTGCCCGGCGTCGCGGCCAAGATAGAGGATGCCGAACGACCGCAGCATGCGGGGAAGATAGCCGGTGATGGTCAGCTTGGTGTCGGAATCGGCGAACACCCGGGAGACCATGTCGCGGTCGGCCACCAGGACCCCGAAGGGCGTGCGGAGCGCGCCGCCGTGGCGCTCGCGGATCGCAGCCCAGATCGAGGCGTTGACGAAATGCGAGGCTGAATCCGGATCTTCGAGCGCGGTCTTCCACGCGGCCATCGCCGCGGCTTCGCCGTGCCGGCGCTCGATCAGGCGCAGACGCGCGATCTCCTTTTCTCCCCGATCCGCGCACCATGTCACGGCCGGTTTATACCCCCGGCTCGCCGCCCATTGCTTTAGATCGGCAAGCGCCTTCTTCGATGGCGCAAAGAAATATGCTCCCCATTCCAGACGAACGAACGGACGAGGTTCGTCGTGGAGCCGGTCCGAGCCGTCGAGCGCGACGCGAATGGTTTGGCCTTCATGCTCGAAACGGAAATGCCGGAGCCGGCCAGGCTCGGCGAGGCCGAGGAAAGGATCGCTTACCCCCGAGGACGAACCCGCGCTGTTGCCGCCAGAGAGCCAGCTCTGCACCACCTCGAACTGCTCGCCGAGGCTGGCATTGTAGGCCATGAAAACCAGGCCCCGCTCTGCTTGCTGGCCGGATTTGGCGGCTTGCGGCTCGACGGGCGGCCCGTAGGACATGCCGCGCCTGACGATACGTGGGGGCCGCGCGCCGGCATCCGCCTTGGTGATCGACACGCGCGGATTGGCGCGCCGTATGTGCGCGTGAAACGGACACGATTGGGCCTGCGGGTCGGCGTCGTAGTTGAAGTCGTTGTGGCCTTTGTCAGGGGGCGGAGTAGGGGTCAGGGGTTGCCCGGCCTGGGGATGGCCGGTCGGCCAGCGTCCCATCATCTTAGCCATCAGCGTCTCGCGCGTCAGGGCAGGTGCGTCCGGTCCGGCCGTCTCGGCTGCCTGTCGCGTCGCGCGGGCGAGCACATCCTCGAGCTGCTCGACGTCCTGTCGCAGCTTGCGCAGCGCCATGAAGCTGCCGTCGCGGAGCATCGCGTGAGCACGATTGGTCGCGTTGTCGAACGGCGCCGTCTCGTCGGCGATGTTCGGATAGCCGCACAGAATTTCGCCGAGATGCACCCGATTGGAATAGTACGTGCCGGCCTCGCACTCACGCAGCACCGGGTTCGAACTGCCGTCGGCGAACCCGAAATGGTCCTGCATGTCGCGGGATCTCTTGTCGCGCTGCCGCTGCATCCATTGGATCGAAAGGGGCCTGATACCCGCATCGACCCCGACCAGGCGGTTCATTTCGGCCATCAACGCATGTCTCGCATCCGCCGTCGTCTGCGCGTCCTTGGACAGCAACAGGCGGAGCTGGAGGACGGCATGGACCGAGCTCATGCTGATGCGCGGCGCCGGGTCGCCTTCGGGCAGGTCCGGCGCGTCGGTCCCGAGCGCCCAATTGCTGGCGGGAAGGCGCCATCGCTGCGGATGATTCCAGCGCACGTCGCCGAGCAGGCCGGCGCGTCTTTCCATGCCCTGCACGAACTCTTCCGGCAGAGTGCGCACCTCTTCGTCCGACAGGCCGGCCTGACGCAGTCCCTCGACCGTGAATGCGATGTTAGTGACGATCTGCCCCGGCGTCAGAACGTCGGCTTCGGAAGTCACCTCGAGGACGTCGAGAAACGCGGCCAGTGCGGCCGGATTGGCGAATTGCAGCAGCAGCAGGCAGCCGTAGTCGGAATCGGGGTAGGCGGTGATGATCCCGCCTTGCACGTTACCGCGATCCTGCAACGGCAGTTCGGCCGGCGGGGCGAGGGGCAGGTTGCGCCGTACCGGCGCCACATCGGGCGGGGTCATCAACCAGCGCAGGGCCTCATCATAGCGCCGGCGAGCGCGCTTGACGCCTTCCGCGTAGGTGGGGTCGTTGATCATGGTGACGAATTCGGGCAGCAGCTCGTGGCCGGCCCGATGCAGAAGCACCCCGTCATGCGTCCCCGGCGGATAGAAGTCGGCCAGACGGTAGAGGCCCGCCAGTGCGCGGATGCCGTGGCGAAACGGAGGCCGGGCGGCGGCTTCGATGCTGAGCGGTTTGCTGAAGCCGGCATTGGTCGGATCGACGCCGACCTGGCCGTCGACCTCGAATATCGAGTGTCGCGCGATGTCTTCCGGCGAGGGAATCCTGATCCGCGTGACGATCTTGTCGGCGCCGGCGCCAGAGGCGCGCCGATAGACCCGCTCCTCCATCCGCAGGAAGCGCGTGTCATCCACGGTCAGGTCGGGGGTGGCATAGAGGAAATAGGCTTCGGTCTGCTTGCTCTTGAGCCAGATACCCCAGTTTTCGTACGTGTTCTCGTATCCGAGCACATAACCATCGGTATTGCAGAAGATGAGGTCGAGCAGCCGGGCGGCCTTCTGCCAGATGACGCGGACATAGGCTTCCCAGGAGCCGTCGAACGTGGCGGTCAGCAGCACATAGTCCACGCCGTCCACGGATTCGTCCTCGGGTTCGAGCACGGCGATGCCCACCGAGTGGATCCGCCCGACGCGGTCAACGGAATCGGTCAGCACGCGGGCGAGCTCGTATTCATACGCGTTGGCGCGTCCGCCATTCAGCGCCCGTAGCACGTATTTGACGCGGGTCTTGTACGTGGTCGCATCCAGGGACGGCACGAACCCCTTCTTGATCGGAGCCATCACCCTGAAATCGGACGTGCCGGCCATGCTGCCGGTCTTGATGGTCAAATCACGACGCATGTTTTTGGCTCCCCCGGGTCGCACGCAGACTTGAGGCCATTTCGCGCCTGAGCCCGGCAACCGAAACGTGTTTCGCAATGCAACGCTATTTGCGAATAGTGCGGCTCGCGGCCGCTCGATTGTATGAACTGGCCCACACTTTCCGAACTTTCCGTTGCGGTCAGCGGTCGGAAAGTTCGCCGGAGCAGCGCAATCCACCAGGACTGAGCGACCTCGGGTTTGAGCTCGGTAAGGGGCGATATCGGCTTCGGCCATCTCGACGGGCCGAGCTGGGCCTCGGGACGTAGCTCGCACGGTATTGAGATTCCATACGAGGGTGCTCACCGATTTGTGGTCGAATCGCGCGCATCATTGCCGTGAATTAACACCACACCGCATTCACGTCTGACGGTGAGCATCGCCGCGGCTCATTCCGCGAGGTTGCGCAACAACTGGCTCGCGCACCACCCTCGACGCGGCGGAGGCGAAGTCGAGAAAGGTGCGGCCCGGTTCAGGACCAGGGCCGCGTTTGTCTAACTGAGCAGCTCACGCGCGATGACGACCCGCTGGATTTGGTTCGTGCCCTCGAAGATCTGGGTTAGCTTCGCGTCGCGCATCATGCGCTCGACGGGGTAATCCATGGTGTAGCCATAGCCCCCGAATATCTGCACCGCATCCGTTGTGACCTTCATGGCCATATCGCTGCCCACACACTTGGCCATGCTGGCAAGAACATTAAGGCGCTTCCAGTCACCCGCGTCCCCGGCGCGCGCGCACTCGTAGACCAGTGCACGTGCGGCCTCGATTTGCATCGCCATGTCCGCGAGCATGAACTGGACGCCTTGGAACTCCGAGATCGATTTCTTGAACTGCTTGCGCTCTTTCGCGTAGGCGACGCAGGCGTCGAGCGCGCCCTGAGCCAATCCGACGGACTGTGCCCCAATGGTCGGCCGATTGAGATCGAGGGCGCGCATCGAGGCTCGAAAGCCCTTGCCTTCTTCCCCAACCAGATTTTCCCTCGGCACGCGCACATTGTCGAAGAAGATCGGGGTATTCGGCGCGCCCCGGAAACCCATTTTGCGCTCGTGACGTCCAAAGGAAATTCCGGCCATCTTCTTCGGCTCGACAATGAAGGCGCTTATGCCATCGGAGCCTGGACCGTCGCTGGTCCGTGCCATCACCACCATATAGTCGGCGACCACCCCGTAACTGCACCACTGCTTGCGGCCATCGAGAACGTAGGAATCGCCATCCTTCCGCGCGCGTGTCGCAATAGCGGTGACGTCTGAACCGGCCTGCGGCTCGGAGATGGCGATTGCGGTGACGACGCCGCCCTTGGCGATGATCGGCAGGTATCTTTTTCGTTGTTCCTCTGAGCCAAAGTGGAGGAGCGGCATAATGAACATGGTGTTCAGACAGGCGATCGACGCGCAGGCAGGTGATATCCTCGAGATCTCCTCGCGCGCGATGCAAGCCATGGTGAGATTGCCGTTCGGGCCGCCATATTGCTCCGGCACCCAAAGCTGCATCAGCCCCATTTCGCCGAACAGCTTCACGAGCTCGGTCGGAAAGCGGTCGGTCTCGTCAATCTCGGCGGCGATCGGCGCCACATGCTTCTCGGCTATCTTGCGGACGGTGTCGCGGAAGGCGATCTGCTCCTCGGAAAAGCTCATGGACCCTCGTAGTGGACTTTCTTGAGTGAAACCCAGAAAGGGGCTTCCATTGAATGGGTGATCCATTTAATAATTCACCACATGAACACCAAGTCAAGCCCCCGCGCCGGTGCGCAGTCACGCAATGTTTCGCCCGGTAGGCGCGAGCGCCCGGCCGATCAGCGGGCGACGGCAAGTCCCGCGCCGGCCCCCAGGTTCCGGCCGATCCATACGAGGCGGGCGTTCGAGGAAATCTGCGAGCGCATCCGCGAGCAGCTGGCGCTCGGGCAGCTGAAGCCCGGCGACAAGCTGCCTCCGGAGCGCGATCTCGCGCAGCAGCTCGGTGTGAGCCGCAATGTCCTGAGGGAGGCGTTGCGCAGCCTCGAGATGGCTGGCGTGCTTCGATTGCTGAAGGGCGTCAAAGGCGGTGCCTTCATCCAGGAGGGCGACACCAGACGCATGAACGACGTCATGCGGGACATGCTGAGCCTTGGAACGATTTCGGTCCGGGAGCTGTCGGAGGCGCGTGTCCACGTGCTCGACCTCGTCGTCGGTCTTGCGTGCGACCATGCACGCCAGTCCGATCTCGATGCGCTGGAGGCCAACATCCGGCGAACCGAGCTTGCGACGAAGGAGGGGAGGCTGCTCGACCGGGTCGAGTGCTCGCGCGAATTCTACAAGCTGCTGGCGGCCTCGACCGGAAACAAGGTCATCGCGATGATCATGGATTCGGTGACCGAAATTCACATGCGCTTCGTCTACGCCAAGGTGGCCTCGAGCGGCGTCGCGATGAGCCGGTTGGCCGACCGGCGGCGTCAATTGCTCTCCGCCATAGCCGAACGGAACACCTCATCGGCGCGCCGCTTGATGCGCGCGCATCTCGAAGCTGTCCAGCGAATGCTGGAGCAGGATCCGGGCGCGATGTCGCTGCATGTCGCGCTGGCCGAGGTCCAGCCGGGCATGCGGCGTTAGCCGCGCTTGGACGCCGAAGGCCTGCGCTCGAACACGATAACAACGGGAGGAATAAAGTGTCGAACTACGCAAAGTATGAATGCCTCAAGGTCGACGTGTCGGAGAAGGTGGCGACGGTGACCCTGAACCGGCCGCAGTCGCGCAACGCGATCAATCAGAAGCTGATCCGCGAGCTGCGGACGATCTGGGACGACCTCGCCGATGACCACGCCGTCAGCGTCGTCGTGCTGACCGGCGCCGGCGATTTCTTCAGCGTCGGCGGCGACGTCAAGGCCATGTCTGAGCGTCCCGGCGGGGACGTCCTGGAGGAGGGTGAGGTCCATGATCCCATGATCAGCCGCCGCGGCGTGACGCGGCAGCTCGAGCTCGACAAACCCATCATCGCGGCGATCAATGGCGATGCCATCGGGCTCGCTGCGACCCATGCGCTGCTGTGCGATATCACCGTCATGTCCGACGATGCGCGCATTGGCGACACGCACGTCTCGCGCGTTGGGCTGGTTGCCGGGGACGGCGGCACCGTTATCTGGCCGTTGCTGGTCGGCATCAACAAGGCCAAGGAGTTTTTGATCCGCGGCACGCTGCTGAAGGGGCGGGAAGCGGAGCGGATCGGCCTCGTCAATCATGTCGTTCCTCGTGCTGACGTGCTGGGCAAGGCGCGGGAAATCGCCGTTGAACTGGCAAACGGCCCAACTTGGGCGATCCGCTGGACCAAGCTGTCGATCAACCAGATCGTGAAGGATCGCGTGAACATGTTGCTCGAGGCGTCAATGGCGCTCGAACAGGTCACGTTCGAGACAGCGGATCACAAGGAGGCAACCATGTCCTTCAAGGAGAAGCGCAAACCGAGGTTCGGTCAGGTGTAGGCTCTCGCAATGGCGGCCTCCGGCATCGAAAGCGACGACGTTGCGGGCATGCTTCGCGAATCCCTGCGCGGGCTTCTCGAAGCGCATTGGCGAGCCGACTGCCTGAAGGATGGTGCATCGCCCGACGCGATCACCGAGATGTGGAACAAGCTGGCCGGGCAAGGTCTCACGGCTCTGGGCGCAGATCCGGAGGAGGGCGGCCTTCGTGAGATCCTGACGGTGATGGAAGAACTTGGCCGCGCGGCGTGTCCCGCTCCGATGTGGTCTGCCGTGCTGGCAAATCTCGTGCTGTCAGGTGCATCCCCCGATGCAGGGGAATTGCGAACAGCACTTCAGGGGGGCACGGCGCGTGTTGTTTTTTCGTTCGGTGCATTCGACTCCGATCCTGGTATTGGGTCGATCGCGCTTCTTGGCGAGAAGGCAACAGGATCGCTTCGGTTCGTTGAGGCCGCGGGGAGCGCTACCCACCTGCTCGCGCCGGTGGACGAGAAACAGCTTGCGCTCGTCGACCTTCGGGCTCACGGCGTTAATCGTACCCCCACGCGCGCGATGGGTGCATGGGGCAATTGGGAGCTGGCGCTCGATGCGGCGCCGGCAAGACTTGTTCCTGCTGCCAAGATCAGCCTGAGCGATTTGCGATCGATCGCGCGACTGGCGCTGCTGGCGCGCGCCCATGGTGCCGCGCGTCGTGCGTTCGAGCTGGCGGTAGCCTACGCCGGGGAGCGGCAGCAATTCGGCCAACCGATCGGGCGATTTCAAGCGATCCAGCACAAGCTCGCCAGCTGCTTCGTCGATCTCGAGGGCGTGCGTCTCGTTCTGCGCCACGCGGCGAAGCTGCGGGACGAGGGTGATCGCGACTGGCAATACTTCTCCGATTGCGCCATGGCGTTCGGGGGTCCGTCTTTGCGACGCGTTTCTCTTGAGACGCAGCACACATTCGGCGCGATCGGCTACGCCGAAGAACACGAAGCGCCGCTGCACTTCAAGCGCGTGCATTTGGACACCATAGCGCTTGGTGGCTCGGCCCATGCCAGACGCCGCCTCGCCGCCCACCTGTTCGACAATGGCGGTGCAGCGATGCCGCAATATGATCTCGGCTCCGCCGGGAACGAACTGCGCGAACATGTCAGGCGGTGGCTTGCACAGAACTGGGCGGGCGGCCGAAAGGCCGCTTTTGACGCCAAGCCGTTCGCAAAGCGTGAATTCGACGCTGAATTTGCTGCCGATATGGGGAGCACCGGCTGGATCGGCCTCGGCTGGCCGCAGGAGTTCGGTGGCCAGGCGCGTTCGCCGCTTGAGCAGATCGCCTTCATGGAGACCATGGAGCAGTACGAAGCTCCGCGCCTCGGCGCCTCGATCCAGGCCAACGCCTTGATGATGTTCGGTACGCCCGAGCAGCAGAAGAAGTATCTGCCGGAAATTCTGCGCGGCGCGGCCATGCATGGGATGGGGTACAGCGAGCCGCAGGCAGGCTCCGACCTTGCGGCGCTGCGAACCAGCGCGGTCCGCGACGGCGACCATTGGGTCATCAACGGTCAGAAGATCTGGACCACGACCTGGTGGGGAAAATACATGTTCCTGGCGGCGCGAACCGACAAGAACGCCAAGCCCCATGCAGGCATCAGCATGTTCATCGTGCCGATGAACACACCCGGAATCACGATCCGGCCGGCCACCACCATGTACGATGGAACGTTCGCCAACATCTTCTACGACGATGTTCGCGTGCCCGTGGAGAACCTCGTCGGCGGTGAAAACGAGGGCTGGAAAGTCCTGACTGGAGCGCTCGCTTTCGAGCGGGGACTGGTCGGCGGCGGCATCGTGCTGAAAGTTGCGCATACCTTTGAACAACTGCGCCAGCATGTGATCGCCCGGCAGGAGTTGAGTGGAGATCCGATTGTCCGGGACCGCATGGCGGCGTTCGCCTGCGAAATCGAGATAGGCCGCCAACTGATGATGCATTGCGCGGACCTTGCCACAGGCGGCGTCACGCCGCCGGAATATGGCGCGATCAGCAAGGTCTTTTCCAGCGAGCTGATGGAACGCTTTGGCGAAGCCGCGCTCGACATCCTTGGCATGCGGGCCACGCTGTCCGAACAGATGCCGGGGGCCGTCGAGAACGGCCGGTTCGAGCAAAACCTGCGTCATTCGCTGATGTGGGTGATCAGCATCGGCACGAACGAAATTCAGCGCAGCCTGATTGCGCAGCGTGCGCTTGGCTTACCTCGATAGGAACCGATGATGCAGGGCCAATCATTGAAATCACCACTCGAGGGCGTCCGCGTGCTGGATTTCTCCATCATGCTCGCCGGACCCTATTGCGCGCGGCTGCTGGCGGATGTCGGCGCCGAAGTGATCAAGATCGAGCCGCCGGAAGGCGAGGAGATGCGTCTGCGCGCGCCCCTTCGCCACGGCCAAAGCGCCTATTTCGGTCAGCTCAATGCCGGCAAGAAGAGCATCGCGCTGGACCTCAAATCATCCGAGGCGATCGAGCTCGTGCATCGCATGGTCGAAAGCACGGATATTCTGGTCGAGAATTTCCGGCCCGGCGTCATGGAGCGCCTGGGTCTCGGATATGAGGCGCTTCGCAAGATCAATCCCCGTTTGATCTATTGCTCGATATCCGGCTACGGCCAGGCCGGTCCGCAGTCGGAACGCCCGGCCTATGCAATGATCGTTCATGCCGAGAGCGGTTTCGACCGCGCGCTGATGCGATATGCCGGCGATCGCGACCGGCCGGCGGCTGGAGCCGTGTTCGTCGCCGATATTCTCGGCGGCGTTTTCGGCTTCTCGGCGATTCAAACGGCGATGGTACAACGGGAGCGTACGGGAGCAGGGCAGCACGTCGATGTCGTTCTGATGGACTGTATGCTGAACCTCTTGGTGTACGAGCTGCAGGAAGCGCAGTTCTCGGCGCCGGTGGCGCGCCCGACCTACGGCCCTGTGCGCGCCAAAGACGGCGACGTCCTGATCGCGCCGGTGTCGGCACGCAATTTTTCCGCGCTTCGCGACCTCACGGGCCTGCCGGAGCTCTCGTCCGAACCTCGTTTCTCCTCGGTGTCGGCGCGCGGCGCGAACTGGACCGCTCTGATGCAGGTCGTCGAGCGGTGGACGATGCATCACACGGTGGATGAGTCCCTGGCAGCGCTCGATCGCGCCGGTATTCCGAGCGCCCGCTTTCGCGATCCCGCGGAAACGCTGGATGACCCGCACTTGTCTGCTCGCGGCGTATTCGCGCCGATCGCCGACGTCGCAGGCGAGTTCAGGGGCGTCAACGCGCCGTGGCGGATGTCGGGCGCGCGGACTGGGATCGGCCACGACATCCCCGCGGTCGGCGAGCATCGGGATGAGATCCTCGCGCGCGTGCTCGGCCTATCCAACAGCGACATCGGACAGGCGGCTGCCGCCGGCGCATTTGGCAAGGGTGAGACACCCCTATGATTTAAAGCTGCAAGCCGCGAATTGTTCTACCGCAAGATAATCAAAAAACAGCTTGGGAGGATCGACGTGAAGGTACTGCGTGTTCTGACTTTCATATTCGGAGCGGCGATCCTCGTTGCGCCCGCCGCAGCGGACAATTATCCATCGCGTCCGATCCGGCTCATCGTGCCATATCCCGCCGGCGGCTCGACCGACATCATGGCTCGTGCACTGCAGGAGCCGATGACGAAAATCCTCGGCCAGCCGATTGTCATCGACAATCGCGGCGGTGCGGCCGGCACGACCGGTTCCAACGAAGCGGCCCGATCGGATGCCGACGGTTACACGCTTCTGTTTGCCAACAATGGGCCGATTTCGATCGCACCGTTGCTGCAGAAGGGCATCGATTTCGATCCGCTGAAGAGCTTTGCACCGGTGTCCCTGGTCTCCACGGCGCCTCTGGTTCTGGTGTCAAGCGACAAGGTGCCCGTGAACGACGTTGCCGGGCTGCTTGCCTACGCCAAGGCGCAGAGCAAGCCGATGCTGTATGCCTCCGCTGGACCAGGCTCGCTCGGGCATCTGAGCACGGAACGCTTCCTCAATCAGGCAGGTCTGCAGATGGTCCACGTCCCATACCGGGGCCAGGCGCCGACGACGCTCGCCATCTTTGCCGGCGAGGTCGACATTCTGCTCACCACCACGTCCGATACGCTGAACGAGCACATCCGCTCCGGCAAGGTGAAGCTGCTCGGGGTTTCCTCGCCCGGTCCTTCTCCGGTTGCTCCCGGTGCGGCATCCATCGGCAGTGCCTTGAAGGGCTATTCGGTCGAAACGTGGTTCGGCATTCTCGCGCCTGCCGGCACTCCGCCAGACGTCTTGGCCAAGCTCAACGCTGCGCTTGGCACGGTGCTGGCGATGCCGCAAATACGGGATCGGTTTCTCTCCTATGGCGTGGAGGCCAAGGCCAGCACGCCTGCCGAACTGCACGCCCTGATCGCCGCAGAAATCCCGTCCTGGCGCAAGGTGATCGAGGAACGCAACGTCAAGACCGAATAGCGGACGTTCGGGGAGAGGGGACTGGCCGAGGCGGAAGAGGCCTCGAATAGGGCGATCACCAGCCGGTGGATCGCGGCGTCTGGGCTTCCGCCGACCGCCGGAGCTTGGAGGTAGGCTCGCGCCGCCGCCGCATCGTCACGTTGCCAGAGGAGGAAGCCGCCGATCACTTGGGGTACCAGTCGGCAGAACCAGATCAACGTAGCATCGTCGAAATCGCCGCAGGACATTGGCCTGGTGCCCGGCACATCCAAAATTCGCATAAGGTATATTATGGAATATATTTATGTACAATGAGATCAATCATTTGGGCGGAATTGCTGACATCCGACCTTCGCCAAAGCCCGTATCTCCGTCTGCGCGTCGGCCGTCGTCTTAGCTCTTGACGTCTACTGTGCATGGGGTTGTTTTTCAGGTTTTGAAACGGGTCGAGGTCTGCGAAAGCCGATATTGCCGTGACCTTGTCCGGCTGCAATAAGCGAGGCATCCGCGAGATCGCAGATGACCCTAAGGCCGACCGCCCGTATAGGTTTGCATCTCAGAACAACAACAAACCTTCCGAGGAAGCAGACCCATGGTCCTTTCCACGCGCTATTCCCGACGCACGCTTCTCAAGGCTTCCGCCGCGACCGCGGTCCTGGGCGGCCTCGGTGCGCCCCATGTGGCCCGCGCCCAGAGCGCCGAGTTCACCTACAAGTACGCCAATAACCTGCCCGACACCCATCCGCTCAACGTCCGTGCCAAGGAGATGGCGGCGGCGATCAAGACCGAGACAGGCGGCAAGTTCGACCTGCAAATCTTCCCGAACAATCAGCTCGGCTCCGACACCGACATGCTGAGCCAGATCCGCTCCGGCGGCGTCGAGTTCTTCACGCTGTCCGGCCTGATCCTGTCGACCCTGGTGCCGGCGGCGTCCATCAACGGCATCGGCTTCGCGTTCCCGGACTACGACACGGTCTGGAAGGCCATGGACGGCGATCTCGGCGCCCATGTCCGCGGCGAGATCAAGAAGGCCGGCCTCGAGGTCATGGACAAGATCTGGGACAACGGCTTCCGCCAGACCACGTCGTCGACCAGGCCGATCGCCGGGCCTGACGATCTCAAGGGCTTCAAGATCCGCGTGCCGGTGTCGCCGCTGTGGACCTCGATGTTCAAGGCGTTCGATGCCGCGCCCGCCTCGATCAATTTCAGCGAGGTTTATTCCGCACTCCAGACCAAGATCGTCGAGGGCCAGGAGAACCCGCTGGCCATCATCTCGACCGGCAAGCTCTACGAGGTGCAGAAGTACTGCTCGCTGACCAACCACATGTGGGACGGCTTCTGGTTCCTGGCCAACCGCAGAGCCTGGGAAAAGCTGCCGCAGGACGTGCGCACCATCGTCGCCAGGAACATCAATGCCGCCGCCGTTAGGGAGCGTGAGGATACCGCCAAGCTGAACGCCAACCTGCAGCAGGAGCTCGCGGGCAAGGGCCTGGCCTTCAACCAGCCGGCCATCGCGCCGTTCCGCGACAAGCTGCGCTCCGCCGGCTTCTACGCCGAATGGAAGGGCAAATATGGCGATCAGGCCTGGGAGCTTCTGGAGAAGGCCGTCGGCAAGCTGTCGTAGCGCGTTGGGGCCGTCGAGGGTCGGTATCAGGAATGGCTCATGTCGAGATCGAGATGACCGAAGCTGTGGGCGAGGTGACGTTGCAGTCCCCTCGCCGACCTTCGCTGCTGGCCTCAGTCGAGCGCGTGCTCGGCCTCGTCGTCGAAATCCCCACGGCGATCCTGGTGGTCGCCGAGATCGTGATCCTGTTTGCCGGCGTGGTCGCACGCTATGGCCTGCACCGGCCGCTGATCTGGTCGGACGAGCTCGCCTCGATCCTGTTCCTGTGGCTCGCCATGCTGGGCGCGGCGGTTGCGTTCCGCCGCTCCGAGCACATGCGCATGACGGCGGTCGTCGCCAGCGCCAGGCCGGCGATGCGGGCCTATCTCGATCTGGTCGCGACCTCCGCGGCCCTGGCGTTCCTGATCCTGATTGTGTGGCCGGCCTGCGACTACGCCTATGAAGAAAGCTACATCACGACGCCGGCGCTGCAGATCTCCAATATGTGGCGCGCCGCCGCGCTGCCGGCCGGCATCGGCCTGATGGCGGCCTTTGCCCTGCTGCGGCTCGCGCGCGCCGCCGACCACCGCATGGTTGCGGCCGCCGTGCTGTCGGTTGCGGTCGTGATCGGCCTGTTCTGGCTGGCCGAGCCATTGCTGCGGCCGCTCGGCAATCTCAACCTCATCATCTTCTTCGTCGGCGTCGCCGGCTTCTGCGTGTTTGCCGGGGTTCCCATTGCGTTCGGCTTTGGTCTTGCGATCTACGGCTATCTCGCGCTGACCACGAGCACGCCGGTCATGGTGCTGGTCGGGCGCATGGACGAGGGCATGAGCCACCTCATCCTGCTTTCCGTGCCGCTGTTCGTGTTTCTGGGGTTGCTGATCGAGATGACCGGCATGGCGCGGGCCATGGTGGCGTTCCTGGCAAGCCTGCTTGGCCATATCAGGGGCGGCCTGCATTACGTGCTCGTCGGCGCGATGTACCTCGTCTCCGGCATCTCTGGCGCCAAGGCGGCCGACATGGCGGCAGTCGCGCCCGTGCTGTTCCCGGAGATGAAAGAGCGCGGCGCCAAGCCCGGCGATCTCGTCGCGCTGCTGGCGGCCACCGGCGCCCAGACCGAGACCATCCCGCCCAGCCTCGTGCTGATCACGATCGGCTCGGTCACGGGCGTCTCGATCGCCGCCCTCTTCACCGGCGGCCTCCTGCCCGGCGTCGTGCTCGCCGTCACGCTCTGCATGCTGGTGTGGTGGCGCTACCGCCACGAGGACATGGGCCACGTCCGCCGCGCGACGGCATCCGAGATCGGCAAGACCTTCGTCGTCGCCCTGCCCGCGCTCGCGCTGCCTTTCGTGATCCGCTATGCCGTGGTCGAGGGCATTGCGACCGCGACTGAAGTCTCCACCATCGGCATCGTCTATGGCGCCCTCGTCGGCCTCCTGATCTACCGCCGCTTCGACTGGCGACGGCTGTTTCCGATGCTCGTCGAGACCGCCGCGCTGTCGGGTGCGATCCTCCTGATCATCGGCACCGCAACCGGCATGGCCTGGGGCCTGACCCAATCCGGCTTCTCGCGCTCGCTGGCTGCGGCCATGACGGGATTGCCGGGCGGGGCTGCGACCTTCATCGCCGTGTCGATCCTGGCCTTCACCATCCTCGGCAGCGTGCTGGAGGGTATCCCGGCGATCGTGCTGTTCGGACCGCTGCTGTTTCCGATCGCCCGCGCCGTCGGCGTGCACGAGGTGCACTACGCCATGGTGATCATTCTCGCCATGGGTATCGGGCTATTCGCCCCGCCCTTCGGCGTCGGCTATTATGCCGCCTGCGCCATCGGGCGCGTCGATCCGGCCGAAGGCATCAGGCCGATCTGGGGCTATCTGCTGGCGCTGCTGGTGGGATTGATCATCGTCGCGATCTTCCCCTGGATCTCGATCGGATTTCTTTGATGCGGTTTAAGGAGGGTGTCGATGAGCGAGCGACAGAACCCGTACAATATCGGCCTCGACAAGACGCAAGCCAATTATGTGCCGCTGAGCCCGCTGAGCTTCCTCGCGCGCAGCGCCGCGGTCTATCCCGATCACGTCAGCACGGTCTATGAAGGCCGCAGCTTCACCTGGGCTCAGACCTATGAGCGCTGCCGGCGGTTCGCCTCGTGGCTTTCGAGCAAGGGCATCGGCGTCGGCGACACCGTCGCGGCGATGCTGCCGAACATTCCCGCGATGAACGAGGCGCACTTCGCGGTGCCCATGACCGGCGCCGTGCTCAACGCGCTCAACATCCGCCTCGATGCGCCTTCGATCGCGTTCCAGCTCGATCATGGCGGCGCGAAAATCATCCTGGTCGATCCAGAGTTTTCAGGCGTCATCACTGCGGCCCTGGCGCAGATGACCGGCCCCAAGCCGCTGGTGGTCGACGTCGACGACGCATCGTTCAAGGGCGGCACGCGCATCGGCGAGATCGAATACGAGGCAGCCGTCGCCGAAGGCGATCCAAGCTTCGCGCCGATCACGCCGAGCGATGAATGGGACGCGATTGCGCTGAGCTACACCTCGGGCACGACGGGCAATCCCAAGGGCGTCGTCACCCATCATCGCGGCGCCTATCTGAACGCCGTCAGCAACATCCTCGCCGGCAATCTCGGCCAGCATCCGGTCTATCTCTGGACGCTGCCGATGTTCCACTGCAACGGCTGGTGCTTTCCCTGGACCATTGCGGCGGCCGCCGGCATCAATGTCTGCCTGCGCAAGGTCGAGCCGACCAGGATCTTCGAGCTGATCAAGCAACACGGCGTCACCCATATGTGCGGCGCGCCGATCGTCTACAACACGCTGATCAACGCGCCCGATGCACCAAAGGGCGATGCGGCCCGCCGCGTCGTCGGCCTGATCGCGGGCGCCGCGCCGCCGGTCGCGGTGCTGGAAGGCGCCGAAAGCATCGGCATCAAGCTGACGCATGTTTACGGCCTGACCGAGGTCTACGGCCCCGCCTCCGTCTGCGCCGAGCAGCCGGGCTGGGATGACCTGCCCGCCGCCGAGCGCGCGCGCATGAAGCGCCGGCAGGGCGTGCCCTACCCGCTGCAGGAAAGCGTCACCGTGATCAACCCGCAAACGATGCAGCAGGTGCCGCGCGACGGCGAGACCATCGGCGAGGTCATGTTCCGCGGCAACATCGTGATGAAGGGCTACCTGAAGAACGAGAAGGCGACCAGGGAAGCTTTCGAAGGCGGCTGGTTCCACACCGGCGATCTCGGCGTGCTCGACGAGCACGGCTACGTCATCATCAAGGATCGCTCCAAGGACATCATCATCTCCGGGGGCGAGAACATTTCCTCGGTCGAGGTCGAGGACATCCTCTACAAGCACCCGGCCGTGCTGTTCGCGGCCGTGGTGGCAAAGCCCGATCCGAAATGGGGTGAAGTGCCCTGCGCCTTCGTCGAACTGAAAGAGGGCGCCAGTGCCAGCGAGGCGGATATCATCGCCTTCTGCCGCAGCCAGATGTCCGGCTTCAAGACGCCGAAGGCGGTCGTGTTCGGGCCGATCCCGAAGACGTCCACGGGCAAGATCCAAAAGTTCCTGCTGCGCAACGAAGTCGGCTCGGTGAAGGCGATCTCGGCCTGACCAGCGGCCAAAGAAGCTTCCGCCCGCCTGCGGCGGGCGGAAGCTCTCTCATCCTCACATCTTCTTGTAGGCGTCGAGCACCGCCTGACCGTCGGCCCCTGCCTTCTTGAGCCAGTCGGCCGTGAGCTGGTCGCCGATCTTCTGGAAGCCGGCCTTCAGTGCCGGGCTCGGCGGCTCGACAGTCATGCCTTTGGCCTTGAGCTGACCGAGGTACCAATTGGCCTTCTCTTCCCAAGCCTTCCAGCCGCGCGTCTCCGCGGTGGCGGCGGCCTTCAGGATGGCCTCCTGGGTCGGCTTGTCGAGCGCCTCGAACGCAGCCTTGTTGACGAAAGTGTAGTTCTTCGGAATCCAGGCCTGCACGTCATAGAAGTATTTGAGCGACTCCCACGCCTTCGAATCGTAGCCGGTGCCGCCCGACGACATGAAGGAGTTCACCACGCCGGTCGCCAACGCCTGTGGCAGTTCCGCAGCCTGGATCGTGACCGATTGCGCGCCGACCAGTTCGCCGATCCGCGCGGTCCCGACATTGTAGGCGCGCCACTTCAGACCCTTCATGTCCTCGATCGTGGCCAGCGGCTTGTTGACGTAGACGCCCTGCGGTGCCCACGGCACCACGAACAGCAGCTTGAGACCTTGCGCGTCGAGCTTCTTGGCGATCGCAGGCTTGGAGGCCTGATACAGCTTCGTCGCCTCGGGGAAGCTGGTCGCGAGGAACGGCACGACGTCGACGCCGAAGATCGGGTCTTCGTTCTCGTGGATCGACAGCAGCACCTCACCCATCTGCGCCTGCCCGGTCACCACGGCGCGCTTGATGTCGGGCGCCTTGAACAGCGAGGCGCCCGGATGAACCGTGATCTGGAGCTTGCCCGAGGTGGCGGCTTCGACGTCCTTGGCGAACGCGACCAGGTTTTCGGAGTGCGGATTGTCCGCAGGATACGCTGCCGGCAGATTCCATTTGCTCTGAGCCAAGGCAGGTGTCGCGGCCAGCACAACGCCGGCAATCAAGGATGCGTGGAATAAGCGAGACATCATCGGACTTCTCCTCACAGTCGATCTAGAGAACGGGTACGCTCAGTCTGGGAAAGCGAGCTTCGGCAGGAACGTCACGATCTGCGGATACTCCGTGATGATGAAGACCGCAGCGAGCAATAGCACGAAGAACGGGAAGGCCGCCCGCGCGACCGTGAACGTATCGCGGCCGCTCATGTTCTGGAGCACGAACAGGTTGAACCCCACCGGCGGCGTGATCTGCGCCATTTCGACGTGGATGATCAGATAGACGCCGAACCAGACCAGGTCGAGGCCGGCCTGCCTGACCATGGGCAGCACGATGACAGCGGTCAGAACGATCATCGAGATGCCGTCGATCAGGCAACCCAGGATGATGTACATGATGCTCAGATACAGCGCCAGCATGCTCGGCGTGAGCTGCTGGCCCTGGACCCAGGTGGCGAGCGCGGCCGGAATCCCCGTATAGGCCATCGCCGCCGTGGTGTAGGCCGCGCCTGCCAGGATCAGCATGATCATGCAGGTCAGGCGCGTCGCGCTCATGATGCTCTCGAGGAAGTTCTTGCGCGTGAGCGTGCCGCTCCACCAAGCCAGCAGCAGCGCGCCGGAAACGCCCCAGGCCGCGCACTCCGTCGCCGTCGCAAAGCCGAGAACGAGCGACAGGAACACCGCCAGGATCAGCAGCAGGCAGGGCGCGAGCTTGGCGGACTCGCGCAGCTTCTGCCGGAGCGGCATGGGCGGATCGCGCGGCGGAACCTTTGTCGGGTTGAGCAGCGACCAGATGATGATGTAGCCGGAATAGAGCGCGATCACGAGCAATCCCGGCAGGAAGCCGCCGAGAAACACTTGAAGCACGGAGACGTTCGCCGTGACGGCATAGACCACCATCGGAATCGACGGCGGGATCAGCAGGCCGAGCGTGCCTGAGCCCGCCAGCGATCCGAGGCTCAGGCCCTTGTCATAGCCGCGCTTGTCGAGCTCCGGCAGCGCGATCTTGCCGATCGTCGCGCAGGTCGCCGCCGACGAACCCGACACCGCCGCGAAGATGCCGCAGCCGATCACGTTCACATGTGTCAGCCGTCCCGGCAGCCACTGCACCCAGGGCGACAGGCCGCGGAACATTTCCTCCGACAATTTGGTGCGGAAGAGAATCTCTCCCATCCAGATGAACAACGGCAGGGCCGCCAGTGTCCAGGATGAGCTCGCGCTCCAGGTGGTGGTCGCAAGCACGGTGCCGAGCGGCAGGCTCGTGGTGAGCGCCATCGCCACGAAGCCGACCAGCCCGAGCGAGACCGCGATCCAGACGCCGCTTCCCAGCAGCAGGATCATGACGCCGAGCAGGACGAACGACAGCTCGATCATGCCGAGACTGGCCATGGTCAGCCCCCACCGCCCTGCGAGATGCGTTCGACGAACTCTTCCGGAGTTTCGTCGGGCGAGCCCTTCTCGTAGCTCGGACGGTTGCCGCCGATGACGTTGACCATCTCGTCGATCAGCGCGATCGAGAGGATCACGAGGCCGCCGGCGAAGCCGAGCTGGGGAATCCAGAGCGGAAGCGCGACCACGCCCTGCGCCACGTCGTTGAAGCGCCAGGAATCGCAGGTCATCTGCACAGCATGACGGGTGAAGTAGAGAATGAAGGCAGCGGCAATGCCGAGCGCCACGACCTCCGCGATCTGCTTGGTCCGCCCGTGCAAGCGCTCCAGCAACAGGCCGACGCGGATCATCTCTCCGCGCTTGAAGGTGTGAGCGAGGCCGAGGAACGCCATCGCCGCCATGCACCAGGACGCAAAATCATCGCCGGCGGGAATGTTGAGCGCAAACTGGCGCCCGACCGACATCACCATCATGATTGCGAAGATCGCGACCAGGAAGACGCCCGCGGCATAGCCCGCGCCGAGATAGAGGAGGTCCAGCGCGCGTCGTACCGGTCCCTGAGTCGCTACTTCGTCCTCTGCCAACGCGATCCCCATCCTCACACGAGGCGACTCGACGGACCGATAGCATCCGACTGCCGGTCCTGTTTGAATATCGCCCTGCCCAACGCCTGTCTTTCAGACGTTAGATCAACATGATGGGGCCGGTGCAAGCAAGGTCTATGCCGGCTGGCAGGAGAATTTCCACCGCGGGTTTAGTGCGTCTCGAGCCGCAGCCCGTCATAGGCCGGCACCACGCCAGGGGGCAGCGACTGCCGGATAACCTCATAATCGACGTCGGCGGTCATGTTGGTGATGACCGCGCGCTTCGGCTTGAAGCGCTCGATCCAGGACAGCGCGTCGTTGATGCTGAAATGGCTGACATGGCCGGTGTAACGCAGGCCGTCGACGATCCAGAGATCGAGATTTTCCAGCGCCTCCCAGCTCTCGCGCGGGATATCATTGAGATCAGGCGTGTAGGCCGCATCCCCGATGCGGTAGCCGAGCGCGGGGATGTTGCCGTGCTGCACCAGAAAGGCGGTCATCGTCACCGCGCCGCCCTTCCCCAGAATGGTCTGGCTTTCTCCCGCCTCGATCGAATGCCGCGTCAGGATCGGCGGATAATCGCTGCCCTCGGGCGAGATGAAGCAATAGGAGAACCGCGACAGGATGTCCTTGGCGGTCGACTGGTTGAAATAGGTTGGAATGCGCCGGCGCATGTGCATGACGACCGAGCGCAGATCATCCATGCCGTGGGTCTGGTCGGCATGTTCGTGCGTCAGGAACACCGCGTCGATGTGGTCGACATTGGTCGAGAGCAATTGTTCGCGCAGGTCCGGCGAGGTGTCGATGACGATGCGTGTCGTGCCATGCTCGGACGTCCGTTCGACCAGCAGCGAGCAGCGGCGACGGCGGTTCTTGGGATTGTTGGGATCACAGGCGCCCCAGCCGAGCGCCGGGCGCGGCACGCCGGCGGAGGAGCCGCAGCCCAGGATCGTCAGCGTCAGCGTCATGTGGCTCCCAGTCTCAAGCTTTCACCTTCGAGAACAGGCGGAAGAAGTTTTCGCTGGTCTGGCGCGAGATCTCGTCGAGCGACACGCCGCGCGTCTCGGCGAGCACTTTTGCGACTTCGACCACGTAGGCCGGCTCGTTGCGTTTGCCCCGAAACTTGCCGGGCGCAAGATAAGGCGAGTCTGTTTCGACCAGAATACGGTCGGGCGGCAGTTCGGCTGCGATCGCGCGTAAGGTCTCCGATTTCTTGAAGGTCAGGATTCCCGTGAAGCCGATATAGAGCCCGAGCGACACCGCCTTCAGTGCCAGCTCGCGCCCGCCCGTGTAACAATGCAGGACGGCGCGAAACGATCCCTTTGCGGCCTCCTCTTCCAGGATGCGCGCGCAGTCCTCGTCGGCCTCGCGGGTATGGATCACCAGCGGCAGGCCGGTGGTGCGGGCGGCGGCGATGTGGGCGCGAAAGCCCCTCGCCTGCGCCTCCGGCGAGCCGTTGTCGTAGAAATAATCGAGCCCGGCCTCGCCGAGCGCGACGACCTTGGGATGCTGGGTCAGCGCAATCAGCTCATCCGGCGCGATGCCGTCCTCCTCGTCCGCATGATGCGGATGGGTGCCGACCGAGCAATAGACGTCGTCATAGCGCTCCGCGATGGCGAGCAGGTCCTGCAGCCGCCGGACCCGCGTCGAGATCGTGACCATGCGGGCGATCCCGGCGGCTCGCGCCCGCGACACGATACCGTCGAGATCTTCCGCAAAGTCCGGAAAATCCAGATGGCAATGACTGTCGACCAGCATCGTGCGAACGCCTTCAGGCCGCCGGCTCGACGTAGCGCGGGAACGCCGGCATCGGCGCCGGCAGCGTCGAACCGGGCGCGATGCGCTTGGCGCCGCCGAGCATGTCAAAATTGCGCTCGGCTTCGGGGATGCCGAGGCTGTCGAGCAGCTTGCCGGAGGCGGTCGGCATCGCGGGCTGAGCCAGGATCGCAATCTGACGCACGACTTCGGCGGTGACGTAGAGCACCGTCTTCTGCCTGGCCGGATCCGTCTTGGCGAGCGCCCACGGCGCTTCACCCGCAAAATAGCGGTTGGCCTCCGCGACCACGGCCCAGACGGCGTTGAGCCATTGATGAATCTGCTGCGTCGCCATGGCTTCACGCGAGGCAGCGATCATGCCGTCGGCCATCGCCAGGATCGCCTTGTCGTTGTCGCTGAACTCGCCGGGCTCGGGCAGCACGCCGCCGAGCTGTTTTGCGATCATCGACAGCGAGCGCTGCGCGAGATTGCCGAGATCGTTGGCGAGATCGGCGTTGATGCGCGCGACAATCGCCTCGTGATTGTAGTTGCCGTCCTGGCCGAACGGCACCTCGCGCAAGAAGAAGTAGCGCAACTGGTCGACGCCGTACTGGTCGGCGAGGTTGAAGGGATCGACAGTGTTGCCGACCGACTTCGACATCTTCTCGCCCCTGTTGAACAGGAAGCCGTGGGCATAGACCCGCTTCGGCAGCGGAATGCCCGCCGACAAAAGGAAGGCCGGCCAATACACCGCATGGAAGCGGATGATGTCCTTGCCGATGACGTGCACGTCGGCCGGCCAATAGCGCCAGTTCTTGTCGCTCTCATCGGGGAAACCGACGCCGGTGATGTAGTTGGTCAACGCATCGACCCAGACATACATCACGTGCTCTTCGTCGCTGGGCACCTTCACGCCCCAATCGAACGTGGTACGCGAGATCGAGAGATCGCGCAGGCCGCCCTTGACGAAGCTCACCACCTCGTTCTTGCGCGAGTCCGGCCCGATGAAGTCAGGCTGATCCGCATAGAGCTTGAGCAGCTTGTCCTGGTACTCCGACAAGCGGAAGAAATAGCTCTTCTCCTCCACCCATTCCACCGGCGTGCCCTGCGGCCCCAAGCGCACACCATCGTCGTTCACACGCGTCTCGTCCTCGGCGTAATAGGCCTCGTCACGGACCGAGTACCAGCCCGAATAGGTGTCGGCGTAGATGTCGCCGTTCGCTTCCATGCGGCGCCAGATCTCCTGGCTGGAGCGGTGATGCTGCTCCTCGGTGGTGCGGATGAAGCGGTCGAACGACACGTCCAGGCGCTCGTCCATCTCTCTGAAGCGGCCGGCATTGCGCATCGCGAGCGCGGCGGTGGACATGCCTTCGCTCGCCGCCGTCTGAATCATCTTCTGGCCGTGCTCGTCGGTGCCGGTCAAAAAGAACACATCCTTGCCGTCGAGCCGCGCAAAGCGCGCCAGCGCGTCGGTCGCGATCGCCTCATAGGCATGACCGATATGCGGGCTGCCGTTGGGATAGGCGATCGCAGTCGTGATGTAGAACACGTTGTCGCGCGCGGCGGCCACCGCAGGCGCGGCAGCGTGCGGAGAAGCGACGGGCTTCGGCGCGCGCGGGGCCTTGGACTTCGGCGCCGTTGGCTTCACAGGCGCGACGGGAGTCGGTGCGGCGGTCACGGCAGGCGCAGCCGCCTTTTTCGCGACCTTCTTCGCCGGAGCCTTGGCCGGCTTTTTGGCAGCCTTCTTCACCGCCTTCTTGGCGACGACCTGCTTCTTCGCGGCCTTCTTTGCGGCGCCCTTCTTCACGCTCTTCCTGACGGCAGCCTTCTTGGTCTTCTTGACCTTCTTGGCAGCTTTGGCCGCGCGCGCCTTGGCCTTTTTCGCGGCTTTCTTGACGGCCTTCTTCGCAGCCTTCTTGCCGCTCTTGCGTTTGACGGATTTCTTAGCTCGCGTTGCCACCACGAATTCCTTTACCGGCTTCTCGAATTTTGGAAACGGCTCGGCGTTCCGTTATTGTTTTGCGCATGATCTTTCGGAAAACCGCTGCGCACTTTTCCGGATCATGCTTTAGCGCGTTGCGTCCGCCAGCCAGCCGAACACCGAGAAAACCAAGGGCTTTCGCTCCAGATTGTAGGTTTCGGTGTCGCGCGCGGCGCGGACGATCTTTTCCCATACCTCAGCTAGCCGCGCAAGGCGCGGCAGGTTCTGGTTGGCATTGGCCTCATCCGCATGCAGGCGCTCCGCAATCCAGCGGTCGATGCCGTCGATGAAGGCCGCAAGCGCCACGCGGTCGCTGGTGCCGAGCGAATCGCCGAGCGTGTGCAATTCGCGCGGATCGACCTGCGGCAGGCGCGCGAGCAGCGCCGCCGTGCGCTGCTGAAGCTTCAGGGCCTCGCCACCGAGCAACGTCAGCGTCCGTGCGACGCTGCCCTCGGAGGCCTCGGCCGCCTCGCGCAGCGCGGCATCGTTCGGATCGAGCTCAGCCGCCGAAGCTGCGGCGCCGATCACATCATCCGTGGTGAGCGGTCGCAGGCGCAGCTTGCGGCAGCGCGACTGGATCGTGGCGAGCACCCGCGCGGGCGCGTGGCTCACCAGCAGGAACAGCGATTGCTGCGGCGGCTCCTCCAAGATCTTCAGAAGCGCGTTGGCCGCGTTCGGATTGAGCTCGTCGACCGTGTCGACGATGCAGACGCGCCAGCCTTCGGCCGCGGCGGTCGAGCCGAAGAAACCGATCGTCTCGCGCGTCTCGTCCACGGTGATCACGGTGCGCATCACGCCGCGCTCGTTGGCGGTGCGCTCGAGCGTCAGCAGGCCGCCATGCGAGCCGGCCGCCACCTGCCGCGCCACGGCGTCGTCGTGATCGATCGCAAGGCTTTCGGCGCGCTGCACGGCCGGCGCCAGCGGCTGCGCATGGGCGAGCACGAAGCGCGCCATGCGATAGGCCAGCGTCGCCTTGCCGATCCCCTGTGGCCCGCCGATCAGCCAGGCATGCGGAATGCGTCCGCTGCGATAGGCATCAAGCAGCGCGGCCTCCGCCTCGCGATGGCCGAACAGCTGCGACGTCTCGCGCGGATGCGGTATGGCGGTTTCGCGCTCGGCCTGACGCGGGCTCATACCGACACCACTGACGCAGGCGTTGGCAGCAGGCGCTCGCGCAGCGCCGTCCAGATGCGCGCGGCGACCGTGTCCGGATCGGAATTGGCGTCGATCAGCACGCAGCGCGCGGGATCCTCCGCCGCGATCTTGCGATAGGCTTCGCGAAGGCCCTGGTGGAAGCTGAGCTTCTCGGCCTCGAACCGGTCCGGCGTGCCGCTGCCGCGGCGCGCGGCGGCGCGTTGCAGGCCGATCTCGACCGGCAAATCGAGGATGATGGTGAGGTCCGGCTTGAGGTCGCCGATCGTCACCCTTTGCATCGCGTTGATCAGGCCATCGGACACCTGGCCGAGGCTGCCCTGATACGCCCGCGTCGAGTCCGCGAAGCGGTCGCACAGCACCCAGACGCCCTGGCTCAGCGCCGGCTGGATCACCGTGCGGACATGGTCATCGCGCGCGGCGGCAAACAGCAGCGTCTCGGCCTCGGGGCCGAGCAGCTTGCCCATGCCCGACAGCACCAGATGACGCATGATTTCAGCGCCCGGCGAGCCGCCCGGCTCCCGCGTCACGCGGATGCGCAGCTTTGCCGCCTTGAGGCGGTCGGCGAGCTTCTTGATCTGGGTCGACTTGCCCGTGCCCTCGCCGCCTTCAAAGGTGATGAAGCGTCCCCGTCCGGACGGCCGCTGTGCAGCGCTCTCACTCATGATCAGAGCTTCTCGGCGCCTGCGCGGAACATGCCGATCACGAGCTCGCTGGCGCCGTCGATCGCGCGGCGCATGGTCGAGCCGGTGCCGATCGCCTCCGCGGCGTAGACCGGCGTCTCGACCGCGATGTTGCCGCTGCGCCAGACCCTGACCACGCCGACCCGCTGGCCGGCCTCGATCGGCGCGCGCACCGGGCCACTATAGACGATGCGCGCAATCAGCTTGTCGCTGCCGTTCTTGTGCACCATCACCTTCACAGGGGTCTTGGCGATGAGCTTGACCGACCGGCTCTCGCCGCCGAACACCTTGGCGTAGCCGACCGGCTGCTCGGCTGCGATCAGGGTGCGGGTCTCGAAATTGCGAAAACCCCATTCCAGCATCTTCTTGGCTTCCGTGGCGCGGTCCTCGGGATCGTCAAGTCCGTTGACGACGACGATCAGCCGCGTGCCGTTCTGCACGGCGGAGCCGACCATGCCGTAGCCGCCTTCCTTGGTGTAGCCGGTCTTCAGGCCGTCAGCGCCTTCCATCGAATTGAGCAGCGGATTGCGGTTTTGCTGGCGGATCTTGTTCCAGGTGAACTCCTTCTCGCCGAACAGTTTGTAGAATTCGGGGAAGTCCAGGATGATGTGCCGGGCAAGCATGCCGAGCTCGCGCACCGTCATCTTGTTGCCGGGATCGGGCAGACCGCTGGAATTGGCGAAGGTCGACCTGGTCATGCCAAGCTCGCGGGCGCGCTTGGTCATGAAGTCGGCGGCAAAGATCCGCTCATTGCCCGCCATGGCTTCGGCCAGCGCGATGCAGGCGTCATTGCCGCTCTGGATGATCGCGCCGCGCAGGAGATCGTCGACCGAGACCTTGCTGTTGATGGCGGCGAACATGGTCGAGCCGCCCGAGGGGGCCCCGCCTCTGCGCCAGGCATTCTCGCTGATCCGATACTCGTCGTTCAGCTTGATGTCGCCCTTCTTGATGGCATTGAAGACGACCTCCGCGGTCATCAGCTTCATCATGCTCGAGGGCGCGCGCAGCTCGTCGGCGTTCTTCTCGAACAGCACGCTGCCCGAGGAGGCTTCGATCAGGATCGCGGTCGGGGCATCGCCGTCGAAGCCGGCATCTTCCGCTTTCTTGCCGCCCTGGACACTCTGGTTGGCCGCATGGAGCGCCCCGCCCCAGCCGATGGCCGCCGCCAAAACCGTCGCGATCAGCCCGCGCGCCAGCGTTCCTGCGGTGAGCCGGTTGCGACGAAGCAAAGGAAGACGAAGTGCCATGGCGAAGCCCTGAGAGAGGCGTTCTAACAGCTGGAACAGATGCGAACAACACGCGGTTGGACGCTTGTCGCAGAGATTGCACGATTCTCGCCGCGCCCCTATCGTGACGCCTCATGTTTTTCGACCAAACCCCTGAAACAAGGCGGAAAAGCGAATGCCCTCAACCCGCATGATCAAGTCCAACGGGGTCGAGCTTTTCGTCCGCGAAGCCGGCCAGGGACCGCTGGTCGTGCTGTGCCATGGCTGGCCGGAGCTGTCCTATTCCTGGCGCCGCCAGATCCTGCCGCTCGCCGAAGCCGGGTTTCACGTCGTCGCCCCCGACATGCGCGGCTATGGCCAGAGCGCGGCGCCGCTCGACGCGAACGCCTACTCGATCTTCGACACGGTCGGCGACGTGGTCGGCCTGGTCCAGGCCCTCGGCGAGACCAAGGCGATGGTGGTCGGCCATGATTGGGGTGCACCGGTCGCCTGGCACGCGGCGCTGTTCCGGCCGGACATCTTCACGGCGGTCGCGGGCCTGAGCGTGCCGCCGCCGTTCCGGGGCCGCGGCAAGCCGCTCGACCTGCTGCGCCAGGGCGGCGTCACCAACTTCTACTGGCAGTATTTCCAGACGCCCGGCGTCGCCGAGGCCGAGCTCGAGCGTGACGTCGCACGCACCATGCGCATCGTCCTCGGCGGGCGGGGCCTCGCCGATCCCACCGCGGCCATGTTCGTGCAGGAGGGCAAGGGCTTTCTCGGCCACGCGGGCGCCGACGAGCCGCTGCCTGGCTGGCTCAGCGAGGCAGACCTGGCCTATTTCACCGAGGCCTTCCGCAAGTCCGGCTTCCGCGGCGGGCTCAACTGGTATCGCAACATCGACCGCAATTGGGAGCTGACCGCGCCCTGGCAGGACGCGCAGATTCACCAGCCTTCCCTCTTCATCGCAGGCTCGAAGGACGCCGTCATCACCGGCCTGATCGGGGCCAAGCGGGTCAACGAGCTCGAGCGCGTGCTGCCCAATCTGAAGCGGAAGCTGATCATCGAGGGCGCCGGCCATTGGGTGCAGCAGGAGCGGCCCGAAGAGGTGAATGCGGCGCTCGTCACGTTCTTGAAGGAGAGCGCGGCTCAGTAGAGGCCGCGGCCGCTCAGGATGCTGCGGGCCTCGGCGGCGCCATCGGTCGATGCGGCCGCGCTGTCGGCGGCGTAGCGACCGTCCTCGCCATAGGACACCGCGCGGGCGTTCTGGAGCGCCCGGCCCCGGCTGCGGCTCGAAGCCGACATCTCCGAGGTAGCATTGAGCGAAGCCATATCGGCCGAGGTACTGCCGAGATTGTATGGCCGCCCCTCCGGCATCGGGACCTCGCCGCGAATGGCACCGCGGGCCGAGGACGGCAGCTCCGGCACAAACGGCTTGGCCGAGGCGACCCGGACCATCGAGGGCGACGGCGCCGGAACGCCGGTCCGCAGGGTCGCCAGAAGCTGACGGTCGTCGGAGCCTTCGAGCGGCGCGCGGCCGACATATTCGACCCGGACCTTGGCAACGCCGTTCCCTTTGAATTCAAGGAGTTCGGCGGCCTTGTTCGAGACATCGATGAGGCGGTTGCCGTGATAGGGCCCGCGGTCATTGACGCGGACGATCAGCGACTTGCCGTTCGAGACGTTGGTCACCCGCGCATAAGACGGCATCGGCAGGGTCGGATGCGCCGCGGTCAGCGAGGTCATGTCGAACACTTCGCCATTGGCGGTCAGGCGGCCGTGGAAACTGTCGCCGTACCAGGAGGCCATGCCCTCAGCTCGGTAGTTGGCGTCCTCCTCCGGCACGTAAGTCCGGCCCGCCACGACATAGGGCTTGCCGACGCGGTAGGTGCCGCCACCCTTCGGGACCGGATCGCCGAAGGCCACCACCCGCGGGCTCGAGGACACGCCGTATTTCGGGTCGACGCGGCTGGCAAACTTGTTCGAGGAAGCGCAGTTGGCGAGCGCAAGGCAGGTCGCGACCGCCGCAACACCGCGCGCGGCTCGCAAAACCGAATCTGACCGATGGATCCCCATGCGCCCCAAATACCACTTTGCCGGAGGCGTACCCAACCCGCTTTGGCTACGGGAGCGCTGTCCGGTCATCTCATCCGAGGCGGCCCACCACCGTCTCGGAAGCGGTAACGATAACGCAACCCGAACGCGGCGGAAATGGGGAGCCCACGGCGATCACGCCGGGATGGTAAACGAGACGTTCGCATTTTTCCGTTGTTCTACGGGGCGATGGCCCCCGCACTGTGCCAGTGCCGGACAGTCTGTTGCGCCAAATCCTCACTCCACCCCCATTGTCGCGGCGCTCACCGAAATTCTTTTGACTGTGCAAGGCCGCCCGCGTTCTCTCGGATGCGAGGGCAGGATTTGGAATTTAACGATGATCGAGACGGTTTCGGCACTGATGGGTCTGGTAAGCGCGGGGATCTTCCTGGCCCATGCGTTCGAGGGTTACCGCACGAGGGCCTGAAGGCACTCGCGCGGGCGGCAAGCATCACCTCTTTCAAAGCGGCGCGTTCGGACGGTCGATCCACTCGCGCATCGAACACGAGAGCGGCAGGTGTCCCATGCGTAATCATGACCTCGTATCCGATGGCTTCCTGGCCTTGACCGCCGGCGGCTTGGTGCTGCTCTGCTCGAGCCTCGTCGCGCTGGCGTTTGCCTGAACCGCACGTCCTCCTGTCCAACACGGGGTTCTCTCCATTGCGGCGCAGCAGGCGCGGCCGTCCCCGCTCCCATTCAGTTGATTGAATTATTGCGTTCGGCGCCTCGACCAATTGCAAGAGGCCATCACCAACGAGGGTGACGCAAATGCTTGCCGAGAAGTTCTTCCTGGTCTTGGAATCCCTGATCCGCGGCAACCGCACCTATCCGGATGGAAGTCCCCGGGTCATCAGCACCTCCCCGCATGTGCCGGTCAGGCTGCCGTCAGCGAAATAGCCGGCACGTCCGCCGGCCGCCGAAACCCGCCGCTCAGCGCAGGCCCAACAGCGAGCGTCGGTAGAAGCTGCCACGGGCTTCGTTCTGGCAGACGAAGCTGCCGTCGAAGCCCTGGCCATAGCGCTTCTGACCCTTGCGGTAATAAACGCCCTTGCCGAAGTCGAGCCAAACCACCTTGTCGCGCGGGCAATGACGCTGGGCCTGCGCCTCGTAGCGAAACGGCGTCAGCGGTGTCGCCGAGACCTCGGCGCCACCTGCAGCGACCAGCATGGCGCCGGCGCATGCGATTGCGCCGGACCATTTGCCAAAGCTGCCCCGTGACATGCCCCCACCTCCCGCTCGCCGCCGTCTCCGGCGGCCGGCACGGTAGCACGAAACGGCACAGCCCGTGGAAGGCGGCAAGCACGCCGAATGAACGCGGCAGCGGGTGTCATTGCCGGTCCGCTTCGAGCTGCGCCAGCGCCTGGTGCAGACAGTCCTGAAGCCTCTGCGCGACCTGCTCGCGCGCGATCCCCTTGCCTGCGAGATCGCCCGCCACCTTGCCGACCACGTGGTCCATCGTCCGGCTCTCCAGATGGTCCGTCACCAGCGCAGCCGCGTAGCCTGCAGCGGCATCGCCACTGAGCCCGAGCTGGCCTGCGGCCCACAGCCCGAGCAGCTTGTTGGACCGCGCCGTGGCCTTGAACATCAATTCCTCGTCGTGGGCGAATTTGGCTTCAAAGCCCCGCTCGCGCTTGTCGAACGTGGTCATGGTCAGCTCCATTCTGCGTCGCTGATGAGGATCGGACTTGCTGGGAGCGAACGTCTCCATGGTTCAGGTCAGTTTTGGATCATCAGAAGCTTCCTCCCGGAAGCGAAGCGCCGTCAAGCCTGCCGATGGGAAGCGGCATTGGCGGCCGACAATCAAATGCAGGCCGCCAGCAGATACGATTTTTTGGTAATTGCGCGGCTAAGCGCGTTCGCTCAGCCCTTCGCCGCCGCCGCTTCGCGCGCCAGCCGCTCGGCCTTCAGCCGTTCCTTGTTGGCATAGAACGCCTTCTGCGCCGCTTCGTGATCGCGCATGGCCTTCTCCGCCTCGATCCGCCGAGCCGCATCGCGAGCGTGGCGCTGTTCGGGAGTCAGGGGTTTGCGTCGGAAGGAAAGGTCTTCAGTCATGCCAAATGAACGTGGCCGTGAGGAAAAAGTTCCGCATGGTCCCGTTCGAGACCGTCGGCCGGGGGCATAAGTTGTCCGAAAACAACCCCATGCACAGTAGCTAAGTTTCTCTACCACAACGCTTTTCTCAATGAGGGCCAGAGATCCGCGCTCCGTCGCCGGAACCGTCAGATCGCGATGTCCGCGATCACGGGCAAATGGTCGGAATAGGCGCGCGCCGCATGATCGGTCCAGACTTTCTCGATCCGGCTGTCACGCGTTGCGTAGATCCGGTCGAGCCGCATGAGGGGCAAGCGCGATGGGAAAGTCCGCAACCGCGTCCGGTTCGGGCAGGCCTGCGCGAGCACGCGCCGCACCGATTTCACCCAAAACCAATCGTTGAAATCGCCGAGGACGACGGTCCTTTCCGGCTTCACCAGGCTCACCACGGCCTGAGCCTGCGCATAACGCTCGTGGATGCTGAGGCCGAGATGAGTGGCGACCACGCGGACGTCGCCGAAAGGCGTCAGCAATCCCGTCGCGATCGCCCTGCGCGGCTCCCGCTCTCGATACGACACGTCTACGATCTCGGGCACGCTGGAGAACGGAAAGCGGCTCATGAGCATCTGGCCGTAGTCACCGTCCTCCGTGACGATCGACTTGGCATGAACGCGATGATCGCCGACGACGCGCGCCAGCTTCGCGAACGGATCGTCCGACCGCGATCGGGAATCCACCTCCTGGAGCGCGACGACATCCGGCGACCATTTGCGAATGATGGAGCAAACACCTTCCAGATCGAACGTCGGATTGAGATTGAACGTGCCGTGCACGTTCCACGTCATGAAGCGCATCGGCGCCATCAGCGCCTCCCGGCGAGCCACGTCGCGAGGAATTGAGCGCCCGCACAGACGCCGAGCCAGCCCAGAAATGCCAGCGTGAGCAGCAATACGCTGCTCCAGGACGCATTCCTGGCCAGATCGGCGATCTGCGCTCCCAGAACGGCCATGGCGAGAATGCCGGGCATCATGCCCAGCAGCGTTCCAACCAGGAAATCACGGAGCGGCAGCGTGCTCGCGCCAGCCGCGACGTTCACCAGCGAGAATGGTGCGATCGGAATCATCCGGATGACGACGACGGCCAGGATTCCCTTGCCGACAACGCGCTCCTGGATGCGCGCGGCACGGCGTCCCAGCAAGCGCTGAAGGCGCTCTCGGCCCAGGAACCGTCCGATCGCAAAAAGGAGGAGCGCGCTGAGCAAGACGCCCGCCATTGCGGTGACGAAGCCCAGCCAGGGCCCCAGGGCGGCGGCGGTCGCAGCAATGAGCACGAGAACCGGAAAGATGACCAGCCCGCCGACGACAAAGGCCGCAATTGCGAATGGCGGTCCCCAAACGGACTGCGAATAGGCAGACAGGAACGACGAGATCCGGCCCGTATCGGCGTAATCGCTGAGGGACGTGTACGACCAGGCCAGCGTCAGTCCAAGAAGTGCCAGCGCGATCGAGGCGATCCCGATGATCGTCTTCGTGCTCCACATGCGCGATGCCGCCCGCTCGAGATGAAGAGGCAGCTCAGGGTCCGCCACCGGCTGAACCAGGGTGGCCAGCGTGCTGGTCAGAACCGAGGACTCCACTTTTCGCAGCGTCTTCGCCCCACCCTTTTTCGACACCTGGTCCAGCAGGGCGAACAGCCGATGCTCGTTTTGCGTGACGGCCTGCTCGTCGAGACCGCAGAAATGAGCGATGAGCCGACGGCGGACCGAGGCGATGAAATCCCGATGCTGCTCGGCTTCAGCTTCAAAGATGAGGTCGCATTCGCTGTCGGCCCCCATGGAACGATTGTTCAGATTGGCCGAGCCGATCCGCAAGATCCTGTCATCGACGATCATGAGCTTGCTGTGCACCATCACCGCGGCTTCCTTATTGCCGCTGCGGGAGATCGGATAGACGAAGCGGATGCGATCGGCCACGCCAGCCGCGCTGAAGCAGTCGATGAAGGCGCCACGGCCGTTCTGCATGGCCTGGGACTCAAGCCACGAGGAATGCAGTTTCGGAGCGACGACCAGAACCCGAAGCGACGGCACGCGACACATCTGCTCCGCGAGTTCGTGCGCCATCCTGGTCGCGCTGGTGAATTGATTTTCGATGTACACGAAGCTCGTTGCCGACCGGATCGCCGCAATGAAGGAGCGTTCGACCTCCTTGATGGTCGATCCTGCGGGACAGACCACCTCGGTCCGGGCGATTCCGACCGGCAAGTGCTCGGCCTCGACAGGCACGTTCGCCGGCCAGCGACCGTTCCTCGGTGCGCGCCGTTCATCGGACTGTTGGCCTGCCGCACGCCAGCGTTGCTCCGCGAGGGCGAACAGCTGCTCCGCAGCATCCCCGTCGACCAGGCACTGAACGTCGTGAAACGGTGGATATGGCTTGCGCTGAGGGTCGCAGCGCATGGCATTGTCGGCGCGGTGGTCACTCGTGTCCCAGCGCCGGATCGTCAGATCGAGGCCGCCGACGAACGCCAGTGATCCGTCGACACAGACGATCTTCTGGTGTTGCGCCGAACCGAACGGAAGCGTGGCGTCCAGATGAAACCGGACACGGCCATCGGTATCGGCAGTGAATTTCGCCGCGGAATTCCACTCCCTCTCGGAAGCGTAAAACGAGACGAAGTCCCAGACGAGAATGTTGATGCGCAAGGCGGGCCGGCGCTGCACTAGGGCGCGCAGGAACGGACCAAGCTCCTCAGGCAGGCCATCATCGGCACGTCCGGAATCTCCGACCAGACGCGTCCTGCTATGGATGTCCCATCCGACGATGTAGACGAGATCCTGCGCCTCCAGCAGTGCCTCCCGCAGGGCGGCGAAATAGGCAGCGGCATCATTCAGTACCGCCACGCGCCGCGCCCTGCACCGTCGCCAGACGGTGTCGCCGGGAGTGAGTGTCGATGCGCTCTGAAGCAGGTGGACCTCGCAATTCGCGTTTGCGTCTAAACGCGCTGGAGGCTCAAGGGGTTCCACGCGGTCAACGGCTGCGGTTCGATGCGAATGCCGAATGTCCGGCCCTCTGGGCCCGTCGCACAAGTCGTCATTTGGTGCGGACAAACTTCGCGCCGGCGCTCCTCAACACATCGACAATTTTCTCAGGGGCGTCGCCGTGAAAATCGACGGAAACCTCGATCAGGCCTTCCAGCTTCTGCCGTCCCTCCGGTGTGGGCGCTGTCTTGACGTCAGGACCTGCCGCGCGTGTTCCCACGGTGTTCGCGGCGCCGGCGGGCTGGACGAAGACGTCGCCTCGCGGCACGCCGCATTCCTGCACGACATGCTCAACCGCAAGCTCGGCTCCGCGGCGCGTGTCGAATTCTCCAATGATGGTGCTTTCCAAGACTGCTCTCCGTGTGCTCGAGACTGCGAACAACAGGCGAGCCGAGGCCAAGTTCCTGAGGGAGCACGCAAGAGGATGAAGGTCGGATCCCAGGCGCTGATGATCAGAACCGAATGAGTCCAAACAGGAAGAGCAGCGCCACCGTGACCAGGCCGGAGATCAGCAGCGAGCCGAGACATCCCAGCCGGTTCGAGAAAAAGAAGAACATGCCTTGCCCGCTGTGAAGCCTGGTGCGGGCTAATCTCTCTAAGTCAGTAGCGTTCCTGCGCAGTTTCGCGTGTCCGTGGCTCTAGCACGCAACGCTTCCTTCCACTGCATTTCAACCAGTCCCGATCCTCCTCTTGAAGACTGGAGATCCAAACGCAACATGGGTCTACGGCACCGCCGCAATCCGTCTCTCCAACATCGCGGGCCGGACTTGAGCGAGGAAGATTGAACAGATCCGTCGGGCTGCGGTGTTAGGAATGGGTCTCGGCCAAATGACCCGAGCGGCACCGGGGCGCCGCCAATCCAGACCTTGGGAGTGACGCGCCGAGGCGCCCCAGTCTTTCCAGCGCAGGCTAGTGCAACACGCGAGCGGCTTCGGCGAGCCGGACCCTTTCTCTCAGCTCCTCGAGCTCCTCGATCGCGTCCAGCAATCTCACCAGCTCGCGGGCAATATGTGTCAAACCGGACTTGGATTGCTTTAAGATACGAACTCGCTGTGCCATCGGTGCACGCCTCCATGGTCGGGCACGTCCAATTGGCAAGGAGCGTGCCAGCCCACGAGGGGAACTTATGGCGATTTCTGGCGGAAGGGGTGTCCGCCGATTGGGCCTTTCAGGGCATTTCACCCCATGTCATGAAGCCTCAGAAACGCTTGGAAATCCAGGGTTTGTGCCTTTCAGCCCCTGTCACGCCATGTCATACCTTTTCACTGCGATTTGTAGGCAGGTTTGTGGAGAGGCCACGTGGGGATTATCAACAAGCTTTCTGCGACCGAGGTGAAGAACAAGACGCTCCCGGGCCGGTATGGCGACGGTGACGGGCTCTGGCTTCAGGTCTCGAAGATCGGCGACAACGTCTCGAAGTCGTGGGTCTACCGCTTCATGCTGAACGGCCGCGCGCGCCACATGGGGCTCGGCCAATATCCGTTGTTCAACCTGGCTGAGGCTCGCGCGCGCCGCGATGATGCCCGCAAGCTGGTCAAAACCGGCATCGATCCCGTCGAGGAGCGCCAGCGCCAGCGCGCCGAAGCGAAGGCTGCGGCCGCAAAGCAAAAGACTTTCCGGGCGTGCGCGGAAGAATACATCGCCAACAAAAAGGCGGGATGGAAGAACGCAAAGCACGCGGCACAGTGGGCCTCGACCCTCGAGGCTTACGTGTACCCGAAGATCGGCAGCCTTAGCGTTGCCGACGTCGAGATCGAACACGTGCTCCAGGTCGTCCGGCCGATCTGGGAGACGAAGAACGAGACGGCCAATCGCGTCCGTAGCCGCATCGAGATGATTTTGGACTATGCGACGCCGCAATATCGAACCGGCGGCAATCCGTCGCGTTGGCGGATCCTGAAATCGAAGCTTGCTGCTCGGAAGCACGTCGCCAAGGCTTCCCACCACCCTGCTCTGCCGTATGAGCAGATTCCGGAATTCATGGCCGCCTTGCGCGAGATGAGCTCAATCTCAGCCCGCTCTCTTGAGTTCGCAATACTTACGGCAGGCCGCACCGAGCAAACGATTGCGAGCAAGTGGAGCGAGATCAACGGTCGCATTTGGACGATCCCAGGCGAGCGGATGAAGAACGGTCATGAGCACAAGGTCCCACTGTGCGATCGTGCCGTCGAGATCCTGAAGGACTTGCCGCGCTTCGACGACAACGAGCACATCTTCCCGGGCGCAAAAGAGGGCGAACCGCTGTCGAATATGGCTATGCTGCAGCTGATCCGCGGCATGAACGAAAAGCGCGAAAAAGCCGGCCACGATCGTTGGAAAGATCCGAGCAACGGACGAGATATAGTCACGCACGGTTTCAGGTCGACCTTTACCGATTGGGCTGGTGACGAAACAGAGTTCGACGAGGAGACGCGCGAGTTTTCAACCCACCACATTGTCGGGGACAAGACTAAGCGCGCTTATCGCCGGAAGAACGCTCTTGAGAAACGTCGCAAGCTCATGGCGCTTTGGAGCGATTATTGCGCCGGCAAGATTGCCGGCAACGTCATTTCCATGCGGAGGGCGGAGCAATGACCGCAAGCGCGCAATCAGTGGGGCCGATCGACGACGTCACCTGGAAGAAAGAAGCTGGCTTCAATGCAACACGCGCCGAGCGGATGGCCAAGTATGGCTTGCCGCGCAATTTTGCAGCCATTGCTGTGATCAGGCCCAGCAAAGAGGAGGCAGACCGTCTTGCGGGCGTTTTGGAGAGCACCCTTGCAGCGATCGATGAGGCGCGCCGACACGAGGACCGTCATTTCCTGCCGTCCTACACTGTCGACTTACTCAACGTGTACCAGCTGAATGCTTGGCCTATTCCTGCCTCTCTGGTTCGCACCGTTGCTGCGCTGACCGACGTTGAGGGAGCAATGGCGGCCACCGCTCGCTTCACCGAAAAGAAAGCGATCGAGAAGGCGCTTGCGATCGACCTTGCGGCAGAGATCATTGCAGACCGGCCGCGCCACATTCCCCTCTATAAATTCGCATCGGAGATTTGCCGCCGAGCACGAGACGATTTGGGGATGCCTGGCTACTACATCTCTGATCGCACACTTTCGACGATGAAGGGCCAGTTGAAGGCCGTGGGATGGCTCGAGCTCGATCGGTCGAAGACGGTGGCGCCGCGCGCAAAGCCGACTGCTCGGTCCGCTGCCACGGCGCCGACACCAGCCACCGATCGCAAGAGACCGACATTGCCGACGAGCCTCGATCCCGCGCTATCCCGATTGCGACGGCATCCGAAGTAACCCCTACCCCGTGCTTCGAAGCATTTAGACGCTCAGTTTGTCATCCCATGTCGCGGCCTTTCGCGGCATTTCAGGAGAGATGGGATGACCGAAAAGTTCATGCGGCTGCCCGCCGTGCTGGAAGCAACCGGTCTGTCGTATGTGACGATTTACCGGATGATCAAGAAGGGCACGTTTCCGAAGCAGATCCCGCTTTCTGGCAATACCGTCGGTTGGCGTGAGAAGGATGTTGCCGCGTGGCAGGCCGAGCGCATGAAGGCTGCCGGGGTGCCCGAAGCGGCCTAGCATGCAGCTGAAAAAGGAAAGCCCCGCTGGCGGGCGGGGCAATCCAGAAGCTGTTCTCGCGGGCGCGTCGAACGTTCTGGACCATATTGCCGACCTTCGTGAAATTCAAGCCGCGCGCCTGGCGCGGCGGTGCCCTATCACGTTCGCAATGGCGTTGACGATCGCCCCCCTTCTGCACGGGGAGTCCGCCGATGCCTGAAGTCGTGCGCAATCCCTCGCCACTCGCCGAGCCGGTCGAGATCGCGAAGTTCTGGAAGAACAGGCGCCGCAGCGAATCCGTCCGCGTTTCGCTGAGCGAGTACGAAGGCCATCCGCTGATCAACGTGAGGATCTACCTCACGGGCACCGACGGCATCGATCGGCCGACGCCAAAGGGCGTTGCCATGGGTGTCCATAAGTTACCGGAGTTGGCCAGCGCGCTTGCGAAAGCCGTGGACAAGGCGCGCGAGCTTGGGCTGCTCGACGATGGGGGCGGCTCATGAACGCGCCCCTCCTTCTCGATGCCGAGGCGATCAGGGCCAACCCCGGGAAATCTGACCGCGCGATCGCCGAAGAAATCGGCGTAGCGCGTGCGACAGTGCAACGCGCTCGTGAAGAGGTGGCTCATCATGAGCCACCTGCTCAGCGCGTCGGTCGCGACGGCAAATCCTATCCCTCCACCCAGCCCATGAAGCACGCCGCTCCACAGCGCGGCAAGGACGCGACGCGCGAGCGCGTCCTTGAGGACATGTGCCGCGACTACGCCGGTTGGTGGCACGATGGCATCCTCCAAAAAGCCGACGCAGTCGATTGCGTGCAAAGGCACGCCGAACTCTGGGGCACGGTCGTCGAGCTCGGCCAGGACACGGTTCAAGCCGCGATGGCGGAGGCCTTCACGCCGGCGCCCGCGCTGCCGTCGGACTATGCGGCGCGGCTCGTGCGGGATTTCGAGCTGGCCGACCCGCGCGACCGGTGGCGCTGGACCGGCGAGGCGCCGCCGCTGGCGCCAGCTGCCGAGCCTGTCAAGGAGCGGCCCTACCGGACACCGCAAGCGACTGTAGACGCGTTTTTCTACGTGGTCCGCAACGAAACACCCGCCCGGCTGACGGCCTGGCTCAACGATCATCCGCGTGACGCTGCGTACCTGCACAAAATTTGGAAAGACAGACATGCAGCCCAGTGACGTTGCCGATGCATTTGCGCTCAACGGTATCGGCGTGGACCGGCCGGAGCCGCCAGCCTATGACCGAATTCCGGAGGAGTTCGACGATGAGCGCCGGGAGCCGATCGCCGATGCGACGCGGCTGCATCTCGTCACGCCGTCGGCGCCCCTCCCGCCGTTGCAGACCACGACGCCCGCGGCCTGGCGGGACGTGCCGCCCGAGGCGCAGCGCTGGGTCGTGCCCGATCGTATCCCGTTAGGCGACCTGACCCTGTATTGCGGGAATGGCGGCAGCGGAAAGACCGAAACGGCCGTGGCGCTTGCGGTCGCAGTCGCCGCAGGATTGGGCGACTGGCTGGGGAAGCCTCTCGACTTGAGCGGCCCGGTGCTGTTCCTGTCATGCGAGGAGCCCGAGGCAAACGTCCGTGACCGCGTAGAGCGGATCTCCAAGCATCGCGCCCTTGATCCCTATGCGATCGAGGGGTTGCATCTGCATTTCCCTGACCTGGAGGCGACATGGCTTGGCACGGGTAACCCGCGAACCGGCAGGGTTGAGAAGACCGCTCTCCTGCAACAGCTCGAGCGCTGGATGGAGGAATGCCGCCCGGTGCTGGTAGTGATCGATTCCATCGCCGCCGTGTTCGACGGTGACGCGATCGTGCGCCGGCAGGTCCGGCAGTTCCTGGCCATGCTCCGCAAGCTGGCGATGGACCGTGACGCCGCCATGGTGCTGCTCGACCATCCCAGCGTGCGCGGCATGTCGGACGGCAGCGGCACCGCGAATTCTGTGGATTGGCGCAACAGCGTTCGCTCCATGCTTCACCTCTCCGATCCGGATAGGGAAGACCCAGACGTCCGCGAACTCGAGGTCAAGAAGTCGAACCGCGGCCGCGTCGGGGAAAAGGTCAAGTTGCGGTGGAATGGCCTCACGTTCTCGACGCTCAGCGATGCGACAGCGAGCTATCACAGGGCCGCAGCCGAGCGCGACATCGAGGAGCTGTTCTTGCGCCTGCTCGACCGCCGCAACGCTCAGGGCCGCCCGGTGCACGGCAATACCGCAACAGGCAGCGCGCCGTCGGAATTCGCCCTCGACCCCGAGGCCGCCGGCATCTCGTCAGGCGCGCTGCGCGCCGCCATGGAGCGGCTGTTCACCCGCGGCGAGATCAAGAACGTGGAGACCGGTCCGCCCTCGAAGCGACGCCAGCACATCGAACGCGCCTCGCCTTGAGCCGTAAAAGTCCGGATACCAACGCCCCTACCAACGCTCCGCCGCACCTTCCAACACCTATGCCAACGCCTCTGCCAACATCCCTGCCAACGCATACCAACGCCTATGCCAACGCCCTTCTTCCAACCCCCTATAACCCCCAAGCGTTGGAAGCGCCTCGCGCGCGCAGCTCCGGGCACCGCTGGTGCCGCTCGCATTCCGACCCTGCTACGCCGAAAGCTCCGCAGGATCGAAACGCTCTCACCGAGAAAACCCATCAGCAGCACGTCTGGAACGGCTGATGTCTGGTGGGAAGAAGGCTGGCCCGCGGCTGTGTGTGAGTGGCGCCGGCCGTGTGTGCCGACCTGGCAGGACCGGCTTCGAGCAGGGTTCGGAGGATGGTCCGTCCGTCGAGGAACGTGGCAACCGCTTGTGATCACAGCATCTTTCGATCTGGGCTGATCCGATGCACAAGCCTACCTACAAAATTTGCCCTCCCTCGCCGCGGCAAGCCGTTGATTTGCCAGCATTTCGGCCGCGAGGCCCTGCCCCACCCCCAGCCCGCCGCGGGTTCGGGCCCTAGCCCCCTTCTGAGGTCCAGCCCAGTCCCCAAGTCCGCCCCAACCTCTCGCGGGCCCTCCGATGTCTGCCGACGCTGCGGAGACGTCGAGGACACGTTTTGTCGCCCGACCGCGACCGTGAGATGTCCGCGCCGGGTCCGCCTGATCGCGACGAGGTGCGCAGGCCTTCGAAGCGATGGGGGGTCCGTGCTTCGAAGCATCTCGTGCGTCAACGTCGGCTCACAAGTCAGCAACTGATTTGCGGGACCGATGACCGACGAAGTCGAATTTGATTGGGGCGAGCTGTCCGAAGATGAATGGCGCGGCCTTGCGCGGGAGGCGCGCGCGAGCGAGCTGCATCTGCGGTTTGCAGTCTGCAAGGACCGCGGCTGCAGCGACGTCGAGGCAGCGGCGCAGGCCGGCTACACGGGAACGCGCGACGTCATCAAGGGCAGCGGTCACCGCGCGAAGAAAACCCGCTCGGTCATCACCCTGCTCGCCCTGGCGGAGCGCCGCAAGGCGGAGCTGTCGATCACGGACCCGTCGGCGCCGAACCGCGAGGAACGCCGTCGCCTGCTCGGCAAGCTGGCAAAGAGCCGGGATCCGCGCGTGCAGCAACAGGCGATCGACGCGCTCAACCGCATGGAGGACGCCGACCGCGCCGTGCAGGCTGCCGCGTATGTCGATCCCGACCCGCGCAACACGCTCGCCGAGATTGCGAAGCTTAGCCCGCTATGTGCGCAGCTGGCCGACGAGCTCGCGCGCATTCACAAGATCGATTTTTCATCGAAGGCGGCGCTGGCGCGCCCGGCCGAAAGCGAAGAGGTCGCAGCATGACCAAAGAACCTGGCGGCAGCATCGCGCGCGTTGAGCCCTCGCATGCCAAGACGCAGTACGACGCCCTCCCCTGGCCCGACGGCTGCCCGCTCGGCGACGTCCCGCCGGACGTGTTCACGTCGCGGCTGGTCGCGCTGAAGATCCCCGGCGCGAGCCATGAGTTCGGCCGCGAGGCCAACGCGGCCGCATATGCGCGGCATCTCGAGCGGCTGCGCACCGAAGCCGCGGCAGCTGCTGTCAACGCCTGGCTCGCAGAGGCCGCGCGATGAGCACCGATAGCGAAGTGTTCGATCGCCTGGCGGAGAGTCTGCCGAACAAGCAGAAGCAGGCGCAGCTCAACGCCGACGTGCTGCCCGACGGCCGGAAGGTCGCCGATCTCAGCAACGCTGAATTTGCGCGAGCGCTGAAAAAACTGGACGTGGCCGGCGCATCGGTCAGCAACACGAAAGCGGCGAACGAAGCGCTCTACGCCGGGCATCTGCAAGGCATTGCCGAAGGCGCGATCTTGCTCTGGTTCTTCGACAACGAGGACAAGACGGATACCGGTGGCGACGACGACAGCGAGGACGGCAAGTGAACTTCGCAACCCGAAAAATCGAGCGCCGCAACCTGGTCCTGCCCGACGGCACAATCGCGGAGGATTTGCGGCTGTTGCCGTTGCAGGCCGAGCTTACGCGGCTGGCGGTCCCCGGCATCACGCCAGAGATGGGCAAGCAGCAGCTGCTGGACCGCTACGCGGCGCATGTCGCGGAAGTCATCGAGGCGCTTCCGCCTCGCTCTCACGTCGGCAAGACGCCGAAGACAATTGCGCAGACCGTGGCCCGGCAGGCTGCGGAGCTGATCGGCCATAGGGCCGCGACGCCGATGGCAGCCGAGTCGCCGCAGATCGTGCGGCCGGCGCTTGTCTCCATGAAGGTTTGAATTCGAAGGGAGCACGACGTGTTTTTCGTTGAAGACTATCCGGCAACCGAGGCGCCGCTCAGGACGGACCCGCAGTTCCTGCGCGCGCTGGCAGTCGCGCCGGATCGGGATGATGACGCGGTTGAGCTGATCCGGCAGCACCTCGCGCTGAGCGACGAGCTCCTAGAGCTCGGCTCGCAAATCGATGGGTTGATCAGTAAGCGCGCCGGCGACGAGTCGTTCCGGCGACGCTGCCTGAATGCGCTCGAGGCCCGCGCCGAACTCACAGCGCTTCAGCAGCGCGAGCTGCTTCGCGATTGGTGGCCGACGCTACGCCACGTTTGTTTGGACAACTGAGGAGGACCACATGAGCACCGACAAATCTGACTTCCGGAAGCGCCTCGATGCGCTCTCCGACGAGCAACTTCAGCAGGTCGGCCGCGACTACGCGTCCGCCAGGGCTGCGCGCGGCGACAACGCCGAATTTCGCCAGAAGGTCTCGAACATGACGGACCATGAGTTTGCCCAGCTCACCGCGGAGCTCAATCGATGAGCGACGAATTCGCAACCGAGCCGCCCGACATCGCGACCGGACCCGCCGACCCGACAGCAGCGCCCGCGACGACGCCCTCGACAGCCGGGGATCCGGACATCGACTCGTTGTTGGGGGAATTCGATCGCTCGCGCCCGTCGGAGAAGGCCGCGCCGACCGAACCAGCGCCGCAAGAGCCGTCGCGGGCCGCCGCGCCGCGCGCCTATTCCGAAGACGAATTGTTCGGCATGGAGTTGCGGCAGATCCAGCACCGCGCCGTGCTAGAGAACGTCTTGCAGCATCAGATCGCGACGGCGGAGCGGCTTCATCAAGAACAGCTGCAACGACAGGAGCGTGAAGACTTCGCTGAGGTTGTTGACGAAGCCGCGCAGTTCCTTGAGGGCGCTGCGCACATCGGAGATCCAAAGCAGTTCGTAACGCGCTGGCTGTTGGCTGAGAGCCAACTTGATCCCCGGCTTGCCGAAGCATGGCAGCACCGGCGGGATTCCAAGGAGCATCAGGCTTACGCAGTGCGCACCATCAAGGCTGCCTTCAAGAAAATGAGCAAGGAGGTGTCCCGCATGCCGGACCCTCAGGCGACGGAAGATCGCGCCCTCGTGTCGGCAGCCGTGCGCGGTGCTTCGAGCAAGCTGCCGCCGGCCGAGACGAGCGCCGCCTATGCGCGGCGCGTCGAGCGCATGAGCGACGCCGACTTCCAGGCTGAGGCCGATAGATTGATGGGGCGGTAATGACCGAGCACGAACACATCCGCGCCGCGTGCGTCTCCGTCTGGGGCGAAGCCGGCACAGCCGAGATGGAGGCGCATTTAGCAGCGAGCTCCATGACGCTCTCCGATTATCTGGAGTCGGTCGCAACTTCACCCGGCGGTCCTTGCGATCAGTTCGGTGTGCATGTCGACCGCGTCACCGGCCGTAGTCTGGCAACGACGCTGCAGGCGGCCCGCCTGCTCGAGCAGGCGGAGACGCTGCGGATCGTTCTCTCACAAGATCCCGCGGCAATGTTTCAGAACAGGAGTGTTTGAGCATGGCCGAACAATATCCGGGCGTATCCATCACCGGCTACAACTCGAACCCGCCGCCGGACGACGGCACGCAGACCGAGGCCAACCGCGTCAAATGGTCGACGATCAAGACGAAGATCACCGACCCGGTCAAGACGCGCACCGACGACATGGACACGGCTCTGATTGCCGCGTTCGGGAAGATCGACGGCGGGGTCACCTCGACATCGATCAGCTACACGGTGCTCGCGACCGACCAGGGCAAACTCGTCCGCGCGACGAGTGCAGGCATCACCATCACGTCGCCGGATGCAACGGATGTCGACGCGCCCTTCGTCTTCGCTCTGCTGAATGACTCAGATGGAGACATCACCTTCGACGGCAGCGGGTCGCAAACCGTGGATGGCGACGCAAACGTCACCGTTCCTCCAGGTTGCGGATTTCGGGTAAGGACTGACGGATCAAACTGGTCCACGGAGGGTCAAAATTTCCAGCGCACGCTGGTGAAGCCGCAAGGCTATCTCACGCTGCTTTCGGTGGCCGCGCAGCCAACGTCACCGGTGCCGGCATCAGATCAGTCAGCGAAAACTGCGGTCTATTATCGGCCTGACGGCGGCAATCTTCTCCCGATCCCGAACGGCACCACGTTTGCGGTCCGCGAATTCTCAGAACTCACGCTCACGCTCGTCTCTAACCACGTCGCGAACGGCATCTACGACGTTTTTGCCTTCGATGACGCCGGAACGATCCGCATCGGCACGGGGCCGGTGTGGAATACGGTCACTGCGGGGGCTGGGGCTCGCGGCACGGGTGCTGGAACGACCGAACTCGATCTCCTGAAGGGCCTGCCGGTCAACAAGGTGTCGATGACAGCGCGCAACGGCTCGACGACCTACACCGTCGCAGCCAAGAACGGGATCTATGTCGGGTCACTCTATATCGACGGGACCGCCGGTCAGGTGTCGTGTCACGTTACTTATGGAGCGTCCCGCAAGTGGGGCGTGTGGAATGCCTACAATAAGCGGCGGATCTTCTTAAAGGCCGGAGACGCGACCACCTCGTGGATACCGGCGAATGCATCGAACGCGCACACCGTCAATAACAATTCGGGAAACAGCCTCACCACGTTCGCCGGTCTGCCGGAAGAAACGCTGGACTTGCAGTACTCGTCGGCAGCGCAGGCGGCGGTGACAGGCTCGACGACAATGGCAATTCAGGTTGGCATCGGATTCAACAGTACGTCGTCTTTTTCGGGCAAGACCGCCAACTTCTCGTTCAATAACGTTACGAGCGGGAGCACCATCACGCTGAGCCAGCCCTTGCAGGGGGCACGCTTCATTTCCGCGCCGGGAATTGGGATCAATACCATAACGGCGCTGGAGACGACGACCGGATCTAACGTCAACGTCTCGGTTTTCGGTAACGAACAGCACATGCTGCTGGCGGCTGAATATCGGGGCTGATGCCCGCGGAGTGGATGGCTGACGGGCGCGTCTACCGATGCCGGAACGGTACAGTGAGATCGCACCGGCATCCAGCTCAGACTTGCGCCATCTATCCGAGGGCCATTGATATCTTCAGGTGCAGTTGCCTCAACATATCAGGGGCTGTCATAGCATGAAGCTCAACACCACGATCGATCATCAGGACGCCATGCAGAGCGTCCGTAAGCTCTGCCAAGTTGGCCTGATGCACGCCGAACACAGTGGCTAGCACTCTGGGCGTGTACCTCAGGCCATTCTCGATTTCCTCGATGAGGATCAGAGCGTTTTCGGGCGCGGCTTCAATCTCGCTGACCATTCGGATCACCGACGATTCTCCCGCTCCGAAGTGAAATTCGGAATAAGTGATCTTTCCATCGCCGCCGACATAGAAGCTCTGGGACTGAGAGATTGCAGCATGCTGGAATTTGGAAACGTCTTTTCCAAGAACTTTCGCAACTTGCCCTTGGACGTCTGCTAAAAGCTCTGTGGGCTTGCCTGAGAACGGGTAGTTGACCGTCGCAAACTTTTTAAACTCGCGTCGTTCACCGGCAGGGACGGTTCGCTGAATGCCAAAATAAAGGACTGGCCTTTCGATTAGATCGTCGCGGACCCACTTGCTTCGCCTGAACCTGGCGCTCCGCTGAATGAGCTGAGAGGGACTCTTCGCCTTTTGAACGATCTCGTATCCGATCCCCCATTCGCTCATGGTTTCGTCCCCGATGAAACTTTTAGGGAAGAAGAGAGCCGGCCGAATGGATTTGTGAGCAATCGCCGCTGCACCAAGAATCGTCGATTTGCCCCCGCCGTTCGTTCCAATGAGAGCGGTGACAGGGAAGTCGAACTCAACGTTTTCATTCTGGAACGCACGGACCTTCAGGAGCCTCATGCGACGCAGGTACGAGCCGTAGTTGTTCGCTTTGACCTTCTGCAGCAGCTCTCGAACTTGGCTGTCGCGGATTTCAGACTGGTAAGGTCCCATCGCTCCCCCTCGAACCGGCGGCGCGAGGAGTTGCCGCCGGGTTCGGCCGGAGGTTAAGGGCGATTCTGCAATCAGAGATAGCGCCCACTCGCATTTCCCCACAGCGGCGTGGTACGGAGGGGACGTCCTGGCCTCAATCTGGAATTCCGTCCTTGCCCGCTTACCTCGTTCGCATCATCGAAAGCCGTGACTTGGTGGGTATCTTCGTCGCCGATGATGAGGACGACCTTGCGTTCGTGGTGGACGAATGCACCGACGCACCCGGATGTGAATACGTCGAACTGCCGGCCGGCGGTATCATGTGGGAGAGCCCGGCCAAGCCGGTCCCGCTGAAGACCGGCGATCCCGATGACATGGAGTCCGAGCCGGAGGAATTCCCATGGGCTGGCGCCTCGCTCACCGAGCGCTGGTGGTACATCGCCTATGGGATGACCGAGGTCGAGTGGACGCCTTTCGAGGATGATCCGCCCCCGCCGGCCCGCAGGGAGCCGCGGCCGCGCCGGCCGGGCGGAGGCCGCGTGCTCCAATTTCGGAAGCGCCCAGGCGGCTGACCTTGGGCAAATGCGAGCGAATTTCCCCCAGTGGGGAGAACGTCGCTAATTGAAAATTGAGCAAATCAGCAGCATGATGTCCGTGGGCGTGACAACCCGGACCAGAGCTATAGCCGCACATCCTTGGTCAGGATGACACCGATTGGCGTCGGTGATGACGGCTGAAGCATGCGGCTTTGCCGCATGAACGGACGCACTTGGCGGTGCGGCTCCGAACCCTGCCTTTATGGCCGGGGTCGGGCGTGCTGTCCAGAGGGGCAACCCTTAAAAGCGCTCGGCTCGTCGCTCTGGCGAGTTGTCACCCCCCGGCTGCAGCGGCTGCCCCGCTGCGCGGGCCGTGACAAGCCCTAATCCAGAGCCAGCCATGACAACCTTAACGCACGGAAATTCCCCGCCGATCTTCTCCGCATGTGATCAGAGCGCGCCGGCCAGCAAAGAGCCGATCTCGACAACTCGGAGAGCTATCATGAATATGCTTGTTTCCACCGCCCTCACTGCCACTGCCCTGCCGGTCGCATCTCCCTCGATCGCCGCTGGTTCGTCCGAAGTTGATCCGATCTTTGCAGCTCTGGACGCTTGGCGGCGCGCCGAAGTGGCCCTGGACGCGGTGGGCGACCTCTATCCTTCGCAGAAAACTGCCTCTGAAATGGACGAAGTGTTGGACCAGCATAGCACTGCCTTTCGTGCCGTAATGCGCACCCGCCCGAAGACCCCAGCCGGCCTGGCTGCACTCACAAATTGGGTGCGCGAGGAAGCCGATGACATGCATGCCAACGAGAGCCACTGGAACGGAAGGGACTTTTGCGCGCTCGCGGCGACCCTCGACGACGCCGTGCGCGGCATGTCGAAGCTCGAGCCATGGACGCCGCCGTTGCCGAGCGCAACAAGAGGGGCCGATCCGATCTTTGCAGCGATCGACGACTGCGTTTTGAAGCAGGCGCAAAGCGATGCTCGATATGCGCGGGTGACGGCAGCTTATCGCAAGGCAGCAAAGCACGGCCTCGACGATGCGAGTTCTTTGGAGGACCGCAATGCGTTCGTCCAGGCCGAGGTCGGCCAAGATCCAGACGAATACACGGACGAGGCAGCCAGCGCCTTCTGGCAGGCTGCCGACGATCTTTTCGAAATTGAACCGACGACGCTCGCCGGCGTAGTGGCGCTTCTTCGATTTGCTGACGATCTGGGTGACAGGAACAAGGACCTTGTCGAAGGCAATGCGGTGAAGCTCGTTAGGACGCTGCTCATCGCAAACCTGAATTTGGCCAAAGCGGCCAGGCGATCCGTCCAGACTGCCTAGTTCTCCACAGCCCTTGTTGCGCGCGACTCCGGAAGCGCGCAGCTTGTGCTTCGCGCGGGGCCCGCCGGTTCATTGATCCTTCTTCAGCTTGCGCCGGCTCCAGTGCGGCTCTTTGCCCTTCGGGTTCAACGGCGGGACGTAGCGCCGGTTCAGTGCCCGCATGACCCCGATCCGGGCGAACATTGTCGGGCCGCCGCCCTCCGCGACCAGGATCAGGGCTTCCATTGCGGCCTGCCATTCGGGCGCTGCGTGCTCTTTCTTCGGCAACCCCATGATGTACTCGCCCGCATCGAGCAAGGTCACGAGCTTGCGGCCGCCGACCTCGATTGCATCCTCGAAAGGCCGCCCCCAGCCCTTGGTCATTGCGTGCTTTGGTGTCCCCTGATGGCCAGCCGTAGGTTGCCGCGCTGGAAGTCTGGCCTAACCTCGCCGCCGCGTCCACCGCACCCCTGGCACACGAGCCGCGGCTCCAGGTCCGAGAGCCGGGCATCATCCGACCAGCGATCGGCGTTCAGAGCTACGTTGTGGCCGCAATGGCAGTAAACTAGGACCCCGCGCAAGCCCATCTCGCGCATCTCGCGGAACGTGATCTTGAGCGGGCGGCCGTCGGCGTGAGTTGGCGTGTGGCGTCGAGCGGGGCTGGGCATGCCGCTATCGAAGCGCGGCGCAGGCGAGAGTCAAATTATCGATTACTGGTGGCTCGGAACGCGCGCGAGCCACTGCGCGTCGTGGGTGTGGGAAATCGAAGGCGGCGACCGCTACCGGCCGGTTCGCCGACGAGCTCGATACCATTTCACGCAAGCCCCAACAGCAAACAGTCCGATGCCCACCATCGTGATCCAGTCCGCATTGTCGTGCACTTGCGCCCGCCCCCTCGCGCTCCAATTCGGGCGCGAACGATGGATGCAGCATGCGTCTAAGGTCGCTGGGACAATTTGACTCACCCCAAGCGAGCACGAAGATCAGGTTGTGGGTAGGTTAGTAGTCAGGCTTAGTTGCATGACAATAAATACAGCAATTTCAAACTCTTATGTGGATTTCTGGCGGAAGGGGTGGGATTCGAACCCACGGTACCCTTGCGGGCACGCCGGTTTTCAAGACCGGTGCCTTAAACCACTCGGCCACCCTTCCAGTCCCGGGAATGGGTGTCGCTTAACGTAGTCGACCGCGCAAGGCAACGCCAAGTTGGCGCAAGTGCTCAAACCTTTGCCGGCCGGAGCGCGGCGCGTTCCTTTTCCTGCACAACCTGTCTAGCTCTTCGGGCAATCAACCAGGACGGCACTCCGGATGTACTTGGTCCTCTGCCGGTCGCTGACGTTGCGCCCGAATTGAGGGCTGTAGTTCAAGTCGTAGCGGCACCCTGCCTGCATTGCCTTGTAGATCGCGCCCCGTTCGATCACGTAACTCCCTTGTGGGAGCGTCTTGAGGCGGACCTGTGTGATGGTCTGCTCCTGGCCGTGGTCCGGGCCGAGATAGGTAACGCGATCGGTCGAGCCGACCGACCAGACCACCGCAACTGCGCACATCAGTGAAACGGCGAAAGCAGCGACCAGCCCGAGTTGCGGTCGCTCGACGGAGTCCAGAAACGAGCTCATGCCGTTTCGTGTCGTTCCGGGCCTTGCGGTTCAAAGGCTCCCTCACCTTTGCGCGCGCAACAGAAAGGAAGAGCGCCGTCCTGAAATTCTTTGTTGTTTGCGTCTAGCTCAGTAGCCGCAGGACGCGCAGTTCATCTGCACCGGGGCGTAATAGGAATAACCCGGCGAGACCATCTCGACGCGCTGCCGGGTGGCGTATTGCGGCGGGATGCGCTCGTACTGGACGCTGGGCGGCGCGACCATCACGGTCTGCGGCACCATCACGGTGCGGTACTGCGCCGGCGTGCGGTGCGCGACCACGGAGCCGGGCGAGACCATCACGGTCTCGTCGACGGTGCGGTATTGCGGCGGCACATATTGTTGCTGGTAGCAGGTCGTGCACGGCGGCGGCGTGTAGCAATTGTAGCAGCCGGCGGAGGCCGCGCCCGTCATGGAAATGCCGGCGACGGCCGTTGAGAAAACGACAGCGAGAGTACGAGACATTGCGGTGGTGCCCCAGTTGCCCGAAACGGATCTGCGAAGGTCGCGGGAGTATACGGCGCAAAACCTTGCCTTGCCGAACTTCGTCGAGGCATCCTTAATGCGAACGATCGATCGCGGCGGAGCGGTAAGAACTCATTGACCACGCGCATTAACGCGCGGGATGTTTGCGCGGGGGTGCGCATGATAGCGAGTCCGCGATCGGAGATCGCCGCGGCACTCGTTCGAGCATAATTTGCAGTTCATCCTCGTTCCATGTTCGAGCTTTCAGCGCCTCGCTGCTCTTTCCAGAAACTCCAACAGCGAGGGATCGGTCTCCTCCAGTTCGACGAAGCGACGGCGCAGCTCATCGGCGATTTCAGCGGTGGCATCGCGCGACCATCCCTCCGCGGTATTGAAGGCCACGATACGTGCGGGATGGAGATATTGCCCTTCGGCGAGATGTCTGAGCAGGGTCGCGCGATTGGCGTCCTCCTCGGCCGTCTCGCACCAAGCCCGGCCCAGGCGGCGGCCGAAATCATCGAGCACAAGATAGACGTCCCGGTCTGTCGTGATTTGCGGCACGAGTGATGGAGAATGACTCATGGCTAACTCCGCTACTGGCAATCCGAACCTTTGCGGACGAACCTCGATACGGCGACCGCCTCGGCTGGATTCGGAAAAAATGGATTTCGACGATTTTTCTTAGGATGGCACGATTAAATAAAAATAAAAACAAAATTAATAAAAATTAAATAGCAAAATGTGGACAATGCACTAAGTTGATGATGCCTGGCGGGCGAGCCCGCACGTCGGGTGCCCACTGAGCAAACGGCTCCCGCTCCCACCCCAACCAGCCCCACGCCCTAGGGAGGCGGGGGCCGTTCTTTCCCGATCTCCGTTCCGGCTACTTCCTGCAACGGCGCATCCGGGTGGTCGCACGGAGCCGCGAGGCGTTCCGAAGATCGCCGATCCAGGCCAGTGGCGCCGATGCCGCCTACTTCGGACGCCGCTTGACCTCGCGCACCGCACCGCGCGCGGCACTGGTGGTGAGCGCGGCGTAAGCCTGCAGCGCGGTCGAGACGTTGCGCTTGCGGCCTTGCGCCTGCCAGGCGGCATCGCCCTTCGCCTCCTCCGCGGCGCGGCGCTTGGCGAGCTCCTCGTCGGAGACCTCGAGGCTGATGCTGCGGTTCGGGATGTCGATGGCGATGATGTCGCCCGTCCGCACCAGACCGATATTGCCGCCTTCGGCGGCCTCCGGCGACAGATGGCCGATCGACAGGCCGGAGGAGCCGCCGGAGAAGCGGCCGTCGGTGACGAGCGCACAGGCTTTGCCGAGGCCCATCGATTTCAGATAGCTGGTCGGATACAGCATCTCCTGCATGCCGGGGCCGCCGCGAGGGCCTTCATAGATGATGACCACGACCTCGCCGGCGACGACCTTGCCGCCCAGGATGCCTTCGACCGCCGCGTCCTGGCTTTCGAACACGCGCGCTGGGCCGGAGAATTTCAGGATCGAGGCATCGACGCCGGCGGTCTTCACGATGCAGCCGTCCTGCGCGAGATTGCCGTAGAGCACGGCGAGACCGCCGTCCTTGCTGAAGGCGTGCGCGAGATCGCGCACGACGCCCTTCTCGCGGTCGGCGTCGAGCTCGTCGTAGCGGCGCTCCTGGCTGAAGGCGACTTGCGTGGGGATGCCGCCGGGCGAAGCGCGATAGAAGGTCCGGACCGTCTCACTCTTGGTGCGCTTGATGTCCCAGCGCTCCAGCGCCTCGTTCATGGTCGGCGCGTGCACGGTCGTAACAGAGGTGTCGATCAGCCCGGCGCGGTCGAGCTCGCCGAGGATGCCCATGATGCCGCCGGCACGGTGCACGTCCTCGACATGCACGTCGGCGACGGAAGGCGCGACCTTGCAGAGCACGGGCACGCGGCGCGACAGACGGTCGATGTCCTTCATGGTGAAGGCGACCTGCCCCTCATGGGCGGCAGCCAAGAGATGCAGCACGGTGTTGGTCGAGCCGCCCATCGCGATATCGAGCGTCATCGCGTTTTCGAACGCCTTGAAATTCGCGATGTTGCGCGGCAGCACGGAGGCATCGTCCTGCTCGTAATAACGGCGGACCAGATCGACGATGGTGTGGCCGGCCTCGACGAACAGGCGCTTGCGGTCGGCATGGGTTGCGACCACCGAGCCGTTGCCGGGCAGCGCGAGGCCGAGCGCCTCGGTGAGGCAGTTCATCGAATTGGCGGTGAACATGCCCGAGCAGGAGCCGCAGGTCGGGCACGCCGACCGCTCGATCACCTTGACGTCCTCGTCGCTGACCTTGCTATCGGCCGCGGCCACCATGGCGTCGATGAGGTCGACCGCCTTGGTCTTGCCGGCCAGCTTGACCTTGCCGGCCTCCATCGGCCCGCCCGAGACGAACACGGCGGGGATGTTGAGCCTGAGCGCGGCCATCAGCATGCCGGGCGTGATCTTGTCGCAATTGGAGATGCAGACGAGGCCGTCGGCGCAATGCGCGTTGGCCATGTACTCGACGCTGTCTGCGATCAACTCGCGCGACGGCAGGCTGTAGAGCATGCCGTCATGGCCCATGGCGATGCCGTCGTCGACCGCGATGGTGTTGAATTCCTTGGCGACGCCGCCGGCCTGCTCGATCTCGCGTGCCACGAGCTGGCCGAGGTCCTTCAGATGCACGTGGCCCGGCACGAACTGGGTGAAGGAGTTGACCACCGCGATGATCGGCTTGCCGAAATCGGCGTCCTTCATGCCCGTCGCGCGCCAGAGGCCGCGGGCGCCCGCCATGTTGCGGCCGTGGGTGGTGGTGCGGGAGCGATAGGCTGGCATGGCGGTTTCCGTCCTCGGGTTTGCGTCGGCCGGGGCGGGAAAATGTGGAGCCACCTCAGGCCTTTCCGGCCGGATAGCGCACGGACCCGGCGGGCGCAACGGGAACTTGGGTTGGACAGGGCTCCCCTGCTCCCGGCGCGGGGGCTCGTCGCTCACTCTCTGTCCTTCCGGGGCGATGCGCAGCATCGAACCCGGAATCCATCGGGCGGCAGCACCCGCGGGACAATGATTCCGGGTTCGCGCCTTTCGGCGCGCCCCGGAATGACGGCGGAGGGCGTCGGAGCCCCTATTACAGCGTCGGATCGAGCCGATCGCGCAGCCAGTCGCCGATCACCGACACGGCCAGCGTGGTCACTACGATGGTCGTCGCCGGCGCCAGCATGATCCAGGGCGCCCGGGTCAGATATTCCCGGCCGTAGCCGACCATGTTGCCGAGGCTGGTCATCGGCGGCTGCACGCCGAGGCCGAGGAAGGACAGGCCTGACTCCATCAGGATCACCTCGGGGAACACGAGCGTGGTCGAGACGATCAAGGTCGAGGCGATGTTGGGCAGGATGTGCCGGAGGTAGATCCGCGACGGCGTCGCCCCTAGCTGGCGGACGGCAGCGGCGTAGCCCTGCGCATTGGCGGAGATGGCAAGGCCCCGCGCGATGCGGGCGTAGCGCTCCCAGCCGAACAGGCCCATCAGCCCGACCAAGAGCGGCAACGAGTTGCCGAAGAAGGCCAGCACGGCCAGCGCCATGATCAGGAAGGGCATGCTGGCCTGGAAGTCGGTCAGCATCAGCACGAGCTGCTCGACGAACCCACGAAAATGCGCGGCGAGGAAGCCGAGGGTGGTCCCGACCACGGCCGAGATTGCAGTCGCGCCGAACGCGATCAGCAGCGAGATGCGGATCGAGACGAGCAGCCGCGACAGCACGTCCCGGCCAAGCTCGTCGGTGCCAAGCCAGTGCGCGGCATTGCCGGGCGCAGCAAGCCGGTTGCGCAGGTCGAGCTGCGTGAAGCCGTAAGGCGCGATCTTCTCCGCAAAGGCCGCGATCAGCAGCATCGCGACGATCCAGGTGATCGCCAGCGCGACCGAGACCGGAATGGCCGGCAGGCTGAAGCGGCGTGAAAACGCCTTGCTATCCTTCAGGGTCGCGTCGGTCATGCATGGGCTCCCTTGCTGCGCAGGCGCGGGTCGAGGAAGCCGTAAAGGAAGTCGACGATCAGATTGGACGTCACCATGGTCATCGCAACCAGCAGCAGGATGCATTGCACGACGGCGAGATCGCGGTTGGCAACCGCGACGACGAGAAGCCGCCCTACTCCCGGCCAGGCGAACACGCTCTCGACCACGACTGCGCCTGCGATCAGCGTGCCCACCATGAAGCCGAGGATGGTGACGGTCGGGATCGCTGCATTCGGCAGTGCATGCGAGGTCACCACCTTGCGCCACGGCACGCCTTTTGCGGATGCGGTTCGGATATAGGGCTGGCCCAGCACCTCCAGCATGGCGCTGCGGGTGAAGCGCGCCAGCACCGCCGCGCCGCCGAGGCTGAGCGTTGCGATCGGCAGGATGGCGTGGCGCCAGCTGTCCTGCCCGCCCGAAGGGAGCCAGCCAAGCTGCACGGCGAAGATCAGCACCAGCAGCAGCGCCAGCACGAAGCTCGGGACGGTAAAGCCGGCGACCGCCGTCATCATCACGGCGCGGTCGATTCCCGAGCCGCGATGCAGCGCGGCGTAGATGCCGGCGGGAATGCCGAGCGCCACCTTGAAGAAGAACGCCGGCAGGGTCAGCGCCAGCGTTGCCGGGATGCGTTCCAGCACCAGCTCGATCGCGGGCCGGCCGTCGCGCATGGAGCGGCCGAGCTCGCCCTTGGCGATGGCGCCGAAATAATCGAAATATTGAGCCCAGATCGGATCATCGAGGCCCCACGCCTTGCGGAATGCCGCGAGCACCTCCGGCGGCGCCTCCGGTCCCAGGATCATCAGTGCGGGATCGCCTGACAGCCGCAACACGATGAAGGCGAAGGTCACGACGAGCACGATCGTGAGCGCGGCGCGTCCGATCCGAATAGCGAAATAACGTCCCATCAGGCGGCGTCCCGTGTCGCAGCGCCGGTGACGAGATGGCAGGCGACCTGCCGGTCGCCGCCGACGGCGGACAGCGCCGGCACCTCGCTCGCGCAGCGCGCGATGGCGCGCGGACAGCGCGGATGGAAGGCGCAGCCCGTGGGGCGCGCGGCCGGATTCGGCGGATCGCCCGACAGCACGATCCGGCCCGCACTGCGGCGGCCCGGCGCGGGCGAGGCCGAGACCAGCGCCTGGGTGTAAGGATGCTCGGGCCGCGCGAACAGATCGTCCGCGCTGCCGATCTCGACGATGCGGCCGAGATACATCACGGCGACGACGTTGCTGATCTGCCTGACGACGCGTAAATCGTGGCTGATGAAGAGCAGCGTCAGCGACAGCTGCGCCTGCAGATCGCAGAGCAGGTTCACCACCTGGGCCTGGATCGAAACGTCGAGCGCGCTGACCGGCTCGTCGCAGACCAGGAAATCCGGCTTGGTGGCCAGCGCCCGCGCCAGCACGATGCGCTGACGCTGCCCGCCGGAGAGCGCGCCGGGATAGCGTGCGCCATGCGCCGGCGTCAGCTCGACGGCGCGCAGCAGCTCGCGGACGCGCTCGTCGCGCTCCGCCGGCGTACCGAGGCCGTGAATGTCGAGCGGCTCGCGGATCTGCGTGGCGACCGGCAGCCGCCGGTCGAGTGCACCGAGCGGATCCTGGAAGATCATCTGCATCCGCGCGCGCTGCGCACGCCACGCCGTTGTCCCAAGCGCGGCCATCGGCTTGCCGTCGAACCGCACCGCGCCGCTGTCAGGCGGCTCGAGGCCGAGCACGATGCGGCCCGTGGTGGATTTGCCCGAACCGGATTCGCCGACGAGACCGAGCGTCTGGCCCCTTGGAATCGTCAGCGACACGCCGTCGACGGCATGCACGGCCGCAGCTCTCCCGAACATTCCGGAGCGCATCGCATAGGTGCGCGAGATCGCGGAGACCTCGACGAGCGGCGGACTCATTCGGCGGCAATCCCGAGCAGCGCGCGGCGCGAGGTCTCGGCACGGACGCAGGCCACGCTGCGGTCATCCGCGATCGGCGCCAGCATCGGCGCCGCAAGGCCGCATGCTTCCGCGACCAGCGCGCAGCGCGGCGCAAAGGCGCACCCCCCGGGCATGTGCGCGGGATCGGGCACCGTGCCCGGAATGGCGGTGAGGCGCCGCCGCGGGCCATCGAGCGGCGGCAACGCGCCGATCAATCCTTGCGCGTAGGGATGCACGGGATCGGCGAACAGCTGGTTGCTCGGCGCCTGCTCGACGATGCGGCCGGCATACATCACCGCGACGCGGTCGCAATTCTCCGCGACGACGCCGAGGTCGTGGCTGATCAGCACCATGGCCATGCCGAGCTCGCGGCGGACCGTGGAGAGCAGCTCCAGGATCTGCGCCTGGATGGTGGCATCGAGCGCAGTGGTCGGCTCGTCCGCGATGAGGAGATCGGGATTCCCGGCCAGCGCCATCGCAATCATGATGCGCTGGACCTGGCCGCCGGAGAATTCGTGCGGATAGGCCTCGAGCCGACGGCCAGCGTCGGGAATGCCGACGAGATCGAGCAGCCGCCGCGCCTCCGCCTTCACGACGTTATCTTGGAGATCGCGATGCAGCGCCAGCGCTTCGCAAAGCTGCCTGCGGATGGTCAGCACCGGGTTGAGCGCGCTCGCCGGATCCTGGAAGATCATGGCGATGCGCCCGCCCCTGACCTGATCGAGCTCGGCGGCCGGCGCGCCGAGAATCTGGCGCCCGTCGAGCCGCACCGAGCCAGAGACTTGCGCATGGGGCGGCAACAGGCCGAGCGCGGCGAGCCACGTCACCGATTTGCCGGAGCCGGACTCGCCGACGAGGCCGATGGCCTCGCCCTTCTGCAAGGCAATGTCGACGCCGCGCAGGACCGGCACGCCGTTGAAGGCGACGCGCAAGTCCTCGATGCTGACCAGCGGCTTCACCTTTAGACCTCGAAATTGCCGGCGCGGAAATCCATCGCGAAGGCGGGCGCTGCCTTCCACTTGATCGATTTCGGCTTGGCCGTGAAGGTCGCGTTCTGGTGCAGCACCGTGTAGGCGGGATCTTCACGCTCGGCGATCTCCAGCATGCGGCGGAACGCCTTCTTGCGCGCGGCACGGTCGGTCGAGGTCTCCAGGAATTCGGAGAGCGTGTTCAGCTCGGCATTGGTCCATTCGCCGATCTGCTGCTGCTGGCCGTTGGGGCCGTGCTGGGCGACCAGCGACGACACCGGATCGTTGAAGGCGGCCGAGTTCGACCAGTCGCGCACGGCGCGTGCCGGCCCGCGCTCCATGATCTGCGACCAGTTCTCCTTGGTCTCGATCTGCACGTTGAGCCCGACTGCTTTCCACATCTCGACCAGGATCTGCGCGGTCGCGACCTGGTTGGTGTAGTAGTTGTTGAGCAGGCGGTACGGGATCGGGTCGCCCTTATAATTGGCCTGCTTGAGCAGATCCTGCGCAAGCTTGGGATCGTAGGCCGGCACGTTCCAGTCGGCGTTGAACATGTCGCCGTAGAATTCCCATTGCAGACCCTTCGGCACACGGGTGCGGCCGGCCCACAGGCTGTCGACGATCGCCTGGCGATCGATCGCATGGGTGAAGGCGCGCCGCACCAGCGGATTGGCGAGCACGGCGTGGTTCTTGTCGAACACGGTAAGGCGATGATTCTGAATCGTGCCGCCCTGCACTTCGAAGGCGGAATTCTTCTCGATGCCGGCAATCTGGTCCGGCGGGATGTCGCAGGCGAACTGGTATTCGCCCGAGAGCAGTCCGTTGATGCGGCTGGCGACCTCAGGCACTTCGAGGAAGCGGATGCGCTTGAGCGGCGGCCGGCCGCCCCAATATTCGTCGTGGGCTTCCAGCGTCAGCGAGACGTCGGGCTTGAGCTCGACGACCCTGTAGGGGCCGGTCGTCACCGGCTTGCGGGCCCAGTCGAGATAGCTCGCCGCCTCTTCCCAGGCGCGGCGGTTCATGATGTCGGAGCCGTAGCGCGACAGCCGGCCTTCGATCGTGACGTCGGGTGTCGCGTTGTAGAAGCGCACCGTGTACTTGTCGACGGCATCGACGCGCACCAGGTCCGGCCAGATGCGGCGGGCGACCGCGGGGACGTCCGGCGGCAGCTCCTTGCCCGGGCGCGGCGTCGGGATCTTCTCGAACGCCTTGATGGTGGAGCGGTTTTTGGCCTCGGTCTCGCCGAACATGCGTTCGCGGCTGAAGGTGAAGACGACGTCTTCCGCCGTCAGCTCGTCGCCATTGTGGAACTTGACGCCCTGGCGCAGCTTCACCTCGACGGTCTGGTCGTCGATGCGGCGCCATTCGGTGGCAAGGCCCGGCACAGCTTCGAGCTTGCCGCGCCAGTTCTTGGAGATCAGGCCTTCCCAAATCGAGGAGAAGAACACGCGCTCGCCGACATTGGACTGCTCACGCAGCACGTCGAGCACGTTCGCATTCGTGACCTTCTGCACGGCGACCGTCACCGACGGACGGTTGTCGGCTTGCGCGATGGCAAAACGCGGCAGCAGCAAGGTGCTTGCGGCGGCGCCGCCGGATTTCAGGATGGTGCGACGGGTGAGCTTGCTCATGATGTGACCCTGCCCTTTGTGATTGCGGTTATTCGGCGAGACCGAGCGCGGCGAGATGCGCCGCGCCCTTGCGGACATCGTCGTGGTTGCGGAGTTCGAGGATCAGCCGCGGATTCGACGTCAGCCGTCCTAGCGCGCGGAATACGGCGACCCAGGGAATGTTGCCCTCGCCCGGCGCCCAGTGCCGGTCGGCAAAGCCGTCGGTGTCCTGCAGGTGCACATGCGTCAGCATGTCGCCGGCGGTCTCGACGTAATAGTCGACCGGCGGCGCGCCGGTGGAGATGTGCGCATAATTGGCGTGCCCGGTGTCGAGCGAGACGCGGACCTTGCTGCTTTCCAACGCCTTGGCGAGGCGCACGCGGTCGCGTGGATCCTTGTCCTCGATGTTCTCGATGACGATCTCGCAGCCGATCGTCTCGGCACGCGCAATCACCTCGGCGAGCGTCGCCTTGACTCGCTCGACGATATTGGCGCGGTTGTCGGGATAGAGATCGAGATTGTTGTGGTCCCAGGTCGTGAAGGGCGAGTGGATCACCATCTGCGTCGCGCCGAGGAACTCGGCGGCCTCAAGGCCCTGCAGCAGGCGCTTAGTTACGGCCTGGCGGATCATCGGATCGTGGCTGTCGATCTTGAAGCCCCAGAACGGACCGTGGATGCCGAGCCGGCCGGTGTGCCCGGTGAGCATCTGCTTGATCTCGCTAGCGGTTGCGCGCCAGTCGCTATCGAGCAGATCGGCGCGGAAGAAGTCCTGGATTTCCAGATCGCGCTGCTTTTCGAGAAGCCAGTCACGATGCGCGGGGATCGATTTGATGGACAATGCGGCGCCCAGCACCGGCTTCGACATGGCATGCTCCTTCGTCGTCAGCGATGACGGGAGCAGCGCTAGACCAGTTCAATGACAGGCCCGTGAAATGCGCCTTCCGCAGCGTGGACGAGATGTGGACATCCTGCCCGCGCGTGCTGCGGTTCAAGCAAAAGCGATCGCTCCGAGCGATGCCGAATGGGCACATGGCAAGCGCCATCGTGTCCGTAGTGATCCGGAATGGAATCCTAGCCGTCCTTCGCGTACATCGCGGGACATCGATCGGCGGCCACTTCCACGGGCATCACCCTCTGATCGCGCTACATGGGGTTGGGGGACCACATGGGGC